>CAYIHX010000054.1:0-24280 GCA_964363305.1 uncultured Bacteriovoracaceae bacterium | reverse complement strand
GGCGGCCTTTCGAGACATCGCCAAGGAAATCGACCCGAGCACCTTCGCTGAACTGCAATCGCTAACCCAGAATCGCAATCCAGCGAATTTACCAAAAGCTGAATTCAAAGTCTGGCCGACAAATGCGGACCAACCTCAGTTCGAGGGCGTGATTTCCGCAGGGTCAATTGCGAAAATTGACGAAATGTACCCTGTTATAGGCAAAGGCAAGAAAAAGGGCCGACCAATTATGGCCGAGCTGTATGTCTATTTTTCGGAGGCCATTCAAGACTATCTGAAGTCGTCGGAGATCGACGGCAGCGATCTGAAGGCACGCCTCGAAGCCTTGTACGAGGCATGCAGACGGAGATTGCACCTTGTTGTAATCGAGCTTCAAGACAGAGAAGATGATCCACAAGTAATTTTTGAGACACTTAACGCGCGCGGAGAACCACTTCTCGCTTCGGACTTGGTGCGGAACTTCCTATTTCTTTTGGGTAGTCGCCAAGGCAAAAATATCCAGATCCTTTACGATACGTTCTGGCGTAAATTCGATGAGACACCAGACCCGACCTCAAACAAGGCAGACGCCAAGTTCTGGAAGATCGAGGAATCACAGGGTCGCTTAAAGCGCCCCCGAGTGGATCTATTTTTACAACACTTTCTCTCAGCACAGCTCAAGCGAGAGATCAATGTCGGGAAGCTCTATCAAGAATTTAAGAACTGGTGGGGTTCGGAAAGCCAAAGACCGCTGGAACAAACGTTAGAAGAAATTGGCAAGCAGAGTGAGATTTTTCGGGAGCTATTAGTTCCAGATGAAGGTTCGCCGCTTGGAAATTTTAGCCGAACGTTGTTGCGACTCGATACCAGCACCCTTTATCCATTGATGTTGTTTCTTCTCGCCCGAAAAGAGCAAGTCGACTCCGACTCCTTGGATGGAATCTACGTTGACCTCGAATCTCTCTTGATGCGGCGATTGGTTTGCGGACTTACGACAAAAAACTACAACCAATTTTTCTTGAAGATGGTGAACGAACTATCACCTGTGAAGTCCATCACTCGCGCGACTGTTCAAGCGTATCTCTGCTCATTTTCAGAGGATACATATCGTTGGCCGTCGGACGAAGAGTTTAAGAAGCAGTGGACGACCATTCCAGCATACACAAAGTTACGCAATTGGCGCGTCGCGATCATCCTCGAACGTATCGAGAGGTCTATGATTACGTCACGGCAAGAGGGAGTGCGTTTTGATCATGAGCTGACTATAGAGCATGTCATGCCCGAGGAATGGCGTGAACACTGGACAGCGCCCACTGGCACGACCGGCGGAGAGAGGTCGCGTGACCTCGAAGAACTTCGCGACGTGCTCCTTCATTCATTCGGTAATTTGACCCTTCTCACGCAGCCTTTGAATTCATCAGTTTCAAATGGTCCCTACGAAAAGAAACGCCCCGAGATCACCGCTCAAAGCACAATGCTCTTGAATGCGTATTTTCAGAAGGAGCCCATCTGGTCGGAGGCTCAAGTTAGATCTCGCGGCGAAAAACTCTTTGAGAGCGCTTTGGCCATCTGGCCGCGACCAAAAGCGGAGACGCCTGCCTAATCGTTCGCTGGTAGTGGAGTGAGACTCCCCGAGACCCAGTCTCACCGCAGAGACTGCCTCCACCGCCCTCGCTCAAGCGATTTCAGTAACTTACCTCCCGCCCCGTGAAAACCGGCGTCTGGCACGCCTTTGCAACATTCCCCTTTCAAGAGGCCCGCCTGAGACTGGCGGCCCAGAAAGAAGGGGAACATGGATCACGTAACGCTCAAGCCGCCGCAACGACCAAGGGAGTGGGTCCTGCGCGAGCAGGACGACGAAGCCGAAATGGCCCACCTAGAAACCAGCATGGAGCGCTGGGCGCCGCTCTTCTTCTACTCGACCTTGGCGGCGGCGGTGGCTTTCCTGCTTTTTCACACCATCCCCGCGTTCGCGGACGCGGCACGACTGCCCGGCGAGGACATCTCCGCCAAGATGGAAAGCGCGGGGACACTCCTGCGTTTCGTCGATACCGGGATTTTCAAATGGACGGCACGCATTCTCGCGGGCCTCTGCATCTTCGGCGCCGGATGGAACCTCAAGGAGATGCGATTTGGTCCCGCCGTGATTTCCATGGTGGCCGCGCTTCTCTTTGGAACCGCGCCGACCTGGGTCAGGAATATTTTCTCGATCGGCGGCGCAGACAGCGTCTTCTCCATGAGCGCCCCAGGGAAGTCTGACCGCCGTGTCGCCCAGGCGTCCCGTGAGGAGGCGGCACCTCATGCATGACTACGCGGAACTCCGCAGAACTCTCGGTCGCCCCGTGAGCCAGACCCTCGACGCGCCGATCATGCTCTTTGACTTCTGGGAGCTTTCAGAAATCTTCGTCGCGCTTTTTCTGATCCTGGTGCTCGGCGTGCTTTTCTACGAGTGGCTCTTGCTCTGCGCATCGCTCGCCGTCACGCTGATCGGCCTCCCGTATGTGCGGCGGCATTTCAACAAGGGCATGGCGTTTCATTACCCGTACCGCCGCTTCGGAATGCGCCTCCCTGGACTGATTAACCCCGGCGCTGGGCGCCAGATGTCGGATTGAGGCCAAAATGAACGCTAAACTTCAACGAGCATTGGAACAAAGCAGGGCGCGGCTCCAGAACACAGCCCATCTTGCCAGCGCAAAGGCCGCGAGCGCGGCAGCAGCCTTCAGCAAGGAATCCTCGCGGTTACTCCACTCTTATTTCGTCGGTCCCATGGAAAAAGGCTTTGAGGCCGCACGACTCCAGGCTCCACCCGCTCACGTCGTCGATGGTATCGACCTCCGCGTCCTCCCCAGGTTCATCTGCTACAAGGCTGCGCTTGTCCGTGAAAGGGTATCGCTTCAATTCTGGCTCGGTCTCGCCGTAGCTGCCTTCGCTATCGTGTTTATCGGTTCACGCTGGGAGGTGTCCCGACTCATGTCGAAGCTCCGCGAAAAAGAATACATCCTCGCGCCGGGTGTGCAGGACTTCATCTCCGTCGCGCCGCAAAGCGTGCCCGATTCCCACGTTCACAACGCCGCGATGGAATTCCTCCAGAGCTTCGGGAACATCAATCCCACCAACATCGACGAGCAATACCGTCGCCTATCCGAAAACATGAGCCCGGACCTCCGAGTGCAGTTCGAGGCCGAAGCCGCCTCCTGGCGCGCCAAGGTCAAGGACGACGGCGTTTCACAGATCCTTTCCATCAGCGAAAAGGAAATCCGCTCCACGGGCGACGGCTATTATCAGGTGACCGCGATCGGCAAGAAGGACTCGTTCGTCAACAACGCGCACATCGGCGCGACCGACGTCGTGATCGAGATGGTGCTCAAGCTCATTCCGCCCAAGGCGGGAAAGCGCTGGTACCTCGAAATCGTCAAGCTCGTCAGCCAGGACGCGAACGCCTTTCGCGTCAAATCCGGCATGAACGCTCCATCAGGAACCCAGGAGAAGAAGCAATGAAAGCCATCTGCGCGCTGTTCGCGTTTTTCACGATTCTGCTGACCGCCAAGACGGCGGAGGCGCGACTGGTCGTCTTCGGTCAGGCCCGTGAGACGGTACCCGTCGCATTCGGCGTGGAGACGCTCTTTCGCTTCCCCATGGAGGTAAAAACGGTCACGGAGGCCAATCGGTTCGAGATCAAACCGTCGAACTCGGAGGAGCCCGACTATAGCGTCCTTGTTGTAAAGCCTCGCATGAGCGAGGGAGCCGCCGACGTCACGTTCATTCTGTCGGACGGGAGCGTGATCCGTACCCAGCTCGTGATCTCCAACCGGCCCAACTTGAAGCGCGACTCGATCTACGACTTCAAGCCCAGGGACGAACTGGCCAGCACGAACCCGAATCTTGCTGAGAAGCGGGACCCGCTCGTCGTTTCAGAGCTCGACCTGATGCGCGCGATGATTCGCGGGGAGCGGGTTTCAGGATTCGATTTTTCGCGGACTTCGCAGTCCATGTCGGTCGGCTCGCCCCACCTGAGCGCAACACTCGTGAAGGTTTACTCAGGGAAGGACGTCAATGGGTACGTCTACATTCTCAAAACGGAGGGTGGAGACCGCGTCTTTGAAATCGACCTCAAGGGGCTTGCGATCGGACAGCCGAACCTGGCCGTGCTTGCGCAGTCCGACCAGCTCCAAGTCGGTGGCCCAAGAGTCGAAGATCGCCAAACCGTCTTACGCATCGTCGCAAAACCCGGCGCCTCATCACATCGTGTCATCCTGCCCTTGGCGTTACGCGGCGAATCGAAGGGCGGCGACACCAAATGAAGGCGCACGAGCGGATTTTACGCAACGCCAGGCGCGGCTACTCCGGCCTCAAGGCTTTCATTCTCGGCCAGCGGCCCGCTGTACTTCTCGGCTCCTGCGCCGGACTCGCGATCATCCTGATTTCCGCAACCAGTGGGTCCGAGGAGCCCAAAATCATCATTCGCCGCGAAGGCATCCCTGATTTCAAGAACGCCAGCATTCTGGGAAATCCTGGGCAAGCCGTACTCCGAGGGGAAGAGCGGCAATTTACGCAGAGTCAGCGCGCGCTCCTCGACGCCCAGAAGGAAATGAAGGGAGAACTGGAGAAACTGCGGGCGGACCTTCTCGCAGCCACGCAAGGACGGCCCAACCCATCGGTGAGCCCAGCACCCGAGGGGGCGCCGGGCTCGCCGCCGACGGGGATGACCCAGATTCAACTGGGCGATCCCGCTGAACAGTATGGACCGACCGCCGTGAGCGCCGCGAAGAAAGAACCGGCCCTTGTCGATGCGACCAAGACCTCGCAATCCGCCCCCGCGCGTCCGTCCCTCGGCCTCGGCGGCGCGATCAGCCCTCGTTCCGGCCGTCCTGGCGCCAACATGGTTTCATTCCCGGTTAAGACCACCGGGCGCGCATTTCTTCGCGAGCCGGGAGTCATGCTCCCTAGCGGAGCCTATGTGAAAGCCAAACTCCTGACCGGAATCGAAGCGCCCGAGGGCAAATCCTATCCGGTGCTCATGCAGCTCGACTTCGCCTACATCATTCCCAATCAGAACCGCCTGGACCTCGCGGGGTGCTTCATCATCGCGAAAGCACAGGGCGACCTCTCGACCGAGAGAGTCCAGATGCAGGCCACCAAGCTATCGTGCGTCTCCAAGCGCGGCGGCATGTTCGAGCGTGAGGTCAACGGCTTTGTCGCCGATGACGCCGATAACTCCTTCGCGGTCATGGGCAGCGTCAACACCAAGCAGGACCGCGTCGCCGCGACCGCGTTCCTTTCAAGTATCGTGGCCGGCGTGGGAAAGGCGATTCAGCAGGCCCAGACCACGCAACAGACAACGCCGCTCGGTGGCGCGCAATCCGTCGTCACCGGAGATCAGGCCAAGTACATTGGCGCGGGCGGAGCTGCGGAGGCGGCCACGCTCGTGACCCAGTGGTATCTCAAACAAGCTCAGAACCTCCTGCCCACCATCAACGTCGGCTCGGGCCAGGACGTCTGGGTCATCATGCAGGATCAGGTCGCTCTGCCCCGCGATTATTTCACCCAAAACAACTCAGAAGGAGCCATTCATGCTTCGATCTATTCGCACTTCACACGACTGGTGGAGTAGCTTCATTGGCATCAGCCTGCTCGCCATGCTCGCCGCAGGAGGCGGCGGTTGCCAAAATCGCGCACCATCGCTTCGCATGCTCGATAGCCGCGCCGGATATGGCCTGGATCGCGACGACGAAGAGGTGGCGCTCTATCAGCGCGCTCGCAACCACCCGGACTCGCTCGTCAGCCGATCCTCTCCACGGATTGCCAAGGTCTACGTGTACCCGCACGAGTTGCCGTCCCGCGATTACTTCTGGGGCGGGTATGTGTCCCTTGTCGTCAAGACCGATGAGTGGGTCTTTGAGCATCCCGAGGCGGAACTCGACACCCCGCCAGCGATTCGCGAAGTGGCGAAGAAGAAACGGGGCCAAAGGAGTGACAAGAAGTGAGCCTCACGCCTACGGATGTCCCTAAAATCCTCACCCGGGCATTGGCATCCAACGAGACCTTTGCGGATGCTCTATTCAAGCGCCCGGAAAGTCTGAGTTCGTTCCTGCCTTACGACGAATTCCTCCCCCAGTTTGGGCTCTTTCGCCAAAAAGACGGAAGCCTCGGCGTCGTCTACGAAGTCCGACTCTGCGAGCACGAAACCAAGCGGGCTCAGGAGATTACCGACCTCCTGTCGGCACTACGCTCCTGGTTTCGCCTCGGCGACGATCTGGTTTTCTCGCTGCTTTTCGAGCAGGCGAAGCTTTCGGCTCACGATCAAACGTGGGATGGGCTGGTCACCCCTGGCGACCGCAGCCGCCACGACATTCCGGCGCGGCTTCACCTCGCAAATATCGAGCGACTCAGATCCCAGAGCCCGTTTCAACGTCGGCTATTCCTGAGCATCCGAAACTTTCCGAGACGCGAGGAACGGGGAGCCCGCGTGCGGCAACTGGGGCGCGAGCTGGCGAACCCAGATCGCACGCTTTCTAATACGCTTGAGGGCTTCCTACGCCAGCTCCGTGCCTTCAACCATACGCTCTCCCAGTTTGAGCTCTCATCGCCCCTGCCGCTCACGCGCCTGAATGGCGAAGCTCTGGCCGACTACCTGCGACGCACCTTTAACCCTAGCACCTACTACAAGCGGCCATTCGCGGGCGTGAACGCGAACCTTCCTCTCTCTGAACAGGTGATCTACTGCCCGAGCCGCCTCGACCATCCCGGCATTGACCGCGAGGGCGTTCGCACTAGGACCATCACGCTCAAAAATGCGCCGTCTTTCGCGTATCCGGGCTCGATGGCCTATTTCCTGGGTCTGAACTTTCCGTTTCGGCTCTCGGTGAACATTTCCTTTCCATCGTCGGCGAGCATCAAGCGTCACTTCGGCGTGAAGGAGTTTTTTCTCCAAAATACGCCGTCCGCGCGCTCTCGGCGTCAGAAGGAGGAGATTGACTCGCTCCAGGAGCGCCTTCTTCGCGACGACCGCGTTCTGCAGATGACTTTTTGCGTCCTGATCGAAGGGACACAGGAGGAAGAACTCGACCAGCGAACGAAAGACTGCCTCGCGCAGTTTCAGCGGCACCTCGAATGCGAGGCCATCGTTGAGCAAGAAATCGGGCTCGGCCTCTGGCTCAATGCCCTGCCGCTCAACTATCACCCCATCTCGGATTGGACCTCGAAGCGCGCGATTCGCATTCTCGCATCCGACATTGTCCACTTTTGTCCAGTATTCGACTCATTCCGCGGTACCGCCGGCCAGTCCAGCTCTGTTTTTCTTTCGCGAGAAAACAGCCTGGTACCGTTCCAGATCAAGTCGACTGGCAACTCCCACCACGTCGCCGTGTTGGGCGACACTGGCTCGGGAAAGTCCGGCCAAGTCATCAAGCTGCTCCTGGGCGAACTCCGCAAAGACCCGCGCCCGATGATTTTCGTCATCGACTACAAGACCAGCTACGGAATGCTCTCGAACTATCTGCCCTCGGAACTGACCACGTTCGAGCGCGGAAAGCCTATGCCGTTCTCGCCCTTTCGCGGCGACCTCGACGAAGACAAGCTGCGATTTCTCGTTCAGCTCCTGACGAGCGCTATCCAGCTCACCTCTTCGCAATTTCAGCTCGATTCGGAGCACCGGACCTGCCTCACCCAGGCACTTCGGCGCGCCTATGAGACCAAGGCTCAGTCGGCGTCAGTGCGTTATCAGGCGGGAGAGCTGGTTCAGGGAGAATCGACCGCGGCGCCCACGCTGACGCTCGACGATGTGATCGCCCAGCTCGGCACTCTCACGGGAGACCCCGAGTTCGAGAAGTACGGCGCCTTCGTGGAGGAACTCACAAAAAAGCTGCGCCCATTCTACGGCGACGGCATCTATGCGCCGTTTTTCCGGCAGTCGGTTCAGAAGGATGCACCCGTCAGGGCTGACCTGCGTGTCTATGATCTGGACGCCCTCGCGGGTGACCCGATTCTCCAGACGCTCGTCACGATGAGCGTCGTCGACGAGATCAGGCGCCAGATCAAGACCGATGAGGCCAGAGAACGCGGCGGCTATATCGTGATTGAAGAACTGGGGATGCTGGGTCGCAATAACCCCGTCGCCAAGGACTTCGTGATCGACGCGGCAGAAACTTTCCGAAAGCTCGGTTTCTTCCTCATCGGACTGACACCCAATCCCAGGAACTACTTTGAACTCGCCGCCGGGCAAGCCATGTGGTCGGTCGCGGACCACTTCATCTTCCTCGCCATGAAAGATGACAACGTCGACTTCATCGCCAAGAATTCCAATCTTCTCGACGAGGCGTCAGTTCAGATCGTGAAGAGCCTTCGAACTGAGCGCGGCAGCCACGCCGACCTCTTCTATCTCCACAAGGGCAAGGCCGCTTCAGGCGTATTCCGAAACATTCCTTCGCCCCATGAGCTCTGGCTGATGCCCACGCACATGCCCGACGCGTTGGAGGCCCAGAAGACTCTCGCGCGGTTTCCCGGAGATCCCGCCGCCGCGCTCGAGGACCTGGTGGAGCGCTTTCCGCTCGGGACGAAAGACGTTCCGCCTACAGAGGAGTCCAAGCCATGAAGACGCGCAGGTTTGTCCTTCTCACTGCCGCCTATTCGATCATCGGAACGTTCCCTCTGGCGGCGGAAGCGGCGGGCGCGTTCGGCTTTGAATCCGAGGTGCGCTACTCGGCCCGCCTCAAACCCCAGGACTACCTCTTTGCGCCTAACCCCGAGCGCCGGAACGATCTCTTTGAAACCCTTCGACCCATCGACCTTGGCGTGAACCTCGGAATCGGCTCCGACTGCGGCAAAATCAACATCGAGGGCACCTTCCACTCGACCTTTGGGAAGTTCCTAAGCGGCGACTACTTCAAGGGCGTCGCGCAGGACATCCTGGGGAGCGCGCCCATGCTTGCGGCCTGCTACATGTCGCCGACATGGTGCGCCATTCTCAAGCACACCCAGATGTCGGCCAATTTCCTCACCCAGACGCGGCTTTCGCAGTGCCAAATCATCGACAAATACGTCGATTCGCGCGTTGAGGATTACTACCGCGAGCGTCAGTCTTGCGTGCAGCAGTCCATTCAACGCAATGGCGGCGACATGGAGTCCGCGCTCGCGAGCTGCCAGAACGGCGTCTTCGAGCGGAAAGCAGGCCATTGGTCGGGCAGTGGCGATGACCCGAACAGGCCCAATCGCCTCCTCGCGGACTCAGCGCGCTGGGCCGGATTTCAGGGTGCCGAGAGTGATCGAATCACCGGCCTCCTTCAGTCATTGGTCGGCGACACGGTGCTCGCGCGAGGTAACGTCCGAGTGGAATACGGGCCACGCGCCAATGCGTACTCGCCGCGCTCGTACTTGCTCTCACTCGAAAGCCAGATCGCTACCGAATTTTGTGGCAAACTCCTGCCCGAGCTCGCGGGTGGGCGAGAATACATTCCCGACGCCGAGATTGCGCGCCGGATGCGCGCGCTCCCCTCTACCGGCACCGAGGCCGAGGCACCGATGCTCACGCCCGATGTCGTGCGCAACCTCTCATTCCTGCCTCCCGGACGCCGCGACCGCATTTGCATGAAGCTCTCCCAGGCGATGGCCATGCAGGGATTCACCCGCGACATGAACCGCTCGATCGACGTGCTGAGCGTCGCCTCCCAAAATCCGAACCTCCCACCCAACCGCAAGCAGGAGATCGAAGCCAAGCGCCAGTCGCTCCTGGATCAGGTGGACTTGACCCTGCGCCTTCGCCAAGAGCAGTCACGCCCCATGGGCGAGGTCATGAAGTATATCGCCGAAGAAGGGCTCATGGCCCAGGACGAAGCCACCCGCCGCAATCTCGACTCCGAGAGCACCGCGAATTCGACCCGCTCCCACTCCCAGCGCATGAATGACTGCGCGGATGGGGTGTTTTGCCCACGTCCGTAGGCCGGCTCTCAGATTCGATACTCGTTAAGGGCAGGGTCATTCTCGTCGAGCTTGATGGGCCCTTCCGGGGCTTTCACTGGAGGGAATCTCCAAGAAAGCGTGCGATCCTTCGCATCCGCGGTGATTTCGAGCGAGAAGAGCAGTTTTCCATTGGGGCCCACCGGTGCGCCGTGTTTCAGCGCCGTAATGTACGGAACAAGGTCTAATTCGCACAGGTACGGATTCAGGCTCTTCGCCTCCTCGACTGGAACAGAGAGTTTCACCTCCTCGTACCGGAGATTAGCCGCAGCTCCGAGGCCGCAACCGTGAATCGTTGCAAGTTCCCCGAGGGCAGACTCAAGAATCAATAGCTGATAATCAGAATCCGGTGCCTTGCCGACCAAGCAGCGCGCGAGAACACATCCGAAGCGGATATACGCCTGCTGTTGCGCATTGGTGAGGACCAAGCTCTTTCCTTTTCTATCAGTCATTTTTAGTCCGTGGTCCGGAAGCACCTCAAACCCGCCGGTGTGCGTCACCGCGCCTCGAAAGGATTCGAGCGCCTTGTAGAGAGCCCAAAATCGGCCCGATAATCCCAACTTAAGAAAGTCCGGCTCGTGAAACGTGCCACTAGCGATCAGACCATCATAGGCCTTCTTTTTCTCGGCGAAGCCCCATCCTGCGCTTCCGTTTGCGACCAAAATCCACTCCGCGATCATGTCCTGAAGCTTGAACGCGGAAACGAACGCAAGCGGCCGAAACTTTTCCAGCGCGGACCTGACCGCCGAATCCGAAAGTCCGCAGGCTACATCAATACTGACGTGAGTTCGGGGTAAGCCCGCTTCGGTGACGTCGCCGACACAAAAGCTGTAGCTGCTGTTGGGCCCCTCACCCTGGCTGAATAGCTTTTCGCGGAAGAACTCTAGGGTCCACAATTCATAGGCGAGTCGCTCTTCAAGATCGGTCACGTAAGAGGTGTCGTAAGCGCGAACTGCCGGCATTTTCTGAACTCCTTGATTGCGGGTAGGGCGCCGTCCACAATATCCGAGGTAGATTGGGCTCCCAGCGGACCTGTATATCACTTCCGATTGGACGGCTACAGCGCCACGACCGAAGTTGTGACGCGACGCGATCTACGAGACTCCCCGAGACCCGGTCTCACGCTTGATACTCCGATCCAGCGTCTGACCCCCACGATTTCAGCGCCTTACAGATTTCCACCGCCACGCGAATGCCTGGCACGCCCTTGCACTATGGGAGGGCATGTACGCGAACACCGCCTACGAGGCGCTGTACCAAATCATGGGCCTCCAGTTTCAGGAGGAGGTCACCCGCTGGATCACCTCCCAGGTCATTTTTCGCGCGCTCATTCTCATCATCTTCGGCAGCGCCTTCTTTCTCTTCCTGCTCTCGATCGCGTCACGGTACATCCCGATTTTCCTCGCGGCTCGGCGGGCGCCGCTCTCGAAACTCGTCGTACTCATCTTCTCCCTGTTCGTTGGGATCTCGCTCCTCAAGGTCGACGCCACGACCACGGCGTCGAGCATGACGGGTGTTTCGTGGTCACAAAACCCCTACGTCCGTAACAACGCGCCGTCCGTCC
The DNA here is from genome assembly GCA_964363305.1 of uncultured Bacteriovoracaceae bacterium. Taxonomy (GTDB): domain Bacteria; phylum Bdellovibrionota; class UBA1018; order UBA1018; family UBA1018; genus CAYIHX01. Next base: position 12,786 of record CAYIHX010000054.1, on the reverse strand, counting down.
GCGACCAATACCGCGTGAGCCTCATCTTTCGCCTGCTCTCAGGCGCGGCGGACGAAATCTCCCGTGCCTTGGGTCTCCTGGTCGACGCGTCGTTCAGTAAGACCAGTCCCCAGATGCAAGCGCCGAACTTTTTCTACAAAGCGATGCTCGGGGCCGCCTTCGACACGATCGACGACCCCCAGCTCCGATCCAACGTAAACCTCTACACCTCCGAGTGCCTGAGCAAGACCCTTCCGCGCTTCAACCCCGAATCGGACTCCAGTTTTCTTGATCGCTACTTCTCGCGCGAAACGACCGCCGATCAGGAACTCGCCCGCATCACCGTTGGCGAAGGCCCGGCCCTCAGCACCTGCCTCGAACTCAAGCGCCAGATGAACCAGCGCTTGGGCGATTACGCCCGATCGCGGTCCTCCGTGTATGAGCGCGCCCTGGCCGAAGGGAGCGCCATCGACAAGTTTATGCGTGGCTTCGGCGCCAACTACGAGAACTGGGTCACCTCAAACCTACTCGTGAATCACTACCTCGACGACCGCGAGGGGCTCCTCGGAATGGAACGTGGGACGGAACTCCCCGGCACTGGCGGTCGCATCATCCAGTTCCTGAACCGGACCTTTTCCATGGATGGAATCCTCTCCCTGCTCGGCCGCCGCGATCTCAAGGGAGCATCGGTCGCCGCCGCGCGCTCTCAAGAACTCTCCGACCACCTTGCACGCGCCCCTCATGTCGCTGGCTTCATCAAGATGATCTTGGTCGGTTTTTTTCCGATTCTCGTCTTCTTCCTCGCCGCTGGAAAGTGGAAGCCGCTCGTCTGGTGGTGGCTGACGTACTTGAGCGTGTGCCTCTGGACTCCGCTTTGGGCGCTCCTCTATCACGTCGTAACGAGCCTGACCTTGAGCGTCGAAACCATGGAGGCCTTCGGGCGACTCACCGATGGCGTCTCCCTCTACGCCGCAAGTCTTGTTTCATCGCGGTTGTACCAAGCCTACGCGGTCTACGCGTGGCTCCAGCTCCTCGTCGGCCCCACGCTGACGGGTTCGCTTCTCATGTGCATGCGTCCGCTGCTGGCGGATTCGGCGCGGGACTCCCTGCCCGAGGGGCTGACCACTGGAGCGGCGCTCGCGACGAAGGCAGCGGGGGGCGTCTTATGAATGCGGCCTTCCTCTTCCCCTTTTGCCCTGGGGGTCCGGGGGCCGTAGGCCCTCGGAAGGCGACGAAAGGAGCGGAGACGGGCGCTTGGCGCCAGGCTCCTTGCTTGCTTCCCGCGCGTTTTGGCTTTCTTGTTTTCAACCTCGCATTCTCGTCCTTGAGCACCTCGCTTCCGCCGCCGCGTCCACCCGACCTGCGGGCACTTGCTCCTGCGGCGTTCGCGGTCGTGCAATCCGGCTGGCGAGGTGGGGGTGAGCCCTCTCGGTCTCGCTTGGCATTTCGCCCTATGGCTTTTTCGCTTCAGGAGGCTTTCCGATGAATGAACCACAAACGGCACATCCGGCGGTTCCAGAATTCCCACGCGCCAATGTTCGTTTCACGAAGGAGGAATATCTCCAGCTCCTCAAGGAGCATGTGGCAACGGGCATGAGCATCCCAGAGCTTCTTAAATACAAATACTTCAGCAAACCGGTCTTCACACCAGCCCTCGACGCGGAAACACGAGCCGCCGTTCGGCGGGAGATGGGCTACATAGGCAACAACCTCAACCAGGTCGCCAAATACTTTCACTCCGGGCTCCTTGAAGACTTGCGCCCCAAGTTCATCGAAGTATGGGAGGCCCACCGCGTCCTGCTCTCATTTCTTGGACTGACCAATCGCCACGGGGTGCGAGGTGCCGATGGCAACGGTCAAAATCCTTTATGACGAGAACGCCAAGAGCATGGAGGATTACTTGAAACGCAAACGTGAGCAGGAAGGCCCGACCACGGAGCACTCGTGCAAGCTGGAGACGTTGGCTGGCGAATTCGACTCGGCCCAGTTTGAACGCGGATCGTAGGGCAACCATGCGATCCACCTCATTCAAAGTTGGTCGCCTGCTGAGAGCAAGAGGCTCTCCCGCGAGGAGATCCACGCCATGGGCGTCGAGCTCGTCAATCGCTTCGCGCCTGGGCATCAGTATGTCGTTCAAACCCACACTGAAGAGGCCCACTCCCACAACCACATCGTTTTGAATCCCGTGAGCATCGAGACGGGTAAAAGGATTCGCAACAAGCTCGGGCACATTCGTACTCTACGCCGGATCAACGACGACATCGCCCGCGAGCGTGGGCTCAGCGTGCTCCCGCCGCAGGAGAAACTCCGGCTCCCCGGCCCGAGCGAGCTAAACCGACGGATCGACGCCTATCGCGGCCGGTCCTACATCGTCGACCTTGCCAACAAGGCTGACTTCGCCCGCCACCACGCGACCAACTACGACGAGTACATTGCGTTCTTGAACGCCTTTGACATTAACGTCCGCATCGAACCCAAGAACATCACCTATTTCTACCCTGGGCGCGAACACGGCAAGAGGGGCCGCAACCTCGGGCCTGAACTCGATAAGCCTGGGCTTGAAGCGCGCTTTCAAAAGAACTGGGAGCGGGTGCAGGCGTCACCCGAAGCAAAGCGCTCCCTCTCGGAGCTGATCAAGGAGTACCGTCAGCCCCCGGTCACACTTTTCCGCACCGAAGCGCAGCCCAACCTAGCCGAGGTGCGCGTTTCGCACCGGACGGAAGGCGTGACCACCCCACTGGAGAAGTCCCTTGTCGAAAGCCATTTGCCGGTGGAAGAACTTCGGCGGGCGAAAACGCACAGCATCTTGGATTACTGCGCGCGCGAGAAGATCGCTGTCGAACGTGCGCCCGATGGCCGCAGCGTTCTTCGCGGTCGCGATTACGTCGAAGTCTCCGATTTCACCTGGACCAACCACAAAAACAAAACGAGGGGCAACGTCATCGACTTCGTTGCGAACCATCGCCAGGTGAACTTCCTTCACGCGGTCGCCACGCTCAACCAGAATCCGAGGCTCCTCCTCCTCGAACAACACCTCGGCGAGGCCAAGAAACGCTTTCAGACGTTCTACGTCCCGCGCGAGGACGCAGCCTCAAGACCCGAGGCGCTTCAGCACCTCTCCCGCCTTCTGAAACTAGCGCCCAGCCATCCCGTCCATGCAGCGCTGTTCAAGAAGCAGCTCGTACACATCAGCACACGCGGAGTGATCGCATTTTTGTCTGGGTCGGACCCAGCCGCCTCCGCCGAGTATGAACCCGACACCCGTGGATCGTACTCTTTGCGACGTCGAGACTCATCAGGGCGCCCGTTCTTCGAATCACGGGGGCGCGGACGCGAGTTGCGCCTCTATGTTGAGCCCAAGACCTTTCTTCAGTTTGAGTCCAACACCTTTCTCAACAAGGGGGCGTCTGACTCCCATGTCGTGGCCCTGTTCGAGCCAAGCCTCGCGCAGGCCCACCGCGCCGTCGCCGCATCACCCCAGATACAGCGGGTGCGCGTGCTCGTAGCGCCAGAGGCGGCGCGCACGCCTGAAATCGAGAAATTTCACGACGAGCTTCGCGCGTCGCTCAATCCGTTTTCCATCGACATCCAACTGGCCTGGGAACCCGTGCGCGAATTGGCGCTTGAAAAGACGGCCACTCGCGCCCACGGGCCAGACCTCGGGCTGGGCAGAGAGATTCAAATTCCATGAAAGGGGAAACCATGAACACCGAAAGAACCACCTCCACCACGTCGGCCACGGCTACCAAGCGGGCCAAACTTAAGACGGACAACCTACGTGTCCGGCGAGAGACCAAGAAAAAGATCCAGACGGAACTTGCGGCGCTGAACCGCAAAGACTTTGGCCGCAAGGTGACGACCGACGATTACGTGCAACTCGCCATCTCGCTCGTAAGGCCGGAGCACACCGACACCCTCAAGGAACGCACGCTCTCGAACAAGGATCGGATGGAGAAGCGATACCAGGAGTATTGCGCGGCGCACGGCAAGGTCAGCAAGGACGAATTCATCGGCACGCTGCTCGCGGCAGGCCAGGGTGGCAACGGTTAATTGGAGGAGCTGGCAATGGGAGAAGAAACGAGTAGAATGGAAAACGCGACAGATTGGAAGATGTTCGAGGGGAGCTTTGACCAACTTACATGGCTCAACTCGAAAGAAGCTGCGAATTACCTGCGAAAAACGGCCAACGCCCTTCGCATCATGGTGTTCCGGGGATACCTCCGGCCCAGGAAGTTTCGGCGTCGGCTCTACTTTCGGAAGCTAGAACTCGATCGACTACTTGAATCCTCGGCCCTCTAACCAAGGGAGGATTCAATGGCAGTCTCCAAGTACGAAAAAGACGGCAAAACTTACTGGCGGGTTTACCTCGACCTGCGAGGTCGGAACAATCCTCGCGCTCGCGTTCAAAAGCGCGTCAACGGGATCGAAACCGAACGCGCCGCCTACGCCGAGGAAAAGAAGCTCCTGCGGGAACTCACCGAGGAACTCGCCAGACTAGAAAGCCAGGGCCTTTGCTGGGGTGACGTCATTGAGCGCTGGGAATCCCGGCAGCAAACATTCCCTTCAAAGCAGTACGCGCACACAACCATAGTCGACCATGCCGCCATTCTCCGAAACTGGACGGCGCCTTGGTTGAATCGGATCGCATCAGAACTCAATCGGGGTGATGGGCGCGAGATTGACCGGATCACATCCGAGGCCGGGAAAAGCGCCGCGTTCCGCAAGCGCCTCAAAAACACGATCAACGTGGTCTACACCTGGGGAATCGAAGAACGCGTGATCACCGGCGTCCACGATAGCCCTGTCTATGGCCTGGACATCAAGCCCGACCGCCAGGAACGAAGCCCGGAAGTCCTCACAAACATCCAGATCCGGGACCTGCTCCGAAAGGCCCAGGAGCAGAAGCACGAGTGGTACCCTATCTGGGTCGCAGCGGTACTCACCGGCTGCCGCAGCGGCGAGCTTCATCAGATCCGGCGCGGCGACGTTGAAGTCATCCCGCGCGATCAAGCCATCGAAGAAGATCAGAAACCCTTCACTCAAAAGCGGTACGGATTCCTACGCGTACAAAAGAGCTGGAATGTTCGCTTCAAGGAGGTTGGCTCAACGAAAGCGGGCTACTGGCGCACGGTGCCCGTTTCGAGTGAATTCTATTGGTTCCTCATGAATGAACTGACGCTTGAGCGGCTCCGGCCCGAGGAATATCTATTCCCGAGGTTTCGCCAATGGGACAAGGGCGAGCAGGCCCGCGTGCTGCGCATTTTTTGCGTCGGAAACGGGCTCCCGTCGATCCGGTTTCACACCCTGCGCGCCTGCTTCGCGACCCAGCTCATCGGGACCGGCATCCCCGCTACCGTGGTCATGAAAATCTGTGGCTGGCGCGATATGAAAACCATGCAGCGGTACATCCGCCTGGCCGGGATCGACGAGGCGGGGGCCACCGAGGTCTTGCGCTTCATCCCGACCGAAGAGGCCGTCATGGAAAAGGTCGTAAGTCTCTATGATCACAGGAAAAAGGACTGATTATGACTTATTTTGAACTCAAGTATAGGCTGCACGGCATGATGACATATTCACCACAAAACTTGACATTTTCATGAACTCAGCTAGACTCAAAACAGTGGATGGCATCAAGCTGAAGAGCATCACAGATAAGATCAGAGAACTGAACGAGGCCGGGAAGCTCTTCATTCGGAACCACCACATTGAAAAGGAACGGATTTACCGAGGCATTACGCTGGAGCATGTCGACCGCGTTCTGAGCACCGGAAGAGTGACCGAGGTACGCGAGTCAGACTCTTCGGTTCTCTGGCAGGGGCGAGACGCGGACGGCAGGCTTCTCGAATTGAACTGCACGCTCAAGGATGAAGAAGGCGACGTTACGGTTGTGGTTCAGGAGGTCCGGGTGGTCGTTGTTGGAACCGCCTACGACCCATCAGAATCGGATGACGACGCTCTGAAAGCCAAGTGGCTCAAGGAGCACCCGGAGTACGAAGACGCCGGGAAACGAAAAGGCGTGCAGAAGAAACTGATCATCACGCGCGTGTGAATGGGAGACTTGAATTTATGAAATGTCACGTTTGCAAAAAGGGACGAATGGTAGCCAAGACCGTTTCCGAGACGATTGAGCTCGATGGCGCCCCTACTTTTGAAATTGAAGGCGTAGAGACGCTTGAGTGCGACACCTGCCATGACATCCAAGTAGATTCCGTGAATGCGCGGAGCCGCACGAAGAAGATCCTCGCCAAGCTGATCCAGTATTACAGCCCCAGAATGACGGAAGTGCCTGGCAAGGTGGTTTACTGGATGCGCCACGCGATCGGCCTCTCGCAGACCGATCTGGCCGAGGAAGTCGGCGGGATTGATCCCTCGACCTTCGCGCACGCGTCGGCGCGCAACACGCTCATCGACCAATACGCCGCATTCGTGCTGCTCTCGCTCTGCGCGGACTTCGTGACTGGAAAAACCGAGGGCCATAAGCTCATCGAGAAAACGAAGAAGGTGGACAAGATTCTAGGAATGGCTTCCTAAGACGATAGACAAGGGAATGGTCGCAGCACTGTGGAAAAACCGATGAGCAGCTTTGAAATTCAGTATCTCTTCACGCAATACGGGCTCTTGCTCTCGGGCGTCTGCCTATTGATCGCTACCGTGTATTTCTATCGACAGCTCGTCAAAAACGATAATGAACGAAATCGACGAGCCCTAGAGACCGATATCAAGAGATGGTGCAAAACCGTCCTCATGACTGGAAAAGATTCGCCAGGCGCACTACAGCGAGCTGGTAGCAACGCTCGGGAACGCTACCCACAGCGGATAAACCTTATTTTGGAAGCTTATGAGGATCTTCTAACTGAAAGACCGGAGCTGGGGCTTCCTGCTTTGTACAAGTTTCTTGAGTCGATGGACGGCAACGAGCCAGGGAAGTGGCCTTCATGGGGCGACGCGATGTCGGGCAAGCTGCAAAAGACGTTCGGAGAAAAGCAGCGATGACGAACTCCGCGCCTTATCGAAAAAACATTGCAGGAATGAGCCACGTTTCCTACGATAGGAAAAAGCGGGCCGCAAGTGTGCGGAATGATTCTGCGGGGGCCGTCTCCACCATCTCAAAAAAGAAATTTTTCGGCTCTAAGTATACGAAATACTTAGAGCCGTTTTTTTTGGTTTTGGTCGAGGACGGTGGGACGCTGCGCGCACCCGAAGTAAGTTGTGAAAATGTTTTTGGAAAATTCATCTTACTCCCCATCGTCGCAACCCAGTTGAATGCTACGCGCACCATCACATTTCGAGCCATGACACGCGAAGCTAAGGCGCAGAAGAATCTACCCGCCTCTTGCCGAATAGACCTCTCCAGGAAATATAACGGTCCTTCGGAAGCCCCAGTAGTAGCCAGCCAGATGCGACAAAGGTCAGTACCACCGGAATGGCAACAAACCAGCCTCTAACGCATGGCCGAAATGGCCATGGATCGGAATTTCGCTGGATGAATAAGAGGCTCAATAGAATTCCGATAAGATGAACTGTCTCTGTGAATAGCACCAAGAGCGCAGTCCAGTTTCGCCATCGAAAAATTTCTTCGGCACGCGCGAGATGGGCACCGCCACCCTTGAGTTGGCCCCTCTTTATCGATTCCTCGTGTGCTGCCACGCGAGAACTCTTCACTTGGTCGAAAATCTTATAGAGCTCTGGAAACGTAATGCTCTCAGGTGCATCGTCTCTTAGCTTCAATACTTTCCACGCCGCACATTTGAAGTAGCGAAGCCTCTCCAAAGTGTGCGCGCTAACGAATACATATAGCGCCCCAACCACCGCAGCCAAAGCAGCCAGCGTCTGCGCCGTGGCGCTTAGAAAATACAGAGCCTCTGTACTCATGATTTGGATAGGGTCAGCAACTTGCATTGACTATCGCCTCCATTCGCTTTCGCCTGCTCGGTCGCGGATCTCCTATCGCAGACCAACAACCTTCATCATCCAAACCAGCGGCCGCTTTAATAGGAAAACGAGGAACCAGAATGGAAAGCAGTTTGATGCCACTAATAATAAGGCAACTTCACGCCACGTGGGCGCCATCTCCGCTGTCGGGCCGTAGTTGTCGTCGTTCTCGGGATGCGTTCGTGCAAATACAGTCTCGAAATTTTTCCCATACTGCATTTCGATCCCGTATCCACTTCTGTAAGTGATCCGGTCAACGTGCTTCAGACGTCGAGGCTCGGGTGACCAAGTCGAGTGACGCTTGAAAGTACCGTACAGACCCACTCCTAGTAGATCCAGTGTCCACTCTCGTATAAGCACCAGGCCGAAACTCCGAACGGTTCTGATGATCCTGCTTTGCCTGAGATATGCGGCTAGCTGCTTGGCCTGGTCCTTGTTCTCCTCTTTTTCCTTCTTCCTTTCGCGAGGCAACCACCACAGAACTATTGCCAAAGTAACCAAGGTGAAAAAGAGCGAGAACCAAAAGTCGCCATCGCCATTCCATTGAAGAAGCCTTGATTTACATTCGATGGGAATCAAGGCCCCAATCTTCAGTTGCCTCAAAACCGCTGGTGCATCTTTCGCGACTGCAAAATAGCCAAAAAATGCCCCTAGTATTTCCCAAGGCTTTGGCGGATCAAGTGTCTCTCTCTTATCGGCCATGCCTATTACGCCGCCTTCTTCGCTGCTCTCTCAAGAAGCTCATGAATCAACGTCTGATACGGCTTATCTTGCTTATCCGCCAGTTTCCGGAGCTGCGTAAGCAGTCGCGGATCAATCCGAATCGCAATAAGCAGCTTCGCGTGCCCAGTCTTGGGCCTACCGACGCGCCGAGCCCGCTTCAACTCTTCATCCGTAGACTCAGAAGCATCCGAAAAGTCGATCTGACTATCCGGCATATGCTTTACGCTCTTTGCGACTCGCTTGCCGCGCGCTGATGATGCGGATCGTTTCTTTGCCATTTTTCGTCCTCCGTACCGTGTACACGATCAAGAGCACACGACTCTCGATTGATGTACCAATTCTCTTCCAACGTTTTTCTGTGTGGGAATGCTGCAAATCTTCCCACTCCAGCCCTTCTGGGTCTCCGAATACAGTCACTGCTTCTTCAAATGGAACCCGATGCTTTTCATAGTTGATGATTGCCTTCTGCAAATCCCAGGTGAAGAACATATTACTGTATATACACTAATTATCGACAGGAGTCAAACACCACTCCGTATGCCGCACCTAGCCGCACCCAGAGTCATCCGGAAAGCATGCTCACGGAAACCTTTAAAACTTACCGAATTAGGAATACTTTGTGGAAATGACTACAAAGGCTGGCACCAAACTACCTAGCATCAAGAAGTGGTGGCGTGCCCTTCAGGCGTCCCTCTCTCGACTCTTAGTAACGATGCTTACGCGAAAAAGAGTGACTGCAATCCTGAAAGGAATGCCGAAGTGTCTTTATGATTTTCTGAAGGCATTACTGCCGTTCATTCTCAGTTACATAGTGTATTCGTCGACCGTCATTCTAAACAAACCCAGCTTGTACTTCAGCGGCTTTATCTCCGCGCAACTTGATCGAGGGCGACTGCCGCTCAGAATTGAAAACGTCGGCAAGTCTCCGGCGGCAAATGTTCGCTTCAAATACGCGTTCATTTTTGATGAAGACAACCAGCTAGTATCTGACTGTGTTCCATTTGCGAATCCCATTCCCGCAGGCGCACCCGACTTTTATGCTGGAGCTCCAGACATTCCAAAACTTAGCCAGAGGCCCGATGGCGCCATGGCTACGTTACTCCTTCGCGTGATCTATGAAAACCCAAGCGTGCCCCGGCTTCCCTTTGAACTCCCGCTTCTGCAACGCGTAAGTGAAGACAAGTATTTTTATAGAGTGAAACTTACCACACACGGATTCAATCTTATTGACCCGATCAATCCGAAGGAATTCGATCTCATTCGAAAGCATCTAGAACTATTTCTCGAATCCAAGAAGGCTTGGCTCGAAGATTGGAACCAGTGTCCAACAACATTATAACTTAGCAGTCCAACGGCGATGGATGTGTCGAATAGCCACCTTGTTCCACTCGTTTCTCTTTCGGTTGCGCCAGCCACGCTTGTTTAGTTCACTTGCGATTTCACTGAATGACTTTCCCTGCCGATCTCGAAGCTCGACAATCAGCCGCGCCACCTTCATCTCGCTTGGGTCTGTTTCGAGCTTTCCGTTGCGTGCCCTGTATCCATACGGCGGATTGTGGAATCGGTAGTTCTCGGGCGAACGCCCACGTCGGGCTGTTTTTCTAATTCCTGCGGCGCGCAACTGAGTCAGAACAAACTGCTTCGAAACGCCAAACTCATCGGCAATCTGCTGTGATGAAAGTTCACTCTCAAGATACCTTTTCGGGATCTTATTTGACGATTTCGGGCGACACCCCACCTGCATTTCTATGAAATCGCAGAGCAATTCCTGGTGCGCGCAGCATCCAACTCGGTCCACCATCTTCAGGATAGTGAATTCGGCCCTCACAGAGAGAACTCTGTGGGGGCTGAGTTATTTCAAGCTGTTAGGATTCAGGCATTTGCGAGAGTCGTTCAGCTTCGATCTTTCCCGGTCTGTCGCAAGATTTCGGGAGTTTCCTACAGAGTTCCTACTTTTTTCCTACTTACGGCGTGTTTCCTGCCCAGCCTGTGATCCTTCAAATTCCAAATCAGGCAGCAACGGGAATGGAAAATCGAGCGCCACAGTAAGATTTCCAGCCGTAATTCTGAAGATCGATCTGGCCGACCGCACTTGCTCCATCCATTCCGGACGGAGTCTTACCCGCGAGAGCCAAGTGAACTCGTGCCTGATTGTAGTACACGGAGAATTCTTGAAGCTTAGCTTTCAAATCCCGCTCCCCCCAAAAAAGAGTGTCATCCAAATACTCCCTGCGGACTGTACCGATCAGTCGCTCAACAAAGGGATGTGACCACGGAATCTCAGAAACGGTCTTGATTTCGTCGATGCCGAGAACCCTCAAATTTGCCTTCCACGGATGGTACTGAAAAAGAGGGTCGTGATCAGTGCTCAAATATCGAGGCAACCCGCCTTGCTGCTGAATACCTGCAAACATTCGACAGACATCCCCACCCGCCAAAGGCCCGCAACTGACGGCAAAGCCTACGATCTGGCGCGTATATTGATCGAGCACAACCATCACCCAATGAGTTCGAAGGAGAATCGACTCGCAGCAAAACAGATCCATCGACCAGAGCGCATCTCTCTCAATGCCAACCTTCGTCAGCCACGACGGGCCTGGGCCCCGAGGCACGAGGGCGTGCTTACGAAGAATTCTTCTGACCAGCTGCTCATTAATGATTTTTCCAAAAAGTTCAGAAGCTAATAAAGCGATCTTCTTAACCCCATACCGTGGGTTCCTGGCCTTAATCTCGACAATGAGTTTGATCAGCCCGTGACTCGGCCCATTGGGTCCAGGCCTTCTGCCTTTATTTGCGAAAAGGAGAGAGTACTTTCTACTGACTAACGCCCTGTGAAGGCGAAGCAACGTTGAATGAGCGACAACAATGGAAAGTTTAGGCAGCCGCGGGGAGTGAATAAAAAGCGCTGTGACCGCAAAGACGAGCCGATCCAAAAAAGTTAATCTCGGCGCTCTCGAATTTTTCCTTTGAACGAGCAACAGCTGCTGCCTGAGCAAAAGAGTCTCGGCGATCAATAGGCTCTTGCCACCCGGTCGAGTGAGCTTTGCCGTCAGTACAAAAATATCGAGAACCAGTCCCAGCACTTCGAACATTCTTCATTATTGGTCGCGATTTCTTATTCCACAAGACTGCAAAATGACTGGAATGAATGATAAAATCCGAATTTGAAGGATCACAGGAAGTCGCGCGACAAATTGCCGAAATTCGCTCTAAAATTATCGAGGAACGCGCGAAGCGCATGAGTTGATAATTGATAGGCAGCCCGTGCTCCTTCGCAGTCGCTCACACAATCAAGTATAATTATTCAACCTTCTAAAAACACCCAAATGAGGCCGTCCCACAGTCTCTTGCGTAAAGGGTCGACGGCATGATAAGGTAAGAAAGTAAGATTTTCTTACAATGGAGAACCTGATGAAAAAAGTACTTATGACCAACATCTCCTCTAAGGGACAAGTCGTGATTCCCAGCGAGTTTAGAAAGAGCCTGGGGCTGGTCGCCGGGACCCCTCTAGCGATTTTTACTGATGGCTCAACCCTGCTTCTTAAGCCGGTAGAAATCCCTGCGGTCGACGCTTTCGAGAAACTCCTAAAGGAAAGTAGAAAGGTTGCAAAGGCAGCCGGACTCAAGCGGGCCAGTGTCGCAAAGGCGATCAAGAAAGTTCGAGATGAAAATCGTTCTTGATACGAACGTCCTGGCATCAGGAATTTTCTGGGGTGGTACGCCACTCAGAATCCTTGACCTCTGGAGCAAACAGAAGATTGAAGTATTGGCATCGGACGCGATTCTTGACGAATACCTCAGAACCATTCGCCAGATTGCCTTGAAAGCAAATCGCCCCGACCTTCATCGTTCTTGGGCCCTGGTACTCCCTGCGAGGGTAAAGCTCGTTTCAATTAAAAAATCATTTCAACTCTGCCGTGACCCCAACGACGACATGTTCATTGATTGCGCCATCGCTGGAAAAGCCCGCATCATCGTGAGCGGTGACCGCGACCTACTCGTCCTCAAGCAAGTCATGAATGTACGAATCTTGGATGCCAAACATTTCTTAGCCGAGTGCTCATCCTAATGAATGTTAAACCCGGCCACCCCGACATTTCCCCACATTTCCCGAGCATTCAATCAACCCCCATTGAAAAAGCCCTTGCCCCC
>CAYIHX010000053.1:0-24310 GCA_964363305.1 uncultured Bacteriovoracaceae bacterium | reverse complement strand
GGAAGGCTACTCTGCGTCACTGCGTGACGCAGGTGCCATAATCGCTCGCCCCCTTCGTCTGCGGGGAGGTGGATCACTCCCTCTCAGGGCACTCTCGGAGCTAGCTCAGCGTTCTGCCGCCCGTTCTTGTTTTTTTGGGGTGGAGAGTCTCTTCCTGTTTTTGGGGAGGGAGGTTCTCCGCCCGCTTTTTTTCAAGATCATCATCGTTCAGGGGGAGATTGCGAGGGAAGGACGGGCGTTCGGCTCGCAAAAGTTTCGCGGTTCCTTTGGCTTGGTACCCGTCGTTTTTTGTATAGGCGGGCAGTTTTGGAAAGGTGACACGAAGCATGTTGCCGTCATACTCGCGGTGGACGTTTTTGGCATCGATCGGGTAGTTTACCGGGAAGCTTTCTGAAAACGACTGAAACGCGGCGGTTCGGAGCGTTTTTCCGTCATCCTTCAGCTCATCTTCCGATCTCCGGTATCCGGACACCACGACTTCGTTACCCCTGACGGCGATGGAGATGTTTTTTTGCTCATGCGGCGGAATGGCTGCCGAGAGCACGAACGAATCGTGGTATTCGGCGATATCAGCGTCTAGCTCGACCATGCGGTAGAAAGGGTCGCGGTTTCGCTGAGAGTAGGCGTTGAGTCTGACGGATGAATCCGACTTGAGCTCATTGAGCTTTTGCTGAGTCCGTCCGTAGGTATCGGTGAGGATCGCGTCCTGGTCTCCGACGATTTTTTGAAAGCGATCGGTGAAGTATTTTTCGGCCGACTCTCCCGCATCCTCGGTTTTTTCCCTCAGTATTTTGAAACGAGCTTCTTCCGCCGCTTTCAGTTTTGCGAATTCCTGCTCGTTCTTTCCGCGTACGTCGGTCATGCGGAACTCGTGCTCCTTGGACGTGGATTCCTCATCCATTTTACGGGTGAGGAGCTCGTACTCTTTTTGGCGCTGATTCGAGCGTTGCAGCTCGTTCAGCTCCTGCTTCCCGCCGTGTGAGGCGCGGTGAATGGAATCGCTGTAATAACCCTTCAGCTTGCTCAGCTCGCGCTCGTTTTCGCGTTTGATTTGGGTGGCTTGTTGAGCGTGCTGCCGTTGGAGGTTGCGAATCTCCTCATAATGTTTTTGGCGCTCCCCCTCGATAGCCTCGGTCTGCCGCTCGGTTTCCGTTTCGCTTTGGCGAACGTATTCGTCGCGGATGTTATCGATTCGATGCCGGGCGGTGTTTTCCACTTCCGCAACCTGCGTTTCCGTCTCTCGCAGCTTCTCTTTGAGGTGGCGATCGGATTCGCGCGCGCGATCATCTTGCGCGGTTTTCAGTAAGGGCGGTCGTGGGGTGTTGCCCGGTAGCTTTACGTCCATAATCAGTGTGGGGGATGGCCCCTTTCCAGAAGTTGGTGATCGAGGAGCGAGAAATAGGTTTGAATGACCCTGGAGCGCGTCAAGGGCTCCAGACGATCCAAATAGGCTCGAACCTCGACGCCTGAGCCGGCAAGGCCGAGAAGCTGCTCCAGGTGGGGCTCGACCGCATAGGCTTGCTCTGCGGAGAGGGGCGCGGATTCGAGCAGCGTCGTTTTAAGCTCTTCCAGATCGAAGAGCAGATGGTGTCCCAGGAGGGAGCTTTCGAGCAGGTACTGAACTTGATTGGACTGTTCCGCGGGGATGTAGATCAATGGCAGACCCTCCTGGTCATCTCTTCTAGGTTAAGGCTCGTTGGCGCGGGTCTCAATCGGCAGTTTTCGCCGGGTCAAATTCGACACAGCCGTCCGTTGACGAGTTCGATTCCGGACCCGTACTATGGAGGGAGGGGGAGTGGGATCAGGATGATCCAGCTAGTCAAAGGTCCCCCATCAAGGAAGAGGAAGGGTTTATGGCAAAAACCAACACGAAGCGGCAGCCAGCGGAGCGTCGGAAGCATCCCCGAAGTCGAACCACTCCCAAGGCTAAGGCTCAGGAGGCCTCCGCGACCCGGCGGAAGGCCAAGTCTTCCTTCGTTGACGAGTGCATCCAGTGCAGCCAGGGCCTGAAAACCCAAGATCGCGCGCTGTTCGTCGAGGAAGAAATCTGTCGCACGTTTTGCTCTGAAGCCTGCATCGCTGAGTTTTTCGCGCCCGACATCCGGCGGCTCGAGCGCGAGTATCACAAATTCCTCCCCGTTAATGATCTCACGGGCGACGAGCGGGAGAAGCATGCCCACCTCCGTTGGATCACGCTCGAGAACGCGGATGAAGGCTGGCGCGAGAAGACTCTCACCGGAGATTACCGCTATACGCTGATCTCGGAGTATCAGCCCGAGAACAAGAAGATTTGGATGGTCTGCATTTGCCTTTTTCTGCGTGGGGAGCCGAGTTTCCTGTTTATCGCGTTCCCGACCGGCAGCGAGCAGCTCGTGAATCACTATCGAAAAGGGGAACGCGTCTCGCTCGAGGGTCTGAAGGCAGAAGCTCTTGCGGCCCGAAAAGAGGCGGAGGCGTCGGAGCCTCTTGCTTCGAGTGACGAGCAGGATGGGGCGAAGAACGAGCCTTTGATGGACGGTTTGGCCGACGGCTGGTCTGAGGAGGAGAGCTTTCGAGCGCAGCTGATTCAGAAACGCTCCGCCGACGACATTCCAGCCAGCGAATTCGAGCTTTATCAGGCCTGCATGGAGGAGACTCTTGAAGCGCCGGATGAGGTCTGGGCTCTCGATATGACGGACGAGGGCGGCACGGTGAGCGCGGCGGAGCGTGGCAGCGAAGAGATGGACGCCGTCGAGACCCTGCGGGTCTATCACTTCATCAGGCGCTACGCGCAGGATTCGCCCGAGATGTGGTACATCATCGTGGCGCGCGAGACCGAAGACGAGGATCAGATCGAGCTGCTGGAGGCTTTTCCGACGCGCGATCCGGAATTGGTGGCGAAGCATCGGCGGGGCTCGCAAGAGATCGGCGGGCAGAACCAGGCGCAAGCGAGCCGGATGGTTCACTAACCCTGAGGGGTAGAAGCCCTCTAGGCGACTTCGAGCTCAACTTTGAATTTGAGGCCCTGTCTGGTCAGGCGATCCTCAATCACCTGACGAATAAAACTCTTCCCCGAATGACCTAATTTAGCGGCGAAACCGGCTGCTTTTTCTTCGCTGATCACGCGAGTACCATGCTCAATATCGCTCAGTTGTTGTCTGGAAATTCCCAGTCGCTCCGCGTACTCCTGAATGCTCACACCATCGGAGAGCCTGAGTGCTTTGATCATGCTGCCAAAGGACTGTTTGTGCCCGATGGCGTCATCGAGGAATTTCATCGCTTCAGATTTTTTTGATTTAGTAGTCATGCGGCGTAACCTCCATCACATCGACGAATTGAATTTCTTCATCTTTGATTTCATAAATTGCACGCCAGGGGCCGTTGAGAGAGATGGAGCGTTGCCCATTTCTCCTGCCCTTAAGCGGGTGATCACGCCAAGCTCGAACCTTCTGAACCGCGTCGATCCCATCCGTTTCTACGTCTTGCACCCACTTGCGGAACTTTTCCAGCAAATGGGGCCTGAGCTTGAGAAGGTGCTTTTCAATGCGTTTGATCCGAACCTTGTTGATCACATTGACTAGTGTACCCAAAAAGTAGGTACAAATCAAGATCTTGAAGCCTTATCTAAATTTGCCCTTCGAATACCGCTCCGGGCACATCGAGGGGTTCTGCGAGAACAGGCACATCTGCATCTGGTCTTTGTAGGCCTCTTCGACGATGAACGCGTAGTTGAAGCTCACGTTGTCGAACTGGTAGATCAGGCCGCTGGCGCTTGCTGCGATCGAAGCACAAGCCACCAGGGGGTAGCCATGGGAATCGAGGCTCGCGACGATGTGAGTCCGGTCGACGTAGCGAGCGGGGAAGACGCAGACCGAATCCGAGTCGTAGGTGTGCCCGTGCACTCGAACCTGATAGGCTGACGCACGCGCCGTGCACACGGTGTAGCGCCCGGTTTCTTTCAAGTCGTCGTCGTAGTTTTCAAGAACGTTAGGTTCGTCAGCGCAGAAAAAGTTTTCATCGCTCAGCGCGTCGGTCGTGTAGGCGAACTTTGAGGGCTGGACTCCGGTCGCCCAGCGGTCTTTGCTCGGGACCACGTCGCCGCAGGCGGTGAGGCCGAGAAGAAGAACCAGCGAAAGAGAATATTTTGATGTGGCAGTACCCATGTGATCACCCTCCCTTGTTTGAAACCCTTATACAGAGTGAAGAAGCAATGAGCGTGCCGGGGACTGGTAAATAGTATTGTTTAATAATTACAGAAAGGTAGCTCCTGTTTTCTCAGGCTCTTCTTTCGCTGCCTTGTTTAACTGATCGGTCGCTGTCTAAGGGTTTGACAGTTCAACGGGCTGAACCTGACGAGTCGTTGGCGACCGGATGCACGCCAATCCCAATATCGATGCTGACCTGCCCACCGACGGTGCGTGTAGAACCCGCGGGGTCGCGATCCGCTACCACCTGCGCATTGACCCCGAAGAACAGCGCGAGGCGCATCTGATCACCGTCGGTCAGATCAGCGGCGACGCCATGTGCTCCCATCTCACCGATGTCGACCTGGCTCCCGTCGTTAGCGATGAAATGTGCGATCCGAAGGCTAGCGTACAAGTTGCTTGTGGCGAAGACTGCGCGTCCGCCCACGGCTCCGGCGGTCTGAGAGCGGGTCGTCTCGCCGGTCGTCCCGGTCTCAATGGTGGCGATACCGCCATCGGCGCCGGCAAAAATCATCATTCCGTTGTTCGTCACACACAGGAGACCGGCGACACCACCGCCACGGGCGCCATCGCGGGTCGATCCCAGGTGAGTCCGCTCGCCACTTTCTTCGCTAGCGGTGAGGCTCCGGAATGTCACACCGGAGTCCAGGGATGCGTCAACCGAGAGCATTAGCACAGGCGAGCAGTTTCTGCTGTTTCCCAAAAGGCGAGCGCCAACGGCAATGTGGAGCGGTGCAACGATTCCGATGTGCTCAGGGCGTCCCGCACGGAGCGTGAGCGTGCCCCCGTGCGCTTCTATATCCGCGACGAATGGGCCGACGGCTTCAAGGAGGCGCGCTTCAAATACCTTGAGTTGGAGGGCGCGCGAGCTATTCAAGTCGGCTCCGGTCGCTCCGCCCGCGAAGGAGAGGAGTTGCATCTGAGCAGACACGAAATCATGCTGCTCAGGCGCTCGAGGTGGGGTGAGAATGGAGCGGATCAGCTCCCGTTGGCGGTTTTCGACGGGGCGACCTGAGGAATGACCGGGCTGGAGTTCTGACGCCACGAGGGCCTCTCTTTGTTCTTGGGGCAATGGGCGCTGAAAAACAGAGGGGTCTACCGAGACGGGTTGCTCTGGAGTTGTGATCGTTGAAGAGGAATCTTCCGTCGGCGTGGCCGGGTCTGGCGGTGTCTGCGCCCAGGCTGAGCTGGTTCCCATTGCGAGCGCACTTAACCAGATCAGCCGAACGATGATGTCTCTCTTCATAAAAATACCTCTCGAGAGGCGAGAATTGCAGGGAGTGGGCCAAAGCGTGCGGCTTGTCGTAAGATCGACTCGTGCCGGGATGAGCGAAAGAATCGTTCGTTTTGATGTCTAGGCTTTTGACAGGTGTGGGTGCGTAAATGGGATTGTGATCGACTCAGCAGGCTTTACGGCTCTGAAAGTCGCATTCAAGCATTTTCACGTCCGTGAGTCCTCTTCACGTCCTCCAAAGTCGCCCCTTGCGACTTTCGGAGCTGTGAGTCCGCAGTGTCCACTCGTCGGCGATAGCTTGTATCGAACCTGAGTCTTTTGAATCGTGATTCTCGAACCGAATCTAAGGTTTTTTCTTGTCGGTTAACCAGGTAGACTTTTCAATGTGAGACTCATCGCCAGCGCCGCGACTTCCTCCGGAACGAAACGCGAAACCAACGAAGATGTTTACCTTGTCGACGCGGAGGAGGGGTTTTTTTGCGTCTGCGACGGGACCCGTCATCCCCAGGGAGCGGAAGTTGCCCGTCGAACGGCGGAGTTCATGAAGGACACGTGGAAGCGCGCACGGCCCTTGCGGGACGCGTACCTGAAAGAGCCGAGCCGCAAGAACCGGCAGGTGATTGAGCTTGCCCTGTTGGATGCCGCGCGCACGATCAACCTCGATATTCACGCCGCAGTTTTAATGGATGCGTCACGTGCCGGGGCGTGTACGACGCTCGATTTCGCGGGTTTTGTCGGCGATCAGGTGGTCGTCGGGCACGTCGGCGATGGGCGCGCGCTTCTGGTTCGAGAGGGGCAGCTGACCTGTCTCACCCGCGATCACACGCGCGCGCAAGAGATGCTCTCCAGCGGCCTGTGGAAGGAGGAACAGCTCAAGGGCTCTCCATTTCGGCACGAGCTGACTCGAGCCATCGGGGCCGCATCGCTCGTGGTACCCGATCTGTTCTCTGTTCCGTTGCAGCCGGGGGATCGCTTCATTCTCTGCAGTAACGGGTTCAGCGACAGGCTTGAGAGAGGTCACGACACCGTGGCCATCGAGACGCTCAAAACGGAACAAGACCTCGCAAAGCGCCTGGTCAGCTTGGCCAATGAGAGAAAGACGACCGACAATGCCACGGTCATTGCCCTCGTCGTTCCGAGCGTCGCTGCCATCCAGGATCAAACCCAGGCACGAGGGATATTGCAAAATCCCTCCCATATGCAGGCCCTCATGAATGTGGCGGTGTTTCAGTCGTTACGAGAGAATCGCCGCGCGATGATCAATCTTCTCAGTCTCGCCACCCTCCGGCGGTTCGAGCCCGGCGCCACATTAATGACTCAAGGCGACCCCAGTCTCGAGATGGTCGTGATCCTCGAAGGAGAGGTCGACATCCTCGAGTACGGCTCCGTCGTCGCCCAACGCAAAATCGGCGAAGCCATCGGCGAGATCGGCTTCTTCACCAAAGCCCCCCGCACCGCCACCGCAATCGCAAAAAAACCAACGCAAGTACTCTCGATTCATGCCGATGATTTCCAGCAGCTCCTCTCCCGCGATCCCTACCTGGGTCTCGATCTCGCCCGTGGCGTGATCTACGAGCTGGGGCGTAAGCTGACGGAGAAGGCTCGGGCTGTTACGTGGGGGTGACAACTAACGGTTTGGTAGGCGGTTTTTTGACATTAATACCCAACGAATGTCTGCTTTTTGGCTAGAGAAGAAGGTCCTAAGGTCCGATAGGGCGGTGTGGACTTACATGGGCAGTTAAAAAGACTGTTTGAAGAGCGTTTTTCAGCAAATAGAGAAACGCGCTATGGTGTCGAGCAGGAATTTTTTTTAGTTGATAGAGCTGGAATTCCGGCGACTTTGGACCAATCTCAGGCCTTTTTGCTTGAGATAAGTAATCAAAATAGCTGGTACGTCAGAGAGTTTTACGAATATGAAGATATTCAGTATATTTGGAGAGTTTCGCAAGAGGTTGGCCAGAATAGATATATCGCCCTCAAGTACGATCATCCTCCTCATTTGATTGAGCTAGCATCGAGCGTTCACAGTAGTATTCGTAGCCTTAGAGACGAAATATCCAGAAGTCTGGATACGATAGATTTTGCCGCAGAAAAAGTGGGCTTGGTAAGATCAAGGCGACCATTTTTAGAAATGTCTGGCAGTGATCCACGGATAATAAGTCACTTTCCAGAATTCATTGAGCTACGGGCCACCAGGCGTCGAATTGCAGAGTTACATGGTAAGACGCTCAATCCAAATGACGAAAACTATGCGGCCTTGATTGCCGCCACACAAATAAACATTAGTGGAGCCATTGATCTAAATTCTAATACGGTGAATCGCCTTTATATTCTTGAGGCTATGCTGACTCAGAGAATGGGAAAGGGATTAGAGAGTGATTGGTTCTACAAGCGGTGGCATGGATTTGATCGTGCTTTTGGTGAGACCCCTTTGGGAGGATTTCCAAGGCTCCCATCCTGGACTTTTGATGGATGGATTGATGCACTATTAAACACACCAATCAAGTCCGCATCTGGATCAGATGCTCAGGGATTAACGTTGCGAGAGTTACATAACAGATCTCCATACGGAACCGATCATGTCGCCCTCATTAAAAGCCTAAGAGACCTTCAATTGATTAGGCCAAAATTATTTGGAGGACTAGAGTTCAGATCGGCTCCTGCTCAGGCGAGTTCTGATGATATTATCTCCCTCGTTATTGCCAGAGACGCTGCCTTGAAGTTTGCAGCATCATCAATTCAGTTTTCTCTTAATTATGTCCAGGCGAGAGAGATATGGATTGATTGCCTTGGTGGGGAGGGCGCTCAGCACAAGCTAAGACCTAAAGTGGATAGTCTTGCGGCAGCATTTGATCGTTATGCAGAAGAATGGAATGAAAGGCTTAGAAGTGCATAACAATATAGAATTTGAAAGAAGCAGGGGATCTAGACTCTCCGTAGTGCTGACATTCATTTCTATTTTTTTCATCGCTTATGCGCCCGTATGGGCCGTATACTACATAAAAATTTCTCGCCCAAATGTCCAACTATTGGCAACTAGTATCAAAAATTTCGAACAATCAAAGTGCAGCATTAAGGAGAGACTGCCTGGACCCTTAGGGTTATTAATCTGCAAGAACGAGTACAGAATTCCGGCATCTCTATTGCAGAAAAATTTTCATGCCTCAAATGTTTTGGGGTTAGGCGTTCTTGTTCATCTTATCACGGCAGATTGTGGAGATCGAAAGAACAGTGAAGTACCCTTGGAACTTAATATGGGAGGGCAGGCACTAGATGCGATCAATCGATACCAAATAGTTTCAAACGGTTTGATTTTCTGTAAATCGGATCTGGTAGTCAGGGCTTGGTGCCCTAGCGAATACCGTAGATGTGGTCATATAGATGGTCCATTAGTTTCTGGTCCCGCTGATTCAGTAGAGAGACTCTCTAAATTTATTGAATTTTTCAGAAGGGACTTGCTGTTCCTCCTTCTAGCTCTATTTATAGCTGCAGAATTTTCCAGAATTATAGTTTCAAAATTTTCTGGCCTCCAGGATTCTGAAAACGAATCTTCGAAATATACAATCTATTGGGTTCCATTTTTGTTCGTGGTTTCTGGCGCGTCCTCGGTTCTAATTCCCGTCGAATTGACTAATTTCTTCTGGGCAAGGTTATCAAATTTCTTGGCGATCTCCGCATTTTGTGGATTCAGTTTTGGAAGGATTTCGTGCTTATTGTTGCGCAAGTCCAAGGGTGCCGCCTTGATTGAATTTTTGAATGCGCCCATAGGTCGGTTGAGTCTTTTGCCTCGCTTCACAGTTCTTGTTGCAATGTTCTGCCTATCTGACTATTTTGCGATTGGATTCGCACCAATTTTCCTTGTTCTAGCGGTGCTATTTATGGTTTCTG
The DNA here is from genome assembly GCA_964363305.1 of uncultured Bacteriovoracaceae bacterium. GTDB lineage: Bacteria > Bdellovibrionota > UBA1018 > UBA1018 > UBA1018 > CAYIHX01. The sequence continues at coordinate 15,004 of CAYIHX010000053.1, read as the reverse complement.
GGCTTCTCTTTCGGGATCTGGTTCTTACGCTAATGGCGGTTAGTGCACTGGCTGACAGCCTCAAGCTACTCGGTGTCCCGTTTATGCCAACTGCCTACGTTCAAGTGCTGTTTAGCCTCGGTCTCCTTGCTGAAGGACTGCGTGTTCGATTACGTCTTGCTGCTCGATATTTTTCATTGGTCAGGTGGACTCAGTCCTATATTGTACGAATTCCTGAGACTAATGATATTACGGACATTTTATTCGCTGTAATGGATCGACTGAGTATCGGTCGAATTAGTATTCTGATTCCTGATGTTAGTGGAAGTTGCCGAGTTATTCAGGCGAGTCTCGGTAGTGATCAAGCACCTCGCTCAAAAAGCAGGACTATAGTTGAGTCAGTTCCGCCAGTTGTAGCCCATATCATGACCACAAAGTCTCCGATTTGGAATATTGAACAGGATTCAGTATTCGCACAAAGTCTGAGAAAAGGAGAGTCTGCTAGAGAAGTATATACGGGCAGGTACTTCTCAGCGCTTCCACTCAAGGACGATAGCGGTGTGTTCGGTGTTTTCTCCATGACTAATTACTCTGAGCAGTATTTGGATAATGGTCTTAATTTTGACGGTCTGCGCACCGTAGTAGATCTGGTAACTGGACCATTGATTGAGCGCCTCAGGCGGGCTGAATTTGGATCGGCTAAAGAGTGGTCAAGATCTGTTTCTGGAATTGATCTATCTTGCGAGAACTCATCGAGTTACGTGGACTATTTATCTGCTATCGTCGCGAGAATTGGAAACACTCTTGGTTGTCGAGTATGCCTGTTCTCTCTTGATTCAGAAAATCGCGCCCTGACTTTGCAGGCAACCTTTGGGTACTCATCCGCAGGTCTCGATCAGCTGAAGAATACAAAAATTTACGCCGTAAAAAAGAATGAACAGGGTCCTGTAGCTCTGGCTGTAAACAGAAACCGAGCAATTTCAGTCCAGAACGTAGCATGGATCTCTAGTGTACTTCATTCTTCTAGTGTCAATTTGCTTGATGCAATTGACGCTCAAAGTATGTGTGTAGTGCCTGTCTCGTTGCCGGGGGCTCATGACGCTGACTCCCCATCTGGTTTGCTTTGGCTAGATTCTAGCCACGTTGGATTTTTTACGGCCGCGATGGAGTCGGAGATTCAGCAGCTTTCAAAGAGAGTGGGAGAGGGCATCTTTGCATGGCATCAATCGAGGGTAAACTCTGAGAGTATCCAGCTCTTAAAAAAGATGTTGCCAGAAGATGTTGCGATTGGTGGTGTCGCAAGAAACGACCTTCAGCAATTCGATAGTGGATTTCTTCTAATGTGTGATTTACGAGATAGTACCCTCCTTTCTCGGCGACTTGGTGCTGAAGTATGGACAAAGTTCGTGGATAGCTTAGGGTCGGATCTGAAAAATATGGCTTTGGATCGTGGAGGTAAGCTCCAATCGGTACAATGGGATGCCTTCTATTTCACATTTTCAGTTCCGCGTAATCAAGAGGCGTTCGCCCGAATTTTATCTTTTATTCAGGAACTTAAAGGATTAATTGAAGGTCAATATCCAGACGAATTTCGGGCTGTGCGAGACGTAAGGAGTCGCGATCTTCTTGCTCGCTTTTGTTTAGTTTATGGAGACACCAGCATGGGTCTTTCCGGGAAGGTCAATGCAAGATGGACCTTTACTGGGACTGCAATGGCTGAAGTTTCTAAACTTGAGCAGGTTTCAAAAACGTTGACAGGAGAAATATTTTCTGTCGGCATTCAAGACTTGACCTATGAATCCAATTGGATCGCGTTAGACGTAAGTGTTCCTGGGGTGGAGCAGCGGGTATTTGTCTTCAGGTCTGGTGCCGTTTCCGGTGTGACGCTAGAAAACGATAAGGGGAGAAGAGTCGCTTGACTGTGAAGAAGCAGCCTTTGCATAGCTCTCGATTATTAGCTTCAATCCTAAGAGAGGCAAAATTTCTGAATTGGCCATTGATCGTTGTCTTTCAAGAGAGTCGAATTTCTGCGGAAATTATAGATGTTGAAGATTCGAGCCCGCGTTCAGAGGGCGAAGGGAGATTTTTTTCAATTAGGCTTTCATCGGCAGGGACTTTAGGATGTGGGGAATCTGTTGGAATAGAAGTTTTTGGACCGTCGAGGGTTCTGTTGTTCGCTTCGACGTGTTCTCCTGTTCTTCAGACGGATTTTGACTACAGACTATCGGTTCCATCAGAGGCCGAACTTGTTTCTAGGAGAAATTCAGAGAGGCAAGGATTTGAAGGCCAACTGCGAGGGGAAGGGATCATTGTTTCGGGAGGAAAGTCGACTCGCATTCGCATCGAGCTTTTTGATCGCTCATTGAACGGTGTTGGCCTAATTATTGGAATTTCGACCGACCTCATTCCCAGGATAGGTGATCGTGTTTCAGGGGTCGTATTTAAGGCCCCCACGAAGGTCAATGTACTGGGAAATATAGTGCGCGTGCAGTTGCCGGGAGGGGATGGGTATGGCGTTCGGAAGTCGATAAATTTTTTTAGAGTCGGTCTGGAATTGGATATGGATTCTCATATAGTAGAAATGGCGCCTGTCGAACGAAGGAAGAATTCGCGGTATCGATCTTCTATTGGAAATGTGTGCGTAAGGGGTGGGTCTCCACGGTCATGGAGTGCCTGGGCTGAGGTTATTGATTGTGCAAGTCTCGGGCTTTCCGTGAGGCCATTAAATCAGTCGGACGTTGATCTATTTTGCATAGGATTAGTCGTTAAATTAGATGATATTGACGGATCATTTGAGGTTTGTGGAATCAACGAAACCCTCGTGAGCTTGCGACTTGCGGTTTCTAATTTGGAGGATGCACTTCCGTGGCTTCGTAGAATTACAGGTGATCTGTCTCTGGGAGATGCGGAGATTGATGCCGATCGAGGGAGAATATTGAATTTGTTCATACGCTCGGGGGCCGTATCGGACGAATATTTAGCGGCTCAGACAGGATTTGATGATTTGGTTCTCGATAAGGATGGGGGATCTTGGGGGGCTGGTGCCTTTCATCGCTGGGTTCAGAGAGACCAAGAGGGGGAGGTCCTTGGACATGTAACGTGCTTTCGATATTCGACGCAGGTGTGGCAGTTTTCTGATTTGGCTGGAAGTCGTTTTCAGAAGGACGAGGGGATCGGAAAAAAGTTTGTCAAAAACTTTTTTAGATCAATTGCTGAGGTAGGTAAGACGAGCATTCCAGTACCAAGGTTTCAGATGATTTTTAACGAAGGTCATCCGTATTGGAAAGGTCTCGTTGATCATCTCCGGTCATATTCCCAACAGACAGCGATCTCGTATTTAAACAACGTAAAATATTTTAGGTTTTCAAATAGTGAGATTGGATCTGAGGAGTTGATAAAAGCGAAGGAGGGGATACGAAAAATTGGTCCTGAAGATGTTCAGATAGTTAAGGAGGCGAATGAGTATTTAGTAGAGGGCGGTATCGGGGGTCTTGCCGTAGACTTGGATTTTGAAGTTAAGGTTTTTGGCAGTCGTGTATTGAGTGATCAGATTATTGACTTTCGCAGGGATTATTTTTCTGTGGATTGTGTTGGCGCTGTTGGGACACTTATTCTCTCTCACTTTCCTCCTGGCCTTAGTGTTAATCAGAATCCATGTGTTGCATGGTTCTTGTCGAAGGCAGTGAGCGAAAATGACTTTGAAAAGTTTTCGCGTGTATTGGGAGTTTTTGCGTCGGAGAACGGGTTTCATTCCCCGGGTATCATATTGGCAGAGCCGGGGATGCCAGGTTCGAAAGGTGCTACCAAGTCGCTAATAGTTACGTCTTTTGCTCCAGATGTACTCCTGCATTACTGGGAACGAGAGGATGTGCATGAGTAATAGCTATCGCTTAATGGATCCAGTGTTGCGTTCGTTTGAAATTCAACGATTGCAGGAGCAGGCTAGCTTACTTCTGTCGCATGAGTTTCATGTTTGGGGCGCCTATATTGATATGGAATCGGATGTTCTCGATTTGGGGTGTGGTGTTGGCGTTTTGGGTGAGTTTCTTAGAACTAATGGATATTGCAAAAAGTACACTGGAGTGGACTTTAACGATGCCCTTCTTGAGGAAGCGAGGAGCTTATTTGGAGACTTGAGTCTTCGATTCGTCAAGAAGGATATCTGTTCTCTCGACGCAATTAATTCAGTTATCGAGGATGTGAGTCCTTCAGTTATTTTTGTTCGTTATGTTTTGCAACATCTTCCGTTAGAATCTGCCGGAAATTTAATCAGACTTCTACTGAGAGTTCAACGAAACTATCGAACCGTTCTAATTGACGCGGAAGATTCTCTGGTTAGCGCCAATGTCGGAAATGACCTAATTCAAATATTGCTAGACGACAAACGCTCCACTCAGGCCTCGAGGGGCGGCAATAGGGACGCACTCCAAGAGGTTCTTAGCGCTCTCAATCCTCAATTTACCTTGGCTAATGACGTTATTTCTGTACGGAGCGGAGAAAGGCGGGATGAGAAACAGAAGTGGCTAGACGTATATTGGCCCGTGATTACATCAGGAGATGAGTTCAAGAAATCTAAGTATCTCCAAAATGACGCGAATTTGTGGAGAAATATCTTTCTTGAAGACGCTGCGGCAGTGGCTGAATTTGGCTTGAGGGTTGCTGTCCTTGATGGGGCTGGGACCTCGTAAAAAACGGCCTTTTGAGATTTATAGAATTGCAAGCGGGGAGAGGTAAGAGGTGATTGGCGCTTACAGCAGTTCAGGTTCTCCTCGAGCATTCCTCACTCGACTACGTGAGCCCGGAGGAGTACGAACGCAAAACCCGAGGCACGGTGTCTCAGGCAGCGTAAGCAAACTGTCTACGTAATCGGGTCAAGCCCATTGCGCGGTTTATCTTTAGAGGTCTCTTAGTGTCGCAACGGAATCTGATTAATTATCTCCCGATGCATGTCTTACTTTTCACTCGTTAGTAATGCGGCGATCAGTCGCCTCTTAATTGGTCGCATACTAGCAAATAGAAGCCTAATCGAATTTGGCTTTTGATTAGGAAATTGTACGTTAATCACCGTACCTTTTCCGGGCACAGTGTCGATCGAAACTCTTCCACCCCAAGCACTAATTTTTCGTCTGACGAAGTAAAGTCCTAGTCCAGAGCCTGTGATTTTTCCTATCGTATACCCAAATGTACCAATTTTTTTGAGCACAGTCGGAGTGATTCCATTTCCATAGTCTCGGATAGTCAGCGATGTTTTCGACTTAGCTGTCACAATTTTTACATCAACTCTTTTTGTGGTTACATGGCCGTTGTATGCCTCATGGGCGTTGGTTACTAGATTTGAGACGACCCTAGCGAAGTCTGTGCCGCTAATGTGAGATGGAAGAGTGGCCTGCTCTAAGAAAACTTCTTTTCCAAAGGTAATGTTAGTTAATGAGGCTGATTTTTCGGCAAGTATGGAATCAAGAAGCGTATCAATGCGGAGGCTCGGCAGGTGTGATCCAACCTTGCTGTCTGAATTAGAGATCATAGTTTCAATTCTTTGGTGCGCAGCATCGAACAGTTCGTAGGCTTCTTGGTTGTTTGATAGTCCATTTAGGATCACTGATTTTAGGGTGTTCAAGGCTGCAAGTGGTGACTTGAGGTCATGAGATAGCTGCTGAGCCGTCCATTGTCTTTCAGCTAAGAGTAAACGCTCGACCTGCATTATTCTAAGCTTAAGAAATAATGCAAAATGGAAAAAAAAGAAGAGACCTATATACCCTAACAAATGAAGCCAGTCTGTATTTTGTAAATCGGGGTTTCCGAGAATGAGTTGACCTACTGGTGTCACTCCATCCAAGAGTTGGTCCAACATTTGTAATTGAATTTGGTTCTCTTCTGGGTGGTTCGTGAGCAAAAGCCTTCCATTTATATCGCTAATTTCAGTTTTAAATTGAGGTTTTAGCTGGATCAGACTGTTTGCTCTAACTAAGTCTCCCTGGGATAGAAGCGTAGGCAGCGTCGATGCGAGTGTAGCTCTCCAATTTATAAATTCAGAGTTAATTTCTTGAGTACGCACACTAATGGAAATGACCGAGAAGATGGTGCTGAACGCAAAAAAACTGAGCAATGTGTATAAAAAAATTGGTTTCTTTTCTGGAACGTCTGAGCTGCTAAATTTAGAATTTAATATTTTCATATTCAATTGAAAGTGGGCCGAGAGGTCCAAGAGAGTATCCAGTTAGATATGGGGAGGTGCACCCACGAAATCTCTTAGAAAACAAGGGAACTGCATAGCCTTCATTGATGACCCATTCTTCGGCGTTGTGGGCAAGCCGAAGATACGTATTCCTATCGATTTCTTTAGAGGCAAGATCCTGGAGCCTGTCGACAACGTCGACTTTGATACCAGATGGATTGACCGGATCAGATTTTCTGAAAAAACTGAGCACTTCAAATGGGTCATTGCGAGACGCGTTTGCTCCAATTAGGAAGACTGAAAGCGTGGTCGTATAGTATCTCTCAAAAAAAGTACGGGAATCGAGAATTTCGATATCGATCCACTGCTGCATTGGGTCGACGTATTGAGTAAGTTGTTGCCAATCGTATTCTCTAAATTGGACGTCGCGTACCGTAAGGTGAAGGTGACCATATTTTTTGGCATGATTGAAAACCACGGCAAGAAGCGAGGCTCTGTCATTGCTTGAAGCGATCGCGCGCCTACCAGAGATTCCGAATGGAATCAATGAGTGTGACGGAACTTCCTTTTCAAAGAGGTTTAGGCTTTGAACTGCATCAGTAAGAAGTGAATGAACTGCTTTGCGAATAGATCGCTTATCTAATCCCCAGCTTCTAGTATTAAGGTTGATCCAGAAAGATGTAGGACTAAGTCCGGAGATTTGTTTACAGTTCTTAACAGACAGCGATTCTGGAGAGGATAGGAGGCCTAGATAGAGGATGTCGTGAACTTTTCCCAGATTAAATTGCTCGACCAGATCGGCAGCCGGTGCAATCTTAAAAATGAGAGTTTGGGGATTTTTTTTATATACTCTTTCTAGTTCAATTTGTTGCTTACTTTGGCGAACAAGGCGAAAAGGCCCTAGTCCGATAAGTCCATTGTTTTTTGCGATGCTGGCAGCAGGGGAAGCGAGCTGTTCTAAAATAAGGGAATGCATTCGGTCTAGCTGAATTATTAGCGTTTTATCATCTTGGCACTGAAATTTCGTATTTATTGGGAATTTTAAAGAGGCTGTTTCACTGTTTTTAACCAGCCTTTCAAAGGATTTTTTAGTCGTCAAGCAATCGAGCGGCGAACCATCATGAAACTTCAAGTCGCTTCTGAGTTTGAACATGAGTTGTTTTTTTTTAATGGAAACTGAAAAACTGCTTGCTGCGTTTGGCTTTACGAGGCCAGTGATAGGATCAATTTTTAATAGACTGCGATGAGTTTGGTTTCCAATTACAGTAGACGCTCCATCCCGAATCCTCCAGCTCGCTAAAGATAATGGGGCATTTGGTAAGCCGATGATCAAGGTATCGTCTTTTTTACTGACGCAGGCGGGGCAGGTTACCGCTATAATAAAAAGAGATATGAGTATGGCTGGACAAGTTAGCCTTCGATACATAGCTTCTCAAACTCCTTGATCAAGATACTATAGAAATATTTTCCAAAAGTTGGATTAGCCCCAATGGGATCGCCAATAATTCCATTGGGAGAATGTTTCGAGAGGCCTTCGGACATTATCGTTTTAATATCTTGGTCTAGCCAATGGTCCTTTCCGTTTCCGGGAAGGGTGCCCGGTGCAGCTCTATTCATTTTGATCGACTGCGGGTGAGTGAATAGGGCAAGGGAGGATTCGAACAGTCCAGCATGGAGTCCCATGCGTCCTTCGGCGTTATCGATTTCCGAACTCATTTTTTCTGTGGATTCACGAATGGCTTTAAAAAGAATGGGGGCATGGCTATCGTGTATTATTGATATCCCAAAAGTATTGAATTTATGGTCAATTTTTTTCATCCAAATAGTGTTTCCCCCGTGTCCATTTATTAAGATGAGCTTTGTTATCTGGCTTTTCGCTAGTGACCGGCAAATGTCGGCCAAGAGAGCAAGAATGGTTTCCTCGCGAAGAGAAATTGTTCCAAAAAACCCTAGATGATGTTCACTGGTGCCATACTGGAAGCATGGTAAGCACCAAAACTTGTGTAGAATGGCTAAGTCTTCGGCGATTCTTGTTGCAATCAGTGAGTCGTAAGATGTGCATAGATGTGGTCCGTGTTGCTCAATTGCTCCAACTGGTAGAAGTGCGCAAGTGCGACCGTCTTTTACTTCTGTCATTATTTCTGAGCTAGTATGATCCTGCCAGTTCAAGTGTGCCCCTTAGAGAATGTATGAGCCAAGATAGAAAGCTAAGTTGAATAGAAAATGTACGCTAACTGAATAGTATATGTTCAATGAGCGTAGTCTGGCAGAGGCACAAAGTATTGAGAGGGGAATTACGTAAACTGTCTGATAAAGTACGTAAATCTTTATCTCGGCGCCGACTCGCGAAAATGCTTCAAAATGGGCCAGTGCGAAGAGGAGAGTCGTAATCCACATGATGTGTCGTGATTCAATTTTTAGAATTTCCATTGAACGCCATAGAAGCCCCCTGAATATGAGTTCCTCGACGATAGGGGCGATGATCAGTAGGGCGAAAATAGTTTGTTTGTCGTTCAGGTCAAACGGAATGGCAAGCCCCATGATTCGGGCACATAAAAAGACAATTAGGCCGGTACCAAATCCAGCAGCAAGAAGTGGTGCAACAAGGCGAATCGGATGGGGAGCAGATCGACGTAGACCGCCTGGACGCATCAGTAATAGCCCAAATAGGCCGAGAAAAATCTCAAAAATGTAGAGTGCATACGGCCCGCCTAGATCAATTAGACCGCTCAACGAATACCTGGACCATGGGTAAATACACAGAAAGAAGACTGCCAGCGAAGCTGGCTTTATCTTGGATCGATTTTTGTGGGTCCACTTCATTGAATGATTCATTCCTCAAACTACTCGGCATGACCACAGAGTTTCTCTAGGTGCGCGCTAAATATTGGGTGGAAAATCCACCTTCTCGTGTCAAAGTTATGACTGTTCATAAAGATGGAAGAGCACCGGACCAGTCGCGCAAGGCCGTTGGGCGAGGCCGAGCAGAAATCTAGTCGCGCTCAAGACGAACTTTGGTTCTGGGGCCGCCTTCCTTCCTCATCCACTCATGGGCAAACTCGCTCAACTGGGAATTCGCTCCCATGACAAGTGTCGTCCGCATGGAAAGATACAGTCCGAGGGTAGAAACCATGCTGGGATCACCGACGTTCTGTTGATACTCCATGAGCGCAGTCTGGAGTAATCCGCCGATTTCCCCGTAGTCTGCCAGGCTGGGCATCCTTTTTTCTTCGATTGCGTGAACAAATTTATCCCATCTGAGTCTATTTTGAGTCGATCGCATTCCTGGATGCTGAGCAATCGATTGATAAGAACGTGCATCGCATCGCAGGCTCTCGCCAGGAAATTCAATGCGCCAGTCTGTCGGCCCAAAAATGATCAGGTGAGCTGAGCTCGGAAGTGTGGGGTCAATCCTCCCAAATGCGTCGAGACATTCACCAAGCTGTTCAGATTGGCTGAGCTGCGAAGTCAGGTCTTCCGGAGTCAGGATGTGGTCAGTTGTTGTCGATCCAGGGTTCACGAAACAGCGGCGCGATGGAGAAGGTTGCCCGAATGGGTAGACGACCGGACGAATGCTCGTATCCCCCTCTCTCGTTTGCAATCTCTGAGTGGAGACTTCTCCGGCGAGGGCCGGACTCGGATGGATTGCGTCTTCTCCTGAATTTCTGCTCCATACCAATGTCCATCGGGCGAAAGAAGTGGATGGAACTGGAATGAGATCGGCGCGAAGGGAACTTGATGCATTTTCACAATGAAGCGTCGCTTGGACGCCCATGTCTTGGATAATTTTTGCTATTGAGGATCGGCTCGACCCAGCCGACTGCGCGAAACCGGGAAGGAATAGAAGGAGTACCGGAAGAGTTCCCATGTTCAGATGTTTCATAGTGACAGGTTCTTTCTTAGCCACTTCCATTTTTCACTGGCATGAAAATCATGCGAGAATTGAGTGATGACCTTTGGGTTTTCTCGGAAGAGCAGATGTGCCAATTCAAGGAGGTCTCCGCGTCGACTTTTTTGCTCGAGCAGGGAAAGGCCCGACTCCGAGTCGTTCAGATACTGACGGGCGACCTGTTCTAGGGCTCGAGTTCCGTGACTTCTCTTGGTTCCCGCCTTTTCTAGGGCTTGTATGGCCACGATTCGCTTGATGACTGATTCGTAGGTCGATGGTTTCGACGAAGAATCGAGGAGAATGTCGAGGCAGTCTTGAACGAGGAATTCTGAAGTCTGAAGGTTGTGAAACTGGCCCTCATCGTCAGAGTTTTTCAAGGGGATCCTTGATAGTTCAAGAAATCGGGACAGGCGAGGAGGTAGAGTGAGTTTCTCTGGGCCCATGGGCTCATCAGACGGGAGGGCTTTTGAATCGAGGATATCTTTTGCCGACGACAATGATGGATCCGAACTCAATTGGGTTGGCGTTTCGTTGCTTATGGGCTGAGCGGAGGGAATGAGCGCATGAGGAGCGCGGCTCCCTTCCCAGTGGGATTTTTCCTCGGTGGCGCCAAGAAGCAGAAGGACTCCCGCAACGAGAATGCAGAGGTATGTCGATGCTTTCATTGTTGTCTCCCCGTTGAAGTCCCGCTTCCGAGTCCGGATCCATGAGCGGAGAGGCCGAGGGGAAGAGTTTCTCCAACGATGTGAGAGACTTTTCCGGAAGGAAGGAGAAAGATTCGAAGACGCTGAGGTGATATGTGTGGATTGAAGCGAATGCTTAAGTCAATGGCTTCAAATCCAATGGCTCCCCAAAAGTAGTCCCGTACGAGGTGGGCTTCGTACTTCGGAGTAGAAGGCAAGGCAAAGTGGACTCGACATCCTGTTGCGCAACCGCCCGATCGGGACATAAAGACGATGTGGGGTTCGGGCAATGCTCGAAGGGTTGAGTACTGCTGGAGCGCGTTCGTAACGGACTCGAGCGAAGACTCGAATCGCCCCAGTTGCACGATTGATGGCGCCTTCGATGAAAAGGGCCGTCGGGTCATTGCGTCGCCCATCTCATCCATTGAGTCGATGACGAGATTCAGTGAATTCAGGAAAATATCGCCATTTTGCGGCTCATCCGCGACAGCGCCTCTCTTCTGAATAATATGCTCAAAGTATTGAGGTGATCGATAGAGAGGGTTTCCGAAGTAGCCCTGCGCATCGGTGAGAATTGTGCCTCCGTGACGCCCCAAGGAAGGAGTTGACTGGCCGTGCGCGAATACCAAAGGGAATTCTCTGTTGGATACGAAAAGCTGTATGGAGTCAGTCAATCTTTTTCCATCAGGAGACCGTTGGCACTCAGCCCGTTCACCTTGGGATAGAATGACGCCGTCACCGCAAAGGCATTGTTTACCGTCAGCGTCCCAGTTTCCACCTGCTTGTCGGCAGGATTGCTGTAAGCAACCAAAGGCCGAGGGGCTGGCCTCTCCGCAGCCGTATTGCGGGTCGTGGATGTCGAAAACGGTTTCTCCGATGCGGTACTTTTCCCCGAAAGGTCTCTCTCTATTTTCTTGTGCGTCTGCTTTTATGTCAGAAGGAGGAAGCAGATCTTGGGTTTTGTCGGCCTTGTTCGGCGCGCAACCGATGATCGTACTACAGAGTGTTGCGATTGCCAGATTGAGTTGGGTATTCATATTGTCCTTTTTGTATTAGAGTTGAAGGTTGACGCGCATCAGGAGGCGATTCATCCAGTCGCTTCCTTCATTTTGGAAATAGACACTTCCGTTAACGATTCCGCCTGAAGAGACCAGGTTTTCGATGGGATTTTCGGAATCCACCGTGAGATTGTAGACCTTTCCGAAGTAGTGCTCCGTTGAAAGCCGAGATATCGCTGACCATTCGCCGGTTTCAAGAATGAGTAGGTCATGGGGTTGGAGGTTTCGTGCCTCGATAAGCGCCCCAGAATGAATGAGAATGGGGTGATTTGGGGTCACCGTGAGCGTGTGTCCGCTTTCAGTTGTGATGCGGACCACTTCTTGATCCGAGCGACCGAGAGTTTCGACGAATCCTTTGATGGGCGTCGCTTGCCAGTGGACAGATTGAAGAGTTGATCCCTCGGCGACAGTCATGACCTTGAGGCCTTTTCGTGATATTGCGCGAGGAATCGTGAATTCACCTTCTTCAAAACGGACCACTTGTCCAGACGAGAAACAGCCCTCTACGCAAAAAGCGACTAAGGCAAATTCCGCTCTAGGAAGTTCACACGGATCAGTCTCCGAAATCGGGGCCATCCAGTGGTCCGGATTGACGGGCTCGTTCGTTTCCGGGTTCCACATTCCGAAGGTCGCGTAGCGTTTCGGACCAGAAATTCCTTCGTTGTTGGTCTCAACATTACGAATCAGCGCCGTGTAGGTCATCGCTCGGAGGGATTCATCAACGAGTTCTCGGGCCCGTTCTGGCTGAGTCTTGATCCTTTCATTCAATTCTCGACTTCTTTTGCTGTAGCAGCTGAGGGCCCATCGATTTCTTCCTTGGGCCTGTCCCTGACCCAGACTGTCTCCCCATTGAGTGCACCGGGCGTTGAACCATCGGTATGAGTCCCCACTGGTGAGGTACTGAGTGAGCGAGAGCATCGGCGGTAAGGTGTAGGTAGGGAGTTCGTTCGCATGACTTAGGTGAACGGCAAGAATCAGGTAGGCGAAGTTTAGGTACATAAGTTCCTCCAGAGGTGTTGCTTGGCCGTATAAGCAAGGGGCGTGCCGATTGCCCATTCGTTTGAGGTGAGTGCGCGATTCGATGTGTAGAGAATGATCTACTTTGATTGTTGGCAAATCCTACGACTCCCCATGGAGCGCCTCCGGCGTCTGTCTTGGTGGCTCCTGCACCATGGCATATCCCTTGCTGTGACCTTGAACTCTTGGAGGTTCAAATGATTCGAAGGCAATGTTCTCTTTCGGTTGGCGCTCTTTTCATCTGGTCTACTCAGGCGTTTGCGGGGGTCGATACGCAATACTGGTATGACTTTCACCCTCAGAGCGTGCTGAGGCTAGGAAGTGGATTCGACCCCTCTCGCCCGCTTGAGCCTAAGACGGAATGTCTGGAGTTCGGAATTCTCCCTTTGGCTTCCCCAAACCTGGGTCCGGAGCCGACAAATACCTCAGCGCATCCGCTGGCGACGCGATCCATTGCTCCGGGAGTCTCCGAGCAATCGCGGGCAGATGGAGGGGCGCTCAGTACGGAGGTGGATGTCTTCTTGGTTCGTACGATGAACGAGTATCGAGAGGCTTTGGGAATCGATGTCTCAGTCGAGGCATCCTATCTGGGGTTCTCTGGAGGGGGCGCGTTCAAATTAGCGCAAAGTCGGACTGTTCAACAAAATTCACTAACAATCCTGGTACGTGCGCGGAGCGAATACGCGAGACGGTTCTCGGGTGTGCCCCGGTTGACGCCGCTTGCCGATCAGATGATTCGAAATCAGGAATACGGACGTTTTATCTCGGTCTGTGGCACGCACTACGCGACGATTGAAAGAAGAGCGGCGTTGGCCGTGATTGAGATTCGAGTCGATTCCATCGATCAGTCGACTCGATCAAGTATTGAGGCAAGCGCCAGTGCCGCGGGGGGTTTTGGCCCCATGTCGGCCTCGTTGCGAGCAAAGGTGACGTCAGAATTGAATCGCGCGTCCCGCGAAGGACGAGTAAACGCGCGAATCGTCGCCCAGGGTGGAGAAGGGATATCCAGCGCCGGAGAGATGATTTCGAGCGTGGTTTCTGGCGGTGAGCCACTCGAGAAGGCAGGTCAAGGCTTGCGTCGATTTGTTGAAGGATTCAGATCTGAAACGGCCGCGCCTATTTCTTATGCCGTTGCACAGATTCCCTTTTTGCCTGCGGGTTATGCGTTCAGCTCAGATATCGCGAAACGTGATCGAATGCTGGCCATTGCCGACCTTTATCGAAATGTAGCTCAGGACTTTCTAAAGCTGAGTAGGCTTCTCAATCGAGTGGACCTTCGCTGGCGGGCATTCCCAGTACCATTGATCGAGATGGTTCGGACTGAGCTGCCTGGCCTTGAGTCGCTGTTGGAGCGTATCCGCGAAACTCATCAAATGTGCGGAAAGACCCAGGAGAACTGGGAGTCTGCGTGCGGGGTGCCGGAAGCCGTCTACACCCGGGGCCTCGATACTGTTTTGGGTATTTTGGCCATTTCAGAAGAGGTGACGAGTGGATAATCAGGGTTTGCACCCCCATTGAATTCACAGCTAGAAAAAGCAGCGATCCCGAACCGCGAATCCCATCCGCGACCCGCTCCAGTCAGCCCAGGGCGCCCGACTCGTTCGGCACGTCACCTCCCGGGCCGAAGCGCCCCGAAAGGAAGCCCGGTCAAACCACGAGTCTTCGAAACGCGCTTCGTCCAGGGTTGCATCGGAGAAATTCGCATCTCGCGCGTCAGCTCGCACGAATTCCGCCTTTCCGAGTTGGCTCCTCTGGAAGCTGGCGTGACGGAGTTGAGTCCGTTCCAACCGCGCAAACCTGAGATCGCTGTCATCAAGCCGGGAGCCCGTCAGATCCGCGCCCGTGAGGTCAGCTCCGCGAAGGTTGAAGTTTCTGAGATCAAGCCCTTGGAGATCTGCCCCGCATAACCTCATGAAACTCCAATCGGCTCGAAAACCCGGAATGGATTTTTCGATTGATTCATCCGTCTCTATTTCAGAAATCAGGCGAAGGGTCGACCCATCGGCCATTTCCCAGTACTGATCAAGGTAGGGAAGAAGATGGCCGCCTGCCCAAGATCGAAGGAGAGCCTCGGTGGTGACCCAGGAGGCAGTGATGAGCGCGGTGCAGCTTTCGCTTGAAGCGTCTGGCCTCGGGAACTCGATTCGAATACGAGAATCAAGCTCGTCGATGGCTGGCCCGATCCACCGTCTGGGAACACTCT
>CAYIHX010000052.1:0-25586 GCA_964363305.1 uncultured Bacteriovoracaceae bacterium | reverse complement strand
AGGCAGGACATTCGTATTGCTAACAAAAGCGGACATATATTTTGCTACCAACACAATGCATTAAATTTCTTGACTGTTTTACTGCGCCAATATATCCATGCGCTTCATTCTGGAGATCAGACCCATGAAACGCATTCTCATCCCAACCTTTCTTGTGACAGCCTCGATCGTGAGCGGCTGCATCGGCTCGGGGTCCGTAACCCCTGTTCAGATCGACATCACGGGCCTAGCCTACGTCGGAATCGCCGACCCCGCCTACCTGCTTTCTCCCGCGCTCGCTCATGTCAACGATCCGGCCCGCGTCGAGAGCCAGCTCTACCTCGGCGTGGACATGAATCTCGACGGCAGCTGGGTCAATCAAGGCGCCTCCTGCAACAATCCCGATCCGCTCCAAGTCTCCTTCTCACTGCCCATGAGCCTCGACGCCACGAACGGCCTCTTCGCCGTCTCTGGTCCGATGCCCCAGCACCAAGATGCTCCCTCCAACAGCCACGCTCCCGGCAGCTGCTCGACCGCTCGCGACGGCATCCATATTAACGAACTCCAGAAACTCAAGCTCGAGATCTGGTTCCACTCCACTCCCGAAATCTGTGCACAGTTCACCCAGGCGAGGTGCGGCGGCGCGCCAGACCAAGAGGAGTGCCAGCACCTCAACAAGGTCTGGGCGTGCCCATACGGAATGCAATCGATCATCCACCTCACCGGTGCCGAAATTCAGGCGCTCGACGATGAGATTCAAACCTCAGGAACGATGACGATCTCCACCGATCTGGTGTTCGAACCCAAGGATCCAAACGAGATCTCCCTCTAAGCCACGCAGAGCGAGATCCACGACTCGCTTTTTTGCCCTTTTCCCCCTACCCCGGACCGCGCTACGCTCTGCCCCAACCCGGAGGTACTCATTCAATGAATCTCTTTCGCTCCCCCCTGAAGGAAGTCGATCCCCAAGTCTTCGCCTCTCTCAAGCGCGAACACCGGCGTGAAAACGAGGGGCTCGAACTGATCGCCTCGGAGAACTACGCCAGCCAGGCCGTCATGGATGCGCAGGGATCGATCCTCACCAACAAGTACGCCGAAGGCTACCCGCACAAGCGCTACTACGGAGGCTGTGAATTCGCGGATGAGGTGGAAACCCTGGCGATCGAGCGCGTCTGCAAAATTTTCGACGCGGAGGCCGCCAACGTCCAGCCGCACTCGGGCTCCCAGGCCAACATGGCCGCCTACCTTTCGCTGATGCAGGCCGGCGATACGATCTTGGGCATGAGCCTCTCGCACGGAGGGCATCTCACGCACGGCTCGCCCGCGAACTTCAGCGGAAAAATTTTCAAAGCCGCGAGCTATGGGCTGAATCCCGAAACTCATCGTCTCGATTACGATCAGATCCGCGATACGGCGAAAAAAGAGCGCCCGAAGGTCATCGTGGCCGGCGCCAGCGCCTACCCACGCATCATCGACTTTGAGAAATTTGCCGAGATCGCCCGCGAAGTGAACGCCTCCTTCGTCGTCGACATGGCGCATATCGCAGGCCTTGTGGCAGCGGGCCTCCACCCCTCTCCCATCCCTCACGCCGACTACACCACCTCCACCACGCACAAAACTCTGCGCGGTCCGCGCGGCGGCATCATCTTGTGCAAGGCTGATCGCCTCAAAGCGGTGAACTCGCTCATATTCCCTGGCATTCAAGGCGGACCCTTGATGCACGTCATCGCGGCAAAGGCGGTCGCCTTCGGCGAGGCCCTGCGGCCAGAATTCAAAACCTACCAGCAGCAGGTCATCAAGAACGCGAAGGCCCTGGCCGCGGCACTTCAGAAGGAAGGATTCTCACTCGTCACCGACGGAACCGACAACCATCTCATGCTGGTCGATCTCTCCACCTTCGGCGATCACCAGATCACCGGGAAAGACGCTGAAGCCTGGCTCGACCTGGCCGGCATCACGGTCAACAAAAACACCGTGCCGAACGAAAAGCGCAGCCCTTTCGTCACGAGCGGGATGCGAATCGGGACTCCGGCCATCACGACGCGGGGCCTTCAGGAGAATGAAATGAGCCTGATCGCGGGGTGGATCCGACAAGCACTTGATTCCAAGGGGGATTCATCAAAACTTGAGAGAATCCGCGGAAGCGTTCACGAGCTTTGCCGCAAGTACCCGCTCTATGCTACACCCTGACCTGCTTGAAATGCCCATTCTGTGAAAACCTCGATACGAAAGTCGTCGATTCCCGGTTGAATCAAACCGGTGACATCACCCGACGTCGTCGCGCGTGCCCACGCTGCGAAGGCCGCTTCACGACCTACGAGCGAGTCGAAGAGGTCATGCCTCTGATCATCAAGAAAGACGGCCGACGCGAAACCTACTCACGCGAAAAAATTCTCGGAGGGCTTGCCAAGGCGACCCAAAAGCGTCCCGTCCAAACCGAACAGATTGAAGCGCTCGCCAGCCGGATCGAAAAACGCCTACAACAACTGGGCCTCAAAGAGGTCCCGGCGAAAATAATCGGCGAGATGCTCATGAAAGAGCTCAAAACGATTGATCAAGTAGCCTACGTGCGATTCGCCAGTGTTTACCGGGAATTTCGCGGACTCGAGGAGTTCGTCGCCGATCTCAAAGACGAGGCCCACGACCACGAATCCCAGCATCTTCCCCTCTTCCCCGAACTGTCCGAACCTGAGGTCTCTCCGCAATGACGAAAACCAGACACCGAGCACGCGAGGTCGCATTGCAAATCCTCTACCGCTATGAAGTCAACGAAGCGGATGGCAAGGGAGAGCCGCCTACGGGACTCGACCTTGCAAATGACCTCAAACGGCATTTTGAGCACTTCCAAGTCGACGAGTCCTTTCGCGCCTTCTCGGCCGAGCTCGTGGCCGGGACGCTGCTGAAACGGCCCGAAATCGATAAAGAGATCGAAAAAAGGGCGACCAACTGGAAAATGACCCGCATGAGCGTCATCGATCGCAGCCTGCTCCGCATGTCTCTTTATGAGTTGAGCCATTTTCCTGACACTCCAAAAGCCGTCGTCATCGACGAGGCCATCGAACTGGCCAAACAATTCGGCACCCAGGACTCCGCGGCGTTCATTAACGGAATTCTCGACGCCCGCATTTGAGGTTACGCGCTCTTCCCGGTAGACTTGAACCTATGAAGGTCCGAGGGAATTTATCGTGACGTCCGCCGAACAACTTCTTTTTCAGGGCGAAGTCGACGGACTGATTTTGAGTTGCTTTGAGAACGAGCGCCCCCTTCAGGGGTTGGCCGGAAAAATCGACTGGCAGCTACGCGGCCAACTCTCGCAGTTTCTGAGAGCCGGGGCCATCAGCGGGAAGGTCGGCGAGTGCTGCTATGTCCCCGTTCAGTGGCACGATCGAATCCTACACCTCTTTCTCGCCGGTGGCGGACCCATGAATTCTCCTGATGAAAGGCCCGCATTGCCGACCGAAAGCTGGGAGCGTCTCAAGAAAAACCTCTCCTCTCTCAAACTCGGGCCGCTCGCTGCCTCGAAGGCGGATCTCGGTGGAATCGAACCGGCTGCCCTGAAAAAAAGACTCAGCGGCATGGAGGTTAAACTCGCTCCATGAAACCTCCTCGACGCTCCTCCTCCCCCGCCGAACGCGAATTTGAG
This sequence comes from uncultured Bacteriovoracaceae bacterium, assembly GCA_964363305.1. GTDB lineage: Bacteria > Bdellovibrionota > UBA1018 > UBA1018 > UBA1018 > CAYIHX01. Next base: position 21,964 of record CAYIHX010000052.1, on the reverse strand, counting down.
CCCTTCACCTCGGCGTCTGGTCCGTCGGTCATGGAATCGCTTGCTCTGCTCGCCGGACTCGAAGCCGTCACTCGCGCGTCCACCTTGGCTCATGCCCAGTCTCTCCAATCAAAAATTCCTCCTCCGATCGCGCCTCAGGCACCGAACCATCCGACTCGCTACACCTCGCAGCGCCGCGAGTATCTTCCCGCCCTCGAAGACCCGGCCGTGATCCACGCCCTGCTGGATCGGGCCCGAAGCCGGATTCGTCCTTCTGCTCGGACCACAAAACCGCTCCCGCAGTCTTCCGCTCTAGCGCCCCCCATGAGCACTCCTGTCATCACCTCCGTCCAGCCCAAACCTCGACGGCTCTCCGCTCATCAGACGCTCGGCTCGTACGGCGCCCCCATTCTAACCTCGAGCCGCGGGGACAAGCCCCGATGACCGCAGACGCGTCGGCGCTCGCTCCGGGCCCCGGCTCGTTCCTGACCCCAAGCGAACTCGTCGAGGGCAGTATTGAGCGCTGGAAAGTCTGCGGGAACCTCGAAGAAACCACCCTTCTCCGACTCTCCATTCTGCGGGATCTGATGAGAAAAATGCACGCCGAGAAATCCCGCTGCATGGCCTATGGGCGGCATACCTTGGTACAGGATTTCAATCTTTGGGAAAAAAAGATCGAGTGGCTTCGCAGCGCGGCTGATCTTTCGATGGGGCTCGAAGACGCCATCGAACGCGCCGACACCGTCCGAAAACGAACTCGCCTGATCCCCGAGGCGCTCTTCACCTTCATTCCGCGCGAGAAGCTCGAACGCTACGATCGGTCCTGGGAGGCAGCCATCGCGGCGGAAGCCAGCTCGCTCGGATGGTGCTTCTGGCAGCTGACCGCGTGGGTCAGAATCGAAGCTGTCGAAACCTGGCAAGAGCAACTGGTCGATCGTCTGATTCCCCACGGCGTGATTCTCTTTGCGGAATCGTCCGAACGAGAACCCGATCCCAAGGGGTTTTCCCCGGCTGATTCATGGCTCGGGAGCTGGCATGTCGTGCTGAAGCCTCAGTATCGTACGCCAGATTTTCGAATTTCCCAGATCGAGGGCACTTCCCCCGGAGCGAAAGAACCGGAGTGGCGAATTCTTTACTCGCCGAAGAAGCGATGAACCCGCCTCGTATTCAGGTTCTCGGTGAATTTCTGGTCGCGATGCTGAAAGCTCAGGGTGATACACTCGCCCGACTGGGCGAATTTTGGGGGGAGACCCGCGCGCTCGACCTTCTCGAGGAACGAGATGAATCCCATGACTCGGACGTCTATTCGGCGCGCCTCCATGCCGAGCTCTCGCTTGCCGCGAAAAGAGCGCTTCGCGCCGACCCGGCGACGTATGCGGCCCTTCAAGCCGTTGTGATGGAGTCAGGCCTCAGCGAACCCCTCGCCTTTCACCTCTGGGCCTATCCGGCCTACCGCGCGCTGATGGAGTCAAACCTGCCCCTCTCGCTCCCCATCGCAGGGCCGGACGAACCCGATGGAACCCAACCTCTGGGCGTTCATCTGATTGAAGAAACGGTCGAATGGGCCAAGGTCTGGTTGGATAGCCTGCGGCTGCCGATCGCCATGCAACCCCAGGTCCGGATCACCTTTGATGCGGTCTGGCTTCGGTTTCGTAATCAAATCCTCAGAGGCCTCGGACGAAACCCCTTTCAAGCCCTCTAGATCTGTGGCTAAAAGAGCCCCCATGTCGATCCATTCGAAAAGCCCCCACTCCCTGCAAGACCTCCTCCTTCGAGGTGAACGCCTCGCCGGGCTGGGAAGCTGGGTCTGGGATAGAAAGACTGACCGAATCGTCATGAGCGATCAGCTGGTGCGACTTTTTCAACTCAGAACCCGAAAACGACGCCTCCCGCGCAGCCTGATTCTCGATCTCTTAGGACCTCAGGAGACCGAGAAGATCAGAACGGTATTGAACAAAGCGATCTTAGCGGGCAAAGAGGCAGAGGTCGATTTTAACTTTTTCGGTCCCGACGGTGTGATCCGAAAGTTCTCCGCGGTGATCGCCCACGAAGTAGCCTCAGACGGAACCCTGGTTCACGCCTGGGGCGCCTGCCTCGATATCACGGAAAGGTCGCGCGAGAACGAATCCCGCCAAAAACTTCAAGACCAGCTGATTCGCGCCCAACGAATGGAGTCGCTGGGACGTCTCTCTGCTGGGGTCGCCCACGAATTCAACAACCTCATGCAGATCATTCTGCTCCGCTCCGAGCAGCTTCGATCCAAAACGAACGCCGCCGGGGACCCCATCGATGATGACTTCGAGCGACTCAACCACGCGATCGAGCGCGGACGATCAATTGCCCGTGACCTCATGGTCTATGCCCGCCCCAGGATTTCCTCGAGCAAAAAATTTCGTTTTTCAAATGCTGTTCAAGAGGCAATGAATCTCATCTCTCCTCTTTTTCCGCGCGCGGTTCAGCTCACCGTAAAAGAAGAAGCCGGGGTCGCTGAAATCGAAGGCAACCCAGACATGATCTCGCAGCTGATCCTGAATCTGGCCCTCAACGCCCGAGACGCGATGCCCAATGGGGGGCACCTCACCCTTGAAACCAGCCTCTGTAAATCCTCGCTCCTCCGCGAGCCCCTACGGACGCAGTCACCCCTCTCGCTGGTGTTGTGCCTGCGCGACACCGGTCATGGCATGAGCCCTGAAGTCAGAACACGTATCTTTGAGCCCTTTTTCTCGACCAAAAGCGATGACCGAGGCTACGGGCTCGGACTTGCGGTCGTCTCGATGATCGCCCAAAACCACGGCGCTCGCATCGAGGTCGAAAGCGCAGACGGCGGACCTACCTCGTTCTATATCTCTTTCCCTGCATTCACAACTGAGGAGACGCTGCCCGCTCCCGCTGTGAGTCCCATCCCGCTGCCTCCGATCAACCCGACCGAGACGCCCCAAGAGCGCCCCTGGATCATCCTCGCTGAGGATGAAGACGACATCCGAAGGGCCCTGGAGAGGGGGCTGAATCGCGCGGGCTTTGTCGTCCTCAGCGCGAAAAACGGCGCACAAGCGCTCGACCTCCTGATCGCGAATCCAAGCCGAATCGCGCTTCTTGTGACGGACCTCTGGATGCCTAAGCTCTCTGGAGAGGACCTCATCAAGCGCACGCGCGAGCTTCTCCCGGCGCTTCCAATCATCGCAATCACCGGGGAACTCAAACCCAAAGAACACGACGCCTCTCTTTTGTTGCACAAGCCATTTCGAGTCTCGGCGCTCGTTGAACAGATTCAAGCTCTCTTGGAGATCCCCAGCCAAGCCGGCCTCACGACCTCAAATATCCATCCAATTCGTTCCCGTCCCGCTATTCACGCGGAGCGGCACTGAGAGTTTCATCGCCTCTTCCATTTTCTGGGTAACGAGCGCTCGCACTGCTTCGACCTCCGACTGTGGGCAGTCCAGCAGCACCTCGTCGTGCACCTGCACGATCAGCCGGGAGCGATAGCCACCGCTCAGAAGAGCATCATCGATATCGATCATCGCGATCTTCATGAGATCCGCCGCCGTGCCCTGAATCGGGGCGTTCATCGCCATCCGTTCCGCGTTAGCCCGCACCGCTGCATTCTTCGAGTTGATCTCGCGCAAAAAGCGTCGTCGACCCAGTAAAGTCGCCGTCCACCCGCGGTCGCGCGCATCCTGAATCTGCTGATCGAGAAAACGCTTCACCTGCGCGTAACGCTTGAAATAGCGGTCGATGATATCCGCCGCTTCTTTTCGGGGAATATGAAGCTCCTGCGAAAGCCCGAACGCCGTCTTCCCGTACATGAGACCGAAATTGACGGCCTTCGCGATGCCCCGCATCCGCTCATCGACGGCATCCAACGATACACCGAAAATTTCTGAAGCCGTACGCCGATGCACGTCCTCATCCCGCGCGAAGGAGCCGGAAAGATCCTCATCGCCGCTCATATGGGCCAGAATTCGAAGCTCGATCTGCGAGTAGTCGGCACTGAGCAGCAGGTTACCCGGTGAGGCGACAAAAGCGCGCCGGATGAGCTTTCCTCGCTCCGTTCGAATGGGAATGTTCTGCAGGTTGGGATCCGAGCACGAGAGGCGGCCCGTCGCCGTTACGGCCTGGTGAAAGCTCGTGTGAATGCGACCGTCCTTCGCGTCCTTCAAGAGCGGCAACGGATCGACGTAGGTCCCCTTGAGCTTCGAGATCTCGCGGTACTCCAGCAGCTGACGAGGCACCTCATGCAGGGGTGCGAGTGCTTCAAGCACCGAGGCATCGGTCGAATATCCGGTCTTAGTCTTGCTCTGAACCGGAAGCTTCAAATCCTCAAACAGCAGCTTCGCAAGCTGTTTGGTCGAATTTAAATTAATGGGGCCCGTGGTGTGAGTCGAGATTCGCTCCTCGATCTCATGCAGCGCGACCTCAAACTCTTTCGAGAGACGTGCGAGCCACTCCTCATCGATCGCAATGCCGGTCATTTCCATCCGAGCCAGGATGGGAACCAGCGGAAGATCGACCTCCGCGAAAATCTGCATCAGGCCCTGCTCGGTCAGTTGCGGCCGGAGACACGCCCAGAGCTTCACGGCCACCCAAGCGTCTTCGGCGGAATAGCGAGTAGCCAGATCGATCGGCACCAGATCAAAGCCGATTTGATCTTTTCCCTTGCCGCAAACTTCCTCATAATTGAGAACCCGATAGCCCAAATACTTCTCCGCAATGGCCTCCAGGTTATGACGCCCTTCCGGATCTAACGCATAGCTGGCCACCATGGTATCGGCGCCGATACCATCGGGCTTCACCCCATGAGCCATCAAGACGCTCCAGTCGTACTTGAGGTTTTGGCCGACCTTCTTCACCCGGGGATTTTCGAGCAACGGCTTGAGCAGCTCAAGCGCGCGGCTCGCCGCGATCTGAGGCTGCTCAGTCCCTCGGTGCCCCACCGGCACATAGTACGATCGATCGACCCCCGGGCAGAGCGCAATGCCCACTAGCTCAGCCGCACGCGGATTAAGCGAGGTCGTCTCCAGATCAAAGCCAAATTCGCCGATCCGCTCCAGCTCGGCAATCAGTTTGACGAGTTCTTCCTCGCGATGGATCGCCAGGAACGGCACCTCGGCGCGCGCCGCCGCAGGGGCCGAAGAACCCTCGGTTGCCTCCGGGGAGGCGGCCCGCTCCTTCCACTTCGTAATGATGGAATGAAAATCGAGTTCCCGAAAGAACGCCTCGAGCTCCGGGTCCATCGTGAAAGAGTAGTTCGTTTCCTCGTGGCTGAGCTTGAACTCCAAAGCATCCTTCAGGCTGACCAGCTCCTGGGAAAGCATCGCCACCTTCTCGCTCTCGGCCAAAGTCGCTCCGCGCTTCCCTGGAATCTTGCCCGCCCGTGCCGCCTCCAGTACACTTTCCAGCGTCCCATAAGCCTTCAATAGATCCGTGGCCGTCTTCGGGCCGATCCCCTCGACTCCCGGAATATTGTCGCTTGTATCGCCCACAAGAGCCAAATAGTCGCGAATCTGCGAAGGAGGGACCCCGAATTTTTCCTCTACTTCGGCTGCGCCATAGTATTTTCCAATCATCGTATCCCAGACCCGCACGCGCCCATTCACGAGCTGCATAAGGTCCTTATCGCCCGTCACGATCACGACATGATTTTTTGCTCCTTTCCTCAGCCAGTCTTGAGTCAGCGTGGCAATGAGGTCGTCCGCCTCGACCCCGCTCTGACGCACCGAAGGAATATGCATGGCCGTAATCAACTGCTCGATGCGATCAAACTGCGGAACCAGATCCTCCGGCGGAGCGCTGCGAGTCGCCTTATACTGCGCATAAACCTGCTTCCGAAAAGACGGCTCCTTCGAGTCGTAAACACAAACCAGATGACGAGGCTGCGCCTCGTCGATCAATCGGGCCAGCATCGACGCCACCCCGTAAACCGCGTTCGTCGGCTCCCCGTTTCGATTCGAAAGAGAACGAATGGCGAAAAAAGCTCGAAAAATAAATGAGCTGATATCGATCAGGTACAGAGTTTCCGCGTGATTTTCTGGCATGAAGATCAGACTCCTGAAATCACTTCGGTATCACCCATGACATCGCCGAGCCGGTGCCCCTTCTCGACCGTCAGCATGAGATAGACTTCGATGAGCAGGAGAGGAATCCCCAGCAAGAGGACAATGAGCCAGCCCCAGACCGGGATGAGTGCGAAAAAAGTCGCGCCTCCAACCGGAGCGTTTCGAATGATGGATTCACGCAAACTACAAGGTGCGCCGTTCCGTTTCACGCTGATCACCCGGAGTTTCATGATGCGCTTTCCCAAGCTCTGCCCCTGAATGCCGCCGACGGGAATACCATCGGCAAACAAGCTGTAGAAAAAGCCCAGAAACGGACCCAGAGGAAAGGGCAGAACCATGGAAACAAAGCCAAGAACGAGAAAATCAATCCCCTTCGCGCCTACGCGATTCAGAACACTGACTCTCAACTCGGGACGAATCGGAATGGCGGCAAAGAACATCTCCCTGCCAGTCTGCTTGAGAAGGTGGCCTTCAATCCAGAAAAAACAAGCAAAGGAGCCCGTTGACATCTGCCCTCTGAATGGCCATTGAATAACGAGGGAGATCTAAGTCCATGGCAGATTCAAAACTGATCCTTGCAACGTCCGATTCCTCTTTTGACCAGCAGGTCCTCAAGGCTTCCGGCTTGAAGTTGGTCGATTTTTGGGCGGAGTGGTGCGGTCCGTGCCGAATGCTCGCGCCGACGATTGAATCTCTGGCCACGGACTTTGTCGGCAAGGTCGAGGTTTTCAAGATGAACGTCGATGAGAATCCGGAAACGCCGACCCAGTTTCATATCCGAGGAATTCCCACGGTCATTCTCTTCAAAGACGGCAAGGTCGTGGATCAGGTCGTTGGCAATCAGTCCAAAGACGTTTTCACCCAGGCGATTGGCCGCCACCTGACGTAGTCAATGCCTCGCTTGAGTTTTGCGCGGGCCGCTGATAGCGCACAGGGCCATGACTATCTCCCGAAGATCGTTCTCAGGTTGGATTCTGCTCCTCACCCCTCTCCTGGGGGTCGGCTGCCAAGCGAATACCTGCTTTGCTCCGGGCCCGGGATGCAAGGATCCCTACCGCAGAGAGGCCGTTCAGATCTGGTACTCTCTCGAGGGCGAGGACTCAGGTCGCGATCTCATCACCCAGCTTGAGAAGGCGGACGAAGCACGCATTGAAGCGGCCGGCCGGCGAATTTCGGAAGAATTCGCCCTATCCGATGACGCGGGCCTTCGAATGGCGCGCGTCATCCGTGATTTTCAGATGAATACCACGCATCGAACCGAGGCCGACCTCGCGGACTTCGGGGCCCGCCTCTATGGCGTCAGCCCTCATGCCCTCCTCTCTGCAGTCGCGCAAGCCCAGCAAGGCGAGCCTGATTCACTCAACCGCCTCATCGATGAAACCGCCGCTCGCTTTCAAACCACGCCGCAGAACCTCCGGCATGTCATTCAGGTCCTGCACGGAGAAATCAGCTATCTCGGCGATTCGCCAGGAAGCGGAAGGTACGAAAGCCCGCCGACGCAGCCGTGTACATGATCCTGCGAATCGTCTCATAGCGAATGCGCTTGTCGGCCTGAATGGCCAGAATGCCGTCAAAGGGCAATGGCTGGCCGCTCGCATCACGCGCCTTGGACTTAGCTCGCAGTAACTCAGCCTTCTCTCGCGCCTTCGTCAGCGCGTCGAAAAGCGGGAGGATGCGGCGCCCCCCCTCGTCGAGATCGTTTTTTCGAAATTCGTATTTCGCGTCCTTCGAGCCAGCATCCAGAGCGGACTGCTGAAAATCCAGAACCCGCTCGCTCTCCAGGGTGAGCCCCTCGGGCGTCACGATCACATACAGGCTATCGACCGGCGCATCCGGCGAAGCGGAGACCGGGAGCTGCATGCCCGGGACCGTCGAAAAATTGTGCTGATCCGCCGAGTACGACTTCAACAAGAAAACGAGAATGATGATGAGGATATCCATCATGCTCGTGATCTGAAGCTCGAACACCCGAGTGATCTTCTTTCGCCCCTTTCGGGTGATGATCGACCTCCGGAACGCCATCTCAGCTACTCCCCAAGAGGTTACCGAAAATCAGGTGAGGAAAAAGCATCTTCAACGGCTCGTCGATGCCGGTCGCGGGATTCTTGCGAAAGAGAGCGGGATCAGTCGGCTCAAGCACCCGCAACGCATCCATCACCTGCACCAACAGGTCGTAGTTCATTCCGGCATGAGGGGCGATCACGACGGAGTTTTCGTCCGGGAAGCGTTCCTTGATCTGGATGAGCGCCTCATGGATCAGAAGGGTATTCGGCTTCCCCTCGGCATCATTCGGCACGACTTGCGTCGGGATCTTATTGAAGGGACTCCAGATCTGAACGTCGCCTTCCCGGAGTGAGACCGTCAGCTGCAAAGGCTTTTCCTTCAGCTTTTGCTCGTTCTTCGCCGCGCTACTCTCCGGAAACGGCGTTTCGATGCTCGAAAGGGAGAGAAAACTCATCGTAAAGAGCAAAAAGGAGATGAGCGTCACCATCGCATCGAGAATCGGCACCAGATTGAGCGCGATTTGCTCGGTCTTGCTCCGCCTTCGATTGGTTGGACGACTCAGCACCGCGTCGATCTCCCTCTTCCTAGATGGTTATTCGTTCGCCAGGCGCTCGCTCGAATGCCGGAACTTGCGAGCCGAGAGCAGATCGAGCAGCTTCACGCCGAACTCATCGATGTCCTCGAGAAGGCGCGTGGCCTTGTTCGCGAGGATGCTATGCATAATCATGGTAAAAATGGCCGTAAGTAAGCCAAAAAACGTGGCGTTCATCGCCTCCGCAATACCAGAAGCCAAGATGGCCTGCCGCTGCGCGGGGTCCGCCATGGCCACCGCCGCGAAAGACTTGATCAATCCGCCGATGGTGCCCAGCAGGCCCAAGAGAGTCGCGATATTCGCGATCAACGCCAGGTAGTTCAACCGACGTTCGAGCTTCGGAATCATCTCGAGGCTCGCCGCATCGATCGCATTCTGAATCTGCGACTCATCCCTCGAAGACCGCTGCAAACCGGCCTTGATGATCTTCGGCAGCGCCGCCCGGCTTGCGCCGTTGCACACCCGAATCGCTCCATCGATGTCATTTGCGAGAATGAACTTCTGCACCTCAAACATGAACGAGGCGCCGTCGATGTTATATTGGAAGAAGAGTCGCACCCACCGCTCCAGGACAATCGCTACCGAGATCGCCAGAGCGATCGCGATCGGCGCCATCCAGGTTCCCCCGACCTGAAATGAATGAACCATGCTTTCAAGCCAGCCGCCACTCTGCTCCATGAGTGTTTTTCTCCTCGTAACAAGAGTTTAGCCCATTCACGAACCGCGTCAACCACGCAATCAGCCGCTAGCGCCGACGCTAGCGCGCCGAAGCGCCTCGACCACTCTCTTAGCAAGCGCAAGGGCCCGGACCGCCTCACTTAACGGCGGCTCATCTTCTTCCCCCGGATAACGAAACACGGTCGCATAAGGCGTTAATTCGCCTGCCTCGGCTAAAAGATCCGCGTGCTCAAGCGTGACATCCGCAACTTCGGCAGCCAGTTCCCGAATCGAATGGGTCTTGCGAAAAGGGCGATCACTGAAGAAAAGAAACCCTTTGATCGCTTTCTCGACTGCCTGCTGAGAATGAAAGACGGATGACCCCGTAAACGGCTCTGCGGCCTGAAGATCATGAGCCGCTGCCTGTAGATCAAGTTCCGCTTTTTTAAACCAGGCGAGGCAAGCCGCCTGTTTTTCTCCGTCAGGCGGCATCCAATTTCACTCCCTCACGCAAGATAGTTGCAGCCAACGACGCAACCCATTTTCGCTCCCGCTCAAATTCAACTTGAGTCAAAATGATGACATCCGTCGGAATGCGCAATCCCTGAAGAACTCGCTCAGCCTCCATCGCCCTTCGGTATCGAGGAAGAGGCGAATCAGCCACGACGAAAAGCAGGTCGACATCACTATCAGGACCGGAGCTCCCCCGTGCCGTAGATCCAAAAAGATAGACCTCGGTGGGTTTGAAATGCTTCCGAAGGCGTTGCAAGGCTTCCTGAAATTCCGGATGAATAACGCTTTCTTTCACATTTTTCAGCTTGAACCACTCCACGCCCCAAAGCAATCGCCGTTAAGAGTTGGATTGGAACTTGAAAGGGTACGTCACCTGCACGACTCCCCCACCGCGCGGAATCGGGAAGTCGATGCGTTTGATGACGTTCACGATACAGCGCTCCACCGCCGGGCTCTTCAGCGAGCTCGACGCCACGCCCGCTTGGGTCACTCGCCCCGAAGAGCCGATCACGAACGACGTGCTCACGCGCCCTGCGAGATGTGGGGTTTCAGCGTTGATCTCTTTCTCATAGCAGTAACGAAATTCATCCTTATGAGCCAGCAGGGCCGCTTCGACTGCGTCCGCGTCAATCGAGCCCATGACGACGGCCTCTTCAGGCCCGCCGCTCTTGATCCGGACGCGAGTCTGTCCACCGATGATTCCGCTGCCACTCCCGGCGGCACCGAGCCCCGTACCGACACGGCCACCGCCGATGCCTTTCTGTCCGAGTCCCCCGAGCGATTCGGCGGTTCCGCCCCCGCCCTTCCCGTCACCCGAAAGCGCAAGCCCACCTCCACCCTGGGTGGTGAAACCGCCAAAGCCGGAAAGCTTCTCACCTCCGCCACCGAGCTGCGCCGACGAGCTGCCGAGAATATTCAAAATCTTCGAGCCGGCTCCCTTGAGCAAATCGACGTTCCCATCCTGAGGCACATGAGAAGCCCCGCCTCCGCGTTCCTTGCCGCCCATTGCCGACGGGCGCTTTGCCACGTTCTGTGGTCCCGTGCCCGGTACCTTCGGAGCCTTCTTCTCGCCACGAGTCCCTTCGCGCCCCTGGGCACGCGCCCCTTCGCCTTCACGTGCTTCATTCTGGGACAAATTTCCGTGCCCCTGGGTCGGTCGAGGTTTCGGCGCCTTCACCCGCTCGGCCTTCTTGCCGGTCTCCATGGTTTTGGGGACGGGCTTCGGAATCACTTCCTTCTTGGGCTGAATCTCAATTTTCGTCGTTTCCTTTGGTTTCGGGGTTTCCCGAGGGGTCGGCTCGACTTTTTTTGGTTCTTCCGGCTTTTTTAACTCAGGTTTTTTCGGCTCCGGTGGCCTGGTAAATCGCTCCGGCTGGTAAAGAATTGTGGCGATACGTTCAGGCACCTCCTCCACTTCGATCTGCTGGGGCATGTCGATCCGCAACATCGCTGCGATCGCCAACGCGGTGAAGAGCACCGAAGAACCCAGGATTTTGTGATAGAGCGGATCGCTCTCAAAAAGCGCGCGCCGTTTCAACCGAGGCGGGGCCTGCGTGAAACTGAGGTAGAAGTCGACCTCGCCGACCGTGATCTTCGCGAAATCTTTGTCGCCGAAAGCCACCTCCGAGCCGTAGGCCGTATTTGAAGCGTGCGCGCGAAGCTGCTCCAGCGAAACCAGCTCGCCCTGACGCTGGACGACACCGCTCATGCTGGCATCAAAGCTGAGCCTCGCCTGTTCGCCATTTTTTTGGATGATCGGAAAACGAGCCCCACTCCGAAGAGGCGGAATCACGAAATCGCAATATTTCTCGCTCCCGATGCTCACCTGCTTAAACCGGGTAAAGTGCTCAACATCGAGAATCGAACCGCTCCAGGACATCACGACCTCAAGGGCCCGATTCTGCATGGCGCTGAAATCAAAGATCTCTTTGACGTCCCTGCTGTCCTCGAGAATCAGCGGCTGGAGATCCTCGTGGGGATCGAGATAGAGCTTGCGCCCATCGACCGACATGCGGGTCCGATCCGCTGCCATGCCAACGACCTTCTCCTCCATCGAGAACTTCAGCTTGTGACGACCGATGGTGATCTCATCGCCCGAGCGAATCTTCCGCGTCACGATCTTCTCACCATTGACGAAGACACCTGTGCTGCTGGCGAGATCGTAAACCGTAGCGGGCAAAATACCGCCGTCCTGCGGGATCTCGATGACCGCATGAATAGGGGAGATCCCATCGCCGGAAAGCCGCACATCGGCCGACTCGACCGAACCGATCACCACTCGATCTTTATGCACGCGAAAAACTTTCGAACCGGTCGCGATGACCGCCAATCGTCCCGCAAGCAGCTTTCTTACTTCACTCGTTTCCATGATGACCTCACTTGCTCAAAACCGCGTCACGCAACAGCTCCCGATGAAAGTTCGCTCTGCGCTTTACCAACGAATCGAACTTCTCCTCGGGGCGACGCTGAAAATAGAATTCGCCGGGATTTTTCATTTCTCCCTCGATCGAAGCACCCTCAAAGTCGAGATCCGTCTTCTTCGGATAGACCACGCGAGGGGGTTGTCCTTGGGCGGCATCGGCTTCGAGCGACCAGGCCAACCCCGCCGCAAAAGCCAAGCCACCAATGACCGCGAGCAGCCCCATCAGCACCATGTGCCTGATCAGGCCACTCATCTCGCTCTCTTCCGTTCTGGCTTCGTTCAGTTCCATGATTCATTCCCTTATCTCGAGCAAAACAATTTCAAATGATCCAGAGCCACTCTCTCGAACCCCTCGGTTTTTTCCGCATTCAAAGCGCCCAGCCGATCCAAACAGTCACTGCCGCGCTTTTGCGCGGCCGCATGAAAAACCCGCACGAAACGATCACCAGCGGCGCCGGTCTGGTCTGCACGCTTGAAGGCTGCCTCCGCCCCCGCCTGCCCCCCGAGGCCCGTCAACGCAACCGCGAGCCCGTCATGGGCCTCGGACTGAGATGCCTTGACGAGAACCTGCTCCCAGAGCTTCCGCGCAGCGGAAAACACCCGATAGTAAGTCAGCAACGAGGCTCGATTCATCTTCGCTGCGATGAAAAAATCATCCGTCGCCAGCGCCTGCTTGAACCCTACGTTCGCGGCGTTCGCCGTGACCCACTCGTCCTGCCCGCCGCCGGCGAGATCGACCACGGCGCGGTTATTGAGCGCGCCCGCATCCCGTGGCTTGAGTCCTAAGGCACGATCATAGGCCAGCCGCGCCAATCCCGGCTTTCCCTCCCCCCAAAGGAGATTGCCGTAATCTATCCAGTGGCCCGGGTTTTTTGGATTTTGGCCCAGTTTCCTACGAACGTCCTCCATGGCCGAATTGCCCCCGCTAGGTGGTATTCCGGCCAGACGGTACTGCGCGCGCGCTCCCTGGGCACGCGGCACCGGCGGTCGCCCACCGACCCCCTCGGCCAACACGTCGCCGATCTCAATAGTCGCAGGACTCAAGATCTCGTTCTCCTGGGCTTGATCATAGGCCTTCTTCCAGGTCTCGTACGCCTTCAAACGCAGCGGGCCGCTCACTGATTTCAATCCCTGTCTAAACTGCTCCACCGCGGCAGCCGTACCCTGCGGTGGCTCGATCTGATCAACCTCGTCGGCGAAATTTTCGGCAAACCGGGCCAGTCGATGCAAGGCGGCCACCGCCCACGGACCGCCCGCCTCCACGGCCGACGTGTATGCTCGGCTGAGCGGCTCAAGAAACTCCAATCGCGCCTGTAAGCCTTTTTGCAGCTGAGCCTGCGGCAAGGTCATCGGCGCGAACGAACGAGATTTCTCGAGAAGCTCCGCCACACGATAGCGAGCATAGCCCACATAGGGCGAGCGTGCCCTCGTCCCTTTACCGCCGAGCTTGGCCACGCGTCCGTAGTAAATCTTCGCCTGATCTTCATCACGCATCTTCGCGTAGAGATCCCCGAGCTTCGCGCCACACTCGGCCTCGAGGTCGCCGCCCGCGCCCAGACAATAACGATAGAAGTCCGCCTGAACCTTCTCTTCCCCGCTGACTTCGGCGCCGACATAAGAATCCGCCAGCGCTTGAGCCGAAAAAAAGCGATCTTTCGCCTGAGGATACAGCTTCACGGCCCGTTCCCAAATCTGGCGCGCGGCTTTGACGTCGCCCAGACCCTCGTAAATGCGGGCCGCGGTATCCAGGGATGCGTGATCTCGCCCTGTTCGTCCCAGGCGTTCAAACAAATGCCCCGATTGCTGAAAAGCGCCTTCGACCAACGCGATAGTCGCGGCGTTACGGACCGACTCCACCGGTTTGTCGCTACTCGGAAAACGCTTCAACCACTCGGCGACGACGCGCTCGACGCGATCGAAATCCTTGGCTCGGGTGTAAACCCCGACGGCGTTCGCGTACGCTTGCTCAGCTGTTTTCGCGTCGGTCTGCTTGCGGGCAAAATCCTCATATCCCTGGCCCGCGTCCTCAAAATTTTTCTCCTGCTCATCCTTGGCGATCTTACCGACCTCGATCCGGGTTTGCTCGCCCCGCAGCAGCGAGTGCAGTTTTCCGCCGTTCTTTCGATCATTTTCCAGCAAACCGGGCACCGCCTGCACAAAATCGAGGGCGTCTTTCAGCTCATCGAGCGCCCTGCCGTCGTGCTCGATCTGGGTCTGAAGATACAGACGCGCCGCCGTGAGGCCCTGCGAACTCGTCGGGGCACGCTCCATCAAACGCTTCGCGCGCTTCATACCCTCTTCGCGCGTCCCCGGATACCCAGCCAGCACCTGCGCGGCCCGAACAGCCGCCTCACGACCCTCGTTCTGGTCGCCTAGAGCCCCCTGCAGCTCATCGGCCGCCTCGACAAATTCAAGTTCAAGCGCGGAAGGAGTCGCGCCCTTCGTGTATCCTGATTTCTTCGAGGCCTTTTGAATCGCATCCGAAAGCGAGGCCGTCCACAACTGCCCCGCCTGCTTGGCATAACGGTCATCCCCGCCGTTAATCACTTCCTTATAGATGAAAGCCGCCTCTTTGGCCCGTCCCGACTCTCGCAATACGTCGGCGAGATACATCTGAATCTCGGGCTTCTCGTGACGGGGATCCTCGAGCTGAAGAAAACGCTCTAAATAGATACGATAGAAACTCTCCGCCACCGAGAGCGCGGGACGATCGGAAGCGTTCCGGTAACGCTCGTGGCTTTCCGTCGCGGTCTTTCTGACCTTGGAACGCAAATTTTTCGCGATCACGCCGCTCTCGTCATCCCCCATGGGCAAGATCTTGACCGAGGCTCCCAGGCGCTTGGCAGCCGCGGTGTACTGTTTTCGCTGCAAATCTGTTTCCACGAGCTTGGCCAGTACCCGAAACGCCGCATCATCCTCAGGTCGCGTCTTGAGAATCGCCTCGTAGACCTCGGTCGCGCGTTTCGGATCCTTCGAGCGCTCATACTGCTTACCCAGTTTTTCGAGGGCTTTGGCATAAAAATCTTTATCGCCTGCCACGGCCTCAAAGTAGGCCAGGGCCTCGTTCACGCGGCCCGCCTCCGTGAAAAATACCGCGATGTCACGCAACGCCTCTTCCTTGAGGGAAATCATCTTCTCCCCGGCGGCCGACAGCTTGGTAATCGCACTCTTCATCGATTCAAGGGCGCGAGCGTACTGTTTAGTGCGGAAATAGCTCCAGGCCAATTTGTGCAAAATGCGGGGCAGATTCTCCGGTCGCGCTCGGGTCGCCGCGCTCTCCAGAAAACCCAGTGCCTGGCGATAATTCTTTCGAGAAAAAGCGTCCTCGCCGAGTTCCCGATACGCCTCCGCCGCATACTCGCTTTTCGGGTAGCGCGAAACTAGGCGGCTAAAGGCCTGCATGGCCTTCTTCGAGTCACCCAGCTCGCTAAAATTGACGCCGAGAAAGTAATAAACCTGATCAATCTTCGGAAACGAAAGACCGAACTTCAAAATCTGCTCGCACGCCTGCACTCCAACGCGCAAATAAGGCTTCGAGCGCGATCGGTCAATCGTACCGCGCCCACCCTTCTCTATCCGTTTTTCGTGCGCACGCCCTTCGAGAAGAAACTCCTGACGGTATCCCTCCAGGTACAGCTCCGCCAAACGAAAATAGAGGTCCGCCCGGCGATTCTGAGGAATGCGGCGCTTGAGCGCGAGCTGCAACTGATGGATCTCTTGGTCCCGAATTTGCCGGACCCGGCTTTCGTCGCCCTTCACAACATCCTGAATCTCAGAATCGCTGTACGCCGCGCCTGCCAGCGCGAGTCGCGAGGGCGCCGCGCTCATGAGCGCCAACACCAAAAATGAGACCCGAAAAAGTCTGGGGCTCATCCCTTGCCTCCTCCGCATTCAGACTCGAGGCCGAAGACATAATCGCCGATTTCGTCGTTCCAAAACTCGCCGTTGAATGACCAGTAGTACTGATCGTCCCTTCGCGACGGCTCGCGATTGCCTCGCATGCGGTCGCCGCCGGGCGACTTGCGGCCCAAAAGCTGGTCTTTCGCCCGGCCCAGCATCTCGAGCTTGATGAACGCCATCTTATCGAAATCAGAAAGAAGGGCCTGATGATGATCGATCAGACTGTTCTTGACGAAGGCACCGCCTATCGAGCGAATCGACTTCAGCCGCCACGAAAGCACATGCTCCAAAAAGCCGGGGAGCCCTTGCTTCCGGCCTTCTGTGCTCGGAATCTGGCGCAGGCGCGCCAGCTCCGCCGAAAGCGCTCGCTGCGCCGCCACCAGGTTCTGAAAATAAGGGCCACGCACGAAACGATTCAACACCCGGTTAAACGGGTTCGGCGCGGAGATCGGCGCTTTCAGCGCGATGGCACCGGCCTGATAAAACGCCGCCAGATTGTTTGCGTTGCCATCGACGAAGCTCTTCACCTCCTGCGTCACCCGCGCGTACTTCGCGTTGAATTCGTTGATCACGTTGTTGGCGTCGTCATAGAGGCAGAGCATGAGAAAACTCTGCGCCCGCAACACGTCGACCTCGGAGTTGAAAACGAAACCCAAGGCCGGGCTCTTGTACGTCACCAGCCGTCCCAACGCGCGATTGTACTCTTGTCGCGCAAAAGCGTTCCAGGCCTGTTCAAACAGGATATCCGGCCAGACCAGGCTGGCCTTCGGAATTTCATCATAGGTGCGATCCGCATCCGAAAACTGTCCAGACTGATAAAGGATCCGGGCCTCTCCAGCCTGACAACGAGCAGCCAGATCCTCGGCCTCGTTGTGCCGGGCGCGCAACAGGCGTTCGCGCGCCGAGCCTTCCTCGGCCTCTTCGTCCTCGGTCAGGCGCGCATAATTCTGTGCCTTATCGATGCACGCGCGAAAGTCGACCTGCGCCTCCTTGGCCTGTCCCAGAATCGCGTGCGCGCTCCCGCGCAGCTGAAGCGCGTAGGGCCAGAGCGTGCTATGGCCAGACACTCCGCTCAGATATTGAATCGCGCGACTTTCTTGCCCCTTCAAGAGTGCCTGTTTACCCAGCGAGTAGAGGTAAGCGCTTCGATCGATTGAATCGTAATCAGAAAACTGAGTGTAGCGGATCAAGTACGGACGAAGAAGATCGCCGCCGACTCGCACCAACAGCGAGTCCGTCCGAGTCAAAACCTGGCGGATAGCCTGCTTGTCCCCGCTCTGAAGGGTTCGAATGAAGAAATAGGAGGCGCTCTGGTACATTCCGGCCCTCATCAGGCTCAACGAAATCAAGGCATGCGCCCTGGGCTGAAGCGCCGGCTCATCCTCGATGGCGCTGAAAGCGTAACGCGCGGCCTGGAGAAAATCCTTCTGCTGATAGTACTGCTGCGCGAGGCGAAACTCCTCCTGCGACGCGTGTGCGGACAGCGCCCCGAGTGAGAGCCCGATCCAGCAACCCAGAAAACAGCTCCGAGCGATGATACGTCGGACTACGGTCACAGCCGCACCCCCGCTCCGATCAGAAAGGTGTAATTCGGATTCAGCAGCAGATCGCCGGAGGCCCCCTGAGCCGGCGCCGGGTAAAGCGACGCGGTGAAATCCAGACGCACCGTGAAGTACTTATTCAAATGATATTGATGACCGGTGCCCAAGAACGCGGTCGCAAAGGTCTCGCTCGCATAGCTGGCCGGCGCGTCTCGATTGGCGCGAATATCCCGCTGGACCTGACTCGCCCCGGCGCCGGCCGAGAAGTACCAGTCGAAATAGAGGATGTTATTAAACACGTTGATCTTCGCATACCAGGGCACGTAATGCAGCAAAGCCCCGTACTGAAGCTGCAGCTGCCGCGTAACCGGAAGCGCGCCGGGCACCGCTTCGGTAAGGGCGGTGAAAGTCGAGTTCTCCCAGTTCAGGTTGTAACTCATCATCACTTCAAGACCGATCCATTCCGCGAAGTAATAAGCCACCCGCGGATGAATCGAGATCGTTCCGCGATACGGCGTCGACAACGTCGGCCCTGCCATCGCGGTCACGAGAAGCCGGTTCGCTTTCACGAACTTGCGATTCTGCAGCACGTAGATTTTTTTGTCCGTATCGAGCCACCGAAAATTATATTCTTCGGGGGGATCGTCCGAGGCTCGGACACGCTGCATCGAACCGGCTCCGACGAGGAGCAAAACCATCCCTACTAGCCCGAGGAGGGCACGCCTCTTGTGCGCTTGCATCATCCCTGATCCTCTCTTTCGACCCCTGGCCGACGGAATCCATTCCGCCGCCTCCTACTGGTCCTGACTTCCTGAGTATAAGTCTACGGTTTGACTCCAGGTTTCTCAACCCGTGAGAGTGCATTTCAGCGGATGACACAAATGCAGCGCAGCATAGAAATACGATTCATTGCGTCATATTGGCCTTTCATGAACTTCCAAAATCGTGGTTTAAGTTGGCTTTTCGTCGGGCTTTTTATCGTGGGCTTCTTTGCCGCGACCTCGGTCTTCTCGGCCGAGCTCGTAACTCGCATTCAAGCGGTTCAACTCGGGGTCGAGACGAATTCGCCAGCCAACGTGCTTTCAACCGCCGACGGCCGGGTCTATGCGGCCTCCGAGCCCTCCGTGGTGGCGATTCTGGAAGCAGCGACAGAATCCCGACGGCCCGTCCGCCTCGAACTCGACGCCGATGAAAACGCAATTCTTTCCGCTCGCGCCGTGAGCGAACAGGAGGCGCGTCTTTACCAGGACGACTTGAGCGTCGCCCAAGATCAGGGCGTGGAGAAACTCCTTTTTCCGATTCCGAGCGATTATAGCCCGACCATTTATCAATCGAGCGCCGAGGTCGAGCGGCTCTTTGACTCGTTGACCACTCGCACGCGTGGCAGCTCACAGTGTTTTCAACGAGCCAACTACTGGGCTCACGGCCTTTGGAACAGCTACGGCACCCGGAGCATGAAGGTATTCCTCTTCTTCACTGAGGCGTACCGCGCACTCAAGCCCCCTCGTGGCAAGCCCACCCACCATTGGTGGTTTCATGTCGCTCCAATGGTGTACCAAGAGATGCCGAACGGCGAAATCGAAGAGCGCGTGCTCGATCGTGGCTGGCCCGCAACGATTACGGCTCCGCAGAACCTGAAGGATTGGTCGGACGTATTTGTCGATACGCTTCGCCGCTGCCGCGTGATCAGCAGTTATCAAGCCGTGCTGGACGGTCAGGCGGAGTGGCGCCGCGACTCGCGCCGTGTCCAGCGCGAGGCCTACAGCCGGGATCACTGTCTGCTGCGCATCGTACCGATGTACGTGTACCAACCCGGCGACGTGGAGTCCTATGATCTCGAGGGTGCTCACCCTTCAAGCTGGAGCCGCTACTCGCTCGAGAATCACCGCTGCGCTGTAGATTTCTGCTGGTAAACTGTGGTGCCTTAAACTGTGGTGCCTGGCACCGTTTGTTAAGAGACTTAACAAACGGTGCCAGGAAGCAGAGAGAGAACAGAGAACACCCACCTTTGACCCTGCGGGGCAGGTGTGGGTATTTTTTTAGCCTACTTTTGCCGTGACGACACTCTGACGCGGCGGGCATCAAAAAGTGCTCGGATCCATTTTTATTTTTTTTAGTTTGTCGAACACTTCGTTCGACAAACAGTTGACCGGGTGACGAATACACATTAGTCCCCCTCTCGTGAACAACGCACCGCACACAACCCACTACCGCGAAGAACTCAAAGCCGCACTGGAGCGCAAAAAGCGAGGCAACCCGCACTATTCGCTTCGAGCGTTCGCCCGAGACCTCGGAATCAGCCCGTCGCTTCTCCAAGAAGTGATGGCCGGAAAGCACGGGCTCTCCGTTCCCAAAGCCCGCGAGATAGCTCGCCGCCTCGGATACGCCCCCCCCGCCATCGAGCGATTCTGCGACCAAGTGGCCGCCGAACATGCTCGGAGCCCCAAGGCTCAGCAGGCCGCGCAAGTTCGACTCTCGAACCGACGGGGTCCAACTCTCGATCTCGATCAATTCGAGATCGTCGCCTCCTGGAGCCACTACGCAATTCTCGAACTCACGTTCCTCGCTGATTTTCAACCGACCCCCGAGTGGATCAGCTCCAAACTCGGAATCAACTCTTCTGAGGCCTCGAACTGCATCGATCGCCTGCTGCGCGTGGGCCTTCTCCAAAAGACTGCGAAAGGTTTCGCGGCCGCCCACGACTTCACCTGGGGACCGGACGAGACCCCCTCCGCGGCTCTTCGCGAAATGCACGCGCAGCTTCTGGAAAAGGCCAAAAACGCGATTGAAACGCAGTCCCTCGAAGATCGCGATTTTCAGGCCGCGATCCTGGCGATTCCCCGTTCCGCGCTCCCCCTCGCCAAACAAAAGCTCCGTCGGTTTCTCCAAGAGTTTCTTGAAGAAGTCGGTCCCCCCCCCGAACCCACTGAAACTCCGGACGCCGTTTATGCGCTCGGGCTTCAGTTTTTCGAGCTCACCGCTCCCCCCTCCCCAACGAAAGGAAGTCCCCATGTCTAGCCTCAGAAATATCGGAACCCTCGCAGCCCTCTGGGCCGCATCCCTCCCCCTCGCGCTCGCGAACGAATCCGGTCGCACGATCGGCAACGGAGGCGACGGCGTCGTTCTCGGCCGCAGAACTTTTGCGCTCGACCTGGTCGAAGCCGGAGTCCATCGCGACCCGAAGATTCACGCTCCGACCGGACCGAGCACGATTTGGGAAGAGGAGCTGGCGCGCTCTCTGAACCCGAGCGTTTACCCGAACACTCTGATCGTCGGCAAGCTGATGGATCTCGCAACGGTCAACGCATCGCTCGCTTTGACGCTGTTACGGACGATTCGCCTCTACAACTGGACGATCGTCGAGCCCAGCCTCGTCAATATCCCGGACGAAGACACCGTGATGGAGATCCCCGACGGGGAGCTCGTCCAGCTGGCGATTCGCAGAAACGGCTGGATTCGCATCAATCAGCAGACCTGGAGACGGCTAGACGCCGCCAACCAGGCGGCCCTCATCTTTCACGAAGCCCTGTATGCGATGATGCCCCTCATTCAAGTGGATGAGCCCCTCCCAGGCATCGTCGATTGCTTCCACGTAATGGATGAAACGCTGAGGAATCGCTGCATCCGAACCCTGACCCGCACGCGAGTCACGCAAAGCAGCCCCGACGCGCGAATCTACGTGGGCTTCCTCTTCTCGCACGACTTCGCGAGCGAAGGTGGCGACAACCTGGTGTGGCCTCTCGCGCCAGTCCCGACACTGACCCGTAACATCCCCGGCTCGATCCTCACCCAAGAGGCATTGAGAGGCGCGAAGCCCTTCTGGATTCAATCCGCCAGTGTCCAATGGCTAGGAAGTCGCTACGGGCAGGATCAGAACGACTCAAGCTGTCTCGTCGGCTACAATAGATGCCACGTCACTTTTGACTTCCCTGTGACGGCCCAAAGTTTCTGGGATACTCCGGAAAACCGAGCCAACATCATCAACCAGGTTTGCGAACTCGACTTCAGCTCAACGGAGAAAGTAGAACGCCCCTCAGGAGGAACGATCTACGGACCGTTTCAGCGTCGGGATCGAATCTCCTACACCTTCGTCTCGGAGAAGATGCGAATCGGGCCCCATGGCAACGCCTATCCTCACGTCATCAATGATAGAGAGTACCATGCGGGATACGGTGAAAATCCGATGAATGACGAACGGTGCCGCACTCTGATGAACACCGCGTTCCAACAATCCGCGGCCGCCCAGCAATAGACGAGAGGTACCCTAGCCGGCCCCCCGCGGGCCGGGGGGGGGGGCCGGGGG
>CAYIHX010000051.1:0-26035 GCA_964363305.1 uncultured Bacteriovoracaceae bacterium | reverse complement strand
GACCAATCGCCCCCCCCCATGAAAGCGCCCGCTCGAAACTCATCAAGAAACCTGCGTTGCCGTCGCGAGAGAAAATCATCGACCGTCTTCTGGCCACTTCGAACCCGAGAGAGGCGTTTAGAGAAAATGGGCACCGGATCTTCGTCCATCAACGAACAGGAACGCTGACTCCCCGCCACCGTGAGATCGGCCTCGCACTTAAAATCCTCCTCATCGAACCAACGTGCAGCAACCCGCCGGGGATCGAGGGGCCGCAGCTTCACCGTGAAATCAACCCGCTGCGAATTTTCGTCCACCCGCGCTCGAAGCACGATGCCGGCATCCAATAGGGCGAGATTCGAGGTATCAAAAAAGAAAACCTGCCGCAGCCGACCCGCTTTTTCTCGTCCGGGCAGTCGACCCAAAACCTCGTCCGGGCGTTGAGCGACCAGCGAAATTTTCAACTCGGTCGATAGTGAAGCTCCGGCCTGCGGGATCCATCCGGCGAACAGAAACGACAACGAAAGAAGATAGAGCATCATGCACCCCCGGCACTAGGCCGAAGATCTCAAGAGCTCAAGTGGATTCGTTTTCTAAACAGAGATAAGCTAGAAGTGTGAAAATCATCCCAAAACCCGGCTTTGCGCGAAGCTCGGCTATCAAAGCCTGGCTCCTCGCGACCTCTCTGCTTCTCGTCTGGGCGGGGCTGCTCTGGCTCGGCAGCCGGGTCACCTGGTTTGTGGGCTGGCCACTTGGAGTTCTCGCGGGGACCCTGCTTCAAAAAGGAATGCTCCGGCTACGCCAACGGGCGATCCAACGATGCCTGCTCCCTCACCCGGCCTGGAATGATCGAATCGGGGATTGGCTGCTCTGCCGACCCTTCTTGACCCGACTCGATGTCGAGCGATCGAAGCTCCTGGGCGGCGCGGAAACCAATCTTCAAAAGGAAGAAGAGTCGTGGCTCCGCCTCCTGCCCCGATGGATGCTCGCCCTCTCGGGATTGACCCGCCTGATGATTCTCGACTTCGACGCGAAATGGGCCACCCGGGAGCGGACAAGAGGGAGACTCGCGCCGCTGTCTATCGGCCTCGCGCTCTCGACGACGGCCCTGTGGCTGATCGTGCTCATTCTCACCAGTTTGACCGGCACCTTCGGAGAATTTTTCCTTTTTTGGGTGGTCCCGTATACCTGCCTGCTTCCCTACTTTGAGCGGCGCGACGCAAGGTCGTCGAAAGGCCGAGACGGGCGCATCATCAAAGCATGGCGACCCAAGCGCGAACGATGAGATGGAATCGGCACCGAACGCTCTTCTTCCCGGCGAGGCTTAAAATCCGATCGGGCTTCAACTAGGGGATCAGCTAAGTTAGCTATTAGCGCAAGACTACCCGCAGCTCGAATGCACCGGCGCCCGCAGCACGATCTTCACGTCCGACCAGGTCTTCGACACGCCGTCTTTGCCCTTGTGGAGCTCTTTGCACAGCTCGTGTAACGCGCCGAAAGCCTTCCGGGCGCCGAATTTCAGGATGTCGATTTCGCCGGTGGCTTCAAACTGCTTCGCCTCGTTCACCGAGTAGCTCATGGGCACGGCCTGCGTCTTTCCGTTTATCCGCAGATCCAAAACGAAGGTTCCCTTTTCGTCAGTGCCGCTCACCTTCTCGACAGATCCTACGACCTTCATACCATCAGCCAGGTTCTTAAAAAATCCCTGGAGGATCGTCGCATTGCGGGCAGGCTTGTCCGTTTCGACCGACGAAACGTCGACTGAGACCCGGAGGCCTCGCAAAATCTTGGCCACCGTCGGGCCCTGTGAGTTGCCTTTGAATTCAGTCTTTAAAAAACGCCCATCCACGCCCACTTTGTCGGTCGTCTTGTAGGCCGTCCATCCGACGTACGCCTCACTGGGGTCAAACCGTTTCGGGCACTCAGCCGACCAGGACGCAGAGGTAACAAGCAAGGTGAGAACAGAAATGATCATTTTCATATGATTTCCTTTGGTGAATCGTCCGTTGCGGGTAGATTACAACTCTGTGAACTACGAAACCTACAAGATTCTCCATTTGATCGGCGTCCTCCTGCTCTTCATCGCGTTCGGCGGAATGCTCTTCCACGCGATGAGCGGCGGCGGAAAGAAGTATCCGCAGAAGAAGCTCCTGGCGATCACGCACGGCGTGGGCCTGACCGTGATTCTCGTGGCGGGCTTCGGGCTGCTCGCACGACTCGATCTCACCAGCGCCCCCTGGCCAGGCTGGGTCTTCGCCAAGCTTCTGATCTGGCTCGTCGCCGGGGGAATGATGGCCATCATTCCGCGGAAGCCGCGATGGGCGAGAGCGCTCTGGTTTGTCATTCCTGCCCTCGGCGCCCTAGCTGCCGGGTTGGCCGTGTTCAAACCCTTCTGACCCCCAACCTCCTCATTCGCTGAGAAACACGCCAAGGCCATTGTCGATCCACCCCTTCTCTGAGAACAGGGCGGCATGAAACACGCGCTTTGGTTGGTAGCGGCCCTTGTTCTTTCATCCCCGATCGGGGCCGCAGCAGGCCCGATTGATCCCGGTCAGTTTGACCAGCTCGCCCACGTCGCCCTCGATCATGCCTCCCTCAGTCCTCTTCAACTCCACGCCGTACGAGCCGCGATCGGTGATGCTGCCCAGCGTGCGTCCGACCTCTGGGGCGACACTATTCTGGAAGGCCCCTACAGCGAAACGGGCTCCCACGAGGTAGCCAACGAGGAAGCCCTGCTCCTCGACGGCCAAATTGTCGCTTACAAGTTCGTGGTCTGGACGACGGCTTTGATGGTCGATGTCCCTGGGTGCACACCGAACGAAGACGGCGACGGGAATACCTATGTCGGGGAAACCTGCGTGCAGGGTCGCATTGTCGAGACCGTATACCTGGGAAGCAATCTCAAGACCCTCGATACGGATACATTTCCCGAGTTCGAGAGAAACTGATCGACCTTTACTCATTAGCCAATATTGACAATCTGCATTACTCAATCTAATGCAGCACACAATGAAGAGTCTGGGAAAGCAACGGACCGGCGGGCTCAGTGTCATCCTCTGGCTGTTCTCGACCTGCCTTCCCGGAACCGTATCGGCCGCCCCTCCGAGCGCCGCTTTCCTGGAGCGGCCAGAAATCATTCGCCTCGCCTTACGGCTTGCCGGAAAATCGGCGCAAGAGCTCGAGCCCGCTCTCGTTCGTGCGCTCCGCTACAGCGAACTCGAGATCCAATTTATGGAACGCGCGAATCAAACCCGCGCCACCAGCTCCCTCGTCGAAGGCATCACCGCCCGCCGCCTGATCTCCAGTCTTTCTCAAACCCAGGCTTCTGAGTTTCGATTCGACCTCATCGGCCTGGCCCGGACCGAAATTCAACAGATCGGAACGGGCCTTTCGGCCGAGTTCGAGCTGCTCTCGCGCACCTATCTCCAGGAGCGGGGCCTCAGCTACCCAGGTCGCCTTCTTCGTCGCCTGCAAGCCGAGCGCGGCAATTCATCCATCGAAGCCGCCACCGTCATGGATCGGGTGTGGATCGAAAGGATCTCACTCGCCGACGATCTCGAAGAGCTTGCCCTGCGCCATCCAGGGGCCTCGTCCCTCATCCGCCAAGAGCTTCAACGGGCGGCCTCCCAAATCAAAGCCTCTCAAAAAGAACTGAGTCACTACTTCCGTTTCCGCAGCAGACTCGACCTCGAGGACTTTACTCCGGCTGTCCATGAGGTTCGTCTTTTTGACTACTCGGCCATCGTGCGGGGCCAGATGGGTGAACTGACTGCCCTCTTGAAAGAACCGATGGCCGTCGCTCGAGGCGTTCCCTCGGCCTCTCTGTCTCACTATCTCCCCTCTTCCGTTGCCGGAAACCGGGCGCGACAAGCACTTACCCGGCTCGCCGAAACAGAACCTGCGACTTTCTCAGGAGAAATCGATATCGTCACGGAGGGGCTGCGCTCTTTGATCGAGGTGAAAAACTACACCACCCCCATTCGATTCGGAAGCCGCGACTTTTCGACGGTTCTCACGCAAGCGCAACGCACTCAACGGATGCGAGACCTCCTCGTGGCTGACCGTGACATCGCCGCAACACTGGGAGACCGTGGCATCGAACTGAAAATCTACCTGCTCGGTGGCATCGACGAAGAATCCACCCTCGCGCTCGAGGGCCTGGGTTTCACGGTCGTCAACGGCTCAGCAGAAACGGCCGCACGCGTTTTTCCACGGCTTCGATCCAGCTCGGGTGGGCATTGAGCGAAGGGACCAGCATCAGGTCTTCCCCCCCGGCGGCGATGAACTGCGCGCGTCCGCGAATTGCGATTTCCTCCAACGTCTCGAGGCAATCGGCCACGAAGGAAGGGCAAACCACTGCAAGGCGCTTCACTCCGCGCCCGGGCAACTCGCCGAGAAGATGATCGGTATAGGGCTCAACCCACTTCGTGCGCCCAAGACGCGACTGAAAAGAAATCGAATACTGCTCGGCTGATAAACCCAGTCGCCGCGCCAGAGCGTGCGCGCCCCAGATCGACTGCGCGCGGTAACAAAGCCGATTGGCTTCATTCGGCTGATCGCAACAGCTCGTCTCCCGATAACAGTGCTTGCCGCCACTCAAGTCCGTTCGCTGCACCTGACGCACAGGTACGCCGTGATAGCTGAAAAGGTAGTGGTCCGGATGGAAATCGCGAGTGGCCTCGCGAGTGACTTGCTCAAAAGCGCGGAGATAGCCCTCCTCCAAGTGAAAATCAGGAAGGATTTCGCTTCCAAACTCGAGCCCCTCCGTTGCAAGTGTTCGCTGAACACGCTTCACCTCTTGCTCGGAGGAGAGGCTCGCCGCATAACTATACTGGGGATAGAGCGGCACGAAGACCACCTGGCGCACGCCGGTCGCGAGGATCTTCCGAGTCGCGACTTCGATCGATGGGTTGCCATACCTCATCCCGAGCTCGATCGGATTCTCAAACCGGAGCCGGAGGCCTGCGGTCAAATCCTCAGTATGGAACAGCAGAGGAGACCCTCGGCTCGTAAACACCTTGCGATAAGCTGCCGCAGCTTTGGCCGGTCGGGTTCGAAGAATCATACCGTTCAACAGAAACCAACGGGCGATGCCGGGTATATCGATCACAAAGGGATCGCTGAGAAACTCTTTGAGATACCGCCTCACCTGCGGCACGTCGGCGCTATCCGGAGTTCCAAGATTAATGAGGACGAGGCCACTCGTCTGGGTCGGCATCTCAAATTCAGTAGCCTTGTAAGCGAAGGAGGATCAAGCGTATTCATGAGGGAAATGAACACGAAACGCTACCCTCACTACCTGACCTCGAAACCCCTTCGAGAAAACGTGCGCCTGCTCGGCGACCTGCTCGGCGAGGTCATTCGCGAAATCCAGGGCGACGAGTTCTTCCAACGGGTTGAGCGCACACGGAGACTTTCTAAAAAGGCCCGAACGGGCGATGCCGCAGCTCAGGCGAGTTTCAACGAGGAGATGCGCACCCTGCGGCCGACCGAGCGGGCGCTGATTGCCAAGGCCTTTACCGAGTTTTTGCGACTGGCTAATCTGGCCGAACAGACCCACCGCGTGCGACGCCGCCGCGCGTATGAGCGCAAGCAACAAGGCCAAGCAGAACACACGCTCGCCGGGATGCTGCGACGACTTCTGGAAAAAGGAACCACCCCTGAAATGTTAGGCCGGGCCCTCAGCGAGATTCAAATTGATCTGGTCTTAACCGCTCATCCAACCGAGACCCTCTCGATCGGAGCGATCCGCCGGTACCGGCGAATTCACACCTTTTTACAAACGCTCGATGATCGGAGCCTGACGCCTGACGAACGCGCACGGACGCTGAAATCGATCCGACGCGAAATCCTCACCCTCTGGCTCACTGGAGTCGTGCCCGACAAAAAACCCAGCCCGGCGGAGGAAGCTCAAGCCGGACTCGAGCTGGTCGACGAAATTCTCTGGGAGTCCGTCGGTCAGTTTCACTCCGCCTTGGATGACGCCGCCCGTAGCGTGCTCGGCAAGCCAGTCGATCTGCAACATCCACCGATCCGCTTCGGCTCCTGGATGGGAGGAGATCGCGATGGGAACCCTCACGTCACCGCAGCCGTCACGGCAGATGTTCTGCATGAGTCCCTGAGGCGCGGACGAGGAAAAATTCGCGCGGAAATCGAACTGCTTCAGCGGGACTTTGACTTCTCCCCCACGCCGCTGAACACCAAACTGCAAAGCACCATTGCCGAGTCAATCGCCGCGCTCTTCCAGGCCTGCGCGCGCCTTGAGGAGGACGCTCACGCCCCGAACGTACAACCCCCCGTCGGCTGCGACCTCCTGCTCAAGCCATTGACTCTGCTTCGCGACAAACTCTCCCAAGCCGGACTCGCGGACCTCGCGCGACCTCGCCTGGATCCCCTGCTCTGGCGGCTCCGCGTCTTCGGCCTCGCCCTTCTCTCGCTTGATATCCGCCAGGAAGCGAGCCGTCACGCCAAAGCCCTCGAAGAGGTTTTCGGGCCGCGTGAAAATTTCATTTCTCTTTCCGAGGCGAAGAAAATCGCCCTCCTGGACGGAGAGCTGTCGGCCCGATCTAAACGAAAAATTCCCTCCGACCTCTCGCCCGACAGCCAGGAGGTGCTCGAGACGATGAGACTTTTCGCGCGCTTCCCGAAGGAATGCTTCGGCTCCTACGTCATCTCGATGGCTGAACACGCCTCTGATCTTTTGGCCGTCGAAGTTCTGATGAAGTGGGTCGGCGTGTCGACGCTCCC
Source organism: uncultured Bacteriovoracaceae bacterium (assembly GCA_964363305.1). Classification (GTDB taxonomy): domain Bacteria; phylum Bdellovibrionota; class UBA1018; order UBA1018; family UBA1018; genus CAYIHX01. Next base: position 19,309 of record CAYIHX010000051.1, on the reverse strand, counting down.
GCCGATCGCGCCGCTGTTCGAGACACCTGATAGCCTGCGCTCCGCAATCGCGACTCTCGAAAAACTGTGGATGGATGCCGGTTACCGCGCACGCCACCAGCATCGGCAGGAAATCATGCTCGGCTACTCGGACTCCTCGAAACGCTCCGGGAGATTTGCTTCCAGTTGGGCGATTCACCAGGTTCAGAAGGAAGTGCTTCTGCTCGCGAAACGACTGCGTATGGATGTCGTTTTCTTTCATGGCCGCGGGGGCAGCATCGATCGCGGCGGGGGCCCGATTCTCACCGCGCTGCAGGCGTTGCCTCGGCCACTCTCAGCGAAAAAGATCCGTGTCACAGAACAGGGTGAGTCGATCTTCGTGAAATTCGGGCTTCCTGAGATGGCGCAGCGGACTTTTGAGCTCTACCTCGCGGGTTTTCTGGAAGCGGTCACGGCGAAAGAGCCGAAAAATCCCCCGGAGTGGGATGTGCTGGCTGAACAGCTGGCCCAGGATTCTGAAAAGTCCTTTCGAGCTTGGATCTATGAGCGCCCAGAGTTCACGGCCTTCTTCGCACGCGTGACGCCCGCAGCGGAACTCTCGCTGCTGAAAATCGGAAGCCGCCCGGCGCGACGCGGGGGGAGCCCGGACCTCGAAAGCCTTCGCGCCATTCCCTGGGTATTTGCCTGGACCCAGACTCGGGGACTCGCCCCTGCCTGGCTCGGAATGGGCGAAGCCCTGAGCAAGGCTGTTGCAGCGGGGCACGGCGAGGTCTTGCGCCGGATGTATCTTGAATGGCCGTTCTTCCAGTCGACAATCGGTCTGGTGGAGATGTCGTTGGCGAAGGTGGATCTTTCGGTGTTTCGGTACTACGTGCGTCTGCTCGGAAACGGCGGGAGCGATGAACTGCTGGCCGAAGACCTCGTGCTTCGGCTGGAAAGCGCGAGAGCAATGATTCTCGAAGTGACGGGCCACACTCACCTTTTGGAGAATCGAGCCCTTTTGGCGCGCTCGATCCGGATTCGAAATCCGTACGTCGACATTCTCAACGTGCTGCAGGCCCACCTACTGCGCGAATACCGGTCCTCGCCCAAGGGCCACGCCCTAGAGACGGCGCTGGCGGTGACGATCGCAGGGGTGTCGGCGGGGATGCGGAATACGGGGTGAGGGGTCGCTGCGGGGTCAGGCTCCAAATATTAAGAGAGTTAACAATTAGATTCGTTTACGAATCTAATTGTTAACTCTCTTAATATTTGGAGCCTGACCCCGCAGCGACCTTGCTATTCTGACTGTTTTTGTATAGTAATCCGCCATGCGGTTTCTCCGTTTTGGGCCCTCCGGTCTCCTTTTCGCGCTCGCTCTCACCCCCTGCGCCTACTCGACGGAAACCGCATTCACCATTCCTGCGCTGCCCGACCTCCTCTCAGGACGCGCCGACCTCCCGCCCGATCTCGGTCTCCAACTTCAGGCGTTTCAGCAACAGGTGGGCGTTTGGGCCAGCGCGCCTCACCCCCAGCTCGCCACATCCGGCCCACTCCCCGCCACGGCATCAACCGTCGCACTTGAACGGATCCACGCCCCGAGCCTCTTTCCGCGGCCGGCCGAACACGCGTCCCACGACTGGGTCGCCGACCTCTACCTCCCGACCGACGCATCAACGGGCCCACTTCCCACCGTCCTGCTGATTCACCACATCGCGAACGACCAGGTGCCCGAGCAACGCATGTGTGAGCGCTTGGCGCAGATGAAAGTCGCGTGCGCACTGCTGTACCTGCCTCTTTACGGGCCGCGAACCATGCCCGGCACGCCGTTTCTCCAGCCCGACCTGAACGCTGTTTACGAAAATTTCGCACAGGCGTATCTCGATTTATGGTCGCTCCGGGCCTTCCTCGAACAGGACCCGCGCCTCGACTCCGCTCACCTGAGCCTCTGGGGCATCTCACTCGGAAGCATGATCGGAGCCGCCAGCCTCGGAATGTTTCCCGCCTGGTCGGGAGGCGCCATCCTCGCCCTCGTGGCCGGCCAGATGCCGGAGATTTTGCTCAATTTTGCACCTTCGCAATTTAATCCGTTCCAGGCTCGGATGATCCGCTTTCTGGGCCCGACTCTGACCGGCTGGATGGACCCGCAGACCTGGGCACCCTTCACGCGGACCCACCGCCTTTTGATGTTTCGCATGACGGAAGACGAGGTGGCCCTGCCGCGCCTCTACGCGGGTTGGCTCGACCTCGTCCGCACGAACGCGCCATCCACCGAAATCACTGAATATGCCTACCCGGGCCGCCATGCTGACTTCGCGAACCACCTCGAAGAGGCCGTATCTCATGCCTTTGACTTTATAAATTCACGTGAGCTATAGCCAGGGGCATGGACGTTCTACAAGTTAGCTATACCGCTCCGGATTCCGCCCAACGCTTCACTCAGTCCCTGCGCGATACAGGCTTCGCGGTGTTGAACGACCACCCGATTCCCGCCGATCTCGTCAATGCAGTCTTCGACGAGTGGAAGCACTTCTTCATGAGTCCGACGAAGTTCGATTACACCTTCAAGCCCGAGACTCAAGCCGGGTACTTCCCCTTCAAGACCGAAAACGCCAAGGTCTCCCCGGTGAAGGATCTCAAAGAATTCTATCACCTCCATGCCTGGGGAAAAACGCCGGCCCACATGAGCGACCTCAGTTGGGAGCTTTTCTACCGCATGTCGAAACTCGCCACCGAGCTGCTCAGCTGGATCGAGGAGGCAACACCGGCGGATATTCGCGCGAAATTCGCCACTCCGCTTTCGCAGATGATCGAAGGAAGTCGCGAGACGCTGCTCCGCCCGATTCACTATCCGCCGATCCAGGGCGACGAAGAACCCGGCGCGATCCGCGCCGCCGCGCACGAAGACATCAACCTCATCACCATCCTGCCCGCGGCGACAGCTCCCGGCCTACAGGTTCGGGACTTGGAAGGAATGTGGCACAACGTCACCTGTGATCCGGGCTCGCTGGCGATCAACGCAGGCGACATGCTTCAGATGGCGAGTCAGGGCTTTTACAAATCGACCACTCACCAAGTCATCAACCCTGCCGGCCAAGAGAAGGGCTTGCCTCGTTACTCGATGCCGCTTTTCCTGCATCCACGAGCAGATGTACGACTCTCGGCCGAGCATACCGCGGGAAGCTACCTGAATCAGCGCCTCGGAGAGATCGGGCTTCTCGGGCCGCGGGTTGGCGCATGACCACACCCGCAAACATCTATAGCTTTGAAGCGGAAAATATACGTGATGAGACGATTTCCCTCGATCGATACAAGGGGAAGGTCCTGTTGATCGTCAACACCGCGAGCGCGTGCGGCTTCACGCCCCAGTACGAGGGCCTCGAGCAGCTCTACAAAAAATACCAAGCCCAGGGATTCGAAGTTCTCGGCTTTCCGTGCAACCAGTTTGGCGGACAAGAGTCAGGCACCAACGAACAGATCGCGCAATTCTGTGACCTGAAATTCAAAACGACCTTCCCGATGTTTGCAAAGATAGAGGTCAACGGAGCGGACACGCACCCGCTCTACGCTTTCCTGAAAAAGGAAGCGAAAGGCCTGCTCGGCACCGAGGCGATCAAATGGAATTTCACCAAGTTTCTGGTCGGCCGGGACGGGGTCGTCATCGACCGCTTCGCACCGAAGACCGAGCCCAGCGAACTCGAAAAGCCGATCGAGCAAGCACTCAAGGCCTGAAGAGGCCCCTGTGTCTCCCCTGACCCATGGGGCGAGCTTCGACACCTGTCGAGATTTTGAACGAACTCCGTCGCCAAACATCAACGAATACAGCGCGGCAACTGGCATCGGGGTTGCAATCTTTACCTATCATGAAGATTTCAACCCCATTCGCCCTTTCTGTTGCCGCTCTCATCGCTTCGATTCTGATGCCGTGGTCAGCCCTGGCGCAGTCTGCCCCGCGTTTCGCCCTCGAGGATGACGTCGACGCCATCGCGATCGCGTCGCCCGAATTGGAAGGCGCGCTTAAAGATTTCATGCAAGCTCATCAGACGGAGATCGACGACCAGCACTCAACGGCTCGTCGGCCCAACCGGCGGCTCAGCGAGGCCCTGGGGCGCGCATTGCTTGCTCAAAGAATTTCATTTGAGGGACTTCCGACGGTCACCGCGCAACCAGACGGAACCGCAGGCATCGCATTCACCAGCATAGACGGCAACGCTGTCCTTTATACATTCAAACGATCCGGTCGAAACTACGTGTTCGATCGCCTCTTGATGGGTGCCACCGGCTTTCGATGCATCGCTTTGGAGGTACGCACTGAACTTCAGATGGACGCGGTCTATGATTTCGTATTCCCCCGTATGGACAACTTCGACTCTCTGGAAGGCTATACCGACCTGTGGAGCTGGATGCAAAAACGCTCCGGCCAGCGGTGCGGGATGCGCGGACCGGTACGAATGGGACTCGACATTGTCCGTGATCGCCGCTCAAGCTCGTCACACTCGGTGGAACGCTCAGAGTCCCCAGCTTCGGCGGCCAACGTCGTGACTCCTGCAAACGCAGCAGAGGCTCGCTAAACCCCGGCCACTTCCTGATAGCGGTATAAACGAGAGTAAAGCCCGTCCTTCGAGACAAGTTCCGCATGAGGACCCTGCTCGACTAATACGCCTCGATTGAGAACAAGAATCTGGTCCGCGTCTCGCACCGTCGCCAACCGATGCGCAACCACCAGCGCCGTGTGGCCCTCGTAGGCATGCGCGAGCAGTGCTCCGATCTTCCCCTCGGTCGCCGAATCGATGTTGGCGGTGGCCTCGTCGAGAATCCAGATGGAAGGATTTTGGGAAAGAGCCCGCGCGAAAGAGAGAATCTGCCGTTCGCCCATCGAGAGATTTCCGCCCCGTTCGTCGAGCATCAAGCCCCCGTGCCTCAACCAATGCGGACGATCGAGGGCGGTCAACACCTTATCGAGCTTCTCCCGCTCGTCCCCCTCGAACGATCGCCAGAGCGAAATGTTCTCCTCGATCGAGCCTGAGAACAGAAACGCATCCTGCTGAACGATTCCGAAAATCGAACGCAGCTCCCGACGCGGAATCGACCGGATATCCGTGCCGTCGATCGTAATCCGACCCTTCTGGGGCTCGTAAAAACGCAACAGCAGCGACGTGATCGTACTCTTCCCCGCGCCCGTGTGGCCGACGAGGCCGATCTTTTCCCCCGCCCGCACCTGAAAACTCAGATCGCGCAGCACCCACTCCTCATTTTTGTAAGCGAACCATACGCCCTCGAACGCGATGTCGCCGCGAATACCCCGCGGGCGCACGGGCGGCAAGAGCGCCGAGCCCGGCTCCTCGAGCTCCCAATCCATGACGGAAAAGATCCGCTCCGCAGCGGTCATGCCACTCAGAAACAGATTCCACTTCTCGGCAAGCTCCCGCATAGGCTGGTAAAGCGCCTGAACGTACCCGAAGTAGGAAACCAATACCCCCACCGGAAGCAATCCAGCCGCGACCCTCTCGCCCCCATGATAAATCACGAGCGCCGCCGAGATTCCAGCCGCGAGCGTGATACTGGGCTGAAATAGGGCAAAAACCTTCACGGACCCTGCCTGCGCTTCCGCATAGCGGGCGTTGATCTGCTCAAACCGCTTCAGGTGGAGCGGCTCGCGATTGAAGAGCTGAACGATTTTCATGCCCAAAATGTTTTCCGCGATAAACGCGTTGAGCCCTGACAGCTTCTGGCGAGCCGAACGATAAGCATCCCGCAGGCGCAAGCTGAAGTGCCGAGCCGCCCAAGCCAGAAGCGGAAAAATTCCGCCCGAGATCAGGCCCAGTCTCCAATCGAGAACGAACAGCGAAATCAAAATTCCTGTGATGGTCAAAAAATTTCCGAGAATCGTGACGAACCCCGCGGAAAACATTTCGGCCATGGCCGAAACATCGTTCGTGACGCGAGTCACGAGCCTACCTGTGGGAACCCGGTCATAGACCGCCGCCGGCAACCGCTGGAGATGCGCAAGCAGCTCCACCCGCAATCGCTGCATCACTCGCTGCCCCAGTCGATCGAAACAGTATGCTTGAAAGATCAGCGAGGCCACGCGCAGGCCTTCAATCGCCAAAAAAAGACCCACGAGCTGCTGAAGCTTCGAAACATCTCGGGCAAGCACCCCGAGATCGACAATCCATCCGAGCAACCGCGGCTCCAGCACGGTCGCGAAAGTTCCGGTTCCGATGAGCAAGACTCCCGGAATAATCAATCTCCACTCCTGAAGGATAGGCGCCGCCAAGCGTCTCAGCGTGGCAATGAACTGCGCGCGCTGCCCGGCCTCCTCATGCTCGGGGTCGTATTGAAGGGAAAGCATTCCGGAGTCGCCCAACGCATCCTTCTTTCCCTCGGCCGACTGCGGTCGCTTTCGCCACCTCATAGCTGGACCTCCCGACTCTCCACGAAAGCATCGAGCTCTTCCTTCAATCGCTGTTGCTCGAGGAAAACCCGGTAGCTGCCGCGGCGGTCGGCCATCAGATCGAGATGCGTCCCCAGCTGTCGGATCTCACCCCCATCGAGAACGATGATCCGATCCGCGTCCCGCACGGTAGAAATTCGATGCGCCGCCACCAGCTCCGTATTGCGACCCGAGCGCGAGCGCAACGCCTCAAGGATTTTTTCTTCCGTCTGGGAATCTACCGACGAAAGCGCGTCGTCGAGCACGAGAATCGGAGGCTCCTTCGCGAGCGCCCGCGCAATCGTCAGGCGCTGCTTCTGTCCACCGGAGAGATTTGCGCCACGCTCCCCCAAGCGGGTTTTCCAACCGAAGCTCAGGCGCTCGACCTCGTCGAGCACGCTGGCCATCTGCGCGGCGCGCTCCAACTTCGACTGACCATCCCCCTCCTCCAGCCACTTCAGGAGGCCGAACGCGACGTTTTCGGTCACCGTCTCGCTGAAAAGCTGCACATCCTGCGAGACAAAACCCACTTGCCGACGCAACTCAGCCAGAGGCCATTCGTTGATATCGACGCCATCGATCAACAGCATGCCCGATTGAACCGGATAGAGCCGGGGCAGGAGACAAAGGAGGGCGGACTTCCCAGCGCCGACGGCACCGAGGAAAGCCACACGCTCGCCGGGCTCGACCGTGAGGCTAATGTTCTTCAGCACGTCGACCTGGGTATTGGGAAATCGAAAGGTCAGATTTCGAAACTCGACTTTCCCCGCAGTCCGAAAAGGCCCGCCGGGCGACACCGACGGCGGAAGACGAGGTTCTTTCAGCTCAGGGACGTCGCTCTCCAGGCTCAGCACTTCTTCGTAGCGCTGCGAGCTGGCCACCGCGCGCTGGTACATCGTGATCGCCATGCCAACGGCCGTCATCGGCCAAACCAGCTTCTGCAGGTACCGCTGAAACGCGACGAACGTTCCCAGGGTCACGGCGCCCTGGAGGGTCGCCATTCCCCCGAAGTAGAGGATAATCACGAGCCCGAGGCTCATCAGAAAATCGAGAATCGGACCAAACGAGGACTGCACCCTAGAGAGACGCAGATTCAGCCGAATAAACTCCTCCCCCGCCACCCGAAAGCGCTCCACCTGCGCATCTTCACGTGCATAGGCCTTGATCACGCGAACCCCGTTCAAACCCTCTTGCGCCAGCGCCGCCAGCCCCCCAAACGCTTCCTGCACCTTTTGAAAGCGTTCGTGAATGAGGCGCTCACAGCGAATGACCAACCACGGGACGAGCGGAAGCGGAATGAACGCGAGAAGCGTCAACTTCGGCGAAAGAGCCATCATCACTAGCGGCACCGTGAGAAGATAGAAAACCGCATCCGCAAGAGTGAGCAAACCCGCGCCCATCGCCATCCGAATGGCCTCGACATCGTTCGTGGCAAGGGACATCAGATCCCCAATGCGCTTTTTGTCGTAGAAACTGGCCGAAAGGCGGAAGAGCTGCTGCGCATAGCGATCCCGGAGATCGCGGCCCGCCCAGATGCTGGCGCGAATGAGATACATGCGCCAAAGATAGCGCCCCAGCGCCTGCAACAACGTGATGCCGACGTAGACGAGGGCCGCGATGAGAATAAACTCGCGAGGACGGATGCCGGTTGCCGCATCGATCGCCTCTTTCAGGAGAAGCGGGGGGATCGTCTCGAGCAGATCGACTAGCACAAGCGCCACAAGCCCGATGGTTGCCTGCTTGCGGTACTTGCGCAGGTAGAATCGGATCAATCGACTCTCATCTGCGAGTCGCTGGAAAAAGGATTCGGGTTTCAACGGAGCAGTCGCCTTCTTCCAAGTATAGCGTCACTCCGCTAAGATGTCAGTCGTGATCATCCTGACGCTCGCGTTCCTCTCACTTCCGGCAACCGCCGCCCCACCGACTCAGGTCATGGCCCTGGGTCGCGAACGATATGGGATTCAAGCCTCGGAGAGTCGACTCCTCCGACGGGAAGGGAAAAACTGGAGGACAATTCTCTCCCGACCCCTGTGCGGAATGGTTGACCTCGCCGCTCTGCCGGAAGGCGAGCTTTTCGTAGCCTGCGAGAAAGAGAAATCGATCCTCATCGTCACAATCGCGGGACAGATCAAACGAATCATCAAAGACGACCAAGACGGAGAAGATCTCCGCCCTCCCCATTCGATTGCGCTCGGCCCGGACGGCTCTCTTTTTTTTACAGCGACCGGCCTTCCGAAAACTGACTCGCTCCCCCGAGGGGATCTCTACTGGATCCCGCCCGGCTCTCAAAACGCCTGGCTCATTTCGAGCGCTCTGAGCGAGCCGCAAGGAGTACTGGTGAGTCGGGACCTGCAAAGCGTTTTCATCGCGGAGCGCGGAGCCCGACGCCTCATGCAGTATTCGCTGCACGGATCGCCGCGCAGCTTCAACCGAAGAATCCGAAAACCGCGCATTCTCTTCGATGCGGAGAAGGAGGGGTACGCGGTCGCCGGTGGTGCCCCCGCAGCCGGTGGCGCTATGACATCCGGTGGTGGGTCGAACGACGCCCCCGGACCCGCGGCGGTCGCCTGGGCGGGCGATCACTCGGTCTGGCTTGGATTCGCAGGAGACTCGCGCGTGATGGAAATTTCAGTAGAAACCGGGAAAATCGCCCGGACCCTGACTGCAAAATCAAGTTCAGTGGTGCGACTCGGGCTTGACCGTCTGAACCGAAAACTTCTCGTGAGCGGAAACGCCGGAACTGAGGAGCTCAGCCTTGAACTTCGGCCGTGAGAAGCCGGGGCCCGCAGGGTCCTTCCTCGTCACCACTTAGCCATGAAGGAGACCTCCTTGAGCGATTTACGCCGATGATGCCCAGTGCACAAAACCTGTAGATTTTCCGCGGAATTCGGCCCTTGACGTGAAAGCGGCACGCAATGATCAAGCTCAAGAGCGGCCGTCTGGGTGCATCTTTCGCGCGTCCGCGGATCTCGGTACTCGCAACGGTAACCGGCACGATCAAGGAGCCGGTCCCTCATCGGAAGGCCTAGAGGAGGCCGCTGTCGCCGCATTTTCTGAAGATGAAGAAAAGCCGGATGATGAAGCAGCTCGTCCGCAGTGGGCTCCGGCGGATTTCGGCGCGCGTAGGGGAGACGCGGAGGCACCGGACGAGAAGGTTCCCGGAGAAGTGGAGGTTCATCGGAAAGGCCACGCGGCAAGAGAGAACTCGCGTCCGCCTTCTCCTCCACGCAGACGTCAGCGACGTCAAGCATGCGCGTACGCCGCCGCGCCTGACGTTCCTTGGGATCGTGCTTCCGAAGGGTAGTACGCAATGCAAAAAGTAGCACGCCCTCTAGCCTCGCACCCGGCTCTCGATGAAAAAATAGTTCTTTGAGACGCATGAGCTTTTCCACAACCTCCTGACCAACCTCAAATTGCAGCTCCGTTCTCTGAGCGTCGAGCCGACGAACCCGATCCGGTCGAGGCTCCGAAGACATCCCCAGCTCCTGCCGTTGTTTTGCAAGTAAATCTTCTACCTCTAACTTCGTTTTCTTCTGAATGGCGCGAAACAGCCCCTGCCTTTCGTGATCGCTGACCGTTTTCAACTTCTGCACCTGTCGCAAATGATTTTCCGTCATCGCAACCGCCGAGAGCGTCACTCCGCCTCTTTTCAACTGCTCTTGCACCTCCGGCACCTTACGAATCGCGCAGAGGGCCATCCATCTTCGATGCGCCGATCCGGGATCGTAACCCAATCCCCTCTCGAGAAACGTAAACATTGAATCGTATCCACGCTCAAGATGCAGACCTCGACGATCAACCTCCATCAGCAACTCAAATAAGTCGCCCAATGCCTCACGCTCACGATTCCGAGCAGAGTATGTTCTCGCCCAGATCGACTCGTTTGGTAGATCGGACACCCGAACAGGTGTATGATCCACATCAAACGAAAGACAATATTTATTCATTTTTTGCTTATATCACAGTAATTTCAGATGTTAATCTTATCTTTTAATAATCAATAAAAATAGATTCTATACCGGCCGCACTTCGCGGAGAACCTCTTACCCGAAAAGGCCGACGATCTTCTTCATATCGGTCGGCATGGGCGCGTCGATCGCCCATTTTTCGCCACTCACGGGATGCGCCAATTCCAAACGAGCCGCATGGAGCATCAGGCGCGGCACGCGTAGGCGCTCGGACTGCTCGCGTCCTTCCGCTCCGTAAAAGGGATCGGCCAAGATGGGAAGATGATCCTCGGCGAGGTGCACGCGAATCTGATGGGTTCGACCGGTGATGGGCGAAGCCTCCAGCCAAGCCACCGAATCATTTTGCTTCAGACACCGAAACCGAGTGTGGGCGGTATCGCCTCCGGCGTGGACGGCGCCGTAGCGGGCGGGTCCGCTCTGATTCACTTTGCCCAGAAAATTTTTGACTTCCCAGTGGTCGGCAAGCTGACCTCGCCGCGTCTTCGCGACGATGGCCCAGTAAGTTTTTCGGGCGGTGTGCTGAGCGAACGCCTGAGCGAACCCCGCGTTGGCCCGGGGATCGATCGCGAAGGCAACGACACCGGAGGTATCTTTATCGAGGCGGTGATGAAGACCGACATAGGGCTCGACCCCTGGCGCGCCTTTTTTCAAATAGCTCTTCACGGCTTGGAACAAATTGGCGCGCGCCTCATCGACGGTCGGCTGAGTAGGAAGGCCCGCGGGTTTGTTCACCACCAACACCCACTTGTCGCGGAAAAGGATATCCGAATTCAGAAGTTCGACCACCTCCGTCTTCACGGACGAAGCCATTCGAGTCAAGTCAACGTGAACTTCAATTCTGGCGCCATTGATCAAAGTTTTGGAGGCGATCCGAACTCGCTTGCCATTCAAGTAGACCGCGCCCGCCACGACGAGAGCCCGGACCTTGGATTTCGATACGGGTTGAGCCAGACTCATGGGGAGTCGCTCAGCTAAGAACTGATCGAGCCTGACCCCGGAGGCCTCTGGTGGAACGGAGAGTTGGATTTTGCGACGACTCACGCAACTGCCGTACCTGAGGCCGAAAAAAATGGGAAGGGCCCGATGAGATCCTATAAATCACTGTACAAAGCCGCGATCGAGGCCGAGCCGGGCCGCCTTCATTTTGCCGCGCACAGCCACCACCCCTGGCCCGACGCCACGCGCGAGGCCCATCTTCAGTTCTGGGACGACTCCGCTCAATTTCTGGATGAAAAATGGGAAAAAAAGCTCCTCACCGAGATCCTCCCCGAGGCTCGACGACACCTGACGAACCATCTCCGTTTCAAACGCCCGGCAGATATCGCTCTCGCCCCGAATACGCATGAGCTGGCCTACCGAGTCCTTTCCACCTTCCCGACGAACCGACCCATTCGCATCCTCACGACGAACTCCGAGTTTCACAGCTTCGGGAGACAGGTCGCCCGGCTGGAGGAGGCGAGCTCGGCGAAGGTCGTGCGGGTAGCGACCGAGCCGTTCGACACCTTTCCAGCCCGCTTTATTGAACAGGCCCGAACAGGAGCCTTTGATCTCGTCTTTGTCAGCCATGTTTTTTTCAATAGCGGCTATGCATTCTTGGAACTCGAGCAGCTGAGCGCGGAGACCGCGGAGAGCTCGGTCGTAGTCATCGATGGCTATCACGCCTTCGGCGCGATCCCGGTCGACCTCTCCCGCGTCGGCGAACGCTGTTTCTACCTCGGGGGCGGGTACAAGTATATCCAGGCCGGAGAGGGCGCTTGCTTCCTGACCCTCCCGCCGAGCGCCCATGAGCTGCGCCCGCGCAACACCGGATGGTTCGCCGGACTCAGCTCGCTGTCCAAACCGCAAGGTACCGAGGTTCCCTACCCGGCGGATGGCTTTCGCTTCGCCGGATCGACTTTCGATCCGAGCGCCTGGTATCGCTTCAACGCCGTCATGCGGCTCTGGGAGTACGAGGGAATCGACGTTGAAGCGATTCATGCGCGGGTCGCGACTCTTGAAAAACGGTTCATTGAATCCCAGCCCCTGCAGGGACGAGTCCGAACAGGCCGCGAGCTCGAACGGCAGGGCGGCTTCATCGCTTTCGACCTCATGAACGCGCCCCAGCTGCACGCCTCGCTCATGGAAAAGCGAGTCATCACCGATTTTCGAGGGAGTCGCCTTCGTTTCGGCTTTGGCATCTATCATGATGTCGCCGACGTGGATCGCTTGACGGCGATTCTCTCGGCAGATTCTACCGATTGAGCCGAACCTTTCTCTCAAGCGACAATCAGCATTGAAATGTCTGGCGCGCGAGAGATCGAGCTTCCCACTCTGGAGACCCTGAGCGAAGACCCACCGGCGGTCGTGCACGCCGTTTCGCGCTCTGAGCCGTTGCCCGCGCTCACCTTGGAAAGCCACAGCCCGAGTACTCCTCCTCCCGTCCCGGTCGCCTACGACGACGAGAAAACAGATCCCGGCATAACGCCTCGCCTCCCCCCACCCCCTCCTTCACCCGCAAAGATCACTCGAAAACCGCCGCCGCCCGCTTCGACCATGACATCGACCCCTCCGGTCGTGGCGGCACCGCCTCCGTTGCCAACGCCACGAATGCCGGAGATGGGTCTGCTCGACTCGTTCATGCGGGATCCCGAAGTGACGGAAGTGATGGTGAACGATCTCCGAAGCATCATGATCGAGAAGGGTGGAGTGCTGGGTTTCAGCGGCGCCCGCTTCACGGGGCTCGATGAGCTGAATCGCGTGGTCCGAAATATCCTCGACGCCACGGGACGCATTCTCTCGCCCGACAGTCCGTATGTCGACGTCATGCTGCCGGACGGCTCGCGCGCGAATATCGTCGCCCCGCCGCTGACTCGCGTCGGGCCCTGCCTGACCATCCGCAAGTTTCCGGCGCGTTCGTTCGCGCTCGAAGATCTGCAGAAGTTCGAGATGGTGAACCATCGAATGGCTCAGTTCATTCGAGCCTGCGTGGTGGGCCGGATGAACATTCTCATCAGCGGAGGCACCGGGACCGGAAAGACCACCGTGCTGAACGCGCTGACCGGCTTGATTCCCAAGGGCGAGCGCCTGGTGGTCATCGAAGATATTCCCGAACTCCGGGTTTTTCACGCCAACAGCGTCTGCCTGCAAACCAAGCCGCAAACCCCGGGCAGCGGCGCGATCTCGGCGCGCGAGCTGGTCGCGAACGCCCTCCGGATGCGCCCGGATCGGATCATCGTCGGGGAATGTCGAAAGAGCGAAGCCTTCGATATGCTGCAAGCGATGAACACGGGCCACCAAGGGTCGATGACGACGATTCACGCCAACAGCGTACGCGATGGGCTCCATCGCCTCGAGACGCTCTGTCTTCTCGGAGGAAGCGACCTCCCGCTGCTGGCCGTGCGCAAGCAGATGGTGAGCGCGATCGACCTCGTGCTTCAGATTCGCCGATTCAAAACGGGCAAGCGCCGCATCGTCTCGATCTCCGAGGTGACCGGCATGGAGGGCGAAACGATCACCCTGCAGGACGTCTTTCTTTTTCAACAGGCCCTCGACGCTCAACAGCCAGACGCGGGCGAGTTCGTGTGCACGGGCCTCGTGCCCACCTTTGTCGATCGTCTGCGAGAGAACGGCGTAGAGATTCCGCGCGGGTTCTTCGCTTAGCACTTACTTACACGTTGCGAATCAGGCCCGCCTCAGTCACGCTGCTGCGTAATGGAACCCCTCATTCTCACCTGTGCGATTACCGGAGCTGAAACGACCCGAGCCAAGCAGCCCAACCTGCCGATCACGCCGAGCGAGCAGGCGGCCGCCGCCCGAGACGCGATGAGCGCCGGCGCCTCGGTGATTCACCTGCATGTTCGTGAGGACGACGGCGCCCCCTCGCAGCGCCTCGAGCGATTCGAAGAATCAATCAGACTCATCCGGCAGGAGGCGCCGGGCGTGATCATCCAAATCTCAACCGGCGGCGCCGTCGGTGAGTCGATCGAGAACCGAGCGAAGCCGCTGCAGCTCAAGCCGGAGATGGCTTCGCTCAATCTCGGCACAATGAATTTTGGGGATGAGGTGTTTCTCAATCACCCGCGCGACATTCTCAGCCTGGCCGCGCAGATGCAAAAGCATGGCGTCGTGCCCGAACTCGAGATCTACGAAACCGGAATGCTCGAGAATGCGTTTCGCCTGGCGAAACAGGGCGTGCTGCGCAAACCGCTGAATTTTCAGTTCGTGCTCGGAGTGCCGGGCGGGATGTCAGGCGACGTACGCAACCTCGTGCACCTGGCCACGCTTCTAGAGGGATTCGGTAAACAGTACCACTGGGGCGTGGCCGGAGTCGGGCGCTTCCAGCTGCCGCTCGCGGGCCACGCGATTTTGATGGGCGGCCACGTGCGCGTGGGGTTTGAGGATAATATTTTCTACTCGAAGGGCGTGGTCGCGAAGTCAAACGCGCAGCTCGTCGAGCGCGTCGCGCGGCTCGCGAAAGAGTTCGGCCGCGAAGTCGCCACGCCCGCGCAGGCGCGGGTGCTGCTGGGGGTTGGGGAGGGGTAGTTTCGCTCGCGCGCCGTCTGCGGCGGCACGAGCTGACCGGGTAGTTCCTCAAAAGGAACCTCGCGGGCCAAATTAGGGCGCAATTCCGCGCCGTAGGCCCTCGAAAGACGCCTCGGGCTTTACTGCGGATCAGCACAGCCGAATGCCGCAGGCATCTCGATGGATATCCCAGCCAGAATTCTAGCCATCCGAGGTGAGGTCGACAACGACTCCCGACAGCTTCCGAGGCGAATATTTCCGGGGTTGTTCCTCGTCAACTGACGCAAAAAATGCTCGATTGCGCCCGATCGGCCGCCGATGCGCTGAATGTGGGACCTCACCCGATCTTGGATACGATTCCTTAGTCGACTGGGGTAACTGGCCGGACTCGACTCCCACCGGCTCGTATTCCAAGGAACGAGTTCGTTCTCCAGCCACTGAGGCCGAAGCAGAGACAATAAAACCTCCTCATCAATGGCTTCATTTCCGTCGAGGACCATCGCAAACAAGTCCGGAACCATATTCGGATCGATTCGAACCCGCTCCTGCAAACGGTCAGAAGGCGAGTTCACGCCCCGACGGTAAAGCGGCGCCTGAGGAGCTTCCGCTCTCCGCAGCTCCTGAGCCGCCTGCGCAGTTACCGCTTCTCGCCCACGCCGCTCGGCGGGAGGAATGACCGGTGCGATCGCCGTGGTTTCAATCCAAACCCAGTTCTCGTGCCCTCCGCTCGCGGGAGTCGATCGGCGCACGGGCGCCTGAGGCACGGGCAACTGCGGCGAAGGCGCGACTCGCCTCACCTGCGTGCGAGCGTCTAAGCTTTCTTGTGCCAAAACCTGCGGGCTCGCCGGACGATAGAGCGCTGGTTCTGGTGCCACCACCGTCCGATCGCCGCTAAAAAGCAACCGGGACCACGCATCCACGGCCGCATAATAGGAGGTGCGCTCGGCTCTTTGCTCCGGCGATGGCGACTCGCCAAACGAAAGGTCGAGATACTGAGGGCCGAGAAGAGTGCCGCGCCTTTCCGGTTCAAGGTGATTCAGCCAGCCAACAAAAGCTTCCGGATCAGCGGCAATCCGATCGTACCAAGCCGTCCTGCCGAGCTCGCGATCCAGAAAGATCGCAAAATCCCTCTCGATGCGTTGCTCCTGCCTTGAAGAACCCAGACGAGATATCCGAATCCGCTCTCTTGCTGAGCTGCAGGCTGGAGAAAGAACTGCTTCTTGTGCAGCCGCAGCAGCCGAAACAGTACCATCCAAAACAGTCGCGACGTCACATTCGGGCCCCACCTGTCGCCGCAGGTACCTGCGTTCATCAGGAGAAAGAGACCCCACATGCACCCACCTAAACCCGTAGTCACTCACGGTCGACAGAATCGTTGAATACTGAACGCAGCTCTGCACATCCTTGACACCAGAAACCCTCACACCCCCACTCCAGCGATCGGACGAGCCGACCTCCACCCCTGGCAATCGGCCTTTCAGGATCGGGCCCCACAGCTCCATCCACTGGCCCATCATCCGTCGCAGATAAGCGTCCAAGCGCGCTGAATCACTAAACCGCCCCTCGCACACTGGCCTCAGCCAGCGCCGTGCAAAAGTCTCTAATTCTGGAGCATTCCGATCGATTCCTTCCCGACAGCTAAAACCAGGCGGTTTCACAATCTGCTCGAATGGCCTGGAATGCTCCTCCATGCAGATTTGAATAGTGTTGATATTTTCAGCCGGAGGGAGCGGCTCTTCCCCGGGGGGCGGCAAGAAATCCTCCTGCCGAGAGTCCGCTGCGTATTCTGGCGTGCGCAGCAACTCCAACCGCCGCCGAACCTCCGGCGGCAGGAGTGCGTAGTACGGAGAATCAACGACCAGACCCAGATAGTCTTCGCCTCGCGCGGCAGCCCGCGCCACGTCACGCATCAGACCAGAGCTGCCCATCGCGCGAATGAACTGAAGACGTTGATCGGGCGGCATTCCGTGAGTGAGCCGAAGCAATTCCGCGATGCCGGCCCGACCGGCGGAAGGCAACGGCCCCATGGATTCAAGCGCGGAGAAAAGCCCCGCCTCGCGGAGCGCTTGAATCTCGTCGGGGCCGAGCGACTTCAGGAGATCGAGCAACTCCGGAGCCTGCACCAGCATCTCGCCTAAGTGATCAGGAAGACCATTCTCAGAAAGCCAACTCAACGCCGAAGCGACAAGCTCCGGCGTAACGAGCCCTCTGCGAATGAGCTCAAGCAGTGCAGGTGCGAGCTGGGCCACAGCTCTCGCTACCGTCGCGACCGCCCTCACATCTTGTTCACGCAGCTGCATATTCGCACCCGGAACGAATTCCGACGACGGCGGTGAAGGCGATGCGCTCGGATCGATGACTGCCCCTCGGCCGGTGTAAGCACTCACTCCTCCGAGCGCGCTGTCGAGTTGTTCGCCCAATCCCGCGCCAGCCCAAAGCGGCATGCCTGAGTTCCGAGCCACTCGAGGGGCGGGCGCGATCGTTGCCGATTGGCTCGCTCCGGGTCGACCGGCAGGGGCTGGAACGCGCGAGACAATAGTCGGCCTCGCAGGAAACGGAATCATCAACTCATTGAGCGCAACCGGGCTCTCGACCGTCGCGCCCGCCGCGCGACGCTGCTCGATGAATCGATAGAAGAGATACTCAGGCCGGTAAACCGCCCGCGTGTCGCGCGCGCTTGTTTCGCCGGTGAGCGGATCGAGTAGCTGCGCGGTCGCCTGGGTGAAGATCAAGAGCCGCATCTTCCCGCCGCCGATCGGCTCGATTACGACTTGCTGACCCGCAGGCAAGCGCGGAGCGCCCCGGCCGAGGTAGGCATTCGCGAGAAACTCAGTCGCGCCCGAGAGATCGGCCGAGTCGCCGAGAAACGCGGGGACGACGCCTTCGGCGTGCGAGTTGAGCGCGGGGAAGAATTGCTCGCGAAGTACGCGGGCCAACCCCGCGTGGCTGTCACGCGAGAACCGCGCACGGCTCTGGGCTCGTGCTATGCCCCATTGACCGATGTGCCCCTGCCGTTCACGATCGGTTGTTTGCTGAGCCCTGGTCGCGAGATCTCGATCGAGCGCGAACGGGAGATACTCCACCTCCTGAAACGCGCGGTGATTGGCGTCGCGCGGTTGTTGGAGTCCGTGCACGGCGACGCGCTCGAGTTCTGAGAGCGTTCGCCGCTCGCGACCGGGCTCGAGGCGCGGCGCGCCTCCGAGGAGGCCGAGCCGCTGAATCAGTGAGCGGTTCTCCATCTCGGGCGTGATCTCTTGCGCGCCTGCGGGGAGTTGATCGGGCAGAGCCTCGTTCATTTCGCCGGTCAATAGAGCGTCGGTGGTTGCTCCGGATTCTGTGCCGGGCGCTCCGGTGCCCGACTGCGCAACCACCGCCGCAAGCGCCGGAGTCACATCGCGGCCCGGCGCGAAAAAACTCGCGAAGCGGCGAGCGCGTTCTTCCTCTGCGGCACGAAACCGCGCGGCGCCCTCGTCGCGCACCCATCGTCGACGGGACGCACTCTCCCCGGTGCCCGTCTCGGACCCGCCCGCAGGCTGCGCCTCTGTCGGCTGTATCTCTGCCAAAAGACGCGCGCGCTCCGCTTCCGCAGCAGCACCAGGCGAACCCTCGCGTACTCCATGCAAATCCGGCGAGAGATGCTCCCCCAACTCCGAAAAAAAAATCCCAAGCCCCACCGCATGCCCACCGACCGAAGTACCCAGCCCAGCCAGCGCTCCGCTGCCGAGAATCACGCCGCCTCCGCAGATCGCCACGCCTGCCCCGGCCAGGCCGCCCGCGACCAAAGTCGTTCGCGTCGTCACGCGACTCGCCGCTTCGAACTGCTCCCATCGCTGCTCGGCCTGGTTCAACGCCACGACGATGCGGTAGTGCAACGCGCTCGCTTCTTCCGTGCGCCCGGCCTCCACCGCGCGCCGCGCTTCTCCGAGAAGTTGCATCACCCCCACCACCGGCGCAAACGCGCACCGAGGCTCCGACTCCGGACACCGCTGCGCCCCCAGCAACTCATAGCAATGCCGCGCGCCCTCGCCTTGCGACACGCGTGGCGTGCCCTTCAACGTCTCGACGTACTGACAGCGATACGTATTCGGCCGATAGCCCTCGCGGCCATTCAACCCCGAGATCTCATCCGCGAACGAGCCCCACTCCACGCGGCTACTCCGAATCGTCTCGGCCTCGAAACACGCGCGCAAAATCTCGTGCTGAGCCGCGAGATCGTGCGTGCGCTGGGCTCGGCGCGTGCACTCCGCTTGAGTGAGAATCGGTGGGCCCTCACCGGGCAGCTGCGCGTGTGCGGACACGATTCCCGAGAGCCCTACGAAAGCCAAAAATGCGCATGCTGAAAACGAACGGCACTTCACCCTGGCTTATCGACAGAACCCAGGACCGTGATGAGGACCTGTTGTTTTTCAGCGATTTTGTCGCCCATTCATTTTTCAGCGACTTTGTCGCC
>CAYIHX010000050.1:0-26226 GCA_964363305.1 uncultured Bacteriovoracaceae bacterium | reverse complement strand
CTGCACCCAGAGTTTCTAGAAGGTCCTTCTCCATTTGCTCGGCGTCGACCGCGATGAGAATGCCGTTGTCGGGAGAAATGACGCCCCGGACTCCCGAGAAGTTCTTTTTCTCGAGGGGTTGAAGCGAACTGGGTGCTCCCTTGCGGGCACAGCGATCCACCCAACGGTTCCAAGGGTTGAAACCTTGGAATGACCACTGGGCAAGGTCCCACAACCACATGCCCGCCGGCCTCCGGTTTGGTTCAACGCTGGCTACCCGTCCATCCTCAAGCAGAAAAAACTCATGGTGCATGGCGCCGCCGTTTGAGCCCAGATCCTTCATCAAAGGGATAAGTGTTTCCCGGATCTTCGCCTCAGTTTGCGGTGCGAAGGGGGCGGGCACGATATGCTGGTACTCTGCCCGATAAGCGCCTTGGGTAGTGAACTTCTGAGTGATCCAATAGGAACCGTCAATACCGTCAAAACTATACTCATTCTGTGTGCTGAGTGTTTCTTCGCATATGGCACCGTTCACCAGTGCTGAAGAGTTCTGCTCGCCCCAGCGTTGAAGATCCGCGAGGCTGTTGATCTGCATACAGCCCCGGCTGTTCCCTTCGGCGATTGGCTTGATAAAAAACCCGCCTTTTCGGGCGAGGAGCCGCCCGGCTTGCTCAAGCGTATGGATGGCTTCGAAGAACGGCTTCTTGTAGAGCGACGGGTCAAGGCTGAGGGAAGCTTCTAGTTTTCTGAACAGCGATTTGTCGAGCATCGCCGGAGCGGTTGCGAGGTCATCGTAGAAGAGGCCGAACTCCTTTGCGCATGCCGCAGCGCCGATTACGCCTTTGTCTGAAAAAGGCAGGCACCCCAATAGGTGTAATTGATGGTCTTCAAGGTAGGTTCTGAGGGGCGCGATGACGGAGACAGATTCGGGTTTAAAATCGAGGTGGTATGGAGTGATCTTTCTATCGTCATCATTCAGATCCCCTTTGACGAGGAGGACTCGAGCGTTCAAACGCTCGCGGATGATCTCGCGCAACTTGACGACGTCATAGATACGGGTGTTGTTATAGCCAAAGATCGCGACAACTGGGGTAGTAATCATAGCCCTTTCTCCTGAATTCCCTTGCTGCGAAATAGGATTCGTGAAGATTCGCCCTCGGTGAGGCATGCCGAATCAAGAGCCGAACGTCCGTGCAGGACCTTGTGATTCGCAAGGACGCTGAAGCTGCCGCTGCTTGGATTGCTGCAGATCGGGCGGAGGCTCTTTAGGTTGGCACGAATTTTATCAAAAATTTGCTGAGCTCTCGGATCTGTGAGCCGCATTCTTTCGCCTACCTCATCGTCGATTCGAAAATCTAGGCGAAGCCCGATACCCTCTTTTGAATCGCGCCGTAGGACAGGCTTGACTACCGAAATGGTTTTGCCTTTTACGTTGGCTCCAGACAGAAACGTCGCATGCGAAAGGGCGAGGTAACCGAGTTCTTCGTCTGTGAGACAAGAGGTAAGATCATAAGGGAACCAGAACCAGGTGGGCGTGCTGCTGGTATCTTTGTATACGGTGAGGCTCATAATGGTGATAGCTCGACTCTCGTAAAGGTCATCACTGTGAGGGCGGATCACGCCCAACCCGCGCCCCCAATCACTGGCGAGTGTGTCGCTGTTCTGCGGGAATAGTTCCTTGTGGTCCTCGTAGGGATACTTGAGGTCGATGATGCCGACGATGTCAGAAAGGACCTCATGGACTAGGAGGGCAAGTTCTTTTGACGGTAGACTGAAAGTCCTCTCAAGGAAAACGGCGGCCAATCGAGTTTGTATTGAGCCAACCGATCGAAGGGCACTGAGATGATCGGGTTGCAACGTCTTAAGAATGAGCAAGCGGAGCTGAGATTTTGCGATATCGTTGGCGCCCCACTTCGACCGATTTTGCCACCATTGATTGATGACATGCCCTAAGTATGATGCGTCGATTCGGCACGTTTTTTCCTGAATCAGTTCGTCTCGGAGCATCCCTCCAAGAACCTCATAATGGTTTTCGACCCGATTTTCTGACCAGAGTTCAGCTTGTGTTGACATGTTTGGGGCACTCCTATTGCCCCGAGTATGTGCAACTCATGGACCAGTGCATCTAAACCTTGGGCGCTTGATATTGCTCGCAGTTCTCGGACAGAAAAGGGGCGCGATGAAGGGGGGCGCCACACTTGTAGGGAACACCCGACAGCCTTTTTCAAGGGTAATCCCGTCGTTTCGCAGCGTTAAGTGTTCAAGTCGCCGCGAAATAGCCAAGCCCATTTCCCGCATCGGCGCGCACGCACCCAAACCGGGTTCATATGTACTGTACCCCAAATGGTTCAAATCGACGCTCAAGGTTTGCATTGAATAAAGTACTCAAATATGAGTACAATGGCGGTGCGTGGTTATTTGGTCTATTTCACTGGTTTCGGAAGCGAAGGAGGAGCTGGACGAGGTTCCTCCGCAGGTTAGGAAGAAGTTCGACCTCTGGGTCGTTGGCGTCCAGGCTTTCGGACCTTGGCTTAAGGGCGGATGGCGAACAGAGGCCCTGTCTGGTGTGCTGAAGAGATTCTACTCGATCCGGCTCAATCGCCAATGGCGAGCGATCTTTGAGGTTCGGGCGGAGCGTAAGGTGATCGTGATTCGAATTGTGGCTCACGACTATAAGAGCGTGGGACGGAGGTAGACGATATGAAAGCGGGACGTCTTTTTGAGAGAGCATTGAAACAAGCGGACATCAACCTGACCGCAGGGACCGAACTCAAGGTGCAGGTGAGACGCCGAGGTAACCATCTTCACCTCATCGTCTCTCCACCTGCCATGTCTCAGTTTGAGGCGTCCATCCTGGAACGCTCCAAAGGGGCTGGCTTGGTTCATGAGGTCTATCAACCCGATCTCCCTGTTGGGGAAAAGATCCGTGCCCTACGGAAAGCCAGCGGGCAGACACTGGAGGCGCTCTCTAAGAAAGCCAAACTGAGCAAAGGCAGCCTCGGTTCCCTTGAGAAGGGCGACCGACCCGTTGGCTTAGCCGTGCTCAAGAAACTTGCACAGGCACTGGGTATCCCGCTCGCCATGCTAACGGGCTAACCTGTATTCGTATGGTGATAGGGTTACACCCTAGTCAGTAACGAAATACGCTCGACCGTTCGCCCGCCACTTGCTCGATATCCAGAGGTTTTTCAAATCGCGCGGTGGGAATGGGCCGTGAACATTCCCGGGCACTTCCCGGGCTTCTCCCTCCTGCGGAACCGCATCTTTGCGACTCCGATCTCTCACCTTAATTCTTCGCAAAAAGTGCTGAACAAGGTCGCGCGAACCTAGGCCTTACTGAGTTAGTGCTCCGTCTCCGTATCCCCCGTGCCGGATTGACGGTAAAACGTGCCGATTGAAAGGCGAGTGGACGGTTGCTATTCTTAAGGAATGATCCAAATCATTCTATCTTGCTTGATCTTGACCGCTTCCCCCGGCTTTTCTGCGGTGTCGCCTTCGGACGAAGATCTGGTTCTGGCGGGTGACACAATCAACTTCAATTCCAACCAGGGATCTATTGTCAGGACTAAGAGGTATTGGGATCTCTCAATCACGGGGCCCGGGTTCTTCGTTCTTCAGGACGCAGAAACGAGCGACTCGTTCTATACGCACCTTGGACAGTTCGAAATGGACCGAGAAGGGTACGTCGTCTTGAGTAAGCACCCGAATCTACGTCTTGTTCTCAATGCAAAATCACACCCTAGGACTCTCAACATGGTTAAATGGGCACATTTTCAAAACTCTTCACTCGTCGGGCTGGGTGTGGATTCCGATGATAAGGTCGGCGAAATTACGGCCGTCTACGATAGCGGTGAAACAGTCCCCTTGGGCACTGTTTATCTCGCTCGATTCTACAATAGTGGAAAACTTGTTGAGGCGGCGCCCCACATCTACCTGGCCAAAGGCGACGCCCTACCGGTGCTACTCGGCCGATCGACAGAGAACGGATTCGGTCGGATCGCCCACCAGACTCTCGAAAAGCTCGATTGAGACGTTTCGGCATGATTCAAGGGCGGGGCTAGGAAGCTCTAGAGGCCAGGCTCTCTACATTCTCCACCCGCTTTTTTGGCCAATGGTTCCCGCGAGTTTTCGAGTGAAGGTCACGATCTCGCCTCCGGCCTTAACGGGAGCCCCGCGCCATCGAATCTAGAAGAAGAATGGAACTCGAGCTGGAAAAAAGATCTGAAACGGCAAGGGTCCTCTCGCTTGGGTTGAAACGAACGGAGTTCCCGTTGCTTCCTCGAAAGCCTTAGCGCACTCCTTCACAGGAGCTCCATCGTCGTTGGGGCGGATGCCCGCCACTAGGACTACGCTCTTCAAAAACGGCACATCCGGAAAATGGAGATCCCGCTTTATCGTCAGCTGCTCTGAGTTTGAGTGAATCTCGATACTTGTTGGGTAGATCGACACGGTTTTTCCGCTAAATCCGCAGATGTTGTCGGAGATCTTGAGTTGTTCCCCTTCAACGAAGGTAGCGTTGAGTGAAACATGTTGGGGCTCTTCAGACGAAAGGTAAGCACACAATCCGATCCTTCCGTATCCGTCCTTCACCCCGTGCATCGAAAGGTTGCTGATGGACACCTCATTCCACCCCAGCTTGGTCTGATACTCGGACCAACCGGCGTAGGAGATCTGCGCCCCGTCATCCATTTGGGTCATTACACAGCTGTAAATATTTCCGCTTACCTGAGCCCCAGCGGAGTGAGCTGCGATCAGGGTCGCTCCCCCGAAAAAAACAACCAGTACTTGAAAACGACTCTTATTCCTTTTTAGTCTCATGGCCACATCTTCGGTGCCCCTCAAGATCTGTCAAGACCAGTCAGTCCAGAAACCATGTGACGAACTGAATCCCTGGAATGAACATCATGACCAGCAGGAGAGCCCAACCTCCAAAAAAAGAGAATCGAATGCGACTCCATGTTTTTGGCGAAGCCCAATAGAGCCCCACCAGTAGCGGACTTGCGATGGCAGCATATCCAATCAAAAAGAGAATGCTGTGAAAGTCTTCAAACGGAAGGAGCTTGGGATCCGGGTGATTTGGACTCGGCCAATATCCAAGATGCCGGCGCGCAAGAAATGCGTAGACAAGAACTCCGGCCCCCCAGAGGAGGGGAGAATGAGCCTCGGCAACTGCGGCTGTTTTGAGTGCTTTCCAAATCATTCGAAAGATCTCCGCTAAGTTAGATTGTCGACGACTTCAGTGTTCTTCTTGGTCCGAAGGAAAAGTGTGCCCTTCGAATTCTCCACAACTACGACATTATCCAGCTTTCCCTCCTGAGTGAGGCGGATGGCTTCGACTTTTGTCAGCTCACCGAACTTTTCGGCCTGGTAACCAACGACATGACCCTTTTTATCCTTAGTTATCGACGTTACGTAGGTCAGCGGTTCGCCCCACGAAGGGTCGTTGTCGATTTGAATCGGACCAAAATGATCGTCGGCCACAGGGAGCATGAAACTCGTAGGAATAAGCAGGTCGTCACCTAACGGCCACAAATCAGCTACGGTGGAATCAACAATCTTCCACCAGCCTTTGTGAATAAGAATGGCTTCACCGTCGCTACGTTTGAATGCATCAGCGTCGACGGTCTCAGGCGTCTTTCTTCTTGGCCCTAGTGTGTGGACCCTGGCATTGCCGGAATCTGTTTCAAGAACCAAGAGGGGAATTGCACTGTGGTTGAGAATTCGACCTTTTCCTAGTTTTCCCAAAAGTGAAGCTCCTGTGAACCAGAATTTACTCTGGACTCCGGTGATTCACAAGGTCACGAGGCTAATCCTACGGCGATGCAATGACTTTGAGAAAGGTCTTCGGCGGCACAACACGAAGTCCTCTAAACCCATCTACAGCCAACAAGAGTTTGTCCCCCGTGACCACGAACTGGGCTCCCGCTGAAAGCGCGGTGCCCAAAAATTTGTCGTCGTCCGGGTCTTTGCAGACAGGGCGGGCGAACTGAATGGCGGACACAGCCTCTGCATGGACGGTAACCAGCTCTAGAATTCGGTCATACTTGACGTCTGGGTACTTGGCTCCCAGCTCAGCGAGGACCCGTCTATATTCATCGAGCACCGGGTTTGAAACGACCCACTGAAATGCGTGCCTCTCCCACGCGGCTAAGACTTCCCGAGGCGGCCCTTTCCAGAAAACACCAGAGACGAAGACGTTGGTATCAATGACCGCTTTCATCTCTTCCGGCGGGCCTTCCGGATGGCGGCTTTCACGTCACTGGGCTTCATGCCCGCCTTCCTGGCTTGGGTACTGGCTTCTGCCAAAAGGCTGCTGAACTCTCCTATAGAAGGTGGCGTAATTGTTTTAAAGATGACTGTGTCACCCTGGCCAATGACGACGAACTGGTCGCCCTCCTTCAGGTGGAGGTGCTCCCTGATGTCCTCTGGGATCACGACCTGGCCTTTAGACGAGAGCTTTGTGGTGGCGTAAGCGGCCATACGGCCTCCATTCTTACTGGTAAGAATACCATAAAATCAAGGCTGACTACAATGGGAGCGATCCACTGTTCGTTAGTGATAGGGTTATACCCTAGTCAGTAACAAAAGGAGGTCGGCGACTCGTGCGCTACTTGGCTGATATCGAGACGATTTTCTGATCGCATTGCGGGAATGGGCCGTGAACATTCCCGGGCCTTTCCCGCCACAGACCTGTTTGCACCCTAAAGTGCATACGACTGCCTAGGACGCTCAAAGATAGCCGCGGTAGCCCCAACTCATCGTAAAGCCGTTTGCTAGTAACGGGTTGTCATCAAGACGATCTGCAAACACGCCGGTTCCCATCCCGCCTAGTTCGACAAAAACGGCCATCGTGCTTTGCCGACGAAGGAAAAACTCCAGCCCGGTATAACCGAAGCCCCCCACATGCATCAGGCTACTTGCCATCGAGTTTGCGGTGACAAGGACGAGCGGCCCTCCTCCCGTGTAGCTGCGAATGGGAAGTCCCGGGAGCACAAACCCCGTTTCGATCGCCACCCGGGCGACACCATAGGGTTGCCAGTTCTTCCCCGCGTAGGCCAAATCACCTTGGACATTAACGCGGATCATATTCCAAAAGAACGTCGGCGATTTCGCCTGAAGCCCCATGGCGAACTGGTTCCCCAGGCTAGAAATCTGAAAACCGAGACCAAGCCCACGAGCTTTCGATTCCCAAGAAAGGTCTGATGTCGCTTCGGCGCTCGCTGTTGAGGATTCCGAGGCCACAGAAATATTTGAAAAGAAGACCAGTGCCAGAGCGAGGAGAAGGGTTTTCATAGGGTAAATAGAACATGAAAATCGCCCTTCGACAACAGCTGGCACTGTAGCCAAAAGTAGCCTTGAAGTAGCCATAGCCCGTGATGGGTCATGATATTCAGTGATGGTTTCTCCAAAGGATCGCGAAAAATGGCGGACTCGACAGGGTTCGAACCTGTGACCTCCACATCCGTAGTGTGGCGCTCTAATCCAACTGAGCTACGAGTCCGTAAACGAGAAAAGTCCCACCGAAATAGCCCATGCCTGGCTTGAGTGCAAGGGGCTAGTCGAGGCGCACCTGGGATTCCGGAACGCCAATCTCTCGCCCCAGCTCTCGAAGATACTGGCGCATAAACGCCACTCGGCGCTCGCCCTCAATTCGCCCCGCCTGGGTGCGTAACGTGCGGAGGGTCACGAAAAGCTTCTTGTAGAAATGATCCACCGTGACACTCAAATCATCCAGCTCCCGCCCTTGGGAGGCGAATGGATCCTCCAGATGGTAAAGTTGCCTCCGAAGCAGCCCGCTCACGGCGAACATCCGAGCCACACCAATTGCGCCTAAGCCGTCAAGGCGATCAGCATCTTGAACGATCATGGCTTCCCGCGTCCGGGGCTCAATCTGAGCACTAAAGCTATGGGCCTCAATCGCGTGCCCTATGGCGTCGAGCTTCGTGGCGGGAAAGCCCTCCTGCGTGAGAAACTGAGCCGCCGCCTCAGCCGAGAGCCTCGAGGCCTGTGCCCGGCGAGAATCATTCTTGGGAACATTCACCAGATCATGCAACCACGCAGCCGGAACCACGACCTCAAGATCTGCGGATTCCTGGTGAGCAAGCCCTTTCGCCGTCGCGACCACCCGACGAAAATGCGCCAGATCGTGAGCGGGATCACTCTGATCTCCGAGGCCTTCCTGCGAAATTCTCCACTCAAACCGACTCTCCCAGTGGGACCAATCCAGGTTAGTTGCCGACTTCATGCGACCATGATTCACTCTTCCGAGACATGAGCCAAGAGCAGAAATACGATCGCGTGGGATCCTCCCTCCTATTCATCGCCATCGTCGCCACCATGGCGCTGGGCTCGTGCCAATTCAGCGCCCCCTCGAGTGATTTCGGAACAGACATCTGCACTCTCAGCCAAACTCATTACGAGGCGAGTCAGGCGGTCCCGATCGGATCCACCCTGCTTCGAAGCACGGCCCTCACACAGTCGGTCCAAACCGGCGAAAGCGATGTCATCATCACCAAGACCAAACTTGGCCTCATGCGCCAAGGCTGGCCCACCGGCAGACTTACGCTCAAGCTGGAGCAAGACAACGCCGGAAAACCCTCGGGGCTGGAACTCACCAGCGCGACCGCAACGTTAGATTTTATCAGCGACGAGGCGAGAGCGACGTCCACGCTTGAAACCTATCACCAGTGGTTTGACTTCGACTTCGGAACCGACGTGACGCTCACGGCGAACAAAACCTACTGGCTCGTGGTCCGAACTTCGGCTGCGCAGAACGAATCCACCTACCCGCTCTGGACAGCATCAAACCTCAACCCGTACACTACGGGAGTCGGCCTTTACGAGTCGACCACCCTGAGCGGAACCCAGTTCACGGATTTGGCAATCACTGAGAATCGAGACCTGACATTCGCATTATGCAGCCCCTCTCCGAGCCCATCACCCAGCCCCTCTGTCGCAGTTTTCGAACAAGAGCTGCGTGTGCCCTCACCCTCACCCTCGCGCTGACAGTGAGCGCCTGCGCGGATGCACCGCCCAGCATCACAGCCGCGGCGACGGGCTGTGACGCGAACGTGGGACAAATCGGTGTCTTCGATGGCTATCTCCAGAGGCTTTGCGGCTGCACGGAGGGACCAAGCGACCCCATCCCCCTGCAGACCCCTCTCCACTGCACCCTCGCTAGGGGGTCGACCGTCGTCTTCCAATACGTCAGCACTCGGACGAGACACCAGATCCGCTCGCTCGGCGACCCTGCCTTTGCCTCTAGCCCCATGTCTGACCCCGCTGACCTCTCGACAGCGAAGGCACATGCCATCCAGCTGGAGACGGCCGGCACCTATCGTTTCGAGGACGCATTCACTCCCGGAATGACCGGCAGTATTATCGTTGTTCCGTAGGTATTATTTTCTCTCTTGAGCTGCCTGCATCTCCCGCCGAAAGGCTCCTTGGAACCAGATTCCAAGGAGGGATACATGGCAAATCGAAGAGCGATGATCGAAAATACGAGTCCTGAGACCACCACCCGAAATAGCGTGATCGCCGACCAGGCCGCCCAGCAAGAAAGTCCGAGCACGATTGAGGTGCTTTATCAAAAGATGGGGAATCGATGGTTTGCCTTTTCGCTCGTCAACGACGAGGTATTCGTAGGGTCCATTTCACAAGATGAAATCGACCGAGGGCCAGCGACCCACAACATATCCGGAAGCGCCTAACCCTCTTGAAAAACAAGAAACCCACCCGACAAGAAATCGACGCCCTGATCGAAAAGGTCAGGGCGATCGTGTCTCAACGTCCCGAGAAGGCTGCCATCCTCGTCAAGGAATGGTCTGACTCTCCGAAAAAACCAACCCAACCCCTCGTGAAGCCCAGCTCGATCAGAAAAAAAGCTGGGTAATTTTTGCCTTCTCGACCATTCCACATTTATTATTTAAACTGAAGCCAGGATGAGGAAATACCTGGCAGGACGCCACGCAGCAATCTACGGAAGTATCGCAATGATTCCCCTCGCCTTGGCGGTAACGCCCCTGGCTGATCGACGACCAGGTATTCTCGAGGAGCCCTCTCAGAGGCCCACAGGCGATCAAGCACATCTCTACGATTTGATCGCGAATGACCTACCTAGTACCGAGGCCGCACCTCAAGATGCGACCTCATCAAACTAAAGATAAAAGACGCTCGCGCCGCCATTGTCGCGATGGGCATGCTCCGAATAGAGCTTCATGAATCGAACGAACTCTCGGTAGACCTGATACGTCTGCAGGGTCTGATCGACCTTGCAGCCATACCTCACGTACCGCTGCCCGCCTTCACCGATCGTGGCCGTCGAATTCTGAATCCGCAAAACCACGGGAATGTAAGTGTCCGCGCTGAAATACATCCGAATTGGAATTTCCACCGTTTCAGCTGGCCAGGGGGTCTTGGGATCAAAGGGAACCTGGAACGAGCACCCCTCTTCACTGAGATCGAGGATCTCGATCGGCTTCAGCGAGCGGTCGCTGATCACCGAATACACACCAATCAAGTTCTGAAAAAAGATGCGCTCGGTTTTACGGCGCTTATCCTCCATTTTCAGAGCCCGTTTTTCGCTGAAGTCTACAACCTTTGGGAAATCAATCTTCTGGTCGGCCATGCATGGGCCCTCCAGAGAACCTTTCGGAATTTCCCCGCGCTCCTAAATAGGAAGAATTTTCTTAGCCCCTCGGGACCACTTCAGCAAATTCGAGCAGGGCATCGATCATGTCAACAAATGCGCGATAGGCCGGATATCCCTTGCCATTGGCCTCCGACGCCTTCTCGAATTGCGCGCCAATCCTTCGGCAGCCCGCCTCCTGCGACTCTACGCGTGCCACGCTCACTTTGAGCGGGAGATAGAGGCTCTGATTGAGATAGAGCTGGATGTCAATTTTTTGGCCTCTCTGCGCCGGAAAGTCAGAGGCCTGCTCACCATCGATATCGAGATCAAAGCCGATTCCGATCTCACTCACGTCATGAACGGGCAGCCGATGCACCCCTTTCGAGGGCACGACGACAAACATCCCAAAAGAATCGACGATCGGCCTTCGACGAGCTTGTCGCCGCTCTGGAGTACTCTCTTTTGCTTCACGTTTTTTCATATTCCATCCTTGCTGGGCATCCCTGAAGGCGAAGGGGGCATTGCCTCGGCCTGCTGTATTTTGAGATTCGTTTCCTCGATCAATTCTTTCGCTTGTTTCAAAGCCTGAGCGACGTCGGCATCGAACGTCTCCGGGGCGGCCGCGCCCGTAGTGAACGCATGATACAGACCGTGCACGGCGGTCACTGCCCGCGCCGCTCGGCCCACACGCTCGTAGAGCATGGAGTAAAAAAAATCGGTCTGGAGTTTCTCGGGAGTCCACTGCTGAAACGCCCCATTCATCTGGGCATCAAATTCAGACCACTTCGAGTGAAATACCCCCCACGCCCTCGCCGCCGCCTGGGTCTGCTTTCGTCCCTTAGCGCTCCTCAGTCGACCAAACTCTTGCACCGAGAGGGTCAACTGGCTTTCAATACTGGTTAGAAATTGCCGCAGCTCAGCCAGCTCCGTCTTGGCCTTCTCGGCCAAACGTACATGATACTCTTTCAACCTCTCGATATACGTGTCGTCCCGAGCCCCACCGAGGAAATAGGACTTCTTCAGAAATAGCTTCTTCCCCGGCACGCCAGTCCCAGCGGGTAGAGCAGCCAAAACTGCAGCGGTTTCAGCCGGTTGCTGCGCTGACTCAAATATTCTAACCAGATAAGCACCCCGCGGCACAGGGCGCCCGTCCGGAGTGCGGATCGGATCGGAACGCCCAATTCTCCGCGATACGACAATTTTCGAGCGCGCGGTAAACCCCGTATGGTTCAGCAACGTATCCGCAACCCCCTCCACTTCAACGTCAAAGGCCGTTCCGTCCGGAAGCGAGGTCGCGGCCACAAAAGCAGGCTGCAACAGGTCCGTTTGGATGACGGCTAAGCCTACCCGTGGCGGCTCGCCATCTCGAGGGCTTCGCGCGGCATCGACGAGTTCGTCCATCTCGCCGGGCAAAATTTCATCGAGCCGAGGAATCGGCGCGAACCAACTGGAGAGAAAGGGCATCTTTCCGCTGAGCTGGAGCAACACAGGGCGAATCACATCCCCGGCTATCCGAGAAATGCCGACGACCGAGGGGTGCCTGAGAACACCGTCCAGGTACCCCAGCCACCCCAACACGACCAACATTACTGGGAAACCGAGAACCAACACGGCCCGAACCGTCTTCTGCAGTCTTCTCGGCCGAGGTCCGGCGTCTTCCTCCGCATGTGGTGCCTGGATCTCGCTCGTGAACTCCGATTCCTCCCGAGGTGCTGCCGAGATCGTGACCACTTCCGCCGAGCTCATTACCTCCGGCTCCGCCTGTGGCTCCGGAACGATCTCAGCCAAAGCTGGCGATACCAGACGTAAAGAAGTGGCTTGAGGCTCTTTGACAGACTGAAAAGCCTCGATTTCGGGAATAGGCTTCCAATCAGACATACCTTCACACCAAGCGTACTGACTCGCTGCCACCAAGCCGGCGTTCATCTTGGCCTGGATCTCCTCAAGCGAGAAGGGCCCTTCATGGTGGTCGGTCATGTAGACAAACCACTTTTTTTCTTTAAAGCCGTCCATTTTTGCGTTCTTAGTTTAAGTGAAATGGAAGCACGAAGCAATTGGGGCTTAATTGAGATCCCGGATGATATGGGCGTCATGAACGTCGGCGGACGCCTCGGCGCGGCCGGAGGCCCTCTGGCATTCCGGCGCGCCCTCTTTTCGATGAAACCTCGATGGGATTTTCGCGCCCATTTAGTTTCCGAGCGTCAAATCGCGCCCCTTACCTCAGATATTACCGCCCATCATCGTCTAGCTGCAGACGCCATCCGAGAAACTCACGCCCAGACGGGAACTTCAGTTGTCATCGGCGGCGGACACGATCATGGTTTCTCGCACCTCCTCGGTATCTCCGAAGCGCTTGCTTCAGACCAAAAGACACTCGGCTGTATCAATATTGATGCCCATCTTGACCTTCGACCTCCGATCGACGGCCACCTCATTACGAGCGGTTCACCCTTTTTTCTCGCACTCGAGGCCCGAATCCTCCAAGGCCGCCATCTGATCGAGTTTGGAATTCAGACGCAGTGCAATTCACCTTCTCTATGGAAATATGCGAAAGACAAGGGCATCGCCATTCACACGATGGCGCAGCTCCGCAATGGTTTGGCAGTCCCCGCTTTCAAAAAAGCCCTCAAAAAACTCGCCGCTCGCTGCGACGTCATCGTGATCAGCTTTGATCTGGATGCGGTAGCGGAAGCGCACGCCCCGGGAGTTTCTGCTCCGCAAGCCGAAGGCTTCACCCCGAGCGAAATTCTAGAGATGCTTGAATTCGCAGGCACAGTGCCGCAGGTGGCGTCACTGGGAATTTTTGAGTTAAACCCGGAACACGATATCCAAAGCCGGACGGCTCGGCTCGCCGCTCATGCTGCCTATCATTTTTTGGAAGCCCGACTCAGCCGGCGAGCGCCCTAGAAGGCACGCGCTTCTCGCCGCCCTTCTCATTGAGGTCAGATTCGAACTTTTTGAGAATTCTCGCCTGCCGCACAAGAGACTCCGCAGTCGATCGAATCTGCTCGTCCAATCGCGAGGCTCCCTCCAGTGCGTCAGAGAGAGCTACGAGCGCGAGGTCCGAATCCGTAGCGAAAGGTTCCATCTCCACCTCGATGCGGGAGAGCGCACGCTGTACTTTTTCGTTCAGGGCACGAACCCTGAGGGCCGCCTCGTGAACCTGGGCCGACAAAGCAAGCACCTGAGCAGGGTCCCGAGTTTCCCGTCGCGTACCCTCCACCAGCGTATGAAGTGATGCGAGCTCGGTATCGATCGCCGAGCGTGAAAGCTCCACTGCGGCTCGCCGACTGTCGCTCAGCTCTCGAAGATCCGCATGAATTCGACTGTTGATGAGAGAAACAGCTGACTTCGACCGAGAGGAACCCGCGAGCAGCGCCTTCGTCGAACGCAGCAGATCTCGAACGCTGCCTCCGGTTCTCACTAGCGCGTCGCGCATTTCATCTTCCGTCGTGCGCAACCTCTCGAGCCGAGCGAGCTCTTCTCCGGCCGGGAGAAGGTAATCTTCCACTAAGCCCTCATATCCCTCAGGGTCCGACGTCTCCCGGGAAGCCCGGTCCGTCCAACTTCCCTGAAAGCTGCGCAGCCGGCCCAGCAAGGTATGTGCAGGGATCCAAAACAATCCAAAAAGGATAAAGGTCGCTAAGTCGCTCGCGCCACCGGCTGGAAGGCCAAAAATGCCACGACGTTCCACCTGAATTCTAACTCGCACACCCGTTCCATTTTCGAGCGTAAGTAATTTGACATACTCAAACACGCCCTCGCCCTGATGGAGACTAAACGACTCGCGCTCAGATGAAGAAAGGCCCGTCACCTTCCAGACTCGCATAGCTCGAGGTTCGCCCCCTTGAGAGAGGGCCGCAACAGCTTGGCCAATAGGGTCAGCGTCACCGCGCGCCCGGGCCGAGAATGCCATGCCTTCGGCTTGAGCCGCAATCTGGCGCGCCCACTTCAAAGACCCAGTTGCGTCATTCCGAGCGACTGCACTGCGCCAAAGCGCCATCACTAAAGCACTCAACAAAACGGCGATCACCGCCCCAACCAATAATCTAAGCGAAACCCGACTCGAGAGCATCTCGATGGCTCTTCGGATTTTTAAGCTCCTAGGTTAAACCTTTTGACAGGTATGAACTATCTACTCGCAATCGATCAGGGAACCACCGGAAGCACTGCGCTTCTCATGAATCACGAACTCGAGGTGGTCGCGGAGGCTTCAAGAGACTTCCCACAGCACTTCCCCAAGCCAGGCTGGGTTGAGCACGACCTCAATGATATCTGGGCGACGGTCGTGCACACCGTCGGTGAAGTCATCCGCAATATTGATCCGAAAAAAATATCGGCCATCGGCATCACGAATCAACGAGAGACCCTCTGCCTTTGGGACAAGCAAACGGTGGAACCATTGGCGCACGCCATCGTCTGGCAAGATCGCAGAACAACCGAGCTGTGCGACCAGCTCAAGGCTAAGAGCCTGGAGCGCTTTTTCCAAGAAAGCACCGGACTCCTCCTCGATCCCTATTTTTCGGGAACCAAGGCGGCCTGGGCCTTCAAAAATTGGCCCGAGATCAAAAACGCCCACAAAGCGGGTCGCCTTGCAGCCGGCACTGTTGATAGTTTCGTGCTCGCCAAGCTCACCGGTGGCGTGCACGCCACCGAGCCCAGCAATGCTTCGAGAACCCTCTGCTACCACCTCACCAAACACCACTGGGACAATGACCTGAGCAATGCCCTCGGCGTCCCAACAGATATCTGGCCAGAGGTCCGACCATCCATGGGCGTCTTCGGAGTCACTCGCGGGTTTCCCGGCCTGCCCGATGGCGTACCGATCACCGGCATTCTCGGAGATCAGCAATCCGCTCTGCTGGGCCAAGCCTGCATCCGCGAAGGCATGGCGAAGTGTACCTTCGGCACCGGAGCCTTCATGCTCCTCAATACCGGCGATCGCCCGGCCATGAGCCGCCATCGCCTGCTCACCACCATCGCATGGGCCAGGGGAGACCAGTTCACCTATGCCCTCGAGGGGAGCGCCTTCATCGCCGGCGCCGCCGTTCAGTGGCTCAGAGATGGCTTAGGGCTCATCAAAGATTCAGTTGAAGTTGAGGCTCTCGCGGCAAGCGTGCCCGATTGCGATGGCGTCGTCTTCGTCCCGGCCCTCACGGGCCTCGGTGCTCCGCATTGGGATCCCAACGCAACTGGCCTCTTCACCGGGCTGACCCGCGGCACGACAAAAGCCCATCTCGCGCGCGCAGTATTAGAAGGAATCGCTTTCCAAAATGCGGACATCCTCACCGCCATGCAGAAAGATCTTGGCAGGCCGCTCGAGAGACTGAACGTCGATGGAGGGGCTTCCGCGAACAACTTGCTCATGCAGTTTCAAGCCGACGTCTTGAATGTGCCGTTGCGCCGCCCCCAGTACCTTGAAACCACGTCGCTCGGCGCCATCTTCGCGGCGGGACTGGGAGTCGGGATCTGGTCCGACATCGAAGAGATCGAAAAAACCTGGAAAAAAGATCGCGAATTTACGCCTGGCCTGACGGAGAAACAGCGCGAGGAGACCTTATCTCGCTGGCGATTGGGCGTCTCGAAAGCGACGCTCCACTCCCCTCGACGAGCCGAGTGATCTCAGAGACGCGATCAATGGGGAGCAGCTTTAAACCCTCCACTTTGATCTTCTCCGCCGAGCTTCGAGGCACCACGGCCTTCTTGAAACCCAGCTTGGCGGCCTCTTGAAGACGGATATCTAAATTGGGAACGCGTCGGACCTCGCCCGTCAGGCCTAACTCTCCGACCCACACCCAATCCGACGGAAACGCGTGCTCGTTCTTGCTCGACCAGATCGCCGCGGCCGCGGCCAGATCACAGGCAGGCTCGTTAAGCCGCAGCCCGCCGGCCACATTAAAGAAAAGATCCTGATCGTTGAGACGCACCTTCACATGCCGATCAAGAATGGCGGCGATCAGCGCAATACGCGCTGAATCCATCCCCACAGCCGTTCTCCGCGGCATCGACAGACCACTCGGTGCCACGAGAGCCTGGAGTTCGACCAACAATGGCCGCGACCCCTCGAGCGATGCCGCGATCGCCACTCCAGCGACTCCCTCTTTTCGATCGCTGAGGAAGAGTTCGCTCGGATTGCTGACTTCTCTCAAGCCCTCGCCGTCCATTTCGAAAACACCGAGCTCACGGGTGCTTCCGAATCGGTTCTTCACCGTGCGAAGCAACCGATAAGTATGGCCTCCCTCGCCCTCGAAATACAACACGGTATCGACCATATGCTCGACCACCTTGGGGCCCGCGATGCTGCCTTCCTTCGTCACGTGGCCGACCAACCAGACCGCCACTCCGGCAGATTTCGCCAACGCCATCAAACGCGCGGCGACCTCACGGACCTGGCTCACGCTGCCAGGTGGAGAATCGAGAAATCCGCTCGAAAATGTTTGAAGGCTATCGATGACCAGAACGTCGGGCTTCAATTCTTTTACCGATGCAAACACCTTCTCGATCTGCGTTTCCGCACCGAGAAAAATTCTTCCCGGAGCCGACACGCCGAGCCTGCGCGCGCGCGATCGAATTTGATCGATCGACTCTTCACCGCTTACGTAAAAAACCTTGAGCGCCGGCTGAGCGCCGATCACTCCATGCGCCATCTGCATCAGGAGCGTGCTCTTGCCGATGCCGGGGTCTCCACCGAGCAACACAAAACTATCGCGAACGAGTCCGCCGCCCAACACCCGATCCAGCTCCAACATGCCGGTGCGGAGCCGCTGGGTCTTCTGCTCATGAGAAGCCTCGGCGTCCTCGTCCAGTTCGAGATCAACAAACTGGGTGGCCTCCGAGCGAAACTCATCCCGCAAAGCGCTGAGTGAATTCACCTGGGCGGCCGCCGCCGCCATGGGCTTCTCCTCGACAAAGGAATTCCAGCCACCACAGCCGGAGCACCGCCCCAACCATTTCGCGCTCGCATAACCACAACTCTGACAAACGTACTGGGTCTTGATCTTCATCGCTCTCGACCCTTAGCATGAATCTATGGCGAAGAACGACGACGCATGGCGGCGATATCGGGAACGTGAAGACGAATCGGATAGTCCGAAAACCGGACCCGAAAAGGCGGGCACGGCAGCTCCGATCACAACCTCGGGCGACTCAGCCGGAATCGATCAGATCCTCCGGTTGATTGAGCCCCTCATCGAACAAACGAACAATCTCTATGCGCAGTACGTCGCCGGAGTGGAGCGGCGCCCCCCCATCGAGAAGCGCAAGCAACTCGACTCCATGGCGGCACAACTCCTAGCGCATCCAAAGCCAACTTCAGCTTCGAAATTCAAAGCCCAAACTGTGCTCACTCGTTACCAAATTCACCGTGATCGCTGGGACAAGCTCTTGCGTGATCTCGAGGATGGGAAGATCAAGCGCCTAGGAGCGAAGTAGCGCCTTGCACGAGCTTCTCGAAGTGTTTCTTGCTGTAAATGTGGGAAAGCTCATTCCGCTCGTCCACCATCTCTAGGCACTGCTCACACTCCTCTGGAGAAATAACACCGGAAGAAAGGAGAGAGCGAAAAACTTCTTTGGGGCTGGCCGCCTGTACGCCATGCACGGACTCGAGGTACGCCTTTCCGGCTTTCCACAGCAGTTCTGAACAGTACTCGAAACTCTGGGCCATCCCCTTCCTGACTCCGTCTTGCAGAACCAAATCCAAAAATGAAATATCTTTTGCCAAAAGGGTTTCAAAACTAAAAATCGCATCCTCGAGGTCTTGAAGTTTCTTGTTCAGCTGGGTGTTTGAAATCATTTCCGCCTCTTCCAAAATTCACGCTGCGAACGCGCGAGGCTCTCTTTGATCCTACTTAACAGCTTCGTGGGCAGGGGCCCGGCAGCCTCTATCCCGATGTCGACGTCTGAACCCGGACGAGAGCTTCCCGACGCTCGAGACCCAAACAGAAAAACGTCCGCGTCTAGATCTCGAAGACGACTGAGCACGAGGTCATGTATCTTTTGGAGGACGGGGTCAACGCTCACAGGCTCACAAATACCATCGGGTTCTGGCCCGAGACAAGGACTCATGCTAAACCTCCTGGGCATGAGACGACTGGCCCAGTTCCTATTGATTTTTCTTGCGGTCACTGGCGCGGTCGTCCTGGCCGCATCTTTCACCGAGCTTGAGTTCGGCACCACTGACTTCTGGCAGCGCCACGGCGCCGTGTTCCTCGTTCTCATCACGTTGTTTCCACGACTCACGCTCTTATTCTCAAGCGTTCCGTTCGGCGGTGTTTTCTGGTGGCTGGGTTTCCTCTTCGCGCCCCGTATTCTTGTCGCGATGCTGGCGACGTTGACCTATTGGAGCTCAAACCCGATTCTCGTCACGCTAGCGTGGCTGGTCGCGCTCGGCGGCGAATCTTCTGAAAAGTATGTCATCGTGCAACGCGGGGGCTCTGGCCGGGGCTTCCGCCAGGCGAAGTGGGTGAAATCGGAATAATCCTTTTAACAGACTATACTGGAATTGACTCCAGTTTGGTCGAAGTCTCCAATGGAAGGAATCACCCATGAAACGCTACCTCAGCGAGACGATTGCGCGCGACATGAAGAAGAAGCCCATTCTCATTTCCTGATAAGCGGAAAACCTCATCAGCTCCAATGCGTCCAAGGCACGATCCCGATGCCGCCCTTTTTAGGCAGGTCGGCTTGATCGACGGGCGCGACGAGCAGACCCACCTTCGCGCCGAGCTTCTTCATCGCGCCAATCACCGGCTTTTCATACCAGCCCAAAGGAATGCGCGACGGAGGCGCATGGAGGATTTTGATCGGTATCCCGTCCCAAACCAGATCGACCCCCTCCTTGGCCTGAGCGCTCTTGTAGTAGCGAGGATGCAACGGATGCCCCACGTATTGCCGACCCGCCAAAATTTCGTTCAGTACAAGATGCCGCGCAAGCGATAAAGTCACTCCTTCACCATGGGAGGCACTCATGATCGAAGCTGCCAAGCCACCGTCTCCCAACATCCAGCGATCTAGCCCCGTACCCTCCTCATGGCAAGGCACTCGACGAACCAGAAAGATCCCCTCGAGCGCAAAAAGGTAACGCCGCAGCTTCCGAGACTCCATTTTGAAGTGGCCAAGACTGGGCACCTCGCCGTCGCGCATGACCTGCCCCATCCTCTCGAGCACATTTCGCGCGAGGTCCAGGTCATAAGACCGACCGAAAACCTTGGGTAGATCTCGAACCAACGCGGTCTCTATCCACTGATCCAAGTAGAGGCGGCGGGCCTCTGGGTCCCGAAGAAACAGCGGAACCGGCAAGCCACCCTTGAGCAAGGCATCCCCTGCCGCTTCGGCACCCAAGCGAGGTGAAAGGGAATGGTTCGGCATCTTGAGTCTTGCGCCACTCAAGGGAAGCTGGTGCGCCTCAGCCAGAGTCATGGGGAAAAGCTGCAACATCGCCATGCGCCCCGTGAGCGACTCACGAACACCCACCTTGGCGGAAAATTCCGTGGAACCCGTGACATAATACCGTCCGGGCACTCGCTTCGTGTCAATCTTCAGCTTAAGAGCGTCAAAAAGGTTAGGCGCCTTCTGGATTTCGTCGATCACGCAGGGAAGGGAAAGCTTGGACAAAAACGTCCGAGGGGAACTCGTTGCCTCCTCCCTTAAACTGAGGTCATCCAGGCTATAGAGATTCTTGATGCCGAGCTGCTGCGACAGGAGCGTGGTCTTCCCCACTTGTCTGAGTCCAACGACGCCTACCGAAGGCGAAAAGGACGCATATTTTTTGAGAATCTCAATACCATGACGATTTCGCTCATGTGGCATTAAATAATACTAACATTTGTATTCTAGATGTCAAAAATAGGTACTATTTGAGGCGCCGGAGCAATTCCCCTTCGTCGATCACCTCGACGCCCAGCTCATGCGCCTTCGTGAGCTTGCTCCCGGCATCCTCCCCGGCCACGACTATCGAGGTTTTTTTCGAAACACTGCCCGATACCTTGCCCCCATGCTCTTCCACCAGGCGTGTGGCGTCCGAGCGTGACAGGGAGGGAAAGGTCCCGGTGAGTACGACGGTTTTTCCGGCAAACACCCCGGCACTGGCCGCCCTTTTCGGAGCGCGCGGTTCCACAAACTGAAGAAGTTCACCCAACTCAAGGCGATTCTGCCGGTCTTGAAACCAGTCATAGATACTCGATGCTACCTCAGGGCCCACCTCATCGACTTCCTGAAGTTGTTCAGCTGAAGCCTCAGCAAGGGCACCCATCCCTCCGAAATGCCGAGCGAGAATCTTCGCAGTTTGCTCCCCAACGTGCCGAATTCCCAAGCCAAAAATCAAGCGATACAATTCGGGAGTTCGCGCCCTCTGAATCGCTTCGAGGCTATTCTCGCTCGATTTTTCGGCGAAGCCCTCCAAAGAAAGAAAATCCTCATTTTTGAGCCGGAAAAGATCTGCATAATGCTTCACCAAGCCCGCATCGACCAGCTGCTCGACGACCTTCTCGCCGACGCCGTCGACGTTCAGCGCATCTTTCATGACGAAATGGCGAATCCGCTCCCTCCGCTGCGCCACGCAGTTTCGGCTCACGCAACGAAGGACAACCTCGCCGGGCTTCCGCTCGACCGCTGAACCGCAAACGGGGCACGACTCAGGAAGCACAAATTTCCTCTCACGGCCCGTGCGCTTCTCGACGAGCACCTTCACGACCTCCGGGATCACATCACCCGCGCGTTGGACTAATACCGTATCGCCGATCCGGACGTCCTTGCGATCGATTTCATCCTGATTGTGCAGCGTCGCACGTCGAACCGTTGCGCCGCCCAGGCGAACCGGTTTCACAAGAGCGACAGGGGTCAAAGCCCCGGTTCGTCCCACTTGAACGATGATATCTTCGATCTGAGTGACGTCCTGTCGGGGAGGGTACTTCAAGGCCGTCATGCCTCGAGGATTCCGCGCCACGTAGCCAGCCTGATCCACTTGGGCAAGCGAGTTCAGCTTCACGACAATGCCATCGATATCGTAGGGCAAGCTCTCC
The DNA here is from genome assembly GCA_964363305.1 of uncultured Bacteriovoracaceae bacterium. GTDB lineage: Bacteria > Bdellovibrionota > UBA1018 > UBA1018 > UBA1018 > CAYIHX01. The sequence continues at coordinate 4,599 of CAYIHX010000050.1, read as the reverse complement.
CGCTTTTCGAGAATTGTGCGATAAAATTTCAATACCTCATCCGTGCCCGTGCAAACCTTACGATGGTCCCCCACTCGCAAACCCCAGTCTTGGAACGTGTCTTCGACCTCTGACATTTTCAAAAACGAATACCCTTCAACGGCACCAACGCCGTACCAGAAAGCGGTCAATGGCCGCGCGGCGGCTACCGTGGGATCGAGCTGACGGATCGAGCCCGCCGCCGCGTTGCGGGGATTCGCGAAAATCTTTAGCCCCTTCTTTTCCTGTTCCCGGTTCAATTGTTCAAAATCCCTATGAGAGAGAATGATCTCCCCGCGAATCTCAATCAACGACGGCGGGTTCGAAGTCTTGAGTCGAAGCGGAATCGAACGAATGGTTTTCACGTTCTGGGTCACCTCTTCGCCTACCTCGCCGTCTCCCCGGGTCGCGGCCTTTACGAGGAGGCCATCCTGATACGTAAGACTCATCGAGAGTCCGTCAAATTTGAGTTCGACAAAATATTCGAGCGGCCTACCGACCTCGATATCGAGAAAGCGATGAGCCCGTTCATCAAATGCTAGAAACTCCTCCTCCGACATAGCGTTGGCGAGCGAAAGCATCGGAACTCGATGGGTAACTTTCGCAAATTCATCGAGCGGCCGGCCGCCTACCCGCGTCGTTGGAGAGTCTGGTCGTCGCCACTCCGAATGCTCCTGCTCGAGAGCCACTAACTCCCGATACAGAACGTCGTATTGAGCGTCCGAGAGCTCCGGATCATCCAAAACATAGTACCGATGATCGTGGTGACGAATCAGTTCAATGAGCTCATCCATGCGTGAGGGCATGGAAGCGTTTTAGCCGAGCCCGATTCAGGAATACAGCTTAGAAGTAATACACGAGGCTGGGCGCAAAGGTGATTACGCGATGGGACATACTCACGCCGCCAGAAAAGCTGCTCGCATGGGAGAGAAAGTCTAGGCCCGCACGTATGATCATCCGCGGCTGAAGCCGATAGTACCCCCCCACGAAGAAGCCCACCGAACTCGGCCCACTGACATCACCGGCCGACAGTCCCGCTGCATTGCTCACGAAGTTGAGCAACCCGAAGTCAAAGTTCAAGGTGGCGCCCCAGCCACTCCGGATCGGAACATCCGCCCCGATTCCCATGAAAATACTCCCAAAGTTAATCGAGCCGGTCTGGGCCGCGACCAAGGTCGTCATCGAATAAGAATGATTCTGGTATCCCATTTTTACCCACCCTTTGGGCCCAAAAAGGTTTTCGGTCAGAAAAAGGGTATATCCGGCGGCGGCCCTCATGGAAAAAAGAGTCAAACTTGAGGGACTGTTTGCCGCGCTTTCGCCTGTTGCCAGATCTGATTGAGCATAAGTAGAAAAGCCAAAACCAAAGCCAAGATCACCGAAGAACTCCTTGGTGAACCATATATTCCCATCAGTCTTCGCCCCGAAATAAAAACCCGAGCCCGCGAAACCTCCCGCTCCGTTTCCGGTACTGTACTGACGGGAGAATGCGCCGATATTCAAAGTCGCCGAGGACCACCCGATCCTCGGGACGTAATCTTCCGGACTCACGGGTTCCACAGGCTTTTCCACGAGCGGCGTCGGAGACTCCGCCAGGGGAATGATCTGGATGATCTTTTGAAAACGCCCAATCTTTCGACCCGCATTTTCTTCCAATACGCGGGTAAAGCCCAGGTTCTCATCTGTGTCCTCGACCACGAGCTTCCCCACTGGGGTCAACTTCCAGTCAACTATCGTCTTCAGAAGGGGGTGCTTCCTCACTTCATCGATGGTCTGAATAACCAGGGTGTCTCCCCTCTTCAGACCCGCACGCTTACCCAGATTCACCGTCACCACATCTCCATCTCGGCCGTTCACCTGCCCGACGAAGGGAACCTTCCCCAACAAAGTATCGACCCCAGCGCGAAGCGCCTTCTTGATGTCCGAGATACTCATGCGCTCGCCTCGTTTCGGCTCGCGCACTTCAAAAGCCTCCGCGGCGATCAAATCCATCTTTGGGGAGTGCAACCACTCGATTTGAAAACGGTAAACAGGTCCCTCTTTCTGAATGCGGGACCGCAACACGCTTTCGACCCGCAAAGAGCGCGAAAGTTGGCCCAAAATTTCCTTGTCTTCAATAATGCGGCTGTAGGGAAGCTTGGAATGCGACAGAATATCGTTCGCCTTACTTAAATCCTGAAGAACGTAGCGCGTATTCTCGCTGAAATATTCTCGATAGGCTTGGTCGACGTAGTCGGCAAAAAGACCATCCACATTGTCCCAGGACTTAAGATAGCCGATGGTCTGAAGCGCGTACTGTCGGTCCAGATCAGCTGTTGCCCAAACGTTCGGACAGATGAGGCAGAAAAGAAGCACCAAAATAGTCAAAAGGTGGCACTCTTCTCTTCATAAAGAGCGATCAACATTCGTAACTCCGAATTCTCCTCGTTGGCCTTCCTCAGCTGCTGCTCAAGAAGGCGGACCCTGGCATGAAGCTCGGGCTCCTTGGTTTCGTCGCCTCCTGTGGCCGGTCGGTTGCCCTCAGCACTTCCGCCGTCAAACAAGAGGTACTTACCCCCCTCAACCCGATACCTTACCTTATTCGCCTTGATGTGGCGACGAAGAGTCGAAAGACTGACGCCCTTCCTCATCGAAAAATCCATCAGAGGAAGCCATTCTCCCGTTACGCGATCAGACATAGTTCCATTGTATTTCCCGCATATGTAAATTCAAGCTATCATCTGAGATATGAGCCCACCTCGTCGCTCATCTATGAATCGGACCGAGATCGGCAAGAAACGGAAAATCGGCCTGGTCTGCAGCGGGGGCGCGACCAAAGCCGGCGCCTTTCACGTCGGGGTGGCCCTGGCGCTCCAGGAACAGGGCTTCAAGTTCTACGGCGGCAGGATTCCGACTGACGGATCCCCACCCTTGCCTCCTGGACCCATGGAAATCTCCACTTACGTCGGCTCGAGCGCAGGATCGATCATTTCCTCGTTTCTAGCCGCGGGCTACACGCTCGAGAACATCTTCAACTCCTTCCTCGACAGGGAATCGACTGACGCCGCCGATCGCATCCCGAGGCCCCTTCCCAGGATGACCTACCCCATCCTCTTCAAACTTCGCCCGGGGCTGGCTCGCGAGCAAATCAGCCAGATCTTGCATTTCAAACGGCTGCTCACGGGCCTCCTCAAGGGTGACTTCTCCATCATCTCACAGCTCAAATGGATCAAGACTACAGGACTTTTCTCGACCGAGGGCCTGGAGCAATACCTCCGTGAAGACGTTTTGGAGACCAATCGGTTTCAGGACTACAAGGCTGACTTGTTTATCGTGGCCACCCAACTAAACCACTCCCGCAAGGTGATCTTCGGAAAATACAGCTACCAGCCGCCCCCCCACGACCTGAACTGCCAATACGACAATGACGTGGGAATCTCTCAAGCATGCGCGGCCAGCACTGCCTTGCCTTTTGTGTATGCACCCTATCCCATCAAAAATCAGTTCGACAAAGAGATCGCCTATATCGATGGCGAAATCAGGGATACGCTTTCAACCCACGTCGCGGTGGATGCGGGGTGCGATTTGGTCATCGCAAGCTACACCCATCAACCCTACCATCTCCTCAAAGAAATCGGATCACTGACAAACTACGGGCTTCCCGCTATCCTGCTCCAAGCCGTCTACTTACTCATCGAGCAGAAAATCAACAACCACATCCACAACAAAGAGATTCAGAGAAACGCGGTCAATGCCGTCCTTCGGTACTGCAAACAGGAAAGCATCAGCCCGGAAACAACAAACCGCATCTGCGAGATCCTCGAAGCAGAGCTTCACCATCGAGTCGATGTCGATACGATCTACATTCATCCCAGCCCGACGGACGCTCCTATGTTTTTCGGCGATCATTTTAGCCTCTCACCCAAGCGAATGTCCGAGTATGTCAAGAGCGGCTTTCGCTCAGCGATTGACGTCCTGAGAAAATATAACTTTGAGGACCGGGTCGAAAGCATCCCCCCCAGCGAGACCCACGTCGGCTAGACTAAGTCGTTGGCTCGGAAATAACCCGCGCCACAACTTCCTTGAACTGACGCATCGAAAAGGGCTTGGCGAGCGTCGGAAGGCCCTCGCCGCTACCATCAGGATAGCCAGAAATAAAAATGACCTTGATCTGGGGCTGACGCTGCCGGATTTTCGCGAAAAGCTCTCCACCACTCATCGAAGGCAGAACCATGTCCGCCACCAGAAGATCGTACACAGGTGCTTCCGGCCTCAGCACCACCTCCAGGGCAGCGTTGGGACCCTCCATCACCGATACTTCATATCCAACAGACTCAAGACAAGAACTCAAAACCTCACGCAGATCCGCCTCATCCTCGACCAATAGCACCTTGGCCCTTGGAATCGGTCTTCCTTCGGAAGGCGCGCTGGGCGAAAAACGCGCACTTACCTCCTTTTCATCGAGTCGCGGAAAATAGATTTTAAAGACCGTTCCCCGGCCCTTCACCGACTCGACATTCACATGACCCTCATTTTGCTTCACGATCCCAAAAACCGTCGATAAACCAAGACCCGCACCACGCTCGGGGCCCTTGCGATTGA
>CAYIHX010000049.1:0-26369 GCA_964363305.1 uncultured Bacteriovoracaceae bacterium | reverse complement strand
CGGGAAGGAGAAGGCACCGACTCTCGCGAGCCAGGATGGCGAAAGCGAGAGGACAGGATGTCCGGGGAGGAGCCTTCTCCTTCCCGCCCCACTCCCCAGGACGTTGGCTCGCCGCTACAATGACGCGCCGCACTTAATGCGAGCGAGCCTGGATCAGGCTGACCGCCTGGTACCGGCGCAGGCCGACCCGGAACAAGACGAGCGCCAGGGACAGAAAGAGGAGTGCGGAGCCCAGCGCGACCGCGAACGAACCCCAGGTGCCTTTCTCGACGAAATCGAGCGGTAACATTCCAGCCGCGGCCGCCGGCGTCAGTAGGACGAGCATGCGGCCCCGGTCGCCGAATATTTTCCCGCTCGGTTGCACCGTGAGCGAGAGCATCGATTCGATGAGGAACTGCGAGACGTTGGCGCCGCGGGGGATGAAGAAGGCCAGTGAGCCGGCTCCGATGAAGAGCGCTGCGAAGCCCAAGCCCGAAAGGCCGGTTGCGAGGACGGAGCGGGCACTGATCCCCCAACCGAACTGGAAGCCGACCCAGATGAGTCCGAGAGCGCCCATGATCAGGTCGCCGAGCGCGAAGGGCGAAGAGTATGCGATGGCCACGAGTCCCAGCACCGGACGTGGAGTGGCGAGCAGGGGCTCGAGCTCGCCGTTGGTGATCAGATCGCCGAGCCTGCGGTAGCCACAGAGAAAGAAATTCAAACCGCCCCAGGAGAGCATCACGACAAAGCTCAGCGAGAAGTAGTACGCTAAGATGGAGTTGTTCTGCGGTTTGCCCGCGAAGATGAGGCCCCACATCCCGGCCAGAAAGATCGCGTTGTTGATGAACATGCCGAGACCGCCGGCCCAGAGATTGGCCGGATTGGCCCGGTGGGCGTCCATCTGGTAGCGGAGCGCGGTGAAGAGAATGCGTGGAGCGGGCAGCATGTCAACCTCCGTAGCTTTGGTGGCGGCTGCGAGCCATCCGAAAAAAGAACCCGTTCAGCGGAAGCAATAGGGCGATCGACAGCGCGATACGAAGTATCCACTCGTTGAAGGTCAGGCCGTAGGGTGTGCCGCGAACGCACCAGTAGGCGGGTTGGAAAAACCAATCAGCCGGAGGCAGCGGCAGAAGCCACGAGCGCCAAGGTTCGCCGTAGTCGTTCAGCGGGCTGAACACGCCACCGAGCGCGAGGAAGATCTTGCTCAAGGGAAGGACGAGGTACTGAGTCTGTTCCCAGAAGACCTTGGCCGACATGAGGAGCATCAAGGTGAGGGCCTGAAGCACGCCCAAAACGGGGAGAAGAATCAGCATGCGCCCCAGTACTTTGAGGGTGAGCTCAAGAGGCACGCCCAGCAGCGGGAGGGTGAGCAAACTGACGATCGTATAAAGGAGGCGCGAGCCGAGGCACCGACCGAAGGCGGCGGAAAACTGCGTGGCGAGCCAACTGCGCGGTCGCGCCAGCGAGAGGCTGAAATCGCTCGCTCCTCGCGAGATTCCCGCGCCCACGAAGAAGGTCATGAACAGCGACTCCGTTACGGCGAGGTACGCGAGCAGCTCTTCGCGCGTGTAGTTGCCCTGAAAACTGCTGAAGCGTTCCCAGATGCGCGAGAGGATGAACAAGAAAAAAGGAAACATCAGGAAGCCTGCGATTCCAGAGGCCCAATCAGAAAAGTTCTCGCGCATCGAGAAGATTCCGTTTCTGGCATGAAAGCGAAGCGATCCGATGGCGTTCATGGAGTGGCCCGCCTCGTCTCGTTATAGAGGTGGCCGAGCACCTCCTCGAGCGAGACTTCGTGGATGGCGAGGTCCTGGAGCGAGTCGCCGTAATGCTTGGAGAGCAGGCTGAGCGCCTCCGCCATTCCGATCTCGCGGGTCGAGAGCTCGAAGGAGTGAATGAACGCGTCGTCGCTTCCCTTCGATCGAAGCCGCGAATCGCCGGTGAAGGCCGGCTGATCGCTTGCCGCCGTCGTGACGCGCACTCGGCGAATTGCGGAGAGGTCTCCCTTAAGCGCTGGAAGGGAGCCGTCGAACTGCTTCCGTCCCTGGTCGATGAGAATGCAGCGATCACACAGGGCCTCGACGTCCGAGAGGTCGTGGCTGGTCAACATCAGGGTCGTGCCTTCTTCCTTCTGCCATTTGCGGATCTGCTCGCGGAGCTGGTTTTTCACGACGACGTCCAGGCCGATCGTGGGTTCGTCGGCCAGCAAGATCCGAGGTCGATGGATCAAGGCGGCGACCACCTCGCAGCGCATGCGCTGCCCGAGTGAGAGCGTGCGAGTACGCCGATCGAGCAAGTCGGAAAGCTCAAAGGTGCGTTCGAGTTCAGCCAGGCGATCCTTCTTCTTCCTGCCGGTGACGCCGTAAATCTCCGCGACGAGGTCGAGGCTCTGGCGAATGGTCATGTGAAGGTAGAGCTGGCTGCGGGTCCCGAAGATGAGGCCAAGATGCTGGTTGGCGCTGCGGGTACCTGCCGCGAAGCTCTCAATGAATGCGAGGCCCGAAGTTGGCGTGAGAATCCCGCAGAGCATCTTGATCGTCGTGCTTTTTCCCGCGCCGTTGGGGCCGAGAAAAGCGACGGTTTCTCCCGCGCGAATCTCGAACGAAAGGTCAGAGACGGCGGGTGCGGTCGCCTTTGGAAAGGATTTCGCGAGCGATTCCGCGCGAAGGGCCGGGACGCTCATTCGGCGATCCGGGCGATCCGGTCGAGAGCTTGAAGGACCGAGGTCTTCTCGGTTTCCGTCAGGGGATGCTCAGGCGGCATGCGCCCTCGTCCGGAGCGGCTGAGGCGATCTTCGATTTTCGTGCGGAGGCGCCGCTCTGGCGCCCGCAGCCAGTCGGCGAGCTCGACCGGTTCATCGAAGGGAATGAGGGGCGCGAGAGAGTCTTCGGTGGGATTTGCGTGGCAGGATGCGCATTGCGGAAGCGGCGCGGTGATCGCGATGGGGCGAGCCAGAGGGCCGGGCGCATGAAGAGCGATGGTTCGCAGCCGTTCGACGCTTTCGCGTTCGATCCGATCGCAGTCGAATCGGGGTGCGGGGAATGAGTAGTGCAAGACGTCGCCGAGGTCGAAGATCCCCGTGACGAACGCGGGGCCGAGAATTTCGGGAGTGGTGCCAACGAGAGCGGAGAAAGCGAGCTCGGCCTGAAGAGGGGAGGTAAAGCGATCGAGGCGCTCAAAGGGCGAAAAGCCGAAAGAGGTCGCGGGGAGTCCGACGATTTCAAGGAAAAGCTGACGTATCACGGCGAAGAGGCTCTCGCCTTGGCTCAGGCGTTCCGGCATGTAAGGAAGGGCGTTTCCCGGAGAGGGGTTGAATTGCCGGACATATCGAGCAAGGAGTTTCTGTTTTTCAATTTTTGTGTCTTGGTCATTTTTTTCTAAACGTGTGATGTAGACTTCGGGAGTCAATACGTCTTGGCCGACAAAGGCATTGATTCTCTGAATCATTTTATCAGCGTCTCGGCCTGACGAATGGTCGAGCCCCGAAGGTGTGAAGAGGCAACTCTGCGCAGGTGCGATCAAGGCCGGAATGAGCTGCTTCCAGCGCGCATCCCCAGACAGAATCTCCGACCTGCGGGCGGCAAGGTGGAGCTGTTGGACCAACTCCGTGAGCAGCTCGACCGCCGGAAGTTGGTAGTCAAACTCTCCGCCGCCTTTCACCGTCAGTTCAAAGTTGAGGTGCTTTTCCACGGAGGCATCCGGAGCCTGCTCGCTTTGTCGGAGAAACTCGCGATAGGCGATCGACTCCGCGCGTGAGAGCGTCCGGCTGATGTTCGCGCCATAGGCGCCAGGCCAGAAATCGTAGGGAAGCCAGATCGGCTTGCGGGCTTCGCCGTGACAGGCGATGCACGACGGGGGGTCACGCTCGACGCGCCCGTTCGCCCGAGTGCGGTCCGCGAATCGAATTTCCGCGGTTCGAAAACGTGACTCCGCAGGCACCCAGGCCAAGACTTCGACCTCGCGTTCGTCTCGGTTCGGATCTTCGCGGAGAGCGAGGAACGTCCCTTCGTTGAAGAGGATGACGCGAGGGTGTTCGGGTGACGAGGCCTGGAGGCTTTGCGAGTGAAAAAGGAGAACATGGTTGCGGAAGAGGCGGCTTTCTTCCGTGCGCAGCTCCTTGAGAAACTGCTCGTAAGTGCGGGAACTCGCCTTCGCGAGCACGCGCTCCAGGAGCTGGCCATCGCCCACGGCTCGCCGCGAAAGTCGAATCACGCCGGTCGCATCGGGGAGCACTGGGTACTCCGTGTAGAGGACGTGAGGATCGGAGGAGTGGGAAGGGTACGAAAAGAGCGAGAGTACGATGACGAGTGCCCAGGCCATCTGGGTTCGTTAGCATGCTGAGGGGTCAGGCTCCAAATCTTAAGAAGCTTAACAATCGGTGCCAGGCACCGCAATTTCTTCGTACCGCAACGGCGCGCCTCGGCCCCTGGCCCGGATCTTTGAAAATTCCTCCGGCGAGACGTAGAGGCGCGTGATCGAGCGCTTCTCGCTGTAGCGCAGAAAGAGGTCGGTGCACTTATCCAGCGGGATGGCGCTCGGCTCGCTGTAGTGGTTGTCGTAGCGCACGAAGATCGGTGCCACCGGCTTGCGAAAGTACTTCGAGAGCTCGCTGGTCGAGGTCGCCTCGATGAAGTGAATCTTCTGATCGTCGAGTTGTTTTTTGACTCGTGCGAGGAGTCGCTCCTGCTCCTGTGCCGCGGTTTGCGTGGCCGGAATCCCGCTGTGGAGCTCCATGAGCATTCGGTAGGGTTGTCGCTGGGCCACGCGTTGCGCCCAGGGATTTTTCGACTGAGCGAGGTGGGAGTAAAGCTCGGCGTCGTTCGAATCGCAGTACTTTTCGATATCAGCCGGGAGTGAATAGGTGCAGTCCGGGCTCTCAAGGTACTGAGCGAGGGTCTCGTCGAAGACCACGCTCTTGTAATGGAAGTAGACCATCAGGAACATATGAAAGCGCGAGATGAGGAAATCCTCGAAAGCATAGAGCGCGCGATGCTGGAGGGCCAGGTAGCAGGAGCCCTTGCGCACGACGCAGGTCAGATTGCCGACGAGCCAGTCAAAGTCGAACTGACCATAGCTGACTCCCGCATGCCAGGAGTCCCGCCGGAGGTAATCCATCCGGTCCGCGTCGAGTTCGCTCGAGATCAGTTGCTGAAGCAGGGGACGAAAATCGATCGGTGTCCCGTCGATCTCTTCGATGAAAAAATCGTCGGGAACCTCGATCGACGCGTCGATGAGGGCGGCCACATGCAAGGGCTTGAAGCCGTAATCGCAACCCGCTTTCTCAAGCTGCGGCGTGAGCCCGCTATCGAGGATGATCTTCAGCGTATAGTCCTCGTGGGTGGCTTGGCGCGCTTTGGCCGCTTTGCGGCCCGGCACTTTCAACTCAGAGAGCTGGGGCATGGCAAATTCAGTGGTATGCGAGAGCGGGCCGTGTCCGACGTCGTGAAGGAGGGCCGCCAGCCGGATCACCTGCCGAAATCGTTCGTGCGCCCGGTGGTACATCTTGGCCAGGGGCAGGCTGTCTCCGGGGGCGCGGTCGTGAGCGCGAGAGCGGGCTCCTCCGAAAATGGTATCGAAGGCCTGGGTTGCCGTTTCCATCGCACCCAGGCTGTGGGTGTAGCGATTGTGCGTGGCGTTCGGGAAGGAGTTCTCCGCGAAACCCAGCTGTTTAATTTGCCGGAGGCGCTGGAAGTAACGAGAGTCGAGGATGGGGAGTTCATTGCGAGAAAGCTGGATCGAACCGTGGATGACGTCGCGGATTTCCATGTCGGTCGAACCTAGCGGCTTGAAGGGCAAAATTCCAGGACACGATCATAAAAAAGCCAGCCCGAACACGAGTCCGGGCTGGCTTCAGCAATTCCGTGGGTCGACTGGGCTTACTCTTCCGACGAGGTGTCGTTTTTCGAGAAGCTGCCGCTGGAGAAGCTCGAGCCCATCGCGCCGCCGGCGAGGCCGCCTGCGAAGCTGCTCATCCCGGTCGAAGGCGTGGAAGGAACCACGTTGATCCTGGGAGCCGGGGTTTTGCTCACGATTTTCTTTGGAGCCGCTTTTGGAGCGGCTTTCTTGGCTGGCTTCTTCGCGGCTGACTTTGCAACTTTTTTCGCCGGTTTTTTGGCGGCTTTTTTTGCAACTTTCTTGGCCGGTTTTTTCGCTGTCTTTGCTGCTTTCTTCGCTGGTTTTTTCTTCTTGGCTTTAGCCATAAGTTCTTTCGAACCTCCGTTGATTTCTTGAAACTCTTAAAGATTTAGCCACATGAAATGCGGCTTTGCAACGTCTCATCAGCGTCTCTTCCGTGTTTCAGTGTTGGAGGTGTTGATAGTCCGCTTCGGCTTGCGCATCTTCGATGGGTCGGTTCTCCCAGGCGCCGCCTTCGGTGTTCGCACTGACTCCGTCCGGGTTGAGAAGCGTTTTAAAAGAGACGAATTTCACGCTGTATCCGGTTCTTTTCTGTTCTTTGTAGGCGGTGTTCTTCACATCGCCCCACGAGGATTTTGTTTTCAGGGGGTCGAGCGTGGCCACGTCTTCCGAAATATGAAGCGGGATGGGAGGTTGCCCGCTTGCCGCGGCCGCGGGTTGGGCGAACGGATTCGTCATTTTGTAAAAGTTGATGCTCTCGCCGTCTTCGCCGCGTCCTTGGGCGAGCTGGCCGAGGTACTGCCGAAAAGCCTGCTGCAGCGCGTCCTTGAAGCGGGTTTTTTGGTCGATCGACATGTTTTGGGGCTCGATCGCGTTCAGCTCGTTGAGAACCTCCTGAATGAGCGTGTCGACATCGGCGCCGCCTCCGGGCTCGTAGAGGGGCGCCCAGATGGCGTGGAGCTGACTGGCCGGAGCGAAATACTGAGTGAACGGATCGCTGTCGAGAACATCGCCCGGGATGTTGTAGCGGCCCACTTCCCAGGGCGTCGGCGCCATGGCGGCGGCGATGCCCGTTTTGATGGCTTGGAAGGTCATCGGCGAGTTCGGATCGGTCGCCTCGCTCATCGCCTGTTGATAGGCGCCGAGCGTGCTCATCAAGCCCCAGGAGTTCGGGCCATCTCCGGGGGCGATGGCGAGGCCTGGTGAACGCATCGTCTCGGGGTTGTTCACGCCACGGCTGCTGCCGGGGCTCGTCCCCAGCGCCGCAGATTGAACGATCGTCTCGTAGGTGAACATCGGTTCTTCCAGTTTGGGCCCGATTCGGCTGCCAAACGGCTGCGCGGCCGAGTAGGCGGAGAGCTCGAGATCTCCGCCAAAGGGGTTGAAGATGAGGCGCGCTTTCGCGGTGAGGCGCACGGCATAGTAGGTGAGCGCGCGCGGACTTTTCCAGACCCCGAGCGGGAGATTCCGGATGGCGTAGGGAATGGGGTACTGCGAGCAATCGCGAGCGCCGGCGCCGGCGGCTACGGTGGCCGCGGCGGCGCCCCCGGTACCGAACTGCATGCCGACCGGAAAGAGCGAGAAGCCGGAGCGGAGCTCCTCGAGGATGAGCTGGGGCGACTGGCTGAGCTCGGTCATTCGAATGGTGTCCGCCTCGAAGAGATGCTCGCCGAGGGTGTGATAGGCGGAGAGATAGGCTTGAATCGTACGTTCGTGCTTCGCGGCCAGGGGGCCGCTTTTGAGTTGCTCGACGGTGCCCAACTCAACGTCGGTCTTGGGTTCGATGTTGAGGTAGCCCTCCAGCGTCTTGATTCGGCGTCGAAGCATGAAGAGCTTGGGCCCGATGCCCAGGCCCTGGGCCAGGCCTCGAAGCGTCGTGAGCGCGCCGCGCAGCTCAGGCACGTTGGTGGCGCCGGTCTGCAGAAGTTGCGCCATGTTCTCGAGCGTCGGGTCGGTGTTGTAGAGCCAGTATGAAGCGAGCATCTCGTTCATTCTGCCGATGTTGACGCATGAAATCTGGCGCGCCCTCTCGATCTCGGAGAGCTGCGCGGACAGGACCGACGTGAGGCTATCGATCGGGTTCGCAGTGGGAATGGAAATGGCCCGCAGCGTGCTGACCTGGCAATAGTTGTCGCGACGATTGAAGGTGATGCAGATGGTCGGCGCTCCGTAGGGCGTGGCCGAGGCGTTTGCGCGGAAGGCGTACGGAGTTCGACCGCCAGGCGTTCGGGGGAAGGTGGGCTGCGCCAGGTTGCCGAGCACGTAGTTGCGGAAAAGGAGTTTCTTGTACTGCCGTCTCATTTCGTAGTTGAGAAATGAGATGGCGTTGAGTTGCCTCGCCTGGGTCGAGGCGCCGGCATAGGCGGCTAGGTCAGCCGCGTTCTGGAGGTTGATTTTCGCGTGCACCAGCATCCCGATGTTAACGGCGAAGGCGAGGAGAAACATCAGCGTCAGCATGAGAATGCCGACCGCGATGGTGACCTGACCTTTTGCGTTGCGCCACATAGCGAAAGTTTACGCGAGGTTTGGCGTGGCCACTTGCGTTAACTTCGGTCGACGCATGCATAGCCTGTTCAGGTGAATAAAAGTTCGACGGTTGGATCGGTTGGCTGGGTTGAAAAAACAGGGAATTTTGGCTCTTCGGAGCGGCACGGGGCTTGCTCCATGCCGTCCGTGATGAAGGATCGATTTCAGAAGAAACGAAAAGCAGGGAAGAACTACTGGGCCTCGGCGGTGCTGGGTTTTGTGCTCGGTTTGGTTCCATTTGGGCTGGCCAACGAGATCAGCCCGTTCGCCGCGCGCTTTCTGTCTTCTCCTTTGGCTTCGTCCGCTCTGCTTGACGTGGCCTTCAAAGATCCGGTTGCGCTTCAGGCCGCGTCCGGACGGACCGGAAGTTCAGAGGTGATGAACTTGGCGCAATTTTTTGCGCGTCAAAATACTCCGCTCGAAGCGACCGGACAGATCCGTTCGTTGATGCCTCCGAGTTTCCAAACCAATTGGGGTCCAGGCATGGATCTTCCTTACTCGTTCAGTCAAATCATGGCCACCGACCTAGCCCACATCGATCCCTCGATGCGCGTGCCCGAGGGCTTTGATCCCTTCTCTCGACCGGCGCTGTCCGCCGGGTACGCACTCTAAAATCTCGCCCTCGGTCATATTGACTCAGTGCGTTATTTCGGGTATACGATCCCCATGATGAAGACAAGCGGAATGGTTGTTGGGTTTTTGATGCTTTCCCTTTTCGCTGGGATGGCTCTTTCATCTCCTTCGGCACAGGCTGACTCCGAGTGGATCACTGATTATGGGAATGCATACCGTCATCACTTCTTCGAGTCTGAGGCTTATCTGACGAACAAAGCGCTGAGGGCTGCCTACCGGAACGCAGAACGCGTGTGTCTCCAAAGAGGGGGCCAGGTCGACGCCGGCGTGGGAACAGGCATGGGGCCGGGCAGAGTCACGGATGTTTCCTGTGGGGAAGAATCAGTCTCTCAGCGCTGTGACAGCACGCCCGATGGACTTTGCGAGGAAAGGGTGACCGTATGCCATGTGGCCATCCAGTTGCGCTGCGTGAGTGAACGCTAAAAGAAATCGCTGATTCTCCAAAATTGCCCTGCCTCGCGTCGTCCTCGCCGACGCGCGATCATTCCATCGCTCCGGTCCGCATTTTTTTGGATGCAAGGTTCCTCCGCGCGGCCGCGTTCTCGCGTCTTTTTTCTAATGACGCGCCCGGCATCAAAAGGTGCTCGGATCCCTTCGGTGTCTAAGAACGATTCACTGTCAGGGCCCTCAACAGTTTTCGCGGCGTGAACTCTCACTCAATGCGGCGCCAGGGTGGCACGAGTACTGCACAAGGGAATCCCCGAAGCTGTCGCAAGATGCGGCGATTTCATACTACTCCTCTCTCTCTCAAAAAACCCCCCGGGCATGGTGCTCGGGGGGTTTTTTGTTTTCGAAGCTTCTGATACTCCTGGTGTTCTTCCATTCATCAGACCTCAGAGAGGGGTAGACCCGCTTGGCCATCTTCCGCGAACTTCCAGTTCTAGACATTTTGCACCTCCATGCGGGCTCCTCTCCTCAGACGGCTGACTTGCCGGTGGCGCGCCCCCTGGCGCCATCGAAGGCACGAGAGATTCTCCAGGCTCGGAAACCTGAATGGCTAAAGATCCGACCCCCCGGAGGCGAAGCCTATACGAAGATCAAGGGCCTCCTTCGTGAGCGAGGCCTTCACACGGTCTGTGAGGAGGCCCATTGCCCGAACCTGGCGGAGTGCTGGTCGAGCGGGACGGCGACCTTCATGGTGGGCAGCGAAGTCTGCACGCGCGCCTGCCGGTTCTGCGCGGTGAAGACCGCTCGCAACCCACCGCCGCTTGACGCGGATGAGCCGCAGAAGATCGCTGAGAGCGTCGCGGCGTTGGGCCTCCATTACGTGGTCTTGACGACCGTCGATCGCGATGATCTCGACGATCAAGCCTCCGAGCACATCGCGGCGACCATTCGCGAGATCAAGCGCCTGGATCCGAAGATCATCGTTGAAGCGCTGGTCGGGGATTTTCGCGGGGACGCCGAATGCGTGGCCCGAATGGTTGACAGCGGTGTCGACGTGTACGCGCACAATATCGAGACGGTGAAGCGGCTCCAGTATCGAGTGCGAGACCCTCGCGCGAATTATGAGCAATCGCTCGGCACGCTGCGGGCGGCGCGAGAGCATGCGCGCAAGACGGGACGTTCGTTGTACACGAAGAGCGCGGTCATGCTCGGGCTGGGCGAGACCGATGCCGAGCTTTCAGAAGCGTTTGAGGACCTTCGCGCGTTCGACGTCGATGTGTTGACCGTGGGGCAGTATCTGCGTCCCTCGCTCGATCATCTCCCCGTCGAGCGTTATGTTTCGCCGGAGCAGTTCGAGACCATTGGCGCGGATGCGCGCGCGCGAGGCTTTTTGTACGTGGCCGCCGGGCCGATGGTTCGGTCGAGCTACCGAGCTGGTGAATTTTTCATTCAAAGTGTAATTGCAAAAAGGAGAAATCATGGAATTGAAGCTTCCTGAGTTAGGTGAAGGCGTTCACGAGGGCGAGTTGATCAAGTGGAAGGTGAAGGTCGGCGATCTCGTTCGCGACGATCAGCCGGTTTGCGAGATCATGACGGACAAGGCGACGGTTGAGTTGCCTGCTCCTTTTTCGGGCAAGGTGACTTCTCTGGCGGCGAAAGAGGGCGACATCATCAAGGTCGGCCAAGTGATGTTGAATTACGAAAACGGCGCTGGCACTTCGGCGGGGGCGTCGCCTGCGGCGAGGGCGCCGAGCGCACCAGTTCAGGCGGCCCCTTCGGCGGCGCTGCGGGGTCCGGCCGCGGCGCTCGCTGCTCCTGGGGGGGCGATTTCGGCGGGAGCATCAGTCGGAACCGTGCTCGCCGCGCCGGCGACTCGGCGTTTTGCGCGCGAAGCGGGCGCCGACCTGGCTCAGGTGGCTGGCTCTGGACCTCATGGGCGCGTGATGCGCGACGATGTGGAAGCGTTTCTCAAAGGTGGCGCCGGCGCGACCGCGGCGGGTTCGCCGATGATGGCGCGTGGTCCGGCTCGCACTCTCCATGGCGGTGCGGATGAGCACATCCCGATTCGGGGGCTGCGCAAGAAGATTTCGGAGAAGATGCGGCTATCGAAAGATCGCGCGGCCCACTTTACCTACGTCGAGGAGGCGGATGCGACTCAGCTCGTGCAGCTGCGCGCCCAGGCCAAGGAGATCGGGGCCAAGCAGGGCATCAAGGTGACTTACCTGCCGTTCATTCTGAAGGCCATGGTGGCGGCGCTTCGTGATTTTCCGACGATGAACGCGAATGTCGACGATGACAAACACGAGCTGGTGGTGAAGCACTCCTACAATATCGGCCTGTCCGTGCAGACCGAAGATGGGTTGAGCGCGCCGGTCGTGAAGCAGGTCGAGCAGAAGTCGATTCTCGAGCTGGCCGCCGAGATCGAGCAGCTGGTGACGAAGGCACGAACGAAAAAACTCACGATGGAAGACCTCACTGGGGGGACGATCACTCTCACCAATGCGGGTTCGATCGGCGGCTTGTTCGCGACTCCGATCATCAACTATCCGGAAGTGGCGATCTTGGGTTTCAACAAGATTTTCCGCAAACCGGTCGTGGTGACGAATTCGAAGGGCGGCGAAGAAATCGCTATTCGGGATTGGACGTATTTCTCCATCTCGCTCGATCACCGCATGGTCGATGGCGCGACGGCGGCCGAGTTCATGAAGGAATTCATCCGATACATTGAAAACCCCACGCTGCTCGTGTTGCGCGGTTAACGCGGGTTAAGGAGAGAGCATGTCAATTTCAGTCAGCGCGGATGTCGTCGTTTTAGGAGCCGGCCCTGCCGGTTATGTCTGTGCCATTCGCCTCGCGCAGCTGGGCAAGAAGGTCACGGTCATCGATCGAGCGGAAATCGGAGGCGTATGCCTGAACCGGGGCTGCATCCCTTCGAAAGCCTTGATCTACGCGGGCGGGATTTTTGACCGCGTCGCGCGGCATGGTGACGAGATGGGGATCGAGGTTCAGGGCGCATCGCTGAACCTGAAGAAACTGATGACGTGGAAAGAGGGCATCGTCAAGAAGCTCACTGGCGGGGTCGGGCAGCTCCTCAAGGCGAATGGTTGTACCCTCATCGAGGGTGACGCGAAGTTCTCCGGTCCGAAGACTCTCGAAGTGAAAACCTCTGAGGGGATGAAGACCGTGAGCTTCAGTCAGTGCGTCGTCGCTACCGGGTCGCGCCCCGCCGTGCTGAAGGGGTTCGATGTCGATCAGAAACGTATTCTCGATTCGACCGGCGCGTTGGCTTTGACCGAAATGCCGAAGACGATGCTTTGCATTGGTGGCGGGTATATCGGCCTTGAACTCGGCACCTTTTATTCGAAGGCTGGCACGAAGGTGACCGTCGTCGAAGCCGGGGCGGGTTTGCTGGCGGGGGTCGACCCAGAACTGGCGCGAGTGGTTCACAAGAAGCTCGAGAAGCGCGGAGTGAAGGTTCATGTGGGCGCGAAGGTGAAGGGCGCTCGGGTCGGCGCTCAGAGTGTCGACGTGACGTTCGAGGCGGAGGGCAAGGAGGTCACGGAAGCGTTCGACACAGTGCTGGTGACGATCGGCCGCACTCCGAATTCGGATGGCTTCGGGCTCGAGAAGGCCGGCGTGAAGCTGGACGCGAAGGGTTTCATCCTGGTCGATGCTCGGCGCTGCACGAATGTGCCGCACATTTTCGCGATCGGAGATATCGCGGGGCAGCCACTGCTGGCTCACAAAGGGTCGAAAGAGGGCATGGTCGCCGCGGAAGCGATCGCTGGGAAGAAGACGATCTACGACGTGGTCGCGATGCCGGCGGTGATTTTCACCGATCCGGAGATCGCGACCGTTGGGCTCACGGACGTTGAGGCCAAGGCGAAGGGCTTTGACCCGATGGTGGGCCGGTTCCCGTTCGCGGCAAACGCCCGGGCCTTATCGGTGGGCGAACCGGATGGATTCGTGAAGATGATCGGCGATAAGAAGTCGGGCAGGTTGCTCGGCGTGCACATCGTCGGAGCCGAGGCGTCGAACCTCATCTCGGAGGCGGCGCTGGCACTGGAGAGCGGTGCACTGGTCGAAGATCTCGCGCTGACGGTGCATCCGCACCCGACCTTACCGGAGACCCTGATGGAGGCGGCCGAAGCGACGCTCGGGCACGCGATTCATATCTTTCAAAAATAGGGATCCGAGCACCTTTTGATGCTGGGTGCGTCAAAGGGTGGCGGGGCTCTAGACTTTTGGTCGTTTTCCTTGCCGGAGGCGAGGTCAATATAACGCACCCAGCATCAAAAGGTGCTCGGATCCCAATATGCAGTACTGGTCGATCAACAGAACCGTCCCCTACGAACGAGCATCGCGGCTCCAGCGTGCGCTCGTGGAGCTGCGCTCTCAGGGCGCGATTCCCGACACGGTTTTGTTTCTCGAACATGACCCCGTGATCACTCGGGGGCGGGGAATGCAGCACACCGGTGAGGAGCGTGAGCGGCATGCGCCTTTAGATGCTGCGATTCTGCCCCCTGGAATTGTGCTGGCGGAGAGCGAGCGCGGCGGCGATCTCACTTATCATGGCCCCGGCCAGCTGGTGGTGTATCCAATCCTGAAGCTCGACGGAGAGGGCTTTTCTCCTCATCACGATGTGGCCGGCTATTTGCGGAAGATGGAGCAGCTCTTTCTCGATGAGCTTGCGTCGATGGGCTTGCGCGGTGAGGCACGAGAGAGCGCCACCGGCGTTTGGGTCGGCGATCGCAAACTGGCTTCGATCGGAGTGGCCGTGCGCAAGTGGGTGACTTATCACGGGATGGCCCTCAACGTGGTGAATGATCTCGCGCCTTTTCTGCTGTTTCGGCCCTGTGGTTTTCGCGGTGAGGTGATGACGCGGTTGTGGGATCTCTTTCGTGACGCACTTCCCGAGGGGTTGCCCGACTGGAGTCAGTGGCGGCCGTGGTTGGAAGAGCGCCTGGTCGCACGTTTCGAAAGCGGCCTCTCGCCTTCAGGAGTTACGGCGATCACCCGTTTTTCGATCGACGAAGCCGACGAGCGCGCTAGGGTGTCACCTTGACGCGCCGGGCATCAAAAGGGTGTCAGACACCTCTTCTGAGCCCGTTGAGAAGATGCAGCAGCTCTTGGCGAGTGGTGGGGTTTTTGTCGAACACTCCCCGCATCGAGCTGGTGAGTGTGTAGCTGTTCTGTTTTTCGACTCCACGCATCATCATGCAGAGATGAGAGGCCTCGATGATCACCGCCACGCCGCGCGGCTTTAAAACTCGCTCCAGTTCTGCCGCGATTTGGGAAGTCAGCCTTTCCTGCACCTGCAGGCGGCGCGCATAGGCGTCGACGATCCGAGGAATTTTCGAGAGCCCAATGATCCGTTTGTTCGGAATGTAGGCGACGTGGGCACGTCCGGTGAAGGGCAGCAGGTGATGCTCGCACAGGGAGTAGAGCTCGATGTCGCGTACGATGACCATTTCCTGGCTCTCCGCTTTGAAGAGGGCCTCGTTCACGATCTGATCGATATCGGTTCGATATCCCGAGGTCAGGAATTGAAGCGCCTTGGCATGCCGTAGGGGGGTTCGAAGGAGTCCCTCACGTTTCGGATTTTCTCCAACGAGAACCAGGTTGTGCAGCACATTCTGGGCGATTTGAGCTTGTTGGTCGTCGGTCGGTAGCGGGAGGAGGGCTTTGGCGGAGGGGGTCTTATTTTTTTTGCGAGCCGAGCGAGCCGTCATGCGCGGTTGAGTAACACAGGAAGTGGCCGATAAGTGAGGGAATGGTGGGAAATTCTGACTCAAAAGACGACCAGCGGACGATCTGCTTCTGTCACAATGTGACTTGCGCCCGAATTCGCTCGGCTATTCAGGCGGGAGCGACGACTTTGAAGCAAATTCAGGACCAGACGAAGGCTTCGACGGGCTGCACCGGATGCGAGTCCGAAGTGGTTGAAATTCTCGAAGAGGAACTCGCCGCGTCGGCGAAGCTCAAAAAGACCGGCTGACTCGGGGACCCGCCTTCGTGTTATAGGCCAGGTATGTCGTCTCAGATGAAAGTTGGAAAAGGCATCCCCGGGGTTCAGGCCGTCATCGCCGTGTCGAGCGGCAAGGGTGGGGTCGGCAAGAGCACCGTCGCTGTGAATTTGGCGACCGCGTTAGCACTCGAGGGGAAGCGGGTCGGCTTGATCGATGCCGACATCTATGGACCGAACATCCCGACGATGATGGGCGTGACGGATGATGCGGTCGTCGACCTGCTCGAGGATGCGGACGGCAAAAAGGTCGAGATGATCCTACCGCCGTTGGCGCATGGAGTGAAAGTCATGTCGATGGGCATGCTGGTGCCCGAAGATCAGCCCATGGTGTGGCGGGGCCCGATGCTTCATAGCGCGATTCAGCAGTTTCTCTATCGTGTGCGGTGGGGCGAGCTTGACGTGCTGGTGGTCGATATGCCGCCGGGCACGGGCGATATTCAGCTCTCGTTGGCGCAGCTGGTTCCGATCACCGCCGCCCTCCTCGTCACCACTCCTCAAGAGGTCGCGGCGCAGGACGTGCGCAAGGCCTTCCGGATGTTTGAACAGGCGAACGTCACGGTGATCGGGTTTGTCGAGAATATGAGCTACTTCGTATGTGACGGTTGCGATAAAAAGCACGCGCTCTTCGGGCAGGATGGTGGAGACCGCTTGGCCCGAAAATTCGGGGTCGAGGTGTTGACCAGGCTTCCGCTCGTACCTGAAGCGGGCCGTGCGGGCGATGAGGGGCGGCCCATCGTCAAGAGTCAGCCAGATTCAGAGCTGGCGAAGTTGTTTCGCGAGCTGGCTAAAAAGGTGGATCAACGCGTCGTCGCGGAACTGCTGAAGCCTGCGCCCGCGGAGAGCAGCCTGAATCCGTAGCCCAAATCCCCCCATGGGCCTACTACTTGCCGTCGTTGCCGATCGCTTCAACCGGGCAAGCTTCGAGGGCGGCTTGGCAGCGGATCTCTTCTTCAGGAGTCGAGGGCTGTTTGAAGACGTAGGAATAGCCGTGGGCATCGTTGCGTGTAAAGTTATCCGGCGCCTCGGTACGACAGGCATCGCAGTCGATGCACTGATCATCGACGAAAAACTTCCCGTTGACGTTGTCACTCCATTTTTTTGAAACATCTGCCATGGTCTACCGGGAATAGCCGAAGAGCCTGAGGAAATCAATCAGTTGGAGAGGGGATTTCTCTCATGAGAGAGATCGAGGTAAGCTGAGGAGATGGCCGAGCAGATCAAGATCATCGTCAGCGATTGCCATTTATCTGCTGGGCGTCAATTTGAGGGACAGCTGAATCCTCACGAGGATTTCCACTTCGACGGCGAGATGGTCGACTTGCTCGAATATTTCTCCTCGGGCGAGTACGGGAACGGTCGAGACGTGGAGTTTTTCATCAACGGGGATTTTTTCGATTTTCTCAATGTGCCCTATTACGGGGAGTTCGAAGACGCGATCACGGAGGCGATCTCGCTCTACAAGTGTGAGGCGATCATTCAGGGGCATCCGCGCGTCATGCAGGCGATCCGGGCCTTCGCCGCGCTTCCTGGCAAACGGGTCACCTACCTGATCGGGAATCACGACGCCGATTTGTTTTTTCCGCAGGTCCGCGCGCGGATTCTGCGCGAGTGGGCCCCGGAGGGAACGCACGGTCAGGTGAAGCTCATTGCCGATGTCGATCGGGTGGACTTCGGCGCGGGCGTCGAAGTTCGGCACGGGAATCAGTTCGAGGCTAGCAACCTGCTGAACTTTGAGATTCCGCTGTTGACGGATTTTCTGGATGATCCGGTGCTGAATCTCCCCTGGGGGAGCATTTACATCCTCAAGATCATCAATCGTCTGCGGTGGGAGCGCGAGCACCTGGACAAGGTTCGGCCGCTGAAGGTGTTCGTGCTGTTCGGGTTGCTGCTGGATCCGTGGTTCACCTTGAAATTTTTTTTTCTGAGCGGTTTTTATTTTCTCAAGACGCGTTTTATCTGGAGTCCGCGCCGAAGGTCGCGCTTGAAGGTGACCTTGGGCATTCTCAAGCAGGAGACGAAGCTGTTTCCCGATCTCGAGGCGCAGGCGCGCGAGGTGCTGAACGAGCGGCCCGAGCTGAAGACCATCATTTTCGGGCACACGCATCGACCGATGGACAAGGTGTACCCGGACGGCACGCAGTACATCAACACCGGCACCTGGACGAAGATGCTGAATCTCGATTGGAGCTCGCTGGGGAGCCCGGTTCGGCGCACCTTCGCACTGGTGCGAATCGAGGGTCTCGAGAGTCGCTGCGAATTGCGTCAATGGGTTGGCGAGCACAGCCCGCATAAGACCTTCAACGGATAAGGTTTTTCCGTGCGAGATTTTTATCCTAATTCTCTATAAAATAGAGGAGGTGACGAAGAGTCAGCTGTGTCGAGGATGACGCGGTCATGCTTCGTTCACTTCATAAGGGAGTTCATGATTCGCAGGAAAGTGATTCTGTGCACGGTGGTTCTTTCGTTGGGGGGCTGCGCGGTTCAGGACGCCGCGCCCGTGACGGCGGCGTGTTCGGTGATCGACGGAACTCCGTGGGTGCCGACAGTAGCGGGCGCCGGCGACTGCAATCACACCGATACGGGAATGAGCGTGACCGAGCTGGTGGCGTCGGTATCGAACGCGCCGCTGACCGGGCTGAGCGATGCCATCAATGCGAATGCACGCACGATCACGGTGACGTTTGACCTTTCTTCCGTCGCTTTTAAATCGTCGGGCTCGTTGGCGCTGACAGCCGAGATGACATCCTTTCCGTCGAGCGTTCTGGCAGGCTCTGCCTGGCCCGTGTTGGTCTCGTTGCATGACGGGACGAATGAGCTCGTCGGAATGGAGACCGGCTGCGCCGGTGGGATGTTTTCCTGTTCGGGAGGGACCTGTAGCCCTCGGGCGGGTTGCGAGCCCGATCCCGCGGGCACGGCGGGTTCCGCTTATTTAGGCTCGTCGGCCCCGCTTCGACGCGAAAGTTGGGACTATCACAATACCGCGGTTTTCAGCGGCATGAGCGTCAATACTTTCCCGACCTGCAGCTGGTCTTCGGGGTCCCCGACCTGCTCATTTCTTTCGGCGCCGGGCAATTTTTCTTCGGGCCTCGCGGGCGGCGTGAAGCTTCGTTCAGGAACCTACACGGCGAAGTACGTATTGCTGACGGATCATTACTCCTCGGTAGGCGCCACTCGCCTGGGAAGCTTCCAGGTGACGGCCGCGGCGAAGAGCGACGGGAATGAGGGTACCGCGAATGGCTGCGACAGCACGAGCGGCCACAAGGGCGCGGTCGACGTGAACGTGGTGCTCGTGGGTGATCAGAACGTCATCGATTCGCATACGGACAAGGGGAAACAAAATCTGAACGCGCTCTTTCAGCACGTCTATGACCAACTCTCGACCAGCAACGCCACGACCGTGGGGATTCGCCTCGGGAAGATCACCGTCTACGAATGGAGCTGCGAGGCGGGCGGCGAAGGCTATGCGAATGTCGAGGATTACTATCAGATGTTCCAAACGGGAAGCAGTCTTCTGCCCGCCGAGACCAGCGGGAAGGCGTTAAATGTCTTTCTGACTTCGACCATCGGAGGCAATACGGCCTATCTGGGCCTCTCGGGCGGCCTCAGTGGCCCTCCGAAAAACGGCACGACAGGAAGTGGCCTTGTTTTTGCGAGCTTCAATAAGCTTTCGAATTTCAATGCTTCTTGTTTGGGCACTGGGGCTTGCGCCGTAACCGATCAGGATTTCGACTTCATCGATATGGGGGGGACGATTTCTCACGAAATCGGCCATTATCTGGGCTTGAATCACCTGAGTGAGAGAGAAGGCACGGAGCATGACCCTGTACCAGACAGTCCCGAATGTAATTTCAAGTTTCCCACTTCTTACGGAATCGGAGTGAACTCCTGTCGGAGCGTGAGCAACACCTCCGTCTACGCGCCCACGGGACTGACCTGCTCCCAGGCCTGCGCATCTTATAACGGCACTACCAGTTTCTGCCCAAACGCCCTAGAATGTCAGTTCAACCACGTGATGTGGTATACAACCAAGAACTATGGCAGCGGGGGAACGGGCGATGGGAATCATTTCTCGACGTATTCAGGTGATATTCTTAATTTGCATCCTCTGGTTCGTTGACGGCGTCGACTCCGCTTGGGCGCGGAGTGATGAGGAAGTTCGCGCGGCGATCGAGGACGTGCTGATCCAGCGTCATCCTCGGGATACGCCCCAGTGGTGGCGCGGCTTGGGTGAGAATGCTCCGAGCGTGATCATCGAGATGTATCCCGCTCGGACGAAGATCTATCATCGAGTCAGGCTGGTGGAGGCCCTCGGAAATTTCGAGCCGACCCGGGAAGTGTTGGAATTTCTCAAGAGCCAGGCCGGAGATTCAACCGAGGACGTCATTCGGAATTCAGCCGTCTACGCCATTGGGCGATCGGCGGCCGAGAAGGAGATCGACTTCCTGGAAAATTACCTCGCACATAAAGATCCGCACACTCGCTTTGCGGCGGCTCGAGCCTTCACGCAGATGAAGGGGGCCCGTCCAAAGGAAATTCTGGAGCGGTACCGCTCGAACGAGAAGGCCACTTGGATCATCGCGAAGCTGGATGACACTCGGCCCACTACGGTCTCCCTATTGCAACCCGTCGCGAGCAACTCGGACGCGACGCTTTCTCCGTTGTTAGGAGACTGGGAGGGAGTCTGGATTGCGCCGGCGCCTAAGGCAGAGGGGGGGAAGAAGAGGGCCTCTCCCTATCTCGTTTCGGGTTTTCGCCTCGTGGCACGGGCCAAAAACGGGAAGGTGGAAGCGGAGGTCGTGATCACCCATCCGGAGCCGTCGCTCGAAACCAAGAAGCGCAAGGCGCTCGACGGAATGACCATCAAGCTGAAGACCTTTGAGACTCTCGAAAAAAAGGTGTTTGCCTCGATCTCGGAGAATCCCTTCAGCACCGGGGAGGATTCAACGGGCGCGGTCTGGGAGTTTCGCGGCGACCTGGTCGATTATGGCAGCCTTCGCCAGATCGAGCTCGTGGTCCCGAAGAGTGGGGCGCGTTGGCTTCTGAGACCGCTTTAGGCCCTTGTGCCCAAGCCCTGAGCTACCGATACGTGGTGTGGATGGTAGCTGCTCGTCAGATTCTCGACACTTTCGTGAAAGACGCCTGGCGCATGTCGGAGAGGGCCTTGGGGGTCGTTCACGAGTGCGAGACCCGGCTTTCCGGGTTCGTGCCGGTCGAGTCGACCCAGGTGCGGCAGCTCTTCCAGCTGACTCATACGATGAAGGGTACGGCGTGCATGATTCGCGATGCTCGCCCGATCGTCGAGTCGTTGCAGGAGCTGGAGGGGATGCTCACCGTCCAGTCGCTGGAGTCCTCCGCGCAATCGGCGGCTTCCTGGCTGCCCACGGCCCGTTCGGCGCTCGAACGGACCCGCCGCGAACTCGAGCGCCTGCGCTTGGCTCTGAGCCGGGATGAGATTATTTTTTCGGATGAGAGGGATCGAAAGACCGAGACCGTCAAGGACTCGTCCATGGGAATCATGGCTGTGGTGACGGAGGGCGTGTTTGCCTGGCTGCCGCTCGATCGATTGATCAAAGTCTATTCGCCGCTGGAGATCGCCGAACGCCGGATGATTCTACTGTCCGGGCGTTGGGTGCCGGTTTATCGGCTCTCGCCGCACAAAGGCGCCTTCGGCATTCTGTTTCGCGATGACCGCGGATCCATGGTGGTCACCGTCGATACGGTGATCGGAGTGGAGAGCTGGAGGCGCGCGAAGCTGCGCGCCGCTCGCGCGCTCGCGACGTTGGTCCCCTCCGGGGCGACGATCCCGTTGAACGCTGAAGGAGAGGTTGTCAAAAAAGTGGCGTAGGCCGCATCTCAGGGCGGTACGGATTGCCTATCAAGCTTCAGAGCCAGCTGGCCGATAAAGCCAATTGAGATGGAGCAGAATTCCGCACCCCAGGTGAATGGGGCCCTCACGACCGAAGCCGCGCCGACGAGCGCTGCGCTTTTGCCTTCTGGCAAGCCGGCGAAGCGCCGTTTGCCCATCGGCTGGGTCGTTGCGCTTCTCTTCTCGTTTGGGGTCGTCGGCATGGCGGGAGTTTTCGTCGCACCCCATGTGCTTTGGATGTTTGGCCCGAAAAAAGGCGTCGAGGTCGCCCATGAGACTTCCACCGAAGGACCTTTCTGGCCGGGTCTCCTCGCGAAAATTTTCGGTCGTTATGGTCAGGCGCTCGAGAGCGTCCAGTACAAGGTGGATGAGATCAAGCGACTCGAGCAAAGTATCGCAAATGTGTCGCTCGAAAACATTCGTTTGCGTTCGTTGATGGAGCGAGGTCAATTCGAATGCAAGCTAGAGCAAGCGGATCGGGGCGCGAAGGTTTTTCGGAATCGCTTGGTCGCTGAGACCCGCACCCATATCGGTCGCACGCTGGCGAGCATCGACTACCGGATTCCCGAGCATCTCCTTCCCTCGCAGCTCTACACGCTCGCCGTCAGCTACCTGCAGGCGCGCGATGACGAAAAGGCTGTTAAAATTTTGAATCACCTGGTGACTCTCCAGGACGTCGCGACCTATCGCAACCCGAAGGACTACCTCCTGACGGGAGTCGCCTGGTATCGCATCGACAATCTGGAGGAGGCCGATCTCTTTTTCGCCAAGGTTCTCGAGGGTGACAAGGGTGAGGAGAGCGACGAAGCTCGCGCTTATGTGGCGCAGGCTCGTCTCTGGAGGGCCATCGTGGCCGAGCGGTCGGGAAAACGGATGAAATCACAGTTTTGGATGCGAGAGTTGGTCGATCACCATCCCCACGCGGCCGAATCGCAGTGGGTTAACTCCAGGGAGGCAAGACGTGCGGTCGCAGGAAGTCGGAAGCGCACTCATCACGACTCTCGCCACTAGGTGGGCGTTCGCGTTCGTGGGGCTGTTCGTCGGGATCTCCGGGGCTCAGGCTCTGGAGCGGGCTCCTGCCGGAGTCACCACTCAGGCGCCGCTCGCCGGTGTGCCGGTGTGCGCGGTGCTGGATGATTTTGACGGGAAGATTCAGCTGCTCGATTCCTCTCGGGCGTTTGTGATCGATACGGAGCCTAATGCCGCCATTCCGTGTGGTGGCTGGATCTCGGTTCAGACCGGTTGGGCCAAGGTGATTCATCGCGATGGGTATCGGTTACAGATCGGCGCGGGGACTTTTCTTCAGTTCGCTCGCCCGGAGGAGGAGGAGCCGTTGGTGCTCTATCGCGGGCAATTTCTTCTCGACGCGGGCAACGGGAGCGAGGAAGTGACCGTTTTAACGGCGAACGCGCGAATTCGGCAGAAAAGCGGACGCTCTTTAGTCATCTACAGTGAGGCATCAGAGGAGTCGCAGCTTATTTCAGTCGAGAAAACGGCGACCATCGAGTCTCGCTTCGAAGCACGGACTTTGGTTCCGGTGCGAGTGGGGCATTTATCGGCCCTGAATCAGAAAGCGCTTCGTCTTTTGCCGACGCCTCCGGCGGCGGTGACGATCGTGCAACTGAAATCGAAGTTACGTGAGCTCGGGATCCCGAGTCGGAACATCAGTGAGGCGGTCTCTTTGGCGCAGCTGGGGCAGGAACGCCGCATTCAAGATACTCGAAGTTCGCGCAAACCGGCGGGGCTTGTTTTTAATCCGAGCTCATATGCTCGCCATCAAAGCCGGCCGGAAGACCCGGCCTTGAATCGTGAGCTCGAGGCACGAGCAACGGGCGGGGTGGAGCGACCGAAGACGTTGCTCTATCCGAAGAAGCTGGCAAAGGCATCGGGCGTGGCCCGTACGACTGCGGCGCAGCCTAGGTTTGATCCACTGGTTGGCCTCGATCGAAAAAAGAAGAAGGAAGAGGAGCAGGAACGAGTCCGGCTCCTGGATGCGCTGTCTCGAGTTCGAGCGGAGTAGGCGCGGTTCTGGTTCTGTTCTAAGGAAGGGAGCGAATGGTGAAAAATTTTATCGGTCAGTTGATTCTAGGGAGTATCGTGGTGGCATTCACTCTTTCGACTGAGGCCCATGCGCTCTCGTTCGGGCAGTTCGAGGTTTCGTTCGGGTTCGGTTATAGCACCCAGCGCTTCGGCGTCGACAGCTATAGCTGGAACATGCGCTGGGGCGCCTCGGTCGGTTATTACATCACGCCGCTGACTGAGCTGGAGCTCGCCTTTCAGGACGTCACCGATCGAACGAAGATCTCGGGCTTCCAAGACACCACGTTCCATGATCGAATCTATAGCGGCAATGTCGTTCAACAGTTGGTTCCGAAATCATGGCCCGTTCAGCCGTACGTCAAGCTGGGTTTGGGTCAACTCAATCGTGAGGCTACCGGTACTTATGCGCTTGGCACGGCTCCGCCTACCATCCTGGATTCCGTTACGGTCATTCTCGGTCTCGGCATGCGCATCTACATCACGAAAATTTTCGCGATCCGCGCCGAAGCGACGAGCTACGTCCAAGGCGGGGTCATCGACACCTGGGATAAGAACTTGTCTTACAACGTGGGCCTTTCCGCTGTTTTTTAGTCTTCCGCTGCTTCCGGGCTGCACCACGGCCCGGTATCTGCTGCAGGCCACGGGTGGACAGCTTGAGCTTCTGAATCACGCGCGCCCGATCGAGGAGGTCGTGAAGGATGAACGGACTCCGCCGCGCGTGAGGGCGCTTCTTCTCGAAGTGCCTCAGGTGAAGGCGTTCGGGGAGCGGAAGGGACTGAAGCCGACATCTAATTACCAGGAGTACGTCCAGCTACCGCGGCCCGCGGCCGTTTGGGTGGTGAGCGCGTGCCGGCCTTTGAAATTCGAATCGAAGGAGTGGTCGTTTCCGCTCGTGGGTCGCTTTCCTTATCTCGGCTGGTTCTCGCGTGAGGGTGCGGAATCGTTCGCGGAGGATTTACGCAAAGAGGGCTGGGATGTGGATGTCCGAGGCGCCGCCGCCTATTCGACTCTCGGTTGGTTTCGCGATGCGATTCTTTCGACCATGATTTCCAGGGGGGAGGAGGCGCTCGGTGAGCTGGTCAACGTCGTGCTGCACGAGTCGGTCCACGCCACCTGGTACGTCGACGGCCAGGCTTTTTTCAACGAGAGTCTGGCGAGTTTCGTGGCGGATCGTCTGACATCGGATTACTTCAGCCTGGCTCAGGGAAAAGATTCGCCGCTGTTTGCCGCGTATCTGGAAGCACAGAAGCGGGGAGCGGGCCGAGTGAAGAAACTTCATGAGGCGTTTGTGGCGCTGGATCGGATATACGCCGATTCTGCTCTGAGCGACGAGGTGAAGTTGGCCCGTAAGGGCGAGCAGCTCGCCCGCCTGAAAACGGAGCTGGGCTTTCAGCGAGAGCTGAACAACGCCACGCTCGTGCAGTTCAAAACGTATAGCACCGGGTTCCAGGAGTTTGAGCGGCTTCTCGCTCACTGCGGCGGTGACTGGAGTCGGTTCTGGAAAAAGATGAGGGAAGTGACATCCGGTCACTTCCCTTCATCGCAGGCACAGGAGTTGCGCGAGGTCATCGCGCCACTATTGAGGAACGTTTGCGGGAGCTGAGTTCGTTTAGCTCGCTTAGTTTGAGATGTCGGTATGGATCTCGAGGTTGCCGGTTACGATGTGGCCTCGGTGGGTGGACGTCTGGTTATAGACCGAAGTCAGGGGGCAGCCGGTGCCGTAGATGTTTCCGTAGAGTCGGCAGTTATCGTACATCGGGTTGGAGACCTTGACCGACATGCGGGGATGTCCAGCGTAGAGTTGGTCGGAGAAATCGAGGGTTTTGCTCGTTACGGCGCCATAGCAGTTGCCCCAGCCTGCTGAGCCGGTGTTGCTCACGAATACCGTGTAAGATTTAGTCCCGACGGTGACTTTGTATTTCAGGCAGCTAAACATCGCGGTGTAACCGGTTCCCGGGACTGTGGTGGGTTGGCCGGCGGTAACAGTTACTTTTAATACACTGTCAGTATAGATCCCGCTCTTCGTGAAGGAGCCGTTCCCGCCCTCGATCTCGAAGTCCTCCGAGATGCTGGGGTAGCTGGCGTCGGGATTGCTGTAGTCGTCGCCGAGGCCCGGATCGTCGGTGCCGGAAGTGTCGTTTCCGGAGTTGTCATCGAGGTCGCCGGTACCGGGTTTCATCGATCCGCCGCCGCAGGCGGTGGTGACCAAGCCAAGTGCCGAGGCGACGAGCGCCGCGGCGATGAGTCGCATTGTTTCTTTCTTCAATAGGGTAGACATGGGTTACTCCTCCTGTTTTCGAGATCCATCTCGCTTTAGTCAGAGTTATTGCGAGTTCGGTGCCAAATGGGACCGCGAAATCCTTGGGGTTTTCAATGGGTTGGAGGGCTCATGCTCACTAACTGTTCAGCAGGTGTCAGGTTCTTGGACAGTCGCAGGGGGCTCCGCAGCATCGTTGCAAGGGGGGAGCGCCTTGGGTGGGCGAGCGGCAACGAACGGATGAGCGGCTCGATCCGAGCGCGGCTCATCCGAACTCCCAGCTCCCTTCGGCGGCGTTGTGAACGCGACAGGTGAGGATGAGGTTTTCTGCGGCGTGCGCCCCACCGCGTGCAAATGGCGCAAGGTGATGGACCTCAAGCGCGTGCCGGGATTCGCATCGCGCGCCGAGCCGATCGAACTCGCATCGCCCTCGGGCCCGCGCATAGACCAGGCGCCGAAGCGGCGCGGGGATGTAGCGATTTCGGTGGGCCGGTGGGGGATTCGGAGCTGGGCGGCTCGGTTCGCGTGGGGTCGCTAAATGTGGGGAGGAAGGGGCGCCCGAGCGCGGCGGTGAAGAGGTCGTCCTCAAGCCCGGCCGGGAAGAACCGAGCGCGGGCCGCAGTGCGCCACGTGGCGCCGCAGGTGGGATTCCTGGATTCCCGGATGTGATCCCTGAGTTTGCGCCCCGAAGCGGAACTCCCTCGCCCGAACTTTGCGCGGATATCGAACCCACTGATTCGGTTGGAAGTGTTTCTGGCACCGTCTGACTTCCTATTTTTTCGTTTTTGCTCTCGACC
>CAYIHX010000048.1:0-26568 GCA_964363305.1 uncultured Bacteriovoracaceae bacterium | reverse complement strand
TTCCAGTGACGGCCAGAACTACACCACGACGGATCCACCACCACGGCCAGCCCCCCTCGACACATTTACGTCGTCGACACCGGAAACAACCGAATCGTTCGGATGGATGATATGGCTGGCACGAATTTCACTACTTTCGGCTCGGTCGGCTCGGGGGTAAACCAGTTTAATGCTCCACAGCGCATCTATGTCGATGCCGCCGACCGGATGTACATTACGGATACGGACAATGACCGGATTGTTCGCATATCCGACATGAATGGCACCGGCTGGACCACGTTCGGAAGTAGCGGAGCCGGAGTCAATCAATTTAATGGGCCTCGGGGCATCTATCTCGACAGCATCGGGAGGATTTATGTGAGCGAGGCCGCCGGGCGAGTGGTGCGAATGGATGACTTCGCCGGAACGAACTGGACGACCTTTGGCAGTGCGGGCGCTGGAACTAATCAGTTTGCCTATCCCTATTCGCTCACGTTGGATTCTGCTGACAAGATTTACATCAGCGATACGGGTAATACCCGTATCGTGCGCATCAACGACATGACCGGGGCGGGCTGGACCAGTTATGGATCTTTCGGCACCGGAGATGGTCAGTTCACTTACAACTTCACGCCGACGGTCGATTCGACTGGCGCTATTTATGGCGTGGACAACTCGATGACTCCGAGGATTTTTAGGATGTCGGATTTTTCCGGCACGGGTTGGACGACCTTCGGTTCTCTCGGTTCGGGTACCAATCAGTTCACCGATCCTTTTGGGCTCGCTCTCGACGGTCAGGGGAAGATCTTCATCGTCGATGGCACAAACGGCCGCATCGTTCGAATCGACTCGATTCTGGGAAACAACTGGACCTCCGTTGGGACGATCGGGGCCGGTGCCCTTCAATTCAGCAATCCGGGTTCGGTGTTTGTCCGGTAGGCGGTCTGTGATCGGCTCGGGGGTAAACTAAACAGTCTTCAGCCGAGGAAGCAGCGACTCAAAAAAATCCGGCGACCACAAGGCGACTGCCGCTGGATCTCGCAGAAACGGTAATACATCTTTTTTGGCTGCCACGACATCCAATGTGGCAAACCTCTTTCGCAGCAGCCCCAATAAATCGGCGTGCTGTAATGCTCGGTCCCCGCTCCATCCTCCCGATTGGCGAAGACGTTGCTCGAGGTGGTTCAGGCGAACCGGAACATTGCGGGCGATATACCAAACATAATCATAGTAATCGCGCCCCTTCACTCGGCTTTTCCAGCTCCGTTGCAAAACCGCATGCAGTTTGCCCGCGAACAGATCAGGCTTCTGATACGCGTTCACCGAAAACGGAATGGGTTGCAGTAGGGTTTTGCCTTCTGTTTTGAACCCTCCCGGAGGATCCGTGTCTACTTCGAGCTTGATGTTCAAGAAGGAGTTCTTATGGGTCCGATCCGCGATTTGATCGGGCACGTTGATCTTGAGTAGATGCTCCTGGGTTCCTCCTTTGATAAAGGCGGATTCAATCGCAGTATCGCTATTTTTGTCTTTCTTTGTAACGGTGACGCTGAAGCCCAGCCCATTGAGCTCTGCTTCAACTGCATTTAAATAGGGATCGAGGCTAAAGTCTGACTTGGGCTTGAGCAAGGAGAAATCTAGATCTTCGGAGAAGCGATCGAGTTCATGGAGAATCCGCAGTGCGGTTCCACCGTAGAAGGCCGCGTGCTCAAAAAACTTAGAACGCCAGAGGCCGAGCAGAGAGATCTCCTGCATCAGCTCCTTCAGGGCATTTTCGTAGTCTTTTGCCGTCACGCAATTGTAACGCTCGAGCATGGATAGAATTGCAGGATTCATTTTATGTCCCCCTGCTCGAGTGCTTCTAGAATGTGCTCGATGTTTTTACTGCGATAGATCTTGTTTAACCCCCGAAGGATATTGAGGTCGAAGCGCTTCCAATGTTGTCGATCGATGCGAAGATCCCCTTCTAGAAAATCTCTTGCTGCTCGGTATTCGCTAAGAATAGGAATTTTATTCAGGACGACATAATCACAAATTGCTTTTTCTATTGAGGCCATCAAAACAGGATGCGTTTTATCAATCCATACCTGTTCAATTCCGACGGCATATTTCTCCAGCCCCAAGTATCGGTAGGTAAATCGCCCGAGAGGAGTATCGAACGCCTTGTCCTTCTTTGGAGTCACACTGGTAAGGGTTTCGACCCGTTCGGGGATGAGCCCATGGAATGCTAACGCATATTCGAGCGAGATGCAGGATGGGCCAAAAATGAGATTGGCGAGAACTTCTTTGCAGACGGGAGCCCGGCTGTATTCGGGCCCAAAGACGTACAGTCCCTTTTTTACTCGGGTGATGATCCCTGCCTTGATGAGCGCATGAATCTTTTGGCGCACTCCAGAGTACTGCGACAAAGCACTGCTCAGAAGTGTGTAATCAAATTCCTCATTCGGAATCGTCTTACCGAGCTGAAAGGCATCGATTCGGGTCATTTTAGATCTCTCCAGCATGTTCAGGATATTATAACATACTGGACAAATATTGCAATCTACCGGCTCCGCGCCCCGCAAATCTGCAGGGCAATCTCGCGGGCGAGGTTTCGGCTGGTCACCTGCTCCATGCCGACGATCAAGCCGGGGCTGGTGAAATTCAGGTCCGTGATCTTGCCGTCGATCAGATCGACGGCGGCGAGGCGGACGGCGTTCTTCGAAAGCCAGCGTCCGATGGCGAGCGAGGCTTTCTTTTCCCGGTCGTCGAGCGTGTGAGGCGCGAGCGCGCCGCCGTGATCCATGTCGATGCGAAATTGCCCGGGCGCGGGGAGCTTGCGCGCGCAGGCCAGAAAGCGGCCATCGATGTACCAGATGCGCGTTTCGCCCTTGGCGATCCCCGGTAGGAATTCTTGAAGCATCGCCGGACGCGTGAATTTCTCCGTGAGCCCCTCGAGCGCGGCGCGGGCGCGCTGCACGCCTTCGGTGGACTTCCAGTCGAGCAGCTCAACCCCCTGGCTTTGGGCCATATGCAGGGGTTTGAGAACCGTCTGGCCGAGTTTCTTGCCGTAGCCTTGAAAATCATCCCAGGTAGTGGCCACCTTCGAACGAGGCGCATAGTCTTCCAGCTCGGGCGGAATGATTTTTTCGCTGTTCGAGAAGAGCAGGGAGAGCGGTGCGTGGATGACGGGCCTGCCGTGCGGAGTGGCACGGGCGAGGAGGAAAAGCGGGTGAAGGTAGTGGGCATCGACCGGGGGATCGGTGCGGTAATAGATTTGCTGAAAGTCGGCGACCCCGTAGAGCGTGGGATTGCCCCAGAAGATCTCTTCCTTGATTCGCGTCTTGCCGAGGTCGCGAAGCTCGCGGGCCTGAATGCGGGTGCGGTTATCCTCGAGAGTGATCATGCGGGGAGAGGCCCAGAAGCACGCGGCTCCGAGCTTCAGGCATTCTTCGACCAGGCGCAGAGTGGTGTCTTTGGGGTGATCCAGCGTCTCCCAGGGGTCCGTGATCCAGAGGATTTGAGTGCTTTTCGATTTCATACGGCCCGCAGTTCCTTTATTTTTTTCCACAAATCGTCGCCGATGTCCGTCAGGGGATCGCACCGATCGCCGAGCACGGCCCTGAGTTGCGCGGTGCCGCTTTCGAGGGCGGCCAGGCCTCGGGCCTGCGCGTCCTCAAACGAGAGGTGATTGAGAATCGAGACGGAGCGCTCGAGATCCTGAAACCCGTCCTCGAGATCGTCCCAGATCTGGAAGGCGCGACCGAACTCATGCGCGAAAATCTCGAGGGCCGCGCCGACCGGGCTCCCTTCGGCAAGCCCGGCGAGCTCGCGCGGGATGACGAGGGCGGCGACAAAGAGCGCCCCGGTTTTTTGGGCGTGCATGCGCTCGAGATCGGGCAAAGAGGACTGCGGAGTGAGGAGCGCCTCGGCCGCTTGGCCCCCGCAGACGCCGCGCGGGCCGATCGCGGCGGCCAAGCGCGCGACGGCGGCCAGGACTCGTTCGGCCGGTATACCGTGGACACGAGCGCGCAGCAGGGACTCAAAAGCCAGGCCGATCAGGGAGTCGCCCGCGAGAAGCGCCGTGCCTTCGCCGAATTTTTTGTGGTTGGAGGGGCGGCCTCGGCGAAAGTCGTCGTTGTCCATGCAGGGGAGGTCGTCGTGAATGAGCGTAAAGCAGTGGGTCATCTCGAGAGCGATCGCGGCCGCGAGCGCGACTTCGGGCTTAAGCTCCAGGGCCTGGGCCGCCGCGTGGACGAGGCGGGGGCGGAACCGCTTTCCGGGACTGAGCAGGCTGTAGCGAATTGAATCAGCCAGATTCTCGGGCGTGCGGCTCGTCCCTCGGGTGAGGAGAGTCTGAAGCAGGTGTTCGAGCTGCTGCTCAAAGGTCTCGACGGAGAAGACGGGCATGCCCCGGTCTTACTTCGCCGGGATGGGAGTTGGGAAGAGCGCGTTCACGGCGCCGCCGAGTTTGTAGCTGTAGCTGCCGTCGGCCTGCTTGCCCGGCGCCAGGAGGGCGTCGAGGATGGCGAAGGATTTTTGGATATTCTGAGAGACCGAGAAATTCGCGGTGAGGTCGAGCGAGGAGCTCGCAAGGAACCGGTTGAGGGTGGCTTTGCCCGTCAGGGTGGCGATGAGATCATCGGCGGAGCCAGCCTTGCCGATTTTCAGGGTCTTGAAGGCGACCTGATCACCTTGGATACTCGCCTCCACTCGGCTTTCTGAAATCGAAAGGCGGGGAACGGCGAATCCCTGGATGTTCTGGGCGTCGATGACGCATTTAGTTATTTGCAGGTCGACTTTTCCTTGGGAGTCTTTCAGGTTGTCGAGGTCGAAGGTTCCCGCCAATGAGCCGTTGAGAAGAGCGGAGGCTTGAACGCCCGCAGCTGCCGAGAATACGCCGAGCCGACCGAGATTGAGCCGCTCGAAGTCGAGGTCGACCTGGTACCACGGGCGGCCCGAGAACCGCGTGTACACCGTTCCGGAAAGCGATGAATCTCCCTGCACGAGGGAAATCGAGCCACCGGCCTTGCCCAAGAGGGTAGCGAGGAGGGAGGGTTTCACCGTCAGCTCATCGAGTTTTACGGCCGCTCGGGGAGGGGGGAACTCGAGAGTGACGCCGCGAAGAGTGTAGCGAGGCCCGAGCAGAAGACCTAAGGCACTTTCGGTGGCGGTGAAGGTGATGCCTTGGGCGCCGAGTTGAGCTGCGATGACCCCGTGAATGTAGGCTTTGAGTCGGGCGTCGGGAAGTTTGAGGATCGAAAAGAAGAGCAGCGAGCCGACGGCGAGCGCGGTCCAACTGACGCCTCGAAGCCATTTACGGGAGCTGCTCATGGTTGGCTTTCTTTGAGGGTGAATGCTGAAATGGCGAGTTTGGCGTTCAGGTAGCCTTTGGGGTCGGCCTGGGTATCGATCGAAATGTGGCGGACCTTGATGGGGCGTGCGCCACTCTCGAGCTGGAAGGCCAGTTTCACGACCTGTCGAATGCTGACCTTGTTGAGCGCGACGTCGATCAGCGCCTCCGCCGTCGCATCCGATTTCGCTCCTTCTTTCTCCGGGGCGAGGCTCAGGTTCGCCTTGTCGATTCCGGCGGCCGCCGCGACTCCCTCGAGGTAGGCCGGCCAGGGGCCTGAAGCGCTCCCCGCGGGAATCCCCTGGTTCGATTCCTTGAGGCGCCGGAGCGTTTCGGACTGGGATTCGACGTAGGAGGTGAGCTCGATTCTTTCGGCGAGATCGTATTTTTGGGCCCGGACGCTCCAGATCGACGAAAAGACGGCGATCAGAACGCCGACGACGACCCCGATGATCGCCGCTGACTTCAGGTAGAGCTTCGATTGCGGGTCGAGCTCCTCCCACTGTTGCTTGAGCTGCTGGAACCATTGCTGCTCTTGAAGCTGATCGAGCGATTGCTGCCAGGCATCCTTCAGGCGAGACGTGAGCGCGCTAGCGTCCATAGGTGGCCTCTTTCGGTGAGCCGGTGAAAGTGATTTTCCACTTTTTCTGCCCTTCCGGGTCGGTGATCTCTTCCATTTTAGAGCGCTCGATCGGGTCGAGCTTCGTGGCCATGATGGCGGCGATCCTTTCGGCCATCTGCGGGTTCGCGACGAGGAAGGTGAGCTTGGCGAGGGTGGCGGCTTTTTCGACGAACGGCTGATCGGCGGCCGCGCCAATTTGAAAATCCGTGAGGTCGACGATCACGTCTTTCGGCGTGGCGGCGGAGAGGTCACGGAGGAAATCGAGACCTGAGCGGTCGTTAGGCGAGGAGAGGAGAGCGAGGCTTTGCTGTTTCTGGATCTCCCCCTGAATCTGCTTTTTGAGATTTTTCGGATTGCTCAGATACGTGCGAAGCGCGCTGGCCGATACTTGGCCACCGAAGAAACCTTTGAGCGTCTTTTCGAGACGGCTGTTCGCTTCTTTCAGTTGGGACCGGTAGACGGCGCCCTCGATCATCAGGCTCAGGATGAGAGAGGCCGATACGATCGAGAAGCCGAGCAGGGGCCCTTTGATGCTTTGCCACTGGATCCCTTCGCCGGAGGAGCGTTTTGAAAACTCGCCCTTGCGCAGGTTGATGAGGACATTTTTTTCGGAGGCGAGCAAGCTGAGGGCGCTGGCAGCCGCCAGCGCGAAGCTCGCATCGGTTTCTTCGGCATATGAAACACCGGAAGTGGAGGCGCTGCTTAAGGCGCGGAGCAAGGAGGTCGGCGAGTGGCTCTCTTGCTCGATATACTGTGCGAGGCCCGGCATCAGCGCGGCCTTTCCAGTCAGGAGAATGCGTTCGATGCCCGGACCGTCAGTGAGGGCTTTCGTGGTGAGGCTCGTCTGCCGAAGCTCCCGGAGGAGAATCTGCAGGGGCTCAGCGAGGGCGGCCGCCACGCGGTTTTCAGGCGAGGCGGGGTCGTCGGCGGGGCCGGAGGTCAGGAGGCCACGATCCATCTTGAGAGAGTCGGCCTGCTCCAAGGGTACACCGAGCTTCTCCGAAAGTGCTGTCGAGAGGTCGGCACCGCCCCAGGAAATCTCTCGAGCGGCGAGAGGTTTGCCCTGGTGTTGCACGTAGAGCACCGTCCGTGTGTGACCGATGTGAACGAGGAGCAGGGGCTGCGCCTGAGACGCCGGGTCGAAAATACGATTGAGGAGGGCGCGGAACGCCCAGGCTTCCGTGGTGAGGATGTCCGGGTCGATGCCCGAGATCCGCATCTTATCGAGCTGCTCGGAGAAGTTCTTTTTCAGGGTCGCCGCGACGTGAACATGGCTGATCTGCCCCAACGTCTGCAGCGTGGTGTAGCTGTAGGCCGCGTCCTCGACGCTGAAGGGGAGGTCATCGTCGAGCTCGAAACCGACGCTGACGGCCACGGCTCGCTTGTTTCGCGTGGGGAGTTCGAGGTTGCGGAAGGTAGTCGTTGAGGTTCGCAGGGTCGCGCAGATGCGATCCGGTTTTTTGGGAAGGCTCGCGATCAAGCGCCCCGCCGTCAACAGAGGGTCTTCGCCGGCGGGTACTGGCGTCTCATGGTATTCATGCACGTCATAGCGGCCGAAGGCGCTATCGTACTCGACGGCTTTGACGTGCTGGTGATCGAGATCGAGTCCTAAAATCCTCATGATGGCTCCTCAATAGATTCTCATGAACGTGACTTTGAAGCTAGACGGTGGGCCACTTGTGGGGCCCGCGCCTGAGATCGGCGGGGGCAGGCCCGGAATCGTCGGCGTGCTCGGGGTGGTCGGGCTTTTTTTCGGGTCGACCAAGGTGACGTCGGCTTCGAGAATGCGGGTCGCCTGGCCCACCTGGGCTCTCACCGTGATTCGGAAGTTCGACTCGTCCGTAACCAGGCGCACGCCTCGGCGGTCAAGATTTTCGCGGTAGCGTCGAACTTCTGACTCGTCGTTTCGGAAGATGCGGACGTGCGCTTGGAGATACTTGAAGAAGTCGTCCTGGCTCTTGAAGGCGTTGTCTTCAGTTTCCGCGTCGCGGAACTTAAAAAACTCGGTAGCCTCCTCGTTCTCGATTCCTGGAACGAGCGCCTTCAGCGTCGTTTCTTTCATCTGGTTGATGTTGATGCCCGGCGTGAGGCTGACCGTGAGACCGGGTGAAAACAGCTCGAAAAGCGCATCGTCCATCTCAAGGATGTTTCGCAGCTCGTTGATGGAATAGAACGGAGCTTTTTTGAAGGGCACTTTCTCGCGACCGATGTTGTAGCGTTTTTGGTACTGCGGGTCGGCGTAGGCGGCGATGCTGTCGATCAGCTCTTCGATTCGAAGGTCGCGGTACTCGGCCGCGAAATCAGGATCGGCCTGGAATTTTGAATCGAGGATGGAGCCCAGGTATTCTTTCAGACTGTTGCGGGCCAGCTCCGGGTCAAAAGAGGGAGTCGGGGTGGGGCTCGCCGGAGGAGCGCCGGGGGAGGGCGAGGCGCTCGGAGAGGGGCTGGGCAACGGAGCCGCGAACGGCGCCAGGATCTGGTTCAGGTTGTACTTCGAGCCCTCTGATTCGATGATGGCCGAGTACTTGCCCTCCATGCTCGACTCCTTCTGAAATTGGGTGATGGCGTCGCGATCGATCATGCTCATGCCGGGAAGATCGGCGGGAATCGGATAGAAGAACGGAAAGGACCAAATTTTTTCGAGCAAAGCTTTGGGAACCATCGCCGCGCCGGCGCCGCCGGCACCACCGACGAGTTGTTTGACTTGCTGGTAAGCCTTGAGGCGAAGCAGGGAGATTTTGAACCCGGCCTTCGCGAGGTAATGCGCCTTGACCTGGTCGACCGAGTCGTAGGCCATGCGGTGGTTGACCTGCGTGACATAGGTGAACTCGGTCACTAGAATAGACAGAACGGTCATGGCGGCGATCACCATGAAGAGCGCGATGCCGGATTCGTCAGAATTTGATTTGGACGCCACGCAGCGGCACCTCCGGTTTGAAAAGATAGACGCCCTGGAGGCGGAGTCGAGTCGGGCCGGCCGCTTCGAGGGTGGCTTCGATGATGTCCGGATACTCGTTCTTGAAATCCTGGCTATCGCTGTCCCATCGGTTCACCCACTGATCTTTGGTTTTGCGGTAATAGCGGAAGCTGAGCTTGAGCACGCCGTAGAGAATGGCGTGGGTTTTCCGGGCCTCGTCCCGATCGTCATCGTCCGAGAAAGAGCGGGTGGAGGAGGTGCGGACCAACATGCGCGCACCCGCCACGGGATCGTTTCGATCGAAGGTGGTGAGGGCGTCTGGCTCGAGCTGGTAGGTCACTTTGAGGAATTCGGTCTCGGCCGTCCCTTTGTAAACCCGGACGTGCGAAGCTGAAATGAAGCTCATCTTTTCGCTCTCTCCGACGAAGCGAGAAGGGCGAATGCCGGTCTTGTCGATCGCAGGCCCCCAAAATTTGGTTTGCCGCCCGAGATCGCCCATCAGCGCGGCCATATCCTGGGCGTCGACGGGGGTCGGGGTCCCGGTCGGGGTGGGAACCATGAGGACCGGAGAGTAGAGCAGCGTGACGTCGCGTTCGATGACTCCCATCGCGAGGCGGATGCCGTTGTAAAAATCACCCTCGTGGATCAGGCTGTCGCGCAAGCGATAGGTCTGGGTCGTGGCTTGATAGATGGCCATGGAGATCACGACCAGGAGCGCGAGCGAGATGAGAACTTCGATGAGGGTAAAGCCTCGTTCGTTCTTACTCATTGAGTGAAAACTCCGCGTCGAGGTTGATCCAGTAGGTGGTGAGATCGACGTGCTGCTCGCCCGTCCCTTTTTTCCAAGTGATGGTGATGACGACCTCTCGGACGGCCTTGGTCAGGTAGGCGGTGATGATTTTTCCGGTCCGATCGGCCGTGTCGCTGGTCCCTGATTCGCCCGTGCCCCCACTGTCGCCGCCCGCGCCGAAATTGAGTTTCGGGAATTTCACCTCCTTGATCAGGCGTTTCCAGCGGTAGTCTTCGTAAGGGGCTTTGAACTGGCCGAGCTTCTCTTTGTCGATTTCGGAGAAGGCTTTGCCCTCCCATTCGAGTTCGCTCTCGATCATTTTGTTTCGGGCCAGCATGGAGACGATATTCATCTGGCGAGACTTCATCGACGTTTGCAGGCTGGACGACTGCACCATGAGAATCGAAGCGAAGGCGATCATCATGATGGCCATGGCGATCATGGTTTCCAGGAGCGTGAAACCGGATGAGTTTCTCGAAGGATTCACTTCTCCTCCAGTGCTTGCTTCAAGGTCACATGACCGTCGATGAAGCGGGTTCGCCCGAGAATCGGCGCGACGTGGAGGGTGATTCGATGGTTCGAGGTGTCCTTGAGATGAATGAGGGTCTGCTCCGATATCCCATGAGGAAAAAAGTGGGTGTAGGCCAGCCCCTCGGCGATGGGTTCCTTGGACTGCTCCGTTTCAACGTCTTCGAACTCGACGCCTCGAGGCAATGTGCGCTTTTTTCGGCTGATGGTCTTATCGATGCCGAAGGGACTCGTGGGCTTTTCATCCTCCTGTTTGAATTTCTTTCGCCGCTCTTCCGCTTCCTTGCTCTCGACCGTATCCAGCATGAGGCCAGCCGGGCCACTCTCCACCCAATATTGCTGTTCGCCGAGGTCATAGACGACGCGATGCACGCGCCCGGTGATCACGGCGGCGTTGTACGCTTCCTTCGTGAGGTTGGCTACCTCGCGCGCGGAGCTTTTGAGCGACACTTTGAAGACGGCCGAGATGTTCGGGAGCGCGATCACCGTGATCAGGGCGATGAGCGCCACGACCACGATGATTTCGATCAAGGTAAAGCCCGCGTCGTTAAAGGTCGTCGGTCGTGATGTCGGCATCCAGCCCTTCGCCGCCGGCCTGGTTGTCGTTCCCCAGGGAGGTGATTTTGTACTTGTTGCCGTCAACGGACTCATAGAGGAAGTCGTTCCCGAAGCCATCCTTCGGTACTTTGTTGCCCTTGACGTAGCCTTCGGGGTCATAGTTGCGGCATTCTCGGCCGCCGACCGGTTTGGTGATGAGGGCCTCCAGCCCTTGGTCGGTGAACGGATAGAAGCCGCATTCCCTGCGGAAGTCGTCGAGGATGACTCCGAGCTGCCTCATCTGGGCCCGCGTGGCATCGGCCTTCGCTTTGTTGAATTTTCCGATGACGTTGCCGCCGACGAGGGCGCCGAGCAGGCCGATCAAAGCCACGACGATGAGCATTTCGATGAGCGTGAATCCTCGCTCGTCTCGTTCTTTCCATTTGAAGTTGTAGTTCATTTTATCTCCTTGGTTTCTGGGGTTTGAAGGTTTTAACTGACGTTGGACATATCTAAAAGCGGAACAAAAATGGAAATCACGATGAAGGCGACCATCCCGCCCATGCCGATGATCATGACGGGCTCGAGCAAAGAGGTCAGGCCTTCGACGCGGTCGTTGACCTGTTCTTCGTAGGTCGTCGCGACGTTCATGAGCATGTTGGGAAGTTCGCCGGTTTTTTCTCCGATGGCGATCATATGGATCACCACCGGGGGAAATTCGCCGCTGCGTTTCAGCGGCTCGGCGATGCTTTGGCCTTCGGTGATGTTTTCGCGGGCGCTCTGGATCGCATCCTGAATGGGCGCGCTGCCGACCAAGTTGCGCGCGATATTCATGGCCGTCAGGATCGGGACGCCGCTGCTGAGGAGCGTCGACATCGTGCTGGCAAAACGGGTAATGGCGACCATCCTGACCAGGGGCCCGAACACCGGTGTGCGGAGCACGAAGCGATCCCACTTGGGTTTGCCGTTTTTTGAAACGATGAAGCGTTGA
The DNA here is from genome assembly GCA_964363305.1 of uncultured Bacteriovoracaceae bacterium. Classification (GTDB taxonomy): domain Bacteria; phylum Bdellovibrionota; class UBA1018; order UBA1018; family UBA1018; genus CAYIHX01. Next base: position 14,875 of record CAYIHX010000048.1, on the reverse strand, counting down.
AACATCACCACTCCTATGGCGGCCCCAGCCGCAAGCAGATACCACCAGTCGGTGATGAGGGTACTGACGTCGATCAGGAATACCGTCATGGGGGGCATGGGCTTGTTCATCGACTCGAAAATCTTGGCCAGCTTGGGGATCACAAAGGTGAACATGGCGAGCAGCAGAAGGAGAGCCACACCCATCATGAGCGAGGGGTAGGTCATCGCGCTGATCATCTTGCTCCGGAGCCGCATCTGCGCCTCTTTGAGGTCGGCGAGTTTCAAGAGCACGAGCCCCAGGGTGCCGGAGCTCTCACCGGCCTCAATCATGTTCATATAGACATGATCGAAAATTTTGGGGTGCTTGGAAACGGCCTTGGTGAGGCTGAGCCCTTCGTTCACGTCTTGGCGAACGGCCGCCAGGGCCACCTTCAGGGCGGGTTTCTCGATCTGTTCGACGAGCGCGTTGAGCGCCTCGACGAGCGGGATATTCGCTTTGACGAGCGAGGCGAGCTGGCGAGTCAGCATGGCGAGCTCGCCCACGCTGATTCGGTTGCCGACGAAAGGGAGCCCGCCTGATTGTGAGGGCTTGGAGGCGGTCTTCTCCGTCATGTTCGTCACCATGAGGGCCTGTTTTTTCAGCTTGGCGCGTCCCGCTTTGAGACTCTCGGCTTCGACGATGCCGGTGACTTTTTTTCCGGCCGCATTCAGTGCTTTGTAGTCGTAAAGAGGCATGGTCGTTTATCCTTCCGCGTGCGTGGCACGCATCAGTTCTTCGACCGTGGTGATTCCAGACAGCACCTTGGCGATGCCGTCGTCCCGGAGCGGGATCATACCGCTGGCTAAGGCCTGTTTTTTGATGGTCCCGGCATCCGAAGCGCGGACGATGAGGGATCGGATGGCGTCGTCCGTCACGAGAAGTTCGTGAATGACGGTTCGGCCGGAGTAGCCGGTGTTGTTGCAGGAGGGACAGCCGACCGCCTTCAGGATATGGGCACTCGTCGGCACCGTGGTGATCCCGAGCTCCTGCATTTCGTAATCGGTGAGCGTGTGCGGTTCGGAGCACTTCGTGCAGACCCGGCGGATGAGCCGCTGCGCCGCGATGCCGAGAATCGAGCTGGCGACGAGAAAGGGTTCGACGCCCATGTCGAACAACCGGGTGGCCGCGCCGGCGGCGTCGTTGGTGTGCAAGGTGGACAGCACCAGATGGCCGGTGAGCGAGGCGTTGATCGCGATCTCGGCCGTTTCGCGATCGCGAATCTCACCGACCATGATGACGTCGGGGTTCTGCCGCAGAAAGGCGCGCAGCGCGCGTGCGAAGGTGAGCTCGATCTTCGCGTTCACCTGCACCTGGTTGACGCCGGGGATCTGGTACTCGATCGGGTCTTCGACGGTCATGATGTTGCGGTCGGGGCTGGTGAGCTTGGTCAGGCAGGCCGAAAGGGTGGTCGATTTTCCGGAGCCGGTCGGGCCGGTGACGAGGATGATTCCGTACTTGCGCGAGATGAGGTTGTAGATTTTCTCGATGCTTTTCGGGCTGAAGCCGAGGTGCTCGAGCGAGAGGGCGGTCGCGCCGCTGGACTCGAGGATACGAAGAACGATGCGTTCGCCGAAGTGAGTGGGGACGGTCGAAAGACGCATGTCGATGTCTTTGCCGGCCAGTTTGATCTTGATGCGGCCGTCCTGCGGAAGGCGCTTCTCGGCGATGTCGAGCTGCCCCATCACTTTGATGCGGGAGGAGATGGCCGAGTGGGCTTTTTTCGGCTGGCGGATGACGTCGTAGAGGACGCCGTCGACGCGGTAGCGTACGACGAATTCCTTCTCGAAGGGTTCGATGTGGATATCGCTGGCCTTCTCTTTGACGGCCCGAAACAGCAGGGAGTTCACGAATTTGATGACCGGAGCATCGTCTTCGGTGGCCTCGAGGATGTCGATCGGGCCTTCGAGATCCATCGTGTCTTCGAAATCGCCTTCGATGTTGCCCACGAGGTTCGCGGTGCTTTTCTCATAGACCTTGTTGATGGCGTCTTGGAGCCGCATCGAGGTGCTCACCACGATACGCACGGGCATGCCGGTCAGCGCTTGCAGGTCGTCGACCACGGTTTCGTTGAAGGGGTCGGTGACGGCGACGACGAGCACGTCGCCCTTGGGCGATTGTTCGAGGGCATAGGGAATGACCTCTTTTTGTTTGGCGTAATTGATGGGGATGCTCGCGACCAGCTTGGGATCGATCTCGTTGGCTTTGAGATCTTCGATGAATTGCAGGCCGAGCTGAATGCAAAGCGCGCGCATGATCTCGTGCGGTTGAATGAAGTTCTTCTGCACGAGGATCTCACCGAGGAGGCCGCCCTCGGTCTGCTGGATGCGCAGCGCCGCCTCGAGCTGCTCCGCTTTCAGCGAGGTGTGCTTGAGGAGGATCTGCCCGAATTTGGGCTGCTCATCGTGCGCGCGGAGGGCCGCGGAGAGGTTCGTCACTGGCCATCCCCCGGCATCGGAGGCGGGAACTGATCCATCGGAACCGGCGCGCCCATGGGGTCAAGTCCCGGAGGAAAAGCGCCCGGGTCCGAGTTCGGATTCAGCATGGCGGGGTCGTTCCGGAGATTCGGGTTCGTCGGCACCTCGTCGTCTTTCGCGCCACCGGTGATCGAGCCCGCCGATTCTTCCTCGGAGTCCTCTGCTGCTTCCTGGCTTGCTGATCCGATCGAAGTGGTGGTTTCGACTTTTTTATTCAGCGTCTCAGCCAAATCCGGCAGCCCGCGGATCAGGCGATCCCGGTACATTTTATGTTTGTCGTCTCCGCCGGCCGCGTAGTCGATGAACTCGTCGCGTTCACGGAGCTTCTTGTCGAGGACGGCGCGGATGCTCTCATACTGGCGGATGATCTGCGGCGTGATGAAGACGAGGAGGTTGAGTTTCTGCATCTCGCTTTTTTTGGAACGAAAGAGCCAGCCGAGCAGCGGGATGTCCCCGAGCAGCGGGATTTTCGAGACCGTATCTTGGATCTTGTCGCGGGTGAGGCCCCCGAGCACGGCCGTATCTTTGTCGGCCACGACGATCGAGGTCTGGGCGCTGCGCTCGATCGTGGCCAGCGCGTTGCCTTGTACGTTGGCCGGCAACTCGCGGCCGCTGATGTCGGCCATCTTCGTTTTGATGTCGAGCTTCACGAAGTTCGAGAGCTTGTTGATCTGAGGCTTGATCGTCACCGAGAGCGAGACTTTCTCTTTCGTGAAGCCGGTCGACGTCGAGCCCTGGATGGCCGTGACGGTCGGCACGGGGATGTTTTCGGAAGATTCGAAAGTCGCCTCGACGTTGTCGAGCGTGAGGATTTGGGGCGTCGCCAGGATGTTGCCGTTGGAGGTCGTCTGGATGGCTTTCACGAGGCCCATCACGTTGCTCACGGTGAAGTCGCGGCCGCCGATATTCACCGGCGTCGTGCCCCCCGCCTTCAGTCCCAGAGAGAACCCCTTGATTCCCGAGGGGTCGTTGGTAATCAGGGGCGTGAGGGCGGTCGCGCCGCTCGGAGCGAGCGCGAGACCGACGGCGGGGCTGATCAAATTAGCCGAAAATTCGAACTCCCGGCCGACGCTCACTTCCATGATGATCACCTCGGCGTAAACCTGGTCGCGCGGCATATCGAGCTTGTTGATCACGCGGCGAACGGTCTCGAAGTCGCCCTGGGAAGCCGTGATGACGAGCGCGTTGGTCGACTTGTCGGCGGCGATGCGGATCGCGCCCTCGAAGAGCGAGGCTTTCACCGGGTTCACGCCCGTGCCGGAGCCTGCGTGGGGCGTGGCGGGGTTCTGCGCTGCCTGCGAGCTCAGGTTATTGAGCGTGGTGGCGATCTGCTCGGCATCGGCGAACTGAAGATAGACCACGTGAACCTTGCCGCCGCCCTGGTTGACCGGCATGCGTCGGTCGAGTTTCGCGACGAGCTCGCGCACCTGATCGGCGCCCTTGCCGTTGGCGTGCACGATCAGCGTGTTGGTGCGTTCGTCGGCGATGATCGTATTGATGATGCCGCCTTCCTTCGTGCGGCGAGCGGTGAACTGCCCCCCGCGCGCAAATCGCGCGCCGCCGGCCCCGCCCGGCGCCGGAATCGTGCCCGGCACGAGCTGGTCGATGAGCTTGGCGAGGTCGGAGGCGGAGGCGAATTTCACGGAAATGACCTCAATGCCGGCGTCATAGCCTTCGACGTCGAGGATCTCGAGCAGCTTATGCAGCTTGGCGATGTTCGATCCCGTATCGGTGACGATCACGGTGTTGGTCTGGTCGTAGGGAATGATGCGCGAGTTGGCGGGCATGAAGCTGCGGAAGTTTCGCGCGACTTCATCCGAGCTGAGGTACTTGAGCGGGAAGACCCGCGTGATGAGGGCGTCGGAATCCGGGGAGTAGTCACCGACGTAAGTTTTGAGCTGCTTGTCGCGCGCATCCCTTGTCCGCGCGATGCGGATGAACTTGCCCGAGGGAATCAGCGCGAAGCCGTTCATGTCGAGGGCGGTAAGGAACGCTTTCCACGCGTCGCCCACGGTGATGGGTGTGTTTGAGATGATCGTGATGCGGCCTTTGACGTCCTTGTCGAGGATGAAGCTCTTGCCCGTGAGTTTGCCCAGCGTCTTCGCGATGTCCATGATGTCGGCATCGGGAAAGTTGAAGTCCGTCACGACATCCTTGCTGCCGTCACCGCTCTCGGTATTCACGAAGAGGGGGTCCATCTCCCGGGTCTCGATCACGCCGCCTACTGGACCGCCCCCAATGTTGATTCCCTTCTTCGTGCGGGTGATCGGAGCCGTGTCAACCGGGGTTCCCCCGACGGAAACCGTGCGCGGCGCTGACGCGGCAGGCACGCTGGGCGCCGCCGCGGCGGGACGCGTGGCCTGCTCGGGGTATTCGACGTCGCCTTCGTCTTCGAAATACGCGGGCTCGACGGGAGCGGCGCCTGCTCCGGCGAAAGGGTTCGAAAACGGCTTGTCACCGGCGGGTAGACCCGGGGGAGGAGGCGCCGACCATGCGCTTTGCGCGATCATCAGGATGAGGCCCGCGATACCGAGCCAGCTGACCGCTCCGGCGATTCGCTCGCCTAGAGTTGCTTGCTCCTCGGAAAGCGCCTCAAAAATATTCCCAGACGTACTGACCTTTTTCGATTCGGAGTTAGCGGATGTCATAATTGTAATTTTGTGTCCTTCCGTCGCGTTTCACGCAGAGCTCGAGGCGGCTCATGTCTTTGATTCCGGTGACTAAAGTCATGGCTTTGGCGGGATCGTTCACGGGTTCGCCGTTCACGCCACACAGAAGATCTCCGTTTTTCAGGCCCAATTGGTCGTAGATGCTGCCGGGTACGATCGAGAACAGCTTGAATCCCACCATCTGTCCGTTCTCATTGTGAGGCACGGCACGCGCCTGAGTCAGGACCTTGCTCATGTCGGCCATGGCTGCGTCGATCGCGCTTTTAGCGATGTTGAACTGGTTCGGGGCCGTCTGCTCGATGCCCGGGACCGCGCCTTTCTTCGGTCCTCCTAGCGTGATGCGCGGGTTGCTGATGTTGGTATCTTCGGGGAGCTCGACGTATTCTTTTCGTCCGGTGCTGGTATTGATGAACTCCACGCGGCGGGCGCCGACCATGAGCACGCGAAACTTGCCGGGCACCTCGTCGTCGACGCGGACGGGGTAGACCTGCGCGGCGGTTTTATCCTCGATCGTCGCGAGTGAGCGGAGCTCGTCCTTGAGGATGATCGTGCCGACCAAGTGGATGGGGAGCGTGGTGCGAGTGGCTGGCCCATCGAGTCCGCCATCGTTCGCGAGGGCGTCGCCGCCGAGCTCGTCGCCGGGAATGATGCCGCGGCTGCTGAACAGGTTTCGGGAGAAGATGGCCTGATAGGCATCGAGGGTGCGAGCCGCGCGGAAATTGACCGAGCTCGAACGCGCCACCCGGATGGGAGGAGGCTCCGGGATGAATCGACCGAGGAGGAGCGAGGTCAGGTCGGCGAGAAAAAATGAGCTGAGCACCACCACCGAGCCCCAGCCATATTTGGAGAGTTCTTTCTTGGCGAGTGATTGCTCGGCCCATTGGGCGAGTCGGGCGGGATCAAACGTCTGAGGCAGTTTTCGGGAGGCGGACTTCGGAAGAATGCGGACAAGTTTTTCACGGAGCCCGAAGCGAGCCAGGCGCTCCCCTACGCGGAGGCCTTCGATGCGATGGGCGAGACTGGCGAGAAAGTTTCTAGGGGGGGCGTCTTCTGGTGGTGAAGGAGGAGGAAGATCGTTGGAGGGGAGATCAGCGGCGTCAAGAAAAGGAGAAAGGCTTGGACCGGTCGGCTCGGGAGGAACGAGCATGTCAGGGCCTGGCGCCTCGAGTTCAAACTCGGGTTGCGTGGGCTCTCCGTCTTTGGGTTTGCGGGGCGGCTTCCTCTCGTCTGCCATGTCTTCGTGTTTTATCCTTTCAAGGTCGATGCCAACGTTCCGGAGCGTCCAGGTCGAGCCAGTGAGGGGTTGAGGGCCGGGGGATCTGCCTCATGTTGCGATGCGTCTGACAAATTGGCAGGATCGCTGCGAAGCGCTTCTTGCTCTCGACAATTTGTCAGGGTTCAATAGGAGCATGAGCGAAACGACGGATGCAGCTGGCAGCTTCATGAAATCATTGTTTTTTGGGCAGATTCGAGAGGAGTTGGTGTTTCCCTTCCCGCGTCCCTCGGGCGAAGTCAGCAGCACGATCCGGATGGTGGTCGATACGCTCGACAAGTTTGGCAAAGATCAGGTGAAGGCCGCGGAGTGGGACGCCAAGGGCGAGATGCCGCGTGAGATCGTGTCTCAGATGGCGGAGCTCGGGATCATGGGGATCGCGGTGCCGGAGGAATTCGGGGGTCTGGGGCTTCCGCAGATGGGCTATGCGCGCGTGATGCAGGAGCTGGCTCGTCTGGATGGTTCGGTGGCGGTGACGGCCGGGGCTCATCAAAGCATCGGTTATAAGGCGTTGCTGCTTTTCGGTTCTCCTGAGCAGAAGAAGAAGTGGTTGCCTCGCCTGGCGGCCGGCCAGCTGATCGCGTGTTACTGCCTGACGGAGCCGAGTAGCGGCTCGGATGCGGCTTCGATCAAGACGAAGGCCACGCTTTCGCCGGATGGCAAGCACTACATTCTGAACGGTAATAAGCTGTGGATCACGAACGGCGGGATCGCGAGCTTCATGACGATCTTTGCCAAGGTCGAGGTGGAAGAGGCCGACTCGAAAACCGGCAAGAAGGAAATGAAGGAAAAGGTGACCGCTTTTTTCCTCGAGCTGCCGGCCGAAGGCGTGACGATCGGACCTTCGGAGCATAAGCTCGGGATCCGCGCCTCGTGGACGAACGCCATTCATTACGACAAAGTCAAGGTGCCCGTTGAAAACATGTGTGGGAAGGTGGGCGGTGGCTTCAAGATCGCCATGGGCGTCTTGAATCATGGCCGCCTGGGTTTAGCGGCCGGAAGCATCGGCGCCGCGAAAAACGCGATCAAGGCCTCGATCGAGCATGCCAACGAGCGCGTGCAGTTCAAGAAGAAGATCGGCGAGTTCGGCATGGTGAAGGAGAAGATTGGCCGGATGACGGTCAATATCTACGCCGCTGAAAGCATGGTCTACATGACGACCGCTCTCATCGATCGAGGTGATGTCGATTATTCCATCGAGAGCGCGGCCGCGAAGATTTTCGCGACGGAGATGCTTTGGGAAGTGGTCGATGAGAATCTTCAGATCTGGGCCGGAAGCGGGTTCATGAAGGAGTACCCTTATGAGCGTTGGTTGCGCGACGCGCGCATCAACCGGATTTTCGAGGGCACGAACGAGATTCTTCGGGCATTCATCGCGCTTTCGGGTTTTCAGGGGCCCGGTCAAGAGCTGGCAGGCATGGCCAAGGCGATGGAGTATCCGCTGAAGGGCATCGGTCTGGTGGGCAATTATGTTTCGCGCAAAGTGAAGCAGACCGTGATCGGGGAGTCGATCGAGAAGGCGCATCCTTCGCTCAAGAAACTCGCGGGCATGCTCGAGGAGCATGCCGTTGAGTTCACCACGCACGTGGATGTTCTTCTGAAGCGGCATGGGAAGGAGATTCATCTTCGGCAGTTCGCCCAAAAGCGAATCGCGGATATCGCCATCGATCTCTATGCGATGATGTGCGTACTTTCGCGTGTCACGCGAGCCATCGAAGAGAAGGGCAGCGAGAAGGCGGAATTCGAGAGCGCCATGGCGGAGAGTTTCTTCATGCGTGCGAATCGTCGCATCAGGGGCAATTTCAAAGCCATTGATCGCAACGATGACGACGCCGTGAAGTTTGTCGCGGAGAAGATGTACGAGATGGGTGGTTATCCGTTCGACGCGGCTCTCGACTGAGGGGCGCGCCCGCCTACTGATCGATGGCCTTTCTCAGCGCGGTCACGTGACAGCGGATCGCGCTGAGGGCGAGTTTTCCGGGCGCATCGGGAAAGTGGACGTGAATCAATACCGGTCCTACCTTCGTGATGACCCCTTCTCCGAGAGTAGGGGTGGTGCGGGAGAATACTTTTTCGCCCGTGTGGTATGATTCGCTTTGAGTGAATGGCATCGATCCGAAATCATTATTTTCAGCATCGCCCTCGGCGGGCATGACCTCGAGCAGCTGAGAGCTGAGTTTGCCTTCGAAGGTCTGCTGAATGGCATTGAGAAGGTGCTTGGGGTCGAATGGCTTGGTCATCTGATTGGTGCACCAGATGGCTTTGGGGTTCGAAGAGATGACGAGGAGCCGATCCGTGGGACCATCGCCGGCAAGCTGATGAAAAACTTCTCGACCTAGAAATTCCGGGTTCAGGATGAGGATACTCGAGAGAGCTGCCGCCATACTGGTATCAGTGACCTCCTTGAAGAAGAGCACTTCGAAGGTCTCTTCCAGGGAAGCGAGGCTCCTTTCGTAATCTTTTTTTTCGTCTCCGATGAAGCATACTGCGCGTTCGCCGCGATCTGTTGAGGAATTCATTTTTCGAGTATGACGAACTTTCAGTCGGTTGTCTTTTGTCATCGCAGGCTTGCCGACTGAGGGGCAAGTTGGCTCCAAACATATCAAGGGGTTTGAGTCTCAACAGCGGGCATTGAAATTGCTTAAAGGGCAAACGGAAGGCGTTTGCTTCTTGAGGAGCAAGGCCTTGAAACGACAGGCTTTCTAGTAGGTTATAGATGAATCTTGATTGACTTTAGAAGACGAGTGTGTTACCCCTCCGCGAGTCAAAAAATGTCTTTGGACTTCGGAGTTGTTCCTGTTCGCAGTGGTCCCGATCATGCGAGAGGAATGGGCATAAGGCAAGCGCGACGTCGTTTTAGGTTTCATTTGGGATTCAGTAGTTTGTCCCCCGGATGGGACAGGAGGATGATTTAGATGTTCAAAGTAGGCGATAGCGCAGTTTATCCGGCGCACGGGGTGGCCATCGTGAAGCGCATCGAAGAAAGGGATGTCGGAGGCAAGAAGAAGAAATTTTATGTTCTTCAAGTCGTCGAAAACCTCATGACCATTATGGTCCCCACCGATAATGCGGACGCAGTCGGTCTCCGGGAAATCATTTCCGACAAGGAAGTGAATAATGTTTATAAGATCTTAAAGAAACGCGATGTCAAGATTGATCAGACGACCTGGAATCGTAGGTACCGGGAATACATGGAAAAGATCAAGACGGGCTCCGTGTATGAGATCGCGGAGGTTCTCCGTAATTTGTTTTTGCTGCGTCATAGCAAGGATTTGTCGTTTGGGGAGCGCAAGATGCTCGATCAAGCGAAACATCTGCTCGTGAAGGAAATTTCGCTCGCTCGACAAACCGGCGAAGAAATCATTGAGCTTGAGATTCAGACCATTTTTGCCTCTTGAGCCTACAAGGTCTTCTCGCGTAAAAATCTTTTAGGGCCCCGTTGCTGATTCTGGCTCCGGGGGTCTTTTTTTTGCTACCCGCATTCGAGGGCACCCACATGGTCATGAGACGCAGCATTCGGTTGATGAATTCTTTATCCGGAAAAAAAGAGGTTTTTGAGCCTAGGGTTCCCGGCAAGGTCAGCTTCTATTCCTGCGGGCCGACGGTCTACGGGCACATTCATATCGGGAATCTGCGGGCCGCCCTGGTGGCAGATCTGATTTTTCGGTACTTCAAGCGCGTCGGTTTCGAGGTGAACTTTGTTCGCAACTACACGGATGTCGACGACAAGATCATCAATCTGGCGAAGGAAGAGAAATCGACCGCGGAAGCGGTGGCGAAGAAGTATATCCTGGAAGTAGAGAAAGATTACGCGCTGGCGGGCGTGCTGGAGCCCACCCACAAGGCGAAGGTCACCGAGACGATTCCTGAAATCATTTCGGTGATCGAAGAGATCATCCGGCGTGGCCATGGTTATGTGATCGATACCGGCGAGGTTCTTTATTCGATCGAATCCTTCCCGTCCTACGGCAAGCTCTCTCATCGGCAGCCGGACGACTTGGTTGCGGGAATGCGCGTCGAGGTGAATGCGAAGAAGCGGAACCCGCTCGATTTCTCGCTCTGGAAGCCCGCTAAGCCGGGTGAGCCGTTTTGGGAGAGCCCCTGGAGTAACGGTCGACCGGGCTGGCATATCGAGTGCTCGGCGATGATCGCGAAGTGGCTGGGGCCGCAGATCGACATCCATCATGGCGGCGAGGACCTTGTTTTTCCGCATCATGAAAACGAAATCGCGCAGAGTGAGGGCGCGTCTGGCAAGGAGCCGTTCGCCCGCTATTGGCTGCATCACGCTTTCATCACGATGTCGAAGGCGAAAATGTCCAAGAGTCTGGGGAATATCGTTTCCGCGCGGGATTTTCTGAGCCGTTACGGCGGCGAGGTCGGGCGTTATTTCTGCCTCGGCAGCCATTACCGCTCGGCGATCGACCTGACGGAGGACTCCATCGAAAACGCCGTCGTTTCGCTGCAACGTCTTTACGAGGCGAAGGCCAAGGCGGTCGAGCTTGCGGCGAAGCGCTTGGCGGCGGCGGACCCGCGCGCCGAGGCGGCCTGGGGTTCGTTTCTTGCTGAATGCGAGAAAGCGCGCGAGGAGATCGAAGAGTGCTATGCGAACGACTTGAATACGGCTGGCGCATTGGGGGCGCTGTTCACCTTGATTCGCTCTTTCAATCGGGTGCTCGCTGAGCCGTTGGCCCAGGCGACTCCCGCGGCCGTCTTGGCTTCGCAGGAGCTGGTGAAGATCATGGAAAACGAGATCGGCGCGGTGATCGGCGTGGGGCGGCAGGTTCCGGCCAAGGCGTTGGCGGATCTCGAGCGCGTGAAACTGGAACAGGCGGAGGCCGGTGGCGAAGCCCGTCCCGCGGCGGAGGAGATTGTCGCCCTGTTGCAGGCTCGGACTGAAGCACGAAAGGCGAAAAATTTCGCCGAGGGCGATCGGATTCGGGATGAGCTTCTGGCGCGGGGAGTGGCGATCAAGGATGGCCCGGCGGGGACCACCTGGGAATACCGATGAATGTCGAGTTGCCTTCGTCGGAGACACCTCTTCCGGCCGTGCGCGCCTTTCGAGCGGATCGGGTGCCGACGCCGCGCCAAGGCGGCGTTTTCACCTGGCCGGCTGAGCGGCCTTGGGTCGATCTGGAGCTCGGCTGTGGAGTAGGGCTTCATCCTATTCAGTACGGGCAAAAAAATCCGCAGCGGCATCTCATCGCGATTGAACATACGGCGGCGAAGTTCGAGTCTTTTCAGCGGCGGCTGGCTCACCATCCGCAGGTGCGTAACGTGACGGCGATTCATGCCGATGCGGTGGAGTGGGTGACTCATTGTGTTCCTCCCTCTTCCGTTTCTCGGTGTTTTATCTTGTATCCGAACCCTTGGCCCCGAAAGGGCGATGAGCGCAGGCGTTGGTATGCGCAGCCTTTTTTTGGGCGATTGCTCAAGTCTCTGCGGGCAGGCGGCGAGGTGATGCTGACGACGAATGACGAACGGTACGCCGAGCGGGCCACCTTGTTTTTTCGCGACGTGTGGGGCCTGGCGGATGTCACGCTGCGCTCGTTTGACGAGGCCACGCAGCCGTCGCCGCGGACCCATTTTGAAAAAAAGTACCTCGAACGCGGGCAGGTTTGTTACGAGGTTCAGGCAAAACGGAAGTGAGGAATCGACCCATGGTTCAGTCGGCGGAAGTGCGTGAAACGCATAGTGTGCTTTTCGGTTACCTTCTTTGGATTTTTGGCTTCACGGGCGCGCACCGTTTTTATTACGGGAAGCCGGTGAGTGGGACGATTTGGTTTCTGACCTTGGGGTTGTGCGGAGTGGGCTGGCTCGTCGATGCCTTTTTGATTCCGTCGATGGACCGCGCTGCGGATTTGCGTTTTACCAAGGGGCGGCACGATTACAACGTGGCCTGGGCGCTTCTGACATTTCTTGGGATCTTCGGCGCGCACCGATTTTATCTCGGAAAATGGTTTTCGGGATTCCTCTACGTGCTGACCGGCGCTTTTTTTATGTTCGGGCTGATCTACGACTTTTGGACGCTCAACGAGCAGGTCGACGAATCGAATCGGTGAGCGTCTCAACCTTATTTGCGCGGAGGGTTCGTCAGGATCTGCGAACGAATTTGCGACAGGAATCCTTTGACGCGCTCCTCGTGCTGCTGCTCGGCCGCGGCCTGTGCGACCGGGGAGTTCGTCGGGTGATCCGGGCCGAGCGACAGATTCTGGTGCACGATCTGATCTTGGGGGAGTTCGTCCAGGAAGCGTGAGGGATGGCGGGGGACGGCTTTTCCGTAGCGGATTCGGGTGCGGGCCCGGGTGAGGATGAGGTGATCTTTGGCGCGGGTGATCCCGACATAGCAGAGGCGGCGTTCTTCGGAGAAGTCGGTGCCTTCTTCGATGGTGCGGCGGTGGGGCAAGAGCCCTTCTTCGAGGCCGACCATGAAAACGATCGGATACTCGAGCCCCTTGGCGCCGTGGAGGGTGAGGAGCGTGACCTGATCTCGCTCTTGGTCTTTGGCCTGGTCCTTCTTGTCGTCGATCTCGTCTTGGGCTTGCAGGAGCATGCGCGAGAGGAATTCTCGCAGCAGGAGGGGCGCCGTGAGTTCTTTGCCTTCGCCGAGTTCCTCGCGAAGGTCATCGGCCGAGAGCTGGCCCATGGCGTTGATCAGCTCTTCCATGTTTTCGAGTTTTTTGACCGCTTGGGCGGCGTCGTCGGATTCCGCTTGGAGCGCGGCTGAAGCGCCGATTTTTTCGAGAATTCGGCGTCCCCAGCCGGCGAGCGCGGCGGGGTCCGCGGGAAGTTGATGGAGGTCAGTTCGTTGCTGGTTGATCATCGCAACGAAGGAGTGAATGGCGCCTGCCGCACGAGGGGCGGCTTCGTTGGCATGAGTGAGTGCTTCGAAAAAACTCGTGCCGTCGGCAGTCGCCCGGCTGCTGATCCCCTCGATGGCCGCTCGCCCGATGCTTCGGGGCGGCCAGTTGAGGATGCGTCTCACTGCTCCATCGTCTTTCGGGTTGGCGATGATCTTCAGGTAGCTGAAGAGGTCTTTCACCTCTTTGCGATCGAGAAAGGAAAGAGCGCCCACGAGCTTGTAGGGGATTTTTCTGAGGCGGAGCGCCTCTTCGAACAACCGGGATTGGGGATTGGAGCGATAGAGGATGGCGAAATCCTTCCAGGGGCGTGTCTGCACGGGCTTGCCCTCCACGGAGGTCTGCGCGCGTTTCAGGATCTCTTCCGCGACGAACTCCGCTTCGGAGCGATCTTCTTCGACGATCACGTGGTGGATGGGCTCGCCCTCGCCGCGATCCGACCAGAGTTTTTTGGGGTGCCGCTGGGTATTCCGCGAAATGACCTCATTCGCCGCGTTCAGGATTCTCGAGGTGCTCCGGTAGTTTTGGTCAAGAGTGATGGTGCGGGCGGCGGGAAAGTGGCTCGTAAATTCGAGAATGTGGCGCGCATCGGCTCCGCGCCAGGCGTAAATGGATTGATCATCGTCGCCCACGACGCATAAATTCTGGTGGCGCTCGGTGAGGAGCCGAAGCAGCCTGAACTGCGCGGGGTTCGTGTCTTGGTATTCGTCCACCAAGATGTGCCGAAATTTGAGGCCATAGCCCTCGCGAACGTCCGCATGTTCTTCGAGAAGCTTGACGGCGAGGTAAAGCAGGTCATCGAAATCCATCGCGTTGAGGGCGCGCAGCTGGGCCGCGTATTTTGGATAGACGGTGGCAATGACGTCGGAATAGTCGGGCGGGAGCTTTTTGTTTTCCTCGAAATAGCTCAGGGCCCGATCGCCGACGAGGAAGCGGTTCTTGGCCTGGCCGATTTCAAACAGGATGGTCTGAGGGTCGAAGCGGCGATCGTCGACGTGCAGGTTTTTGAGAAGCGTGCGGATCACGTCGAGCTGGTCGTGCTGGTCCAAAATGGTGAAATTATCGCTGAAGCCGAGGAGCTGGGAGTGCTGACGGAGGAAGCGGACGCAGAGGCTGTGGAAGGTGGTCAGGGTGAGGCCGTGGCCCGCGCGAGGTCCGGCCACGTTCGTCACCAGCTTTCGGACCCGTTCTTTGAGCTCTCCGGCCGCCTTGCGCGTAAAGGAGAGGCCGAGAATTGCTGAGCCGGGCTGATGTCGGGCCGAGATGAGGTGGGCGATGCGGTACGACATGGTGCTGGTTTTGCCGCTGCCTGCTCCGGCGAGCACGAGGAGGGGGCCATTCCCATGGAGGACGGCTTCCCTCTGGGGGGGGTTCAGTTTTTTAAGATCGAGGGGGGTTGCCACGGGTGAATTCACGGTAGACGAGAATCACTGGGCAGGGAAGAGAGCCTTTGAAACTGCCCCCTTTGAGTGTGTATGCGGGAGAAGGGACGCGCTCCAAGGTGCGAGAATCTGAGAGGAAAAGACACGGCCGTCCTGGCCTTCCTTCGAATGAGGGGACCATCCTGGCGAAGGAAGTCTT
>CAYIHX010000047.1:0-26660 GCA_964363305.1 uncultured Bacteriovoracaceae bacterium | reverse complement strand
CCATGGGCATGATGGGCGGTGGAGGCATGGGCTCCATGGGCATGATGGGCGGTGGCTACGGCTCGTCTATGATGATGAGCCCCTACTCAGTGGGGTACTCTGGATACAATCCCATGATGTCAGCCTACACCTCGCCGTATTCTACGATGTATTCTACGATGATGATGCCCAGTTACTCGACTTACGGAGCTTACGGCAGTAGCTACACGGGCTTCGGTGCGGCTGGCCTGAGGGCTTTCTGATGAGCGAGATCCTCCTAGTCGAAGATGACCCCGTTTTGGGTCGCGGCCTTTCGGTAAACCTCGAGCTGGAGGGGTACCGGGTTCATTGGGCGACTAGCCTGCGACAAGCGCGCGAACTGAATCAGAAACAGAGTCTCGATTTAGTACTGCTCGACTTAAGCCTGCCTGACGGCAGCGGACTAATTTTGCTCAAGGAACTGCGCGAAAAAGGATCCCGCATTCCAGTTCTCATTCTCACCGCGAGGACTGACGAAGACTCGGCAGTTGAGGGCTTGCAGCTTGGTGCAAACGATTACATTCGGAAGCCATTTGGTGATCGTGAACTCTTGCAACGGATCCGCACCGCACTCCGTGAGCCAGTGGCCCGTTCCGCGCAGCTCCGTTATGCCGACCTGCTGATGCTGATCGACGAGCGCAAGGTGTTCAATGGCAAGACCGAACTCGAATTGAGCCCACGAGAATTCAATATCTTACTCGTTCTTATGCAAAATGCCGACAAGGTACTGAATCGAGAGACTTTGGTGCAGGCCGTGGATCCCAATGCGGATATCTATGATCGGTCCATCGACTCGAACATCAGTCATTTAAGAGCCAGGTTACGCCAGGCGGCCGTGCGCTCCGTACAAATTCGGTCAGTGTACGGAGTCGGTTATCGATTGGAGAAAGCATGATTCGCACTTCGATCCTGCGGCGGCATTACGCGATCACCGCAAGCCTGGTTTTGTTCTTCATCGTAACCGGCTTTGTCCTCTCGCATTTCGCGGTTCGTTACTTTGCCCAACGTCCCGACTTTGGTTTCCCCCGTTTTCCATTTCGAGCGCAGTTGCTGGACGAGAAAGGCGCTAGCCTGACGGGAGGCAAAGCATTGCCGATCGACTGGGAAGCCATCCGTAAGCCTGAAGCGCCTGATGAGTTTGTGCCATTGCCCGCTGGACAAGCGTCGAAGGATCGTCGTCCGCCAGGCCCACCGCCAGGCCTAATCCGGTTGCCCGGAGAGAAAGTGCAGTACCTGTACTTGTCTCCTCGACTCGAAGCCGGCATCCCTCCTCCGGTGCCACCCGGTCCGCCTTTGCTTTTTTTCATCGGTACTTTCGGCTCCTTGATCTGCGCAGTCATCATCGGCATAGGGTTTGCGATCTTTCTGTTATCGCGCTCGGTGAGCGAAAAAGTCGCGTTAGTAGACGACGTGATGTTGCAGCTCAAGAAGGGTAATCTGAAGGCTCGCTTCCCTGTACAACAGGCCGACGAACTGGGCCAAGCGATGGAGCGTTTTAACGCCATGGCGGATGAAATCGAGACCCTGGTAGAGCGTCTACGCACGACCGAGCGCTCTCGAATGGCCCTCTTGCAGGACCTCACGCACGACTTGCGAACACCGATTGCGTCACTAAAGAATTTACTGTCGACGCTGCAAAAACCTGCATTGGCTGCCGACGCTCACGCGGAGCTATTGGCCCTGGCCCAACGCGAGACGGAGTACTTCGAACGCTTAGTGGAAGACCTATTGGTACTCGCGCAAGTCAGTGAGCCCCAGTACAAGGCGAGCTCGGACCGCGTCGATCTCAAGGTTCTTCTCGACGACGAAGCTGACAGCGTCGCCTTGGGAGAAGGCCCTAAAACCATTCTGGTAGAAGGCGAAAACCTTACTGTCGCGGGTGACCCTCATCTCCTTCGGCGTTTGGTGCGCAATGCCCTAGAAAACGCCTATACTTTTGCCCAAGATGAAGTACGCGCATCGGTGCAGCGGCATGGAACGGAGCTACAAATCACGATCGTCGACGACGGTCCGGGATTTACGGCCGAGGGGCTTCGAGATTTCGGTGAGCGCCGGGCCAGCAGAGTTCTGCGACGGACAGCAGAGGGGCGCCTGTCGGTGGGCTTAGGATCGGTGATCATGCGCACGGTAGCAGAGCTACATCGCGGCCGACTGCGTGCGTACAATCGTGGAGACGCCCAAGGTGCAGCGGTCGAGATCACTCTCCCCATCTCTTAAGTTGTAGGGTCTGCAATCGAGAATGAAAACCGCCTAGTCATAGGCGGTTTTTTCTATTTCATCTAACGTTGTGTCCAGATCGTGGCTGATTAATTCCTAAACATCTGTTGGGCCCGTGTCAATACGGGTTGAAACCGCCACACTTCACTCTGAATATCGCTCAGAAAAATTCCCCTCGAACTTGGCATCAACGCTGCAATGAAGAGTACTTGCAGGCGACAATCACCGCAAAGGGAGTCCAGAATGTTTCAGTTTAAGTGGCAATTACCTACAATGATGCTGTTGATTTTAGCGGGCTGCGGATCCGCAACCTCCACAACCACAGGAACGGCGGCATCCTGCGCCTCCGGATACGTAGACACGAGCGGCTATGGGTGCTTGTCCCAAGGCTCCTGCCCATCCGGGTACGGGTCGTACAACGGCACTTGCGTTGCTGGTACCAGCATCACTGCCAGCTCCGGCGGTTGCATTCCTATCAGCCAAGCGATTCCTTTCTATGGGTCAGGCCTGCAGGTCGATAGCTCGAACAACGTATATGGCGGAACGATTCCCAGCGCCGGTGTCTACGGCCCCATGACCGTCGGGACTAGCACCGCCGTGAGTGGCACGACCTTTAGCAGCGTAAGCACCGGTGAAACCTACTCTGTAGGCACCTTCCAAATGGTGGCCCAGTCTCTGGTCTCAGGTACGTCCTCGCTTACCGTATCGGGACAACTGACCATCGGAACTTACTACCAGCAGCTCATCCAAAATGCGTCTTCGTCTTACTCCGGTGCCGGCACCTACGGATCCTCAGCCTGCGTCAGTGGCATAGCCATTCAAGGCCATCTCTATACGAGCGGAAGCTATGGATTTAGCGGTACGGTGTACCTCTATATGAATGGTACCCAGCATGGCTATGCACTGACCTTTTACTGAAGTTGAGTTCACGTTGATCAGGCCGCATTATTTTGGACACAATTTAAACGGAGAATAGATAGAAAGGACGGAACTTAAAATGAAACACTTATATAGGCGTCTACTTGCTCTCTCTTTTTTAGCGGCCTTGGGAACTCAGTCGACCGCTTGGGCGCAGCGACCGGGTTTTTTCGAACATCGGGCAATTTTTGAAAGGTGCGCACGCGAAGCGGGGTTAACCCTCCCGGATCCGGAGAGCCGAACGCCACCGCCGCACCCTACCGAGGCGCAGCGCAGGATCTTAGATGCATGTTTGAAAAATGCGGGAGTCCGTATGCCGCCCCCGCCTGGCGACGCAGAGCCACCACGCCACGCGCCACCGGGCCCGAGCGATAGCACTCCGAGCGAGTCAGGGTCTGCAAGGTAGTACGGACTAAATTTCTTCCAGGCAGTCGCTGGTGCCTTGGCCCTATTTACGGGGGCCAAGGCACTCAGAGAAGATGGTCACAGTTGAGACACATTTGATCCCAAAAATGAGCAGATGGCAGTTCAAGCCGACCGGCTAAAATCCATCGTTCAGCGTAATATCCTCCGAAAAGATCCGCAGCCGCGAAACGCGGTATCTACCCGGTTCGTAGACTTCTGGCTCATGGGGGGCGCGAGCATCCTGCTTTGGATCGTCCTCTGCATCGCACATCCCTTTCGGAATGACTCCGTCATCATCCAAGGTCGCTTCTTGCAAATGGCTGCCGTCTTCTCCGTCATGACCCTCTTCTGCAACCATCCGCATTTCATGATTACTTACAAGTTCGGATATAGTCGCGGCGTGCGCTTTATTTTCAAGCACTGGTTCTCGCTTCTGTTCGTTCCCGCAGCCATTTTGCTGCTATACGGAGTCGCTTACTTCAAGTTCAATACTCAGATCGACGATTGGCCCAGCATCAAAGCCTTCAACTCGGCGATAGCGATGAGCGGACTAGAATTTCGACTGGGAACGCTTTCGAACCTCGGAACCGAACTCTTAAGTGTCTCTGTCCTCCTCATGAACCTCACCGTAGGTTGGCACTACTCTAAGCAGGTATTCGGCTGCACGATGGTCTACGCCCGCTACGACTCTTACCCAGTCACTCCATTTCAACGGACTCTGATCAAAGCCAGCCTCTTTAGTGTCGCGTTTTTTAACTTTTTCTATCTCTCGATCTACGCGCCAGAATACAACAGCAACGCTGTGAAAGAGGCATACTTCTTCAACATCCCGCTGATCCCTCTTGGGCTTCCGACCGCCTTAATTCCAATCGCCGGTGCAATCTGCTCAGTCCTCGCTCTTGGTGTCTTGGTAGGAGTTTTCTACGCGAACTATCGCCGCACCGAAATTTGGCCTAGCCCAAACCTCGTCGTCGCCTGGCTGGCGTTCTACGTCTGGTGGATCCCCGTCGTTCGCCAGACCGAGTTCTACTTCCTTGCCATTCCGTTTTTTCACTCCCTACAGTACCTTCCGTTTGCCCATCGAATGGAGAGTCATCAAGCCGGACATGGCAAAGGGGAGAGTCTCCGATCATCAATCAAGCTAGCTGTGCTTTTGGTGATTGGCTTCGCGGCATTTGAATTGGTTCCCAGTCTTTTAGACGAGCGGCTCAGTACTTATTGGTCTATGAACTGCCAGTTTTTCATGATCGCGTTTGCGATCTTTATCAATATCCATCACTTTTTTATCGACAGCGTCGCATGGAAATTCAATCAGAAGGAGATCCAGCACGGGCTGTTTGGAGAACAATAGTAAGCGAGCCAACCGGCTCTAGACTCAGTAAAATACGGATAAAGTTTCTAATCTTCTGCGAAATTAATCGGCCTGCGCCCGTCTCCGCTGCGGGAACAGGTTGGAGTAGTCCAAAACCAACGTCCTTGGCGCGCCCGCTGGATTGCAACCGCTTGTGGATGCAGGCGCTGAGAAACTCACGCCGAATCTGTTTCTTGTTCCGCGGAGTATTCTTTGTGAGCAAAGTTCGAGAGGTATTACGCCATTCGCTTCAAGGCGCTGACCACCTTGGTAATCTTGTCAAGAGTAGGGTTTCCCGAAGGCGACAGCATTCGAAATAACGTCCGCCGAGAGATGCCGGAAGCTCGCGAGAATTGATCCTTGTTCGCAACGTTGAGATACGCCGCCAAGATCTCCTTGAACGCATCGATCAAGGCATCAAAAACTTTTTGGAGGGATTCCGAAAACGCTGTTCCGGATCATAGCCCCCTCCGAATGTATTGCCAGGAGCTGCGGTGTAAGGAAGCCCAGGGGCGCGGGCCTATCCCAAAGGGTCACTTTTAAATGGTTTTACTAATATCTGATAGTATGTAATATTTGATATTAGGTATGGTCCGGATATTTTTTCAAACTCAAGTCTTCTCAAAGAAGATCGATTCCCGGGGCGGCGAGATGCTTCTTCGTCGGATCGAGGAAGAGATCTTAAAGAATCCGGATGCTGGGGCAACCTCCCTGACTGCCAAGAGACGTTTCTGATTACTTTGTATGGAAAAGACGAGGCCGATGATCTGTCGAGCGAGGGCAAGAAGTTGATCAGTCAGATCGTCGCTGCGATCAAGGCAGAGAATTAAAGGAGAAAATTATGGCAAAACGAGTTGAACAAGAACTGATCGAAGGGCTGAAAGAAGTATTCGACCACAAGCGTGGAAAAAAACGCCTTCCTGGGCGGCGCCGAGAGCTTTCGGCCCCTGCTCCGGAGTGGAGCGCGCGTAAGATCAAACGCTTCCGTGAGGACACGATGCAGATGAGCCAAACGGAGTTTGCCGCGCTCTTGAATGTAAAAGCGCCGACCGTACGGGCTTGGGAGCAAGGGCTCAATGTACCGTCTGGTGCTGCGGCACGATTGCTTCAGGCAATTGAAGCGGACCCGACTCTTACTGAAAAACTGATCGCCTAGAAGACGGCCTTCCCCACAGTGACCCTCAACGATTGGCACTGAGTGGAGGTCAAAGCAAATCAAGTTCAAAGGTAATCGTGAGCAAAATTGATTCTGAAGTTCTCTATTTGATTCTGACCAAGGTGGCGGCACGGGAGAAGTTCTATAACTATGATCCCGCGTTGTTGCCTTCGGGCCAAGCTCCGGGCACGATCACTCATCGACAGTTGGGCGAAGTCTATGAGCGAGTCACGGGTAATCGGATGAGCATCCGGACGAATTGGAACCCCCCGTTGGATCAGCTCAATACGCTGCTGGGACAATGCCGCCTTCCGTCCCTCTCCCCGCTTCTGCTTACGTCGGCGGAGGCTGCGGCGGGGCCGCCTCCCGAACGTGCCCGGGAGTTGGAAAAGGTCCATTCGATGAAATGGCCGCTGTTTAGCGCACTCAAGATGCTTTACCGGCGGAGCGAGTAGGCCCGAGAGGTGGTTTGAGGGAGGTTTAGCGGAATTCTGCTACCTATGTCAGCAATTTTCCGGTATATTTGCTGTAGATGTATACACGTCAACTCGCACCCCCAAAAAAATCTTTTTTCCTGCTCGCTCCTCGAGGCACGGGGAAGTCCACGTGGATCAAAAGTCATTTCAAAAGCGCGAAATTTTACGATTTATTGGATTCGTCTGAGACCCTTCGTTTGAGTCGAAAGCCTTCTTTACTTTATGACGAGCTAAATACGTTGAAGCCTGCATCGTGGGTGGTCATTGATGAAATTCAAAAAATTCCAGAGCTTCTCAACGAAGTGCATCGGCTCATCGAGAACCACAAACTGAACTTTGTATTGTCGGGCTCGAGTGCCCGAAAGCTCAGAAGGCAAGGCGTCAATCTTCTGGCGGGCCGGGCGATCACCACCCATCTCTATCCCCTGGTTTCTGCCGAGATGGGACATTTGTTTGATGCTGAAAGGGCCCTCCAGTTCGGTACGCTGCCTCTGTCGGTTTTGAGCGATGAGCCGAAAAACTATTTGAGATCCTATGTGGACACCTATCTACACGAAGAAATCAAGGCCGAGGCTTTGACCAGAAATTTCGGAGCTTTTGCTCGATTCTTGGAAGTGGCCGGACGTCAAAATGGGCAGGTCACCAATACTTCCAGCATTGCTCGTGATGCTCAGGTGGCGCGGCCGACGGTCCAGGGCTACTTCGAAATCCTCGTCGATACGCTTTTGGGATATTGGCTCGAGCCCTGGAAGCTCAAAAGAAAAACCAAACAGGTGGCGCATTCCAAATTTTATTTTTTTGACTCGGGAGTAGCTCGGGCATTATCGGGACGGCTCGCGTATCCGCTCCTTGCTGAGGAAAAAGGCCCACTCTTTGAGAGCTGGATACTCAATGAGCTTCGCGCGTATCTTTCATACCGAAATTTGCACTATTCGATTCATTTTTGGAGCAGCCATGATGGCGTCGAAGTCGATTTCTTAATCGAAGACAAAAATGGTTTTGTTGCGCTCGAATTAAAAGCGACGGATTACTGGGAAACTAAATTTAATCGCGGATTGATGAGAATCCAGGACGAGCTCAGGCTCAAAGGCCGCGTCCGTGCAAGCGGCGTATTTATGGGAAAACGCCGCCTGCAAACAAACGATGGCGTGACGGTCTACCCGGTAACAGAATTTCTGAAACGACTCTGGGCAGGCGAGGTGATTATTTAGGCTCTCGCAGATGCCAACCCTTGGGCTGCACGAAGGCCTGGATGCCCAAGTGAGAGAGCGTCGAGCCCATGCCGGAATGTTTGCGCCCAGTCCAGGGGAGGCTTGGGCTGACCCGGTCACAGCAGTTCCAATAGACCGAACCCGCATTGAGTTCCGCCATGAACTTCTCGGCGCGGGCACGGTCCGGGGTGTAGATCCCCGCGGTGAGGCCGTAGTCCGTATCGTTCATCAGGCTCAGCGCCTCGGCATCGTTCGAGACTTTTTGGATGCCGATGATCGGCCCGAAGCTCTCATCGCGCATCAGTTTCATTTTGTGGTTCACGCCCGAGAACACGGTCGGCTCGAAGTACCAGCCTTTGCCCTTCACGGCGTGCCCGCCGCATTCCAGTTTCGCGCCTTGATCGAGAGCGTCTTTGACTTGGTCGAGAAGCACCTCGATTTGCGGCCGACGGGCGAGAGGTCCGAGGTAGGTCTTCTCATCCAGCGGGTCGCCCATCTTGAAGCCCTTCACGGTTTCGACGAAGAGCTTCAGAAAGGTGTCGTAAACACTGGCATGCACGTAGATGCGTTCGACCGAGCAGCAGCTCTGCCCGTTATTGTAGAACGCACCGTCGGCGAGCCCTTCGGCGGCCGCCTTCAGATCGGTGTCTTCGCAGACATAGGTCGGGTCCTTCCCGCCCAGCTCGAGCTGCACCTTGATCATTTTTCCGGCCGCAGCCTGAGCGATTCGCACGCCCGTGGCGTACGAGCCCGTGAAGAAGACGCCGTTGATGGGAAGCTTGAGCAGATTCGCGCCTGCTTCACCGCCGCCGATCACAGTCTGAAACACGTCTTTCGGCACGCCGGCTTCATGCAGGAGTTTCTGAATATTGAGTCCCGTCAGGGCCGAGTATTCGGAAGGCTTGTAGAGCACGGCATTGCCCGTGAGAAGGGCCGGAATAAAGACATTCGTACCGACGAACCAGGGGTAGTTCCAGGCCGAGATATTGGCGACGACGCCGAGCGGCTCGTACCGGATGATCTCCTGCATCCCGGAGGCGGGCGGCTGAACGATCGGTTCCACTGACTTGACCCAGTTATCGGTGAAAAATTTCACGCGCCCCGCAGTGGCGCGAATTTCGTTTTTGGACTGTGAAATGGGTTTCCCCGTCTCGAGCGACTGATCGCGCGCCATCTCGTCCAGGTACTTCGGGAGCAGCTCGGTGAATTTTTCGATGAGGGCGGTACGCTCGGACGCCGGGCGGGCGGCCCAGATCTTTTGCGCTCTCGCGGCCGCCTCGTACTTCGCCTGGATCGAGTCGGCGGTATCGGAGGGGATCTCACGAACGAGCTCGTCGGTGGCAGGATTGATGATTTTCAACATGGATCAGTTCCTTTCGCGGATGGCTTTGAAAAAATCTTGAATGAGGGGCCAAGGAGACAGCATCGAATCGTCGCTCGGAGGCATGAATTCGGGATGCCACTGCACCCCGCGCACGTAAAGACTCTCGGCACCCTGGGGAGGGAGGTAGCGGAGGGCTTCGATGATTCCGTCTTCGGGGCTCTTCGCCTCGACAACGAGGTTTTTTCCGAGGTCTTTGACGGCCTGGTGATGAACCGTGTTGATCCGTCTGGCCTGGGTGCCCGCATAAATTCGAGCGAGGTCGGAGCCGGCGTCGATCTCGATTTCATGAAAATTTTGATCGTAGATCTTCGCGTCTCGGTGGACGAGCGCACCCGGAACCTGGAACGTGATGTCCTGGTAGAGGGTTCCGCCCAGCGTGACATTGATGACCTGCTGCCCACGGCAGATACCCAGGATGGGCTTGTTCAGCTCCATCGCTTTTCTCACCAGCTCCATCTCATAGGCATCGCGAATCGGGTCGCCCGCCCATTCAGGTTGGAGCGGCTCCTCCCCGTAGCTTCGGGGCGACATATCGACCCCGCCGACGAGAATCAGGCCATTCACCTCTCGGAGCATGTCCTCGAGCGAGGGCACCGTCTGGTTTCCAGTCCCTGGGGGACGAGTGGGGATCATGAACGGAATCCCGCCTGCTCCCAGGATGTAATGAAGCATCGACTGCTCGGCGTAGAGCAGGGGTTTTCCGTTGAAGATGTTACGGTTCGGATCCGCGTGCATGAGGCATGCGGAAACCCCGATTTTGAGCAGCGGCTCGGCCATGGGTCACTTCTTCCGTTTCTTGCCGAATGCTTTGAGGAATAGCTTTTCGAAGTCTTTTCGCGTGACGGCCACCGGGTTCGACGGATGGCACCCGTCTTTCTCCGCGACGTCGAGAAGTTTCGACAGTTGTTCTCGAGTCACTCCCGACCCCGAGAGGTCAGCAGGGATACCGAGCTGTTTTTTGAAGCGCGTGATCCAAGTGAGGAAAGCCTGGGGCGAGCCGCCGGGGAGGCCGAGCGCGCGGGCCATGTTCTTGAAGCGCTCAGGCACGGCCTTGGCGTTGAGCTCCATGCAGACGTCCAGCATGATTCCGTTCGCCGTGCCGTGATGCATGTCACAGACGGTTGAAAGAGCGTGCGCGCAAGAATGGGTGACGCCCAATCCTTTTTGAAAGGCGATGGCACCCATCATGGCCGCATTGAGCATCATGCCTCGAGCCTCGAGGTGCTCGGGGGTGGCCTTGCCCGCGTGGGTTTTCGCAAACTTCACGGCGCTCGGGAGAGAGTCGGCAACCATTTTCATTCCCTGAAGCGCGATCCCATCGGCCAGCGGGTGAAAGCCCTTGGCCAGGTAGGCCTCGATCAGGTGCGTGAGCGCATCCAAGCCGGTGGCCGCCGTCATCAGCGGTGGCAGGCCGAGCGTGAGCTCGGGGTCGGCGAGCACGAGCTGAGGGAGAAGTCTTGGATCGAAGATGATGACTTTGCGATGGGTCTGGTCGTCGGAGACGACGCTGGAGCGGCCGACTTCACTGCCCGTACCGGCCGTCGTGGGAATCCCCACGATGAAGGGCATTTCCTTGTCCACGGGGGGGGCGCCGGGGCGGCCGTCTTCATAGTCGAAGAGATCGCCCGGATGATACATCATGAGGGCGATCACCTTGCCGACGTCGAGAGCAGCTCCGCCCCCGATCGCCACGAGTGCTTGGGTTTGATGAGCTTTTGCCGCTCGGACGCCGTCCATGACCTGCGACTTCACTGGGTTTCCATGAATTCCCGAGAAGACGGAAATTTGCAGTCCGGCCGATTCAAGCTGCTTCACGTATTCCTGGAACACCGGAAGACCGGCCAGCCCCTTGTCGGTGACGATCAGCGTGCGTTTCAGGCCGCGCGCCAGAAGCGTCGGCGCGAGCTCCTTTCGCACGCCTGCCCCGAAGCGAATTCGGGTGGGGTAGTTATACTGGTAAACAACGCCGGGACGGGTGATGAATTCGCGTTTCTTCGCCATGACTTTTTCCTTTTTTAGGTCTCAGTGATCCGGTTAGATGATTTCAAAATAACGTTGGAGTTCCCAGCTTGTGACGGCTTCTTGATACTTCCGCCACTCCCAGAAACGGGTTTCCGCGAAATGCTGGACGAACTTCTCGCCAAAAATCTCTTTCGCAATCTTTGAATTTCCCATGCGGTCGGCAGCTTCGTGCAGGGACGCGGGCAAGCGCTCGGAGTCTTTTTGCTGGTAGCCATTGCCTTGAACGGGCGCGAGCTTGAGCTCGAGCTTGCGCTCCAGGCCGTAGAGGCCGCTGCCGAGGGCGCCGGCCATGGCGATGTAGGGATTGACGTCCGACCCCGGTACGCGGGTTTCGAGACGCGTTGATTTCGAGCTGCCAGGAATCACGCGCAGGGCTACAGTTCGGTTGTCCACGCCCCAGTTGACTCGGGTCGGGGCCCAGTACCCTTCGACCAGGCGCTTGTAGCTGTTGATGGTGGGGGCGAAGAACGGCAGAATTTCGGGCAGGCAAGCGAGTTGCCCCGCGATGTAGGAGCGAAACTCGGCGCTCATTTTGTGGGGAGTTTTATCGTCGTAAAATCGGTTATTTCCTTTTTCAGCGTCAACCAAGCTCTGATGGAGGTGGCCGCTGCAGCCTGGCAGCGTCGCGTTCCACTTGGCCATGAACGACGGCATGATGCCGAATCGCGAGCCAATTTCTTTCGCGCTGTTTTTAAAGAGCACCGCGCGATCCGCCGCCTCTAAAGCGTCCGAATAGGTAATGGCCGCTTCATAAACTCCCGGCCCGGTCTCCGTGTGAAGGCCTTCGACCGGAATCCCGAAGCGTTCGGTCTCATCCATCAACGCATTGAAAAAATCCTGGTTCTGCGTTTGCCGGAGCAGCGAATACCCGAACATGCCGGGAGTCAGGGGCTCGGGGTTCATATAGTGCTTGGCGGCGATCGACTGCGGCGTCTCTCGAAAGTTGAACCACTCAAACTCCATCCCGAATTTGGGGATCAGGCCCTGACCGGTCGCGCGGCCGATGATTTTACGAAGAAGTTGCCGGGGGCAGAGCTCCAGCGGCGCGCCTTTGTCGTCGACGAACTCACCGAGAAAGAAAGGCACGTCGTGGTTCCAGGGGACTTTGCGAAACGTCGAGAGGTCGAGCCTGGCCAGTGCGTCGGGATAGCCGGTATGCCAGCCCGTGAAGGTCGTGTTGTCATAAGCGGTGTCTCCGCAGTCCCAGCCGAAAACGACGTTGCAGAAACCAAAGCCGCTCTCTGCCGCGCTGATGAATTTATCCTTGTGAATGTATTTGCCACGGAGCACGCCGTCGAGATCGGTGATCGCCACCCGAACCTTCTGGTGCTCGGAGTTTCGGACGGCGTCGAGGGCTTCTTTGGCCTTTTGCGGATGGGGACTCATAGGCGTGACTCCTTGATGGCTAAATATGAGCCTTTTTTCGGTCTTTCGGCACAAAAAAAGCGTACCAAACAAAGCCCGCCGTCAGGATCGCGACATAGACCGCCGCGATGGCGGGATAGTACCAGGTCATGGAACCGAGACAGACCAGGGAAAGGACCAAGGCCGTGAGGGGAAACCAAGGGTACCAGGGCGTCCGGAAGGGACGCTTGAGTTCCGGCTCCTTTCGACGCAGGGCAAGAAGCGTCACCATTGAAATAGCGTAGAGCGTCATTGCGCCAAAGACGGAGAGCGTGATGATCTCCCCGGTTTTTCCGGTCATGAGGGCGGCGATCCCGACGACGAGATTGATGGCGAGAGCCGGTGCGGGGGTTTTTCGGTTCTTCAGCGTGTGCCCCACCCATTTTGGGGCGTAGCCGACGCGGCCAAATTCCATGATCGCCCTTCCGGCTACGAGCACGATGCCGTTGAAGCTGGCGACGAGTCCGAAAAGGCCGACGGTGACGAGCATGTGAAAGAGTGCGTGGCCCTCGCCCACGACCTTTCCGAAGGCCAAGGGTAGAGGCGTGTCGAGCGGAGTGGTTTCGCCTGGCCTGTAAACGACGGATTGCCAGCCGTCGACGCCGACGGCGCAAACGAGAGTGAGGAGCGCCAGGACGACCAGCGTGAGGATGGCCGAGCCAAACCCGCGGACGATGTCTCGTTGCGGATTCTTCGCTTCTTCGGCGACATTCGCCACTCCTTCGATGGCCAGATAAAACCAGATCGCGAAGGGCAGCGCCGCGAAGACGCCGCCCCAGCCGTTCGGCAGAGAGTCGCGCGTGAGGTTGGAGTATTGAAAGTGCGGGGCCGTGACGCCGGCGAAGATCAGAAGCTCGACCACTGCGAGAATCGTGATGACCAACTCGAAAATGGCGGATTGCCGCACGCCCCAGATGTTGAGCGCGGAGAAAAGGACGTAGGCCGCGACGGCGAAGACCTTGGCGTCCGTTCCCGGGAAGTAGGTGACGAAATAGGCGCCGATGGCGGCGGCGATGGCCGGGGGGGCGAAGACGAACTCGACGATCTGGGCTGCGCCGCCCAAGAAGCCCCAGGCCGGACCGAGTCCCCGGGAGGCGTAGACGAAGACGCCCCCGGCGCGAGGGATCGCGCAAGCCAGCTCGGCGTAGCTGAAGACGAAGGTGATGGCCATGACGGAGACGATGAGCGCCGCGATGAGGAGGCCCAGGGTGCCGCCCGCGGGCAGGCCGAGGTTCCAGCCGAAGTACTCGCCTGAGATGACATAGCCGACGCCGAGGCCCCAGAGCATCACTGGGCCCAGGGCGCGTTCGAGCTGATCGGATTTTTCTTCGTGGTGGTCTGGCATGGGGTGTTCCTTCGAGCCCAGCTTGCCAAACGGCTCCCTAAAAATCGAGCGATCTCGGCGCTCTGCGGGATTTCAGGCCATGCGATTCGATTTATAGGCGGTTTACTTGGCAGGGGACTACGCCTAAAGACTTTCGGTATGAAGAAACTTATTTCGGCGTTCGTGGTCGTGACGGTGAGTTTGGTTTCAGGTTCCGCATGGGCCGCGCATAGCTGCCAAAGGTATGCCGAAGTCGTCGCCCTGGATGCGATGGAGAAGCAGCTGATCGAAGAGAGGAAGCCAGATGAGCTTTCTGACGAGGAAAAGCCGTCTTTGGGGCAATCTTTTCCTTCTGATGCTTCGGGTGAAGAGAGCAGCTCGGACAGGGGCATTTACGTTGTCGAGATGGGCGTCATGGAGGAGTGCCTGGCTGCGATGTTGGTGAAAACCCAAGTGGTCCGTGATGCCCGAGGCCTTGAGTCATGCAAGGTGGTGTCGGTCGAATCTATTGGTGATATGGATTGCGGTTGAATCGGTTCGTGGTAGTGGCTTTTCATGTCGAAATCGCCGTTTTTTTTCGCCTTCCTTCTCTTGGTTTCCTCGCCCGCGCAGGCTGATTTTTCCGACTGGTACGGAACGATCCGCTTTTCGAAAACGTTCTCTCAGAATTCGAGCACCACGTTTCCGCCGGGGCATGCTTATCATCCCGGAACCGAGATCGAGACGAAGGCGACGACTTGGTCCGGAACGGTGCGGTACCTTCCGGGGAAGAAATCGGTGGTCAGTGGCCGTTACCACTCGAAGCGGGTGGTGACCCGGCGCACGGACCACTCCGGCCCCTGCCCCTGGAAAGACGGCGTTTTCGCGAACCACGACTACGAGGATACCCTGGTGGAGACCACGGTGCCGGTCAATAAGGAATGGCCGAACAGCAAGTTGAACTTCAGGATTCGCGAAGACGGGACCTATCGCACTCGGACGATCGCATCGGGAGGGAATCACATCGACGGAGCCACGCGTTTCTATGAGCGCCGTGAGTGGTATAATGAATGCTCACTGCCTCATTTGACGGTCAATGAGCAGGAAACCTTCGGATCGAATGGCATGGAGAGCCTGGATTTCGAGCATATCGAAGGAACGGCGGAGGTCAACGCTCAGCAACTGAGCGGTTCTTGGAGCGGCGTGGATCCGGACGATGGTGGCCAGCTGACCTACAGCTGGGAGCTGACTCGGGCGGAGCCTCTTCTCGTGGCTCGTATTCAGGGAACACCGGTGCCAGTATTGCGGGCCGGCGAAGTGACTCTGAGTGGAGCGGCATCGACGGGAACGATCACGAAATACGAGTGGGAATTTACGCCGAACGGGGAGGATTGCCTTTTTACCGCCGAAGGCGTTGCCGTGAAGCTCGAGGGGCGCTCGGTGACCTTCATGGCGCTGTGTGATTTCACGGCGCGCCTCCAGGTGTCGAACGATACGAATTCCGATTCGACTGAATTGCCGGTCACGGTGCAGGAGCGGCGAGGAGAGGCGTGGAAAACGACTTTTCAGACCCGAGTCGGCCCGACTTTCACTGCGCGAATTTTCGCGGATGAGATTCATTTCGGGATGAACCGATGCGCTCAGCACTCGTCAGAAAATGCCAGCGATCACATGATTCATACGGATGCCTTGAATAACCGAACCTGGCGCGAGGGGGGTTATACGATTGCCCAAGTGCGAGATTCCGGTCCTTTTCAGGGCGCCTGGTACGTGGAGTCGCAGCAACTGAAAATCGATCGGCTCGAGCGGGTCAATGCCTCCTTGCTGAGCGGAAGCGAGGTCTACACGCTCAACAAAACGAAAAACAATCAGCGCGACATGGACGCGTTGATTGCGCAGGTGCGGGCCCACGAAGCGGCGCATAGCTCGCTGCTGGATGATCGGCTGAAGATGCTCGGGCATGAGGGCGACCCGGCCGTCCGGATTGAAAAACTCGTCGGTGCGGTAGGTGAAGAGCCCTTCCAGTTTCTGGTCGACTTCAACGTGCGGGATGTCGAGACCGTTCTCCAGGATGCGACCGCGGAAGATCACGTGAAAGACCGCCTTCGGTCGAGCGGATTTGCCCGAGACGTGAGTATTTGGTTCCCGACCCGCCCGGAGTTTTCGGGCGGCCCGTCCGGCGAATTTCTCAAGGCCCTCGGGCCGCTCTGGGGGATTGGGCACTGAGGTTGCCTCAGCTCATAAACTGCGGGTGCCCGGTGATTCGCCGTTCGAAGGCCGCGCGTTCCACGTCGCTCAAGCCCGGGGGAAATTGCACGTGGCTGCGGCTCCAGCGCCCGAGCCATTCAGGGCCGAGGAGTTCGCGCGCGCCTTGCCGGTGAGAGAACGCGATCGTGGTTTCTTCCTTGGGGCCCATCGGGATGCCACGGCCGACGTAGAACCCAGCCGAGAGAAGGGCCACGCGCACGGCGGTCGAGGCTGAGTAGGTATAGAGCTCGGCGGGCTTGTTCGCACAGTGGCGCAGAAGGCGTTCAAAGAACGGACCAGTCCAGTGAGGTGCGGCCGATTTGGACGAGAAGAGGTCGTAGTAGATGAGGTCGGGAGGGGGCGCAGTTTCGAGTTTCTCGATAAAATCACCGGCGACGAGCTCCCATCGGAGACCCTCGTTTGGACTCAGCCAGCGACCCTCTTGGAGCAAAGCATGAGGCGCTGCGTGTCGAAGATGAGCGAATTTCGACGGATGCTTGGCGGCGAGCCGGAGCGAATCGAGATCGTTCTCGAAGCTGATGAGGTGAAGCGGGCGCAACACAGTCGGGTTCTCAGCCGCGAGTTTTTCCCAGAGAGTGAGGGCGCCCATCGCGTTGGTCGCGGCGCCGAGACCGACGTCCCAAATGACGAGCGGCTCTTTCGATTCTCGCGGTTCTTGAAGTCGCCCGACCAGGCGTGATTGCCGAATGTAGAGAAGCTCGGTTTCGAGCATCGGGTCGGTCACCGAGTGCATGACTTCGCCCGAGCTGCGTTGGCGGATGCTTGAAAACCCGGTTTTCGACTGATGCACCTCGTAGTCGCCGAGCACGGAGCCTTTGTCCTGGCGCGAGCGGCTGCGCCTGGGGGGCGTGACCGGGTTGTCGTCATCGGCGCGCGCGAGATCCTCTCGGCGCGAGTGATAGAAGTCGACGAATCGTCCGGCCAGGATGTTCTCGCGGATCTCGCGCATCAGGCGGTGGTAGAAGGTGAGGTTGTGACTCGCGAGGAGCTTCCAGCCAAGGACTTCGTCCGCCTTATAGAGGTGATGGAGGTAGGCGCGTGAGTACTGGGTGCAGGTCGCGCAGTCGCAGCTGGGGTCCAGCGACTCCTCTGAGAATTTGTAGACCGTTCGCCTCATCTGCAGCTTACCCTTGGAGGTGAAGGCAACGCCCCGCTGCGCGAGCGCCGCCGGGAGGATGCAGTCGAACATGTCGACGCCACGGTGCACCGCCTCGAGAATATCGAGCGGTGTGCCGACGCCCATGAGGTAGCGAGGGAGATCCCGTGGAAGAAGCGATGCCGTATACTCACAAAAGTCCTCGCGTTCGCTCTTGGTTTCGCCGACGGCCAGGCCGCCGATCGCGTAGCCGTCGAAGGGCATATCGGTGAGAACGCGCGCGCTCTCCTTGCGTAAGTCGCGGTAACAGGCGCCTTGGACGATTCCGAACAGCGCCTGCGGAGAGTCGCCGCGCGCGTCGAGGCTTCGCCTCGCCCATCGGTGGGTGAGCTCCATGGCACCGGATGCGATTGTTTTTTCGACGGTCGACGGGACGCATTGATCGAGCACCATCATGATGTCGCTGTTGATGGCTCGCTGCATCCGGATGCTGACTTCGGGGGAGAGCAGGTACATCTTCCCGTCGACGTAGCTTTGGAAGCGCGCGCCCTCTTCGTCCATCTGTCGAGAATGGGGCAGCGAAAAAATCTGAAACCCGCCCGAGTCAGTCAAGACCGGTCCCTTCCAGTTCATGAAGGAGTGAATGCCACCGAACTTCTCAAAAACCTCGGGGCCGGGTCGAAGCAGGAGGTGGTAGGTGTTCGCGAGCAAGACGCGAGAGCCAGCCGCGAGCAGCGCATCGACGGTCTGGCTCTTGACCGTGGCCTGGGTCCCCACGGGCATGAAAATCGGCGTTTCAACCGGGCCGTGCAGCGACTGGAAGACCGCCGCGCGCGCACGGGTGCCGGAGCTCTCCGCTAATACTTTAAACCGAAGTCGAGCCATAAAGGGCCCATAGCATGGTTTGGCGGCGAGACCCAGTCGCGCCGAAAAGTCTCGGCATTGGGCTATTTTTCGGTTTTTGCTGCATCGTTTCCGGACTCGAGTTGTTTCGTTGGTCTCGATGGTCGTGAATTTTATTCTCAATAATACCTATTTATCTGAATGATGTCTTGAGTCGATGAAGTTTTGGCGATTGCGTACGGAAGTTGCAGCACATCCCTCGTGGTGTGAATGGATGCACCTACAAAAAAATGGGGGGATGTGTGAGATCACTCGTGAGTGTGTTGGCTGGTTTTGTGGCTGTTTTTCCGATTGCGGTGCCGTGGTTTTTCCTGATTTTTGCGCCGTTTCTCCTTTTATTCGTGCTTATTGCGGGTCTGCCGGTTGGCCTGTTCCTTTTTCTCCTGAAGCCGGAGATATTCGGATTAAAGGAGGTCGAGCGGGAATTCATGCCCCTGGAAAGAATGGAAGGCTTCCTTCGGGAACGGCTGGGAGAGGTGGGGGGGCCGGTGCGGGCTTGCGCTTGCGTGTCTGCGGAGTCGGGGTGTTCGGTATTGGCGGCGCGGGTCGTCGGCCGTCAGCGCGACTACAGCGCCCGGGTGGTCGGACGCACGTTGGGCGAGGCAGTGGCTCGGCTGGAGTGGAAATTTGATGAGGGCCACGTGATTTCCGACGTCGAAGAGTGCGCGGATGTGTGTGCCTTTCAGAGTTGCAGTAACGCGAAGCGCTGTCCCAAGCGTGCGGTTGCTGTCGGTTTGCGTTTTGAACGGTTCGAGGAAGTCGTGCGGATCGACGCAACGGCCCCTTGAGACGTGGGGGATGCGTCAGAAAGTCTCGGTATCGGGCGGATATTCGGTGCGGGTGCGCCGCCGGTTGCGCTCGATGGGTGGGGTGTACCCCGCCTGTGGTGGCTTCCCTGTTTTTTTTGAACAAGCGACGTCCGACGGGGTAGCACGTGTTTTGCATGCTCTATGCCTGTGTGTGGTGTGAATGGATTCATCTACAGGGGGGGATATGAAGTCAATTATCAATGCATTGGCCGGTTTTCTGGCCGTTGTTACGATTGTGTTTCCGTTGTCGCTTTTGATTCTGACGCCGGCGGCGCTTGTTTTTATTTTCATGACGGGGGTTCCGGTCGTCTTTTTCGTCTTGCTGTTTAATCCAGAAATATTCGGGCTCGGCGAAGACGAGGGTGAGCGGTTGCCATTGGCAAAAGTGGAGGAACTGCTGCAGGAGCGCCTATGGGCGGTGAGCGAGCCCGTGAGGGCCTGTGCCTGTCTGGCTGCTGGTGTAAACGGGCTGGTGTTAGCGGCGCGAGTCGTGGGACGGAAAAAAGATTACAGCGCTCGCGCGGTGGGCCGTTCACTGCACGAAGCGGTGGAGCGGCTCCAGTGGAAGTTCGAACAGAATCGCGTGGTCGGGGACTTTGAAGAATGCGAGGAACTGTGTGCTTTTCAGAGTTGTAGTAACGTTAAGCACTGTCCGAGGGGTGTCTCTGTCGCGGCCGCGCGTTTTGAGAGGTTTGCGCAGGTCGTACAAATTGAAGCCGGGAGCCTGTAACTGGGTGGGCCTGATGATGGCCTCATGTCTTTAGGTGCGCTGGTAAATCAACCCTCGTCGCGCCATCCACTTCTCGAATTCTACCGCAAAAAGGATGATTGGCGATACGCTTAAGCAGATGCCGAGTTCCGGCAAGGTGAGGGGCTCGGTTTTAAATAGGGTGTTAAGCAGTGGCACATAGAGCGTCGCCATTTGAAGACCGAACGTGAGAAGCACCACTCCAAGGATAGGCGCGTTCGAGAGCATCCCCTGACTGAACAATGACTCCCGATCTGATCGCACGGCTAGTACATGGAACATCTGGGAGATCGTGAGAGTTGTGAATGCCATGCTCTGCCAGTGTGCAGACCCTGCATGGTATGCCCACGCTAGAACGGATAGGCTTACAGCGGCCATGAGAAGTCCCGCCCAGATCGCGTGTTGCCAAAGTCCGTGGCTAAAGATGCTCTCGCCGGGAGGGCGAGGGGGCCGCTTCATGATGCCGGGCTCTTCTGGTTCCGCGACTAAGGCAAGCCCGGGCAGACCATCGGTAACGAGATTAATCCAGAGAATATGAATGGGAAGAAAGGGCAGCGGGAGTCCGAGAAATGGGGCGAGAAACAAGGTCCAGATTTCTGCGGCGTTCCCCGTCAATACGAATTTTATGAATTTCCGGATGTTGTCGAAGATCCGACGCCCTTCGCGCACGGCGCTTACGATCGTGGCGAAGCTGTCGTCAAGGAGCACCATGTGAGCAGCTTCTTTTGCGACATCGGTTCCGTTCATTCCCATTGCTATTCCAATGTCCGCTCTTTTCAATGCTGGAGCATCGTTTACGCCGTCTCCTGTCATGGCGACAAGCTCGCCGCGATCTTGCAGTCCCTTGATGATCTTAATTTTCTGCTCGGGGGAGACGCGAGCGTAAACGCGAATGTCCCGGACGCGAGTTTCAAATTCAGCAGTCGAAAGTTTCGCCAGTTCCTGACCTGTTAGTACTGCGCCGTGCGTGCCTTGGTTTGGAGCGGAGCGGGTAATAATCCCGAGCTCTCGGGCGATCGCGAGCGCCGTGGCAGGATGATCTCCAGTGATCATCACGACGTGCATCGAGGCACTCTGGCAGAGCTCGATTGCTTGTTTGACTTCAGGGCGGGGTGGGTCGATCAACCCCACAAATCCGATCAACATGAGATCGGTCTCAACCGTGTCAGAGGTGAACTCTTCGGGAGGCGCCGTCATCGTTTTATTGGCGAAGGCAAGAACACGGAGGCCCTCTTTGGCCATCGCGTCCGCTCTGGCAAGGGCCGCCTGTGGTTCGATGGGCCGGAGTTGCCCGTCCTTCCATTCTTGCGTGCAACGTGAAAGGACGCGTTCGGGTGCTCCCTTCATGAAGACCAAAAGCTCCCCGCCCTTGGCACGATGAAGCGTGGTCATCTTTCCTCTTTCAGAGGAAAATGGAATTTCGCCAACGCGCGGAAATTTTTTCTCGACCTCGGGTTTGGGGAACCCGGCGTCGCGCGCTGCTTCGTAGAGCGCCGTTTCCGTTGGATCGCCTTGAATGCCCTCGCCTTCCCGAGCGGAAGCATCATTGTTCAGCGCGATCGCCTGAAAAAGTAGGCTCGCCGCGTTCTCATTGATCTGATATTCAACCACTCGCATTTGGTTTCGCGTCAGGGTTCCTGTCTTGTCCGAACAAATATAGGTCACCGAGCCAAGGGTTTCTACGGCCGGAAGCCTGCGAACCAGCGCCTTTCGCTTAACCATGCGCCGGGCTCCGAGCGCGAGCGATACCGTGACGACAGCGGGAAGGGCCTCCGGTATGGCCGCGACCGCTAGGCTCAGGGCGGTCATGAACATGAGTAGAGGCCTCTCGCCGCGGAGAAGTCCCACGACGAAGAATACGGCGCAGAGCGCAGCGACGCCCATTGCGAGTCGTTGTCCAAATCGGGCAAGGCGCCTCTGAAGGGGGGTTTGGGGATCTTCCTTGGATTGCAGCAGCGCCGCGATTCGACCGAGTTCGGTTTGCATTCCGGTGGCGACCACGATGCCGGCACCTCGCCCGTAGGTAACGAGAGTGCCTTTATAAGCTATATTCTGTCGTTCGCCGATCGCGAGTTCCGACTGTGACAGCGCCTTCGTGCTCTTTTCGGCGGGTTGAGACTCTCCGGTGAGAGTCGCTTCCTCGATTTTCAATTGAACGGTCTCGACCAGCCGAAGATCGGCGGCAACCAAGTTTCCGGTCTCCAGGAGTACGATGTCACCTGGGACGAGCTCCCGTGCGTATACTGTGGTCACTTTTCCGGCGCGGAGGACCTTGGCACTCGGGGTTGCGAGAGCTTTGAGGGCGGCCATGGCGCGCTCGGCGCGGTACTCTTGGGCAAAGCCAAGAGCCGCATTTAAAATAACAATCACGACGATCGCGATCGTATTTTCAAGTTCGCCGAGAAATCCAGCGATAAGCGCCGCGCCGATCAAGACGAGCACCATGAAATCGGTGAATTGACTCAGGAGCATCCGAAGGAGGCTTCGTCGACGGGTCTCCTTGAGGGCATTCTCGCCGAACGTCAGCAGGCGCTCCCGTGCCTCACTCTGGGTCAGCCCCCGGTCTAAGTCCGTGCCGAGCGTGTCGACGGTCGACTCAACAGAATGAACATGCCAAACCTCATTTGTCATGGTGACCTGCTAGCTTTTTTGCCATCTCCTTGAGACACAACGCTACCCCCCCTTTATGTAAATACACGAGGTACCGAAATCCAGAGCAAATGACGTACCAAAAGTTTAGAAAGATACCCGAGTCCGATAGCGTCCTTGGATTCATGGAGAAGTTGCTCCTCGCGTCTAAATGTGGCAGGTCACGGGGACAGAGGAACTCAAAATGAAATTTAAAAATTTGTGGATCATGGGCGTGGTGTCGGTCGCTACGGCGGTTGTCGGATGTGGAAGCGACAAGGGTTCAGCGGGAGGCCAGGGCGGGGCGGCACAAGCTGTGAACTGCACGGACGCCTGG
The DNA here is from genome assembly GCA_964363305.1 of uncultured Bacteriovoracaceae bacterium. GTDB lineage: Bacteria > Bdellovibrionota > UBA1018 > UBA1018 > UBA1018 > CAYIHX01. The sequence goes on along the minus strand of CAYIHX010000047.1, from coordinate 4,006 downwards.
CAGAAGTACGTCGCTACCCATCCGGCGGGGAAAATCGAAGAGTACCAGGTCGACGTGAAGATGCGCCAAGATGGTCGCGAAATGGTGATCCGTTCGGATCGGGAACTTCAGCAGGTCACGGAATCGAGCTCAGAGCGAGTCGTGACGAGTGTGCGGACGGGCGGTGCCACGACGAGTGTGACCCTGACTCGCGTCGATTTCGAAAAATCGTGCGGCAAGAGTGTGCCCGGCGCTCCTTCAGGCGACGCGAAGCTTGAAGTGCTCGAGCGGAGTCGCAAGACGGTGACGGTTCCGGCCGGTCGTTTCGATTGCGCTTATCTCAAGGCCCGGATGACCCTACGAGAAGGCACTGCCCTACTGGAAACTTGGATCGACGGGAACGCGGAATCCGGGTCGCTCGTGAAATCCATCACGGAGATGAATGGCGAGGGAGGCGAAAGCAGCTCCATGGTCACGGTGAAAGAACTCGTTCGCAGAAATTAGAGCTGCGCTTTATGCGGCGTTTTGGCCGACTTTTTGTGAAGCACTTGCGTTTTGAGCTTCTGGAAGCAGGAGCAAGGGGGCGGCCTGCGGTTGGGTGTCTGGGCGTTTTAACGTGAAGAGCAGTTCAAATGCCCAGACAGCCCCTTGGGCTATGGAATATCCGGTGCAGAGGGTGCGCAGACCCGTAGTCGAGGGCATGACCATGCCCACGAAAAAGCCTGCGCCGTCAATGAAACGCCAGGAGACGAGCAGCGTACCCAGCACGAGCGGAGTGAGGAAGAATTCGACGGAGCGCAGCCGGTCCTCGCGGCCAGAACGCGTGCGGGGCGCGGAGCCCGAATCCCAGATGGCAAAAACGAGATGAAGGGCCGCGAAGCCATAAAAAAAGTAAGAGGCAGCGTCGCCATGCTCAGCTACGATCAACAGCCCCGCTAGCGCGACCATCGAAGCGCTTCGCAGTAGGCGAACCGCTCTTTCTTTGGGCCGAACCGACCGAGAGCGCGTCCCGAGAAGACCGAGCGCAAGTTGCGTGGCGACAAAAAATCCGAGAACGAAGATACCGGCAAAGGCCATAGTTTGGAGTCCCCTCGCCAGACGAATCGGCATCCCCCGCTAGAAACTTGACTCTTTTTTTGAAATTTTTGAAATTTTGAAAAAGGACGAGGAGGGTGGGGCCATGTCGAAAAAAGAAAAGTCACCCCTTCTTCTCTCGCTGATAACCTCACCTCCCTTATCCGCCCACGACGTACGTTGGGTTTTCCCCAATACGCATGGAAAAGCTGGCATTTCAAACGATGCTTCCCCGCAACTCAATGCCACTTAAACCGCTTCCGATGTACATGGCCTTAAATCCACGGTTTGCTATGTCGCCCCCTTCGTTGAACAAAGATGAGTGAGCCACACACATCTCTTAAAGTGTTGTTAAGCACTGAAAAAGCCAGGAAATTTATACAGTCGGCTCTTGCCGAGAATGTCGCCATCCCCGGCATCGACCATCGCTCCAGCAGCAACCGGATGATTCTGCTGGGAGGACTTCCACCTCACTAGGAGTTCTGATTTAGCTTCGCTGCATTCAAGCAACGAAATTCTCTAGTGCATGGTCGGTGCCAACGGCGGAAGCCATCTCTCGTTGAGCTGAAGTGATTTCTGTTTTTGAGGCGAGACAAATCAAGCCAAAATATAGACATTTAATCTCCGCCCAGTGTAGTTGTTGTTGAATGGGAGGATCAAATGGGCGGCATTAATTTTAAGAAAGAAATAGAGAGTGGGGTCGAAGAAGCGATTGAGCGGGTTACGAACGCGCTTAAGCTTGAGGGGTTTGGGATTTTAACTCGGATTGATTTTCATGAGAAAATAAAAGAGAAGCTCGGGAAAACTTTGAGGCCAGTGGTTATTCTGGGCGCCTGTAATCCGCAGCTTGCCTATGAATCCTACGAGCGAAATGCCGATGTAGCGTGCCTACTCCCGTGTAACGCTGTCATTCGTGATCTTGGGGCGGGCAGGGTATCCGTTGAACTAGCAAAGCCGTCGGCCTTGATGGAGATGCATCGGTGATGTGGAGCTCGTCGTGCTGGCCAAGGATGCAGATCGTAAGTTCCAAGGTGTATTGGAAAGGCTCTAGGTGGACACCGTTTCTTTTCTGACTGGTAGGCGCTCGGTCGCATTTTGAGTTTTGGCATCCTTGATGCATTCCCTCTCTTTCATTCACGGCTGTTTGATTGAACGTAATAAAGGAGAACAAAATGAAGAGCGATTCGCAGATTCAGATGGATGTTATGTCGGAGTTGAAGTGGGATACCGCTGTTACTCATGAGCACATCGGAGTGGCGGTTCGGGGTGGTATTGTCACTCTGACGGGCATGGTCCCCAGTTATGTAGAAAAGAGGGCGGCGGAGCGGGCTGCGCAGCGTGTTGCTGGGGTGAGGGCCGTCGTGGAGAAAATTGATGTGAAGCTCCTCGAATCCGACTATCGGGACGATCAGAACATCGCGGATGCCGTGCTGAGCGCATTTCAGTGGAGTGTGCAGGTTCCTGATCAGATGTTAAGGGTTGCCGTATCTAATGGTTGGGTGACGCTGAGCGGAGAGGTCGACTGGGAGTATCAAAAATCCGCAGCGGAGGATGCTGCCCGGGTGCTGACCGGGGTCAAGGGGATCTTTAATCAGATCTCGATCAAGTCACGCGTCCAGCCCTCCGACGTCAAGGAGGAGATTGAGCAGGCGCTCAAACGCGCGGTGGAGCGCGAGGCGGAGAGGATCGATATAGCCGTTCATGGCGGCAGGGTGGTGCTTACGGGAGTGGTTCGGTCCTTCGCCGATCTGCGCGATGTCAGGGGCGCCGCCTGGAATGCCCCGGGAGTGATCGAGGTGGAGGATCACTTGACGGTCGCTGCTTAGGCGATTTTTAGCTGGTGGCTTGCTCCGAGGCGGTGCTCGGTGTCCGTCTCGGAGTGAGGCCTGGATCCATTTTGTGAAAGGAGCCGGGGACTTTGAGCTGATTTTCGTTCGAGAGCATCGCATAAAGGGCGGGCATGTTGAGATGTTGGCGAAAATGTTCGGCGAGGAGGTCGTACTGGCGCTGCCGATCGTCGACCGGTGATTCTCCGAGGGCATGTTTGATGTCGAGTCGCGTTCCGGCCAGCGACACAAGAAAATGTTTCCGAAATTTCGGCAAGTCAAAAAGGCCGTGGAGGTAACAGCCCCATGTTTTTCCGTCCGGGCTGATGATGCCATCGGTTTGATTCACCTGCGTCCCGTCGCGTTCGGTCAGATGAAGAAGGGGCTGGCAGGGTTCCGTGCTTGTCGTAACGCCGTGATGAATCTCGTAACCCGCGACTGAATGCTCGGATTGCCTCCAGCGAGCCTTTGTTCGGTGAAGCAGTTTTGGCTGCATAAGAACAGTTTTGGCGGGAAGCATCGCCAGGCCTTTGGTTTCTCCCGGTGGTCCCTCGACTCCATGGGGATCGCAGACCCGCTGGCCCAGCATCTGATAGCCACCGCAGATACCGCCGACCGTTCCGCCGGAGGTGCTGAATGCGTTGATTCGTTCGTTCCAGCTTGTTTCATGAAGCCAGCTCAAGTCCGCTCGGACGTTCTTGCTTCCCGGGATGAGGACGAGGTCGTAAGCGATCAGAGATCGAGGACGTCGCAGATAGTGAAGTTCGACGGCGCCCGGTATTTCAAGGGGAAGGAAGTCAGTGAAGTTTGAAATATGTGGCAACAGAATGACCGCGATATTTACTGACGCGGGATTTAAATCTCGCCCCGGGTCTACTTGCGCGGAGAGCGGCAGTCCGTCTTCCGAGTCGATGTGAATATCTGAGAAGTGGGGGATGAGTCCGAGCACAGGGACGCCCGTTCGTTTTTCAATGATCTTGATTCCGTCGTCAAATAGCGCCGGATCACCTCGAAATCGATTGATGATGATTCCTTTCACTCGCTCTCGGTCTCGAGTGTCCAGGAGATCGAGTGTTCCAATCACCTGTGCGAACACTCCACCCCGGTCGATATCAGCAACAAGAATG
>CAYIHX010000046.1:0-27714 GCA_964363305.1 uncultured Bacteriovoracaceae bacterium | reverse complement strand
TTACGTCGAATCTCAAGGACTTTGACATTGCCTACGGATCGGCTCGCGGCGTCGCCGTGATGCACCCCGACGAGTTTTTAGAAAAGCTGATCGAAGACCATTTGGAAAGCGCACGTGCTGGCTTTGAGGCTGTTGTGGCCAGGTGCAAGAATCCGCCGCGTTCGAAGGCGGAGTACTGCGACGCTTTTAAGAACAATCGGCTGCCAAAGACCGCATCGAAGCTGGAGAGCCTATGAAATTTTATCGGGTGAAGAAGAATCGGAACTTGAAACAAGTGGAGGATTGTCTACAGTCAAAAGCGGGCCGCAAGGCGGCGATTTCGCTCAGTTTGGGTCAATCACCCCAATTTAGATAACAGGGCTCTTCTCATAATTTTGCACGGCAAAAGGATTCGCATCAGGGTGATTTCTGAAATCAAAATATCCACCGCGCAGCTGACCCACCTCTTGCTGAAACCCGAAGGCCCTTTTCTCGACTTTAAGGGCAAGGATATTGCCCCCGCCAAACTTACAAAAGCTCTATCGGCCTTTGCAAATGCCGATGGCGGCGAACTCTTCGTAGGAATCGCGACGAACACAGAAAAAACGCAGCATTCGTGGGAAGGATTCACGAATCAAGAAGAAGCCAACGGACTGATTCAGTGCTTTGAAAATTTTTTTCCGCTTGGGCAGGACACCAGCTACGAGTTTTTAGTTTGCGATGGCCACAAGGGGCTCATACTTCGTGCTGAGATTCGTAAATCGGGCAATATTAGGAAAAGTTCCGATGGAACCGTTTACCTACGTCGCGGCGCACAGAATCATAAAGTTGAGGGAGAGGAAGCACTGAGCCGGCTGCGCCTCAACAAAGGAATTAAGACTTTCGAGAACGAAATAGTAAGGCTCGCGATATCTGTTTCATCGGATCAGAAAGTCGGGAAGTAAGACGTTGGTTTTCCTGCAGCCATATTGGATTTACCCAAGATACGCTTGCAAGACGGTCGGCCTCAACTGAGGGGCCTTTATCCGAAACAAGTTTGTGCTGATTTCGCACAATGGCATCGAGAAACTGTGGAGTTGCGTCCAATTCCTTCAGACGCCGAAACACCAGCGTTTCCATTTCGTCAGCGTGAATCGGGTTAGTTCCGGCACTGCACTTTCCGACATGACGATAGTACGAATACTTTTCGTTTCTGGCCATGCGCCGAGGTCGTTCAAATATCGGCTCCACATTCCATGGAGAGTTCCGTCCATGGGCTCGAACTCACCCGCGACCGCGAAGAAAAGCGTCCGGACATTCTGACATCCGACTCTGCCGCGCACAGCCAAGGAACAGAAGCATCCCTGGTATCCGATTTGGGTCGGAGCGGTGCTCACCGGCTGCCGCAGCGGCGAGCTCCATCAGCTCAAAAGAAGTGACCTCGAAGTCATCCCTCGCGACCAAGCTATCGAGCGAGTTTTACTGGGTCCTCGTTCATGACCTTGGCATCGAGAGAATGTCGACCCACGACTTTATCTTTCCGAGGTCATGGGAGTGGGACAAAGGCGAGCAGGCCCGCGTGCTTCGAGCCTTTTGCATCGGGAACAGGCTGCCCTCGGTCCGCTTCCACGCTTTGCGCGCCTGCTTCGCAACCCAGCTCATCTCCACCGGCATCCCGGCAACCGTCGTGATGAAGATCTGCGGCTAGAAAGACCTAAAAACCATGCCGCGGTACATCCGCCTGGCCGGCATTGACGAGGCGGGAGCCACCGAGACGCTTAGGTTCGTACCGACCGAGGAAGCGGTCATGGAGAAGGTCGTCAGCATGTACGATCACAGAAAGAAGGATTAGGTCGTGACGAACTCGACACATACAAGTAGTTACAATGACTTGAACGACTTCAGAGAATCTCCAATCCTTTTGAGGTATGCGGAAAGGACCGGTTTTCGGCACTTCCAGAGAATCTCAAGATTTGCATACAATGCTGTTTTGTGGCATTCTATGAAAATGGAGAGAAACAAGAAAACGCCCAACCAATCGCTTCGCGACGGTCCCAAACGGGATCGGCTGCTGAATTACATCGAGGCGCTTCAGGCCCGGGGGCGTTTGGTCTTCACGTCCGCCGAGGCCCAAAAGACGCTCTTCGACTCTCCAAACGCCTTTATCAAAGCGTCGCTACGCCTCATTCGGAGGGATAAGCTATTTCGCCCGGTGAAAGGCTTCTACGTCATCATTCCCACCGAATACCGCAGCGGAAAGAGCGTGCCGCCCGAGTGGTACATCGACGCCCTGATGAAATTTCACGAACAGCCCTACTATGTGGGCGGCCTCTCGGCGGCGGCCCTCTTCGGCGCAGCCCACCAGGCCCCGCAGGAGCTTCAGGTCATCACGACGAAGCCTCTCCGGCCGGTCACGGCCCATCGCACGCGAATCCGTTTTCTTACAAAAAAAGCCATAGAGAGAACGCCGCTCCAGGAGATGAAAACGCACACGGGCTACTTCAAGGTCTCGACGCCCGAGGCCACCGCGTTTGATCTCATCCGATACTATCGGTGGGCAGGTTATCTCAGCAACGTTGCGACCGTGCTCGCGGAGCTTTCCGAACGGCTTGACCCTAAGAAACTCGTGGACGCAGCCCGCGCCGAGGGCGAGATCGCGCACGCGCAGAGACTCGGCCATCTCCTCGAACGGTACGGTGACAAGAAAAAAGCGTCAGAGCTGCGCAAATGGATTTCCGAAAAGGAAACGAAGCTCGTCCCCCTGCGCCCGGGCTGGAACGGCGACGTGTCCTCGCGCGATGAGCACTGGCGGGTACTCGTCAATGACGTCGTGGAGACCGACCTATGATCCCACCAACGAGCCTCGTGCATTGGCGCACGAAAACACCATGGGGGCCGGACGCTCAAATCGAACAGGATCTCGTTCTGACCAAGGCCGTGATCCAGCTCCACTCGGACCCTCATCCCACCGACGCCCGATCCGCTGCGAAAGCGACTGATTTAAAGGAGCCGCCGAAACCATGACCTACGAGGTCGAAGAGCTCCTCGGAACAAAAATGCGGGCGCTCTTTCAGAGGAGAAAAGGACGCGACCTGTTCGACCTCGCGATGGCGCTCCAGCACTTTCCCAAACTCGATCTGACGAAGACCATCCATTGCTTTCACAAATACATGGAGCACGGGAAAACCCCGGTGTCGCAAGCGCAGTTCGAGGCGAATCTCGCCTTGAAGCTCGCAGACGCCGCATTCCGAGCCGATGTCCGCCCTCTTCTCGCACAGGATGCCCCGGAGTTTGATGTCGACGCGGCCGGCGAGCGCCGTTACACGAGCACGGCCGTCGGACTGACCGAGACGGTGGCTCGCGTCCGGCCACGGGTCTGTTTCTTCGGCCACCATCACAACCGCGTGGATTGGGACGTGGATGGCATCAAGTGCGTCGGGCTCAACGTCGTGCGCCGCCCCGGAAATCTCGTTGCGATTGAAGTGCCCGTGAAAGGCCGCAAGTGGCAGCATCCAAGTGGTTTGCGTATTCGGTGATGACGATGTCACCAGGCAAGAAGAAGTGCACAAATTCGCCTGACTTACTGAGGACGGGCATCGTGCTTGCGCTGAACCCGGTGCGCTCTTTGTGCTGTTCGACAGCCTGACTCTTGGTCTCGTTTTGATTCGTTTTCATGTTTTCTCCAATTCTGATTTGTTGCTTTTGGGATGTTTTTTAGCTGCATCCCTTTCACCAGCCGTGAAGGGTGCAGATGAAAAAAAAGCGATTGAAGGAAGCAGGCCCCGACGTCGGCCTTCAGGGCAAATGGGAGCGACGGCGCGAGGCTTTGCGCGACGACGGATCAGGACTGCTTCGGGGAAATCGCGAGCTACCAAAGTAAGACCATTTGATTCTAGACCGAATGCGTGACCCGATCTACTTTAAACCTATGGCTTACTTGCAGCCTCTGTCGCATTCCCTCAGCCTGTTACTTCTGTTCTTTTCATCGCTCTTTGATAGCGATGCGAGTGCCAATCCAACCCTATTCTCCGATGACTTTGAGAAGGCGGATGATTCCGTCATTTACAGGTATTTGAAAGGCCACGGACATGATGCGGTCGTCGTTCCTAGCAAGGGGGTAAACGGTTCCAAAGGTCTTGAAGTCACCTATGTCTCTATTTACAAAGGCAGCGGCAGAGTTAAGGGATTCTTTCCGCTTTCTAAAAAAACTAATGAAGCTAGTCTTTCCTATGACGTCAAATTCAGTGAAGATTTTCAATTCGTGCTCGGCGGGAAAATGCACGGTCTCGGTCCCGATGAGGTGGTTACCGGCGATTGGAAAGTGAGGCCAGATGGTTGGAGCTCTCGAATCATGTGGAGGCAAGAAGGGAAGATCGAAACAGTACTGTGCCTGCAAGATCAAAGAGACAAATGGGGTGAATACAAAAGCAATGAGCATTTTCGCTTCAAACGTGAAAAGTACTATGCGGTCACCCTTTATACGCGACTGAATACCGCATATGATAAAAAAGATGGCGAAGTGAAAGTTTATGTCGATGGTCAACTGCTGATCAAATACGACAATGCATACTTTTGGAAAGATCCCGTTAAAGACGCCAGAATCTCACAATTCTTATTCTCCACTTTTCACGGAGGAGGAGACGCGAAATGGGCTCCGAAAGACAAAAATGGCAATTTTATAAATGTCCATGCAACCTTTGATAACTTCATTGTTCATGAAGGATTGCGGATCCGAGAAAAGCCTGGTCAACAATAGCTTGTCACTCGACCCTGCCGGAGGTCGGACGCACCGGCGGTTGAATCTCGGATTTGAAGCGTGTTCTCTTCAGTGCCTTCCTCTTTAGCGCGATAATTTCAATATCGACTCCGCGCTTGAGCATCTGCATGGCTGTCGCATGCCTCAACGTGTGGGGAGAGACCTTTTTCTTCCGCAGTGCTGGAACCGACGCTACTGCGCACTTGATATATTTTCTGAGGGCATGCTGAACGGAATCCGTACTCATCCGGCCGCCTCGATTTGTCGGAACCTCGTGGCCGCCGGGGCAGGCGGGGGCCGGAACGCTGGTCCCCTTGGCCTGGATTCTGGTGACCCCTATTTCCTGAGTGATTAACTCCCCGGGGCGATGGCCCCAGGAAAAAAATTTCTCAACTGCTGACCTTTTGAACTCGTCGCTGTAATGTGTACGACCCATTTCTGATGTCCTTCTGCCTCGCTATTCTTAACTTTCTTGGGGCGACATCTTTCCTGACATAGGGGGCCGCCGCTCGAAGCGGCACTTCTCCATGGCCGCGCCTGGACCAACTTTTCGCCCGGCGTGCAATTCGTGAACGATAAAACCTTTGGCCTCTACGTCGACACCATGATCCGCCGTTTCCTCAAGGAAACACCGCAGCTGGAAAGTATTCCCGCCAGGCCCTGCTCCGTTCGGACTCAAAGTGGTGGCTGGCGCCGAGAGAGGTCATGGGCCGGGTGGTCGAGCTGTTCGCGCCAGCGAGCACGCCGTAATATCTATCCGCCCTCCTCCGGGCCCCGACCTTCAGATGCAATATATCCGATTACGTACCCTTTAATATCCGCAAATAGCCATTTTAGGGGACAAAATGGATATTATTGGATATATAATTGGGTATGGCTCCCTTTAGGACTACCCCGATACCCCTCAACCCCGAGATTCTGAATCTCGTCGCCGAACTCGACGGGTTTAGGGCCAAATGGACCGTCACTCAGATCCTCGCGCCCGACCGCCTCGCGGCCCTGCGACGGGTGGCGACCATCGAGTCGATCGGTTCCAGCACCCGTATCGAGGGCGCGAAACTCACCAACTCCGAGATCGAAGCCCTGCTCCGTGGGGTGAAGACCTACTCCTTTCGCTCACGCGATGAGCAGGAGGTGGCTGGTTACGGCGAAGTCATGGAGATGATCTTCTCCTCCTATCGGGACATCCCCCTCACAGAAAATCACATCAAGCAGTTGCACTCCGTCCTACTCAAATACAGCACCAAGGATGATCGACACCGGGGCGATTATAAGAAATTTCCCAACCACGTCGCGGCATATGGCCCCGACGGCGAGAATCTGGGAATCATCTTTCAGACGGCCTCACCGTTCGATACTCCGAGACTCATGAAGGAACTGATCGAGTGGACCACCCTTCAGCTCGACCGTAAAGAGCTTCATGCGCTCCTGATTATAGCCATTTTCGTGGTGGTGTTCCTACAAATCCACCCTTTTCAAGACGGCAACGGGCGACTCTCGCGGGCGCTAACGACGCTTCTGCTCATGCAACAAGGCTACTCCTACGTGCCCTACAGCTCCATGGAGCGGGTCATCGAAGAGCACAAGGATGCTTACTACTTGGCGCTGAGACGTGGCCAGGGCGAACTCGAGAAAACCGCACCCGCCACGAGTCCATCTGCGGCGAGTGAAACGTGGTCCGGAGGCATGAAGGATTGGATCGTGTTCTTCCTCCGCTCCATGCAGAGGCAGAAAGCATCACTGGAAACCAAACTCGCGAACGAACTCTTGTTGACCAGGCTGCCGCGCCTCTCGCAGCAGCTGATCGAGCTCATCAAGGGCCGCGGCCCAACCTCTGTCGCCGAAGCTGTGACGGCCACCGGAGCCAATCGAAATACCGTGAAGGCTCACTTCCGTACTCTCGTCGCTGAAGGCCAATTGGTGTCGGACGGCGCTGGCCGAGGTGTGCGATATAGGATGAAAGCGTGACGGACAAAGTCACTTTCACCGGCACCCTCATCAGCGTCAAAGCCCGGATCCGGCTGCTGAGATCCTTCGACCAGATCCCGACCCAACAGTACCAGGGCTACACCCTGATTCTCGACGGAGAGGTGGGCGGCGAGCCGCGCCCACAGTTCAAAGTCGCCATCGGCCCCAAGGTCCACGAAGAACATCAGTTCAGAATCGGCAACCGCGTGAGCGGGATGGCCGTCCCGGTGTCGGACACCGAAGCCGAATGGGCGAGTTCAAAGCGGCCTTACATCTTAATTTTACAGTCATTTTATTACGACGGAATTCATACCAATAATCTTTAGATTATTGGTATGATGGAAGCATGAACTCTCGTCAGATGAAGGACCAAATTTACGAAGTCATCGCACAAGTGGGAAAGGCGGTATCCAGCCCAAAGCGGCTTGAGCTACTCGACATCCTCTGCCAAAGCGAGAAATCGGTCGAAATGCTTGCGAAACAAGCCGATCTCACCGTGAAGCTCACCAGCGCCCATCTCAAAGTGCTGCGCGCTACTCGCCTCGTGGAGACCCGCAAGGAGGGGAAGCATGTCTTCTACCGTATCGCAGGCCCGAACGTAGCCTCGTTTTGGGTCAACCTCCGATCTCTCGCCGAGAAGCATTTTCTAGAGATCCAGCGCACGATGGATCAATTCTTCCGAGACAAGGCCGGCATGGCTCATGTGGACCGCAAGACGCTTCTCAAACGGGTCCGCGAGGGAGAGATCATTGTCATCGACGTCAGACCAGAGCAGGAATACCGGGACGGCCACATTCCAAATGCCCTGTCCGTTCCACTCTCGGACCTGAAGAAGCGGCTCTCAGAGATCCCCAAGAACAAGGAGATCATCGCATACTGCCGAGGCCCCTACTGTGTCCTCTCACACGAAGCCGTCGAGATACTGAAAGCAAAGGGCTACCGCGCATCCCGCATGAGCGATGGCGTGTCCGACTGGGTAGCCGCAGGTTTCTCGATCGAAAGAGGTCCAACGGCATGAAACCGAACTCAAGGCCCAACGAACCCATCAAACTCGGACTGAGGGAAAACCTCCCTCAATTCAGTTTGCTGGTCCTGGTCAACGCCTTCGTCGGGGCGATGGTCGGCTTGGAACGGAGCATCCTTCCCGAAATCGCGGAGAAGGAATTCAACCTTGCCGCCAAAACGGCGATCCTTTCTTTCATCGTAGTCTTTGGTTTCACCAAGGCGTTCATGAACTACTTCGCCGGTCGGCTGTCGGATCGGTGGGGCCGCAAGGCGGTCCTTGTCGCCGGATGGGTTCTGGCAATTCCCGCCCCATTCCTGCTGATGTGGGCACCGAGCTGGACCTGGGTCTTGGTGGCAAATCTTTTCCTGGGAGTCAGCCAAGGTCTAACTTGGTCAACGACCGTCATCATGAAGATTGATCTTGCGGGACCCGCGCGCCGCGGCCTGGCGATGGGGCTCAATGAATTTGCGGGATATTTTGCGGTGGCGGCGTCTGCTCTAGCGACCGGATATATCGCAAGTCACTATGGGCTGCGCCCAGAACCCTTTTACCTCGGCGTTGGTTACTCTATCATCGGACTTATCCTGAGTCTGTTTCTTGTTCGAGAAACGCACCATCACGTCGCGCATGAAGCGAGTCTTCATGCGAACGCTGCACCGAAGCTGCTCAGCCAGGGTGCGGTTTTCGTCAAAACATCATTTACGGACAAGAACCTCTCGTCGGTGACTCAAGCGGGCTTTGTGAACAACCTGAACGACGGAATGGCGTGGGGACTGTTTCCCGTGCTCTTCTCCACGGTCGGATTGAGTCTTGAGCGAATCGGATGGCTTGCAGCGATCTATCCCGCCACCTGGGGCATCCTTCAGCTCTGGACGGGACACCTTTCCGACACGCTCGGTAGGAAGTGGCTCATTGCGACTGGGATGTGGGTGCAAGCTATGGGGATAGCGGTGACGGCCCTCTCTCAGTCATTCACTGGATTTGCAATCGGTGGCGTCCTACTCGGCACCGGAACCGCGATGGTCTATCCCACGCTGCTTGCGGCGATCGGCGACGTCGCCCATCCCTCCTGGCGAGCTTCATCCGTCGGAGTATATCGTCTCTGGCGGGACTCAGGCTACGCGACTGGCGCCTTGGTTGCAGGAGTTACGGCTGATCTTTTCGGAATCACTGCGGCAGTTTGGCTCGTGGCTGCGATCACGCTTCTCTCTGGAGTCGTGGTTGCCTTGCGTATGCGGGAGACGCTCAACATGAAAACTAATATTCAGAAGCCATCCGCTACTCATTCGGTGTCGATCTCCGAACTAAGAAGTCTCATGCAAGGGAATGCCGTCATCGTGATCGATGTGCGGTCCTCTCCTGAATTTTCAGAAGGCCACATCGAAGGTGCGCGCCACCTACCGATAGAAACTCTCCCCACGTCAGCCAAGGATCTGCCTACAGACGCAAAGATTGTCACGGTCTGCAACAAAGGCGGCGGTCGGTCGGAAAATGCGGCGAAGCTTCTTCGCGAGGCTGGCTGGCGCGACGCACATTGGCTCGATGAAGGCTATTTCGGATGGGTTGAACAAGGTGGAGGATATAAACATGAAAACACTATTCGTTCTCAATGACGCTCCCTACGGAACTGAGAGAAGCTACAATGGCCTGCGGCTGGCGGGCGCTCTGGCCAAACGGGAAGGCCAAGAGGTGAAGGTTTTCCTGATTGGAGACGCTGCCGCCTGCGCGAAATCCGGTCAAAAGGTCCCGCAGGGCTACTACAACACCGAAGTCATGTTGAAGAACGTGGCACGCAACCAGAGCGAGATCGGCGTCTGCGGAACCTGCATGGATGCTCGCGGCATTACCGAGCCAGAGCTGACCGAAGGCGCGACGCGTGGCACCCTGGAACAACTCACCGATTGGTCCATCTGGGCCGATAAGATCGTCACTTTTTAGGAGGCTGGCATGTCACAAGCGCGTATCGCCCTGGTCCTGGGCGCTGGTGTAGGAGGGGTGGTCGCGGCAACTGAGTTACGCCGACTCCTCCCGCCAAGGGACCGAGTCATCATCGTCGATCGGGAGTCGTCCCATCTGTTCGTTCCCTCTCTTCTCTGGCTCATGATCGGTGATCGGCGCCCGGAGCAAATAGCTCGTCCCATCGCCGGGCTTGCCAAAAAAGGAATCGAGGTCGTGCGCGGAGAGATTGAAAACATTGACCCCAGCACGCGAACCGTCACGGTCGCCGGAAAAGCCTTCACCTCTGACGCCCTCATCGTCTCACTCGGCGCCGAGTACAACGAAGACGCGATTCCTGGCCTGAAGAAGGCTGGTCACAATCTCTACACGCTCCCAGGGGTGACTTGCATTCGCGACACCTGGCGAGACTTTCGTGGAGGCCGAGTGGTGATCCTCACGGCGGCACCTGCCTACAAGTGCCCTGCCGCCCCTTACGAGGCGGCGCTCTTGGTGGACTATCACTTGAGCCGTCTTGGCCTTTCCAAAGCGTCGGAGATCACAATCTACGCAGCGGAGCCAGGCCCGATGCTGACGGCCGGCGCGGAAGTTTCGGCCGCCGTGAGGCAGATGGTCGAGACTCGCGGCGTGAAGTATTTTCCAAGCCATCAGGTCAAGGAGGTCGACCCCGCACAGAAGCGGATTCACTTCGCCAATGGCACCATCGCGCCCTTTGACCTCTTGATTTACGTGCCGCCTCATCGCGCGCCCCAGGCCGTGCGTGATGCCAAGCTCACGGAAGACAGCGGATGGATCGCGCCAGACCGTCACACATTCGCGACGCGATTCCCGGGCGTCTACGCCATCGGCGATGTCACGACGGTACCGCTCAAGATCGGCCGACCGCTTCCCAAGGCTGGCGTATTTGCACATGGCCAGGCTGAGGTAGTTGCCCATAATATTGCCAGCGAGTGGGCGGGGCGCCCCGAACGCAGGTCTTATGATGGCCAGGGCCAATGCTTCATTGAGATTGGCCACCGCCGCGCGGGGATCGGCGCGGGAAATTTCTACGCCGAGCCTGCGCCAGAGGTGAACGTAAAATCACCCAGCCTCAGATGGCATGCCGGTAAGGTGTTGTTTGAAAAATACTGGCTCTGGAAGTGGTTTTGACCGAGTACAGCCCCCCCCGGCATCGATCATGACATCTGAGTTCCCCTCGCCGACGGAGTACCTGAATAATTAAACTCAAGTTCATGCTTTGACGCCTCGGCGTCGCAGAAGTTTTCTAATTTCAACCGCCGTGACCGGAATGAGCGTAAGACTCCCCAGCAAAAAACATTCACTCCAAGAAATCATCCGCACCTTGAACAGCTCCTGAAACAACGGCACATGGTGAAGTGCAAATTGGAAGGCAATCGGAATGGCAACCGCAACAAGGTGGTACACATTCGACCGAGGTCCCATCTCGATATAGGTTTCCACCTCGCTGCGACTCGCAAAAGAGCGGAACAGCTCGGAAAATACGAGAAATGAGAAGACATGTGTTCGCGCCGTTACCTCATCTTCATACTTTAAGCTGTATCCGTAAATCCCAAGGGCCAAGATCGTGGTGATCACGCCAATGAACGCCATCTCGTGGTAAAAGGCCCGGTTAAAGAACGTCGCAGGCGAGGGGCGCCCCGAATACTTGAGTACATCTTTTGGAACAGGCTCTGCGGCTAGCGCGAGAGAAGGCAATCCGTCCGTGACCAAATTAATCCAAAGCAGATGAATCGGCGCAAGCGGCGTGGGCCAACCCGCAACAGCCGCTCCCAGCATGATCAGAATTTCAGCCAAGTTTCCGGAGAGCAGATAGGCGATCGTTCTTCGGATATTTCCAAAAATGGCTCGACCTTCCTTAATGGCCGAGACGATTGTCTCAAAATGATCGTCAGCCAGGATCATCGAAGAAGACTGCCGGGCCACTTCGGTGCCGCCCTTTCCCATCGAGACGCCGATAGAGGCTTCTTTAATCGCCGGAGCATCGTTCACCCCATCTCCAGTCATAGCTACGACCGAGCCATTTTCCTTCCAAGCTCGGACGATCTTGAGTTTATCTTCTGGAGACACACGGGCATAGACCGCGATATTTTTCACGCGCTCTCTGAGTTCCGATGCGCTCATCTTTTGAAGCTCGCCGCCCGTGAGTACCCCATCGAATTGGCGTGACACCCCAGTGCCAATGATCCCTAGTTCCTTCGCGATAGCCTGAGCCGTAATCGGATGATCACCTGTGATCATCACCACCCTGATCCCAGCAGCCTTGCAATCAGCGATAGCCTTAATACTCTCTACTCTTGGCGGATCGGCAATCGCGACAAGACCGAGGAAGGTCAAGTCCTGTTCGACCTCAGATGGATCAGAAAAGCGCTTGAGATCAAATGAACGGACCCCCATCACGAGCTTTCTTTCGGCAACCGCGAGAATTCTTCGTCCTAGGCCAGATAGCTCAGAAATTCGTTCCTCGATCATTCGCTTCTCGGCTGCCGGGAGATTGCAACGATCCAGCATCGTCTCCGGTGCGCCTTTGACATGAACCGTAATGCCTGAATCTTCAGATACAGCGACACTCATTCGCTTCCGAACACTATCAAAACTCAACTCAGCCAGCCGCGGATGGCGCTGCGAGAGATCCTTCCGGTCAATCTTCTGATCGTCCGCCAGATAAAGAAGTGCGACTTCAGTGGGGTCGCCGGTACCTTGTGCGTTTCCATTTTCGTTTTGACTTAATGAAGCATTCGAGCAAAGAACACTGGCGAGGGCAAGACGCCGAAAGCTCTCATTCTCGCCTAAAGGTTTCGAGACATCGTAAATCACGCCATCGGGGAGCACGACTTCTCGCACGCGCATCTTCCCAGTCGTGAGAGTGCCTGTCTTATCCGTACAGATCACATCGGTTGAGCCCAATGTTTCTACCGCCGTCAGATGTCTTACAATAGCGTTTCTCTTCACCATCCGCCGAACAGCCAATGCCAAGGCAAGAGTGACGACCGTTGGAAGTCCTTCCGGAATTGCCGCAACCGCTAGGCTAATGGCGGTCATCAAAATATCGATCCACTTCTCACCGCGAAAGACACCCAGAATCGCAACGATCGCAACAACAAGTCCGCAAAAGACGAGAAGCCTGCGACTCACCTGCTCAAGCCTGATCTGAAGCGGTGTGCGTGGAATCGAAGCCACCCCGAGCATACCCGCGATCCTTCCCATTTCGGTGGCCATGCCCGTGGCAGTCACCACGGCGCGAGCCGTTCCCGAGGCAACTGACGTTCCAGCATAAAGCATATCTCGACGGTCACCCAGAAGTGCGTCGTAAGCAGCCGTCTCAATATTCTTTTCAACGGGGAGCGACTCACCGGTTAGAATCGCTTCATCAGCGGCAAGCTGATTTGCGACGACAACTCGAGCGTCCGCCGCGATATAATCCCCCGCTTCAAGAACGAGAATATCGCCTGGACAGACTTCAGAGGCGACAATTTCCAGAACGGTCCCGTTTCTCACCACTCGGCCCTTGGGAGCAGCAAGCCTCTTCAACGCCTCAACGGCCTCCTCAGCTTTTGATTCCTGCATGAAACCAATAAAAGCATTGATGATGACGATCGCGGCAATGGCGATGGTATCGGTTAGATCGCCCAAAAGGGCTGAAACAACCGTAGCGACGAGAAGTACAATGACCACCGGGCTCTTAAACTGATTTGCAAGACGCCCTAGCCAAGAAGCCTTTTTCTCGATCTGAAGAAGGTTGGGACCATGAATCTCAAGCCGTTTTCGGGCCTCCTCATTCGAAAGCCCCTCTTCAGAAGAAACGGCAAAGATTTTCAGGACCGTTTCTTTTGACTGCGCCCAGGGGTGACTGGAATCCGCATTGATATTCATGGTTTCACCATTCTGAGAACAAGCCGCTCTTCCCGGATTTTGTAGACGACCGGAATCACAATCAGGATCAAAAACATCAGAAAAACAAGACCGCCAAACATTGGAGCAGAAAGCCTTTTCATGACGTCAGCACCTAGGCCCGTCGCCAACATCACAGGGATGAGGCCAACGAAGTCCGTGATGACGTCCATTAAAATGGGACGAAGGCTTTTTTGTGCGCCATCGGTTGTGGCCGCGAAGAAATCTTCGTGAGTTTTGAGCTGCCCCGAGTCCCTTCGCTTCTTCCACCCCTCATCCAAGAATGCCATCATCACCATGGTGTCTTGAACAGCAACGCCCATCAGGGCAATGAGGCCCACCCAAATCGCAACACTGGTGTTGTAGCCCAGAGCCCAGATGAGAAGCACTCCACCAATTGCTGAAAGAGGAAGCGCCAGCATCGTCATGATTGTTTTAGCCGCGGATCTCATGGCGAAGTACAGAAACCCAAAGATCAAAAGCAAAGTCAGCGGCATGACGATTTTCATTCGATCCCGCATTCGCGCAAGATTTTCATACTGGCCGGTCCAGGTGATAAAATAGCCCGCTGGAAGCTTTAGCTCGCGCTTTACGGCTTCTTTGGCATCAGCCACGTATCCGCCAGGGTCTCGGTCTTTGAGATCGACATAAACGTAGCCCGCAAGAGAGCCATTCTCATCGAAGATCATGGGCGGACCCGTTCGCGTGACGAGTTTCCCTAATTGTCCAAGCGGAACCTGAGTACCTGTTGGTGTAGACACCAAGATCCGGCCGAGTCTCTCGACGTTGTCCCTTAGCTCTCTTGGGTATCTCACGTTGATCGAATACCGCTCTCTGCCTTCGATGGTTTGAGAGACCTCCATCCCGCCGATGGCGGTCTCAACGATCATCTGAGCGTCGCCAACATTGAGTCCGTATCGCCCGAGGGCTTGCCTGTCCGGCTCGAAATCGAGGTAATACCCGCCCCCGACTCTCTCTGCATAAACACTTCGGGTGCCGCTAACATTGCGCAAAGTGCCTTCAAGTTGCTGTCCTATCGCTTCGATCACTTTTATGTCTTTACCGAAAATCTTTACTCCTACAGGAGTTCGTATCCCTGTGGAGAGCATGTCGATTCTGCCACGAATAGGTTTCGTCCATGCGCGGTTGATTCCCGGAACTGAAACCGCTTGGTCGAGTTCGGCGATGAGGCTCTCATGGGTAAAACCTTTTCTCCACTGGCCGCGAGGCTTCAGACGAACGGTGAATTCAAACATCGAAAGCGGAGCTGGATCGGTTGCGGTCTCAGCCCGACCCGCTTTTCCATAGACCGACTCCACCTCTGGAACAGACTTGATCGCTTTTCCTTGGCGGCTAAGAATGTCTGTCGCCGCCGTAACGGAAATCCCTGGCACGGTGATCGGCATATAAAGAAGATCGCCTTCCCAAAGAGGCGGCATGAATTCCGATCCCAAGCGGCTGAAAGCAAGGATGGAAAGTACAATCAATGCAGCCAGGCTTCCCAGGACTGTCTTGGTGTGGCGCAAAGACCAATACAACACTGGCTTGTAGACTGCCTGCAGGCATCGATTCACGGGGTTTTCTTCTTCACGGCGAATTCGCCCTTTCATGAAGTAAGCGATGAGGGGCGGAACGATAGTGATGGAAGTAAGAGCAGCCGCGATCATCACGAAGGTTTTGGTGTAGGCGAGCGGGTGAAACAGCTTTCCCTCTTGAGCCTGGAGAGCAAAAACCGGTAAAAATGATACCGCGATAACAAGCAGTGCGCTAAACAGCCCTGGGCCTAACTCCTTGCAAGCGCTAATTGCGATTTCTTTTCGCCGGATGCGATCCGACACCCCGACGACACCATTGGAATCAGAGATTTTCTTGTGGGCATTTTCAACTAGGATGATGGCGCCGTCCACCACATCTCCAATCGCTAAAATAAATCCGCCAAGCGACATGATGTTGAGGCTGATGCCCAGGTAATAGAGGGGGATCATTGAGATCAGCATGGAAAGGCCGAGCGCGATGACCACGACGAGCGTGCTTCGGACATGGAGCAGAAAGATGAACATCACGACGCAGACCAGAAGAATCTCCTCAATGAGATTGTCTTTCAATGTTGCCACTGCTTCTTTGACGAGATTGGATCGATCATAGGTGATTTTAAGTTCGATCCCTGGTGGAAACGCCCCCTTCACTTCCTCGATCTTTTTCTTTACCGCCGCGATGACACGGGAGACATCTTCGCCCTGTCGCATGACGACGATCCCCGCAACGGTATCACCCCTTCCATCAAGATCGCCGATACCACGGCGGATATTGGGCCCTATGCTGACTCTTCCAACGTCGGCCACGCGGATGGGCGTGCCACTTGGACTCACTCCGAGGGAGATCTCTTCTATTTCTTTCGGATCTTTGACGTAGCCTAATCCCCTGACATAATGCTCGCGTTCGGATATCTCGATGGTGCGGCCACCCACGTCCTTGTTGCTTACGCGTACGGCGTTGATCACCTTCTCGATGGAGATTTTGAGGGCCGCCAGTTTATTAGGGTCGACTTCGATCTGGTACTGTTTCTCATAACCGCCTACGGATGCGACTTCCGCCACACCTGGCACCGAGGCTAACCAATAACGCAAATACCAATCTTGAAAGGTTTTGATATGCGACAAATCATGGTTGCCGCTCGTATCGACAAGAGCGTACTGAAAGACCCAGCCGACTCCCGTAGCGTCTGGCCCGATACTCGGCGTCACTCCCGTGGGGAGTTGGCCCGACACTTTGGAAAGGTACTCAAGCACCCGAGACCGTGCCCAATACAAGTCAGTACCGTCTTTAAAGATGATACTCACAAACGACATTCCGAACATCGATTGGCCTCGCACCACCGAAACTTTCGGAGCAGAGACCATGGACGTTACGAGGGGGTAGGTAATCTGATTTTCAATAAGATCGGGGCTTCGCCCCATCCATTCGGTGAAGATGATGACTTGGGTATCGGAAAGATCCGGAATGGCGTCGATATTGATGTTCTCAAAACAGTACGCGCCCCAAATACCAAACGCGGCGGCCAGCACCAACGTGATTCTAGAGTTGTTTGCACACCATGTAATAATCCGTTCGATCATTCCCACCCGAGGTGGCTGCTCACTTTCCATGGCCGCCATGCCCCGCGCCTTGCGAAGTGCCCTTTTCGATTGCCGCCTGAAACTTACTCTCGGTATCGATAAGAAAGTGGGCGCTCGTTACGATGGTATCGCCCTCCCTTAATCCCGAGAGAACAACAAACTCATTTCCGACTCGTGGTCCGATTCGAATCTCCCGCGGCTCAAAACGCGTCTTTTCCGATTTCACAAAGACGATCCGGCGAACTCCCGTGTCGATCACCGCATCGTCTGGCACTACGATCGCTTCTCCCAGATTTTTCTTGATCTCGACATTGGCGAACATACCGGGCTTAAGAATCAACTTTGGATTCGGAATGATGATCCTCGCCTTTGCCGTTCTTGTTTCTTCCTCCAGTTCCGGGAATATGTAACTAATTTTTCCAGTGAAAGGCTTGCCTGGGTCATAGGGGAGCTGGACTACGGCTTGATCTCCCTCAGCGATGACCGAAAGATCATACTCGTAAAGTGTTGCCACCACCCAGATCTCAGAGAGGTCGGCGATGTGGTAAAGCTCCATCTCAGGAGTGATGTACATCCCTTGGATGGCCGACTTGCGAACGATGTAACCATCAATAGGAGACTCAAAGGTAATCACGCGTTTGGCTTTTTTTGTTGTCTTAAGTCGGCTGAGTTCTTTCTGAGAAACCCCCCAGAGTTTTAAACGATCCATCGCGGCCTTTGAAATTTCGCTACCCGCCATTCCTTGTTTAGAGGCTGCGAGATACTCCTCCTGGGTGGACACAAGCTCCGGGCTATAGAGGTCAAATAACGCCTGGCCCTTGCGAACGGGTTTGCCTACGTAGTCAGCACTCATCTGCTCAATCCATCCGGTGATGCGCGAGTGGACATGGGCTTCCTTAGTTTGATCGGCTGTGACGACACCTACAGTACGGACACTGTGCTCGATGGGTTTCTTCACTGCCGTCGCAGTTTTAAGCCCGATGCGTTCCTGCTGTTCCGGTGGAACTTCGATGGGGACTCGTACTTCCTGTTTGGGAGCTGCACTTTTTGGAGCTACAGACTTAGGAGCCTCACCGTGTCCTGTATGGGGTGGCTCCGCAAGCAAGGTGCTTGGCACAGTTAGGGTAGAGGTAAAGATTGAAAAAGCCAAAAAGCGAATCGGATGCTTCATCACATGCCCCCCATGCCCGAGGTGCTCGGCTCACTTGATTGAGGTTGCTTTCGAGTCGGGCCGCTCATACCAGAGCCCATATTGACCGTTCCTGAAGTACTGTCTGACATCCCGGCGCTCATGCCTCCGCCAAAAACCGTTGGCCTTGACGGCGCAAGCCTCATCAATGGCGGCGAGGAAAGAAGATTCTCAAGTCTTGTCGTGGCAAGCTCGACGTCGATCTGCGCCGCTACAAGTTCAAGTTGCTGAACGCGTCCTACTTTGAGTGTGTCGATCAGTTGTGTGAGCGGAAGTCTTCGCGCTGCGTACCCGCTCCTTGCGTTTCTAGTCGCGATCTCTGTCATGGGAATCACATCCTTCTTATAGAGAGCCACAATATCGCACGCCGTCTTCATTTGCTCCCTCGCATCGACGACTTCTGTATTGAGCCTATTTTCTAAACTTCTTTTTTCCGCATCCGCTGCTTCGCGATCGGCCTGCGCGGCATTTACTTGTTCAGACTGTTTGCGCCAAAAGAAAATCGGAAGATTAATACCGACCATGACGCCCCAATTTGCAGCCTGTCCCATATCCATCGACCGGGGTTGCATGGCCATCCCCTGAAAAACGAAATCGGGCGCATACGATAGCTTTGCAGCGCTTTCGTCGGCTTGAGCCGACTCCGATGCCTTCTGTGCTGCCTTGAGCTCGGGCTGGCTGGCTAAAAGTTTTTTTGGATCACTTTCAACCTGATTCACGCCATCGAAGCTGACCTCGCCCAGTATGATCGGCGCTTCTGGCGATTCATTTCTCAACTCGTTTAGAAATGCATGGAGAGCTTTTCGCTCGCGCCCGAGTCGTAGCTTCTCAGCCGTGAGCACACCCAGTTCAACTTTTCCCAAAAGCCACTCGTGGTGACTAGCGTCGCCTGTTTTGTAGCGCGACTTCGTACTTTCGATGGTGTCTTGGATATACCGACGACTCTCCTCATTCAGAACAAGAGTCTTATGATTGAAGTAGGTGCGGTAGTACGCTTGAGTCGCGATAACGACTAAGCTGCGGCTCGTTGTCTCGGAGTCCGCAAGAGCGGCGTCCGCACGCCCCTGTGCGGCATCACCTCTAGCCCCAAGCTTTCCTGGAAACGGAATACTTTGACTCAATTGGTAGCGAATCACAGAACTACCACCGCCACTGAACGGCACTTCGTCGACACCTACTGCGACAAACGGATCATCAAGCGTACTGACGGGTCCAACTCGATGCTGAAGTGCCACGGCACGCTCCCGCGCCGCTTCAAGAGTAGGGTTAGCCTGCTTAACCTGAGATAAGAACTCAGTGAGAGTCAACGGCCCGGCAACGCTGACACCGGCACAGAACAGAGGGAAGGTACATAGCGTTAGTAAAAAGCGCTGAATCATTCGAAATCAATCATCGCAAGAAATGTACCGCGGCCATACTAGCACTCAGATGGGATATCTGGGACGCTCGCGCCCATTCATGAGGCATTTTGTCTTGGCACCCAAAACATCCCTATTGCCTGAATTCAGAACTATTGTCCGACAATTCCAAGCAAATCAGAGTGAGCGAGATGATAGTCTCGCCTGAGTTCCGCGTACCGTCTCTTGTATTCGACGTACTTTTGCGTCGCACCGAGCACATCGGGAGAATTCTTCAATCCGCGGGAATATTCACCCAAACTGCGCGTAAAGTAGTCTTTCCCCAGTTCAATATTTCTTTCACCTGCATGAATCAGGTCATGGTTTAGTTTTAGCTCAGCTTTTGCTGACTGAAGGCGCACTTCAAGCTCTCTTCGACGTTGGCTTGCGCGGCTATCAAAAGCGTCAGCTTGCAATTGCGCGGCACTCCCATCGACCTTCGATTGCAGGCCATCAAAAAGCTCCAAGGTCAGCTTCACGCCGCCAACGCCCTCATAACGATCCGAGAGAAGCGCTGGATCGCGCTCTCGCTGGGTATGCAACAGATATCCACCGAAGACATCGACCGAGGGAGTCCACCAACGATAAAGCTGACGCTTCTGTTGTTCAAACACTGCTCCGCTTGCTCGCAGCTGCGCCACGTCGCGGTGCGCATCAAAATCAGTCTGAAGAGCTAATAGGTCGTCGAAGTGCACATGCGGTGGCATGACAGCCGTTTCGAACTGAGTGTCGGCCGGCATACCGAGAATAGCACTCAAGTCGCGCTCGGCATTCGCAAGACCCAGTTCCACCCGCGCCAAGTCCTGTTCGAGCTGGACGCGATTGATCTCGAACTCGATACGATCCGTTTCGGTGGCAATGCCCGAGCGAATTCGCTTCTCTGCCGCAGTCCGATTCTTAGCGTTGAGCTCAAGGGCCTCCCTGAGAATCCGGAGAATCTCTTTTTGGTAAACCGCGATCCAGTATGCCTTCCGGGCACGCGTTAGCTCTCCAAACAACGTCTGTTGGCTTTCGGCCTCGGAAACCTGGACTCGCTCTTCACGAATCGCCTCCTCCAGTGAGTCACGCCCACCACGAAAAACATTAACCCTCGCCTCTACCGCACCAAAGGGTTGGCTCTTAGAACCGAGAGGGTTGGATTGAAATGTTTCTCCACCCACTTCAGCCTTCAGACTCGGCAAGTAAGAACGAAGTAAATATCCGGTTCGTGCCCGCTGCGACCGGGCACCAAAGCGCGCCCCTTCGACGTTTCCGTTCTGGTCTCGAACAAGTCTCGGCAGATCCTCGAAGTCAAGTTGAACGGGGCTTGCAGCGATTGCAATCGCCCCCCCAAACACTATTGGGATGAGGTAGCTCATACGAAAAACAGAATTACGAAGGACTCTCAAGAAACGCTTCATTATTTACCTTTAGCTCTGAGGCTCGATTTGAAAGGTGACTTTCTCTTTCTTGCCCTTGTAGGTCGTCGTGAGTTCGAGCGTGTACCGGTACGCACCTTTCGCATCCACCTTTGCCTCAAAGTAGTCATCAGCGCTGGTGAATTTGACTGGTTCCTTTTTTCTCTTGGGTGCCTGTGCCGTGCCAGCGATGGTCACGTCCTTTAGCGTCACCGGAGTCATCTCGTGGGTCAGTGGGTAAAGCTTGATCCCAGAAGCTTCATTCACCAGCTCGATGTAGATTTGGCTTGTGCCTTTAACCGTTCCGCCGTGCGGAGCCTGTACCGTGCCGGGCAGCTTGTCATGGCCTTCGTGCGCGTAGCTCCCAGATCCATAAAAAGACCCAAAGCCCAATGTAACCGCGAGAACGAGAAAAATACTTTTCATACGTGATGACCTCCTTCATGTGTGTTGAGCAAAACTGTTTTTGAAAAACTGATCGATTTTTCGGCAGACTTCTTTCCGAAGTGAAAGAACACTATTGGAGTGAGCACCATATCCAAAAGCGTTGAACTGAATAAGCCCCCGACGATGACTACAGCAACTGGATGCAGAATTTCCTTTCCGGCTTGCCCCTTCGAAAGCACGAGCGGGATGAGGGCGAGCGACGCGGTCAGCGCCGTCATGAGGACAGGTACCAGACGCTCCAGAGACCCTCGGATCACCATTTCCCTGCTGAACTTCTCTCCCTCATATCGCATCAAATGGAGATAGTGGGAGATCATCATGATGCCGTTGCGGCTCGCGATTCCGGCAAGGGTGATAAACGCCACCAGAGTCGCCACCGAGAAAATACGATCCGAGAAAAAAATTGCAATCAGGCTGCCGATGAGCGCCATCGGGATATTGAGCATGATCTGAAAAGAAATGAAGCTTGACTTGAAATGCCCATATAGAACCAGGAAAATGCCAAGAAGTGAGAGAATCCCCAGAAGGAGAATCAACTGGGAAGCCTTCTGCTGGCTTTCAAACTGGCCGCCTAGTTCGATAAAATAGCCATCCGGGAGTTTTACCCTCTCCGTGATTTTCGTTTTGACCTCTCTCACAAGACTGTCCAAATCCCTCCCTGCCGAGTTCGCCTGGACAACAATTCTGCGCTGCACGTTTTCGCGGTTGATGATGTTTGGCCCTGTGGATTCGAAAATATCCGCTACTTTTTCAAGCGGAATCTTCGTGCCGTCGGGCATGATCTTGATCGTAGTTCTCCTCATGAGCTCGATGTTCGAGCGAGACTGATCATCAAAGCGCATGAAGACATTGAAAATGCGCTGGTTCTCAAGGACCTGTGCTACCACTTCTCCGTTGAGCGCCATCTCAAGCATCGAAGCAAGATCACCCAGGACAATGGCGTATTTCGCCGCTTCCTCTCTCAGCAGTTGAATCTTCACCTGAGGAACAAGAACCTGTTGCTCCACCTGAAGATCAACGAGCCCCGGAGTACCTTGGACCGCTCGATGGACTTCGGCAGCCTTGCTTCTCAGGACCGTGAGGTCCGGTCCAAAAATCTTGATTGCGATTTGCGCTCGCACCCCCGAAAGAAGATGATCCAGGCGATGAGAGATAGGTTGCCCGACATTCGAGAAGACCCCTGGGATGGTATCGAGTTTCTTTCGAATCTCTTCAAGAACCGCGTCGCGTGAGCGACTGGCAGGTTTGAAATCCACGTCAAGCTCGCTGTAATGCACCCCTTCCGCGTGCTCATCGAGTTCCGCACGCCCAGTGCGTCTGGCCACGGACTTTACTTCGGGTACGCTCAAGATGAGTTTTTCGGCTTGAGTTCCGAGCCGGTTGCTCTCTTCGAGAGAAATTCCCGGCTGCGCAATGATGTTCACCGTAGCCGTACCTTCGTTGAACTTGGGCAGAAATTCCTTGCCCATGAACGGAATGAGAGCAAGTGCGCCGATAAACAATACTAGGGCCGCGCCGATCACGGCTCTAGGATGGTTCAAAGCGCGATTAAGAAGCTGAGTATCCCATTTCTTGAGAAAACGGACAAAGGCTCCGTCCTCGTGCTCGATGAGTTTGCCTTTACCGAGCAGGAAAGAACACAGCACGGGCGTCACCGTCAACGATACGAGGAGCGACGCGAGAAGAGAAACGATATAGGCGAGGCCTAGTGGGATAAACAGTCTCCCTTCGATGCCGCCTAAGTAGAAGAGGGGAACGAAAACCAGCACCACGATGATCGTGGCAATGACGATTGAGTTTCTGACCTCTGATGACGCGTTGTAAACAACTTGCAATACTGGAAGCGGATTGGGCTGTTTTTTGTTCTCTCTTAAACGACGAAAAACGTTTTCAACATCGACGACGGCATCATCGACCAGTTCTCCAATAGCGACTGCCAACCCTCCTAGCGTCATCGTGTTGACCGAAATGCCAAAAAACTTCATGATGATGGCAGTGATCACGAACGATAATGGAATCGCCGTGAGCGTGATCGCGGTCGTCCGGAAGTTGAGGAGGAAAATAAAGAGTACGATGAAGACGAGAATAGCGCCATCACGCAGGGCTTCCTCAACATTATGAATCGCGGCTTCAATGAAGTGAGCTTGTTTGAACAGATCGCGCTCAAGCTTCACGCCTTGTGGAAAGCTCTTGGTCACTTCATTGAGGGCCTCATCGACTCGCCTCGTGAGTTCGACCGTGTTCGCTCCAGGCTGCTTTTGAATGCTCAAAATGACAGCAGGTGAAGCATTCACGCTCCCGTCGCCTCGCTTGATTTGCGGTCCGATCCGGACTTCGGCGATTTCCTTTACAAGTACCGGGCGTCCGAGATGGCGTCCAACGACCGAGTTCAAAATATCCTCTTCAGAACGCACCGTACCGATGTTGCGGATCAATAATTCTCTTTTGTCCGAATTGATGAAGCCGCCGGTCGTATTTTGGCTCAGGTGAGCAAGACTATGCTCTACGTCCTCTAGCGTGAACTGGAGTTTTTGAATCTTCTCAGCCGACAGAAGAATCTGAAATTGACGCACACCTCCGCCGATTGAAATAACCTGCGCCACACCCGGAACGCTTAAGAGCCGTGGGCGGATCACCCAGTCCGCAAGCGTTCTGAGTTCAATGGGCGAAACCTTTCCGTCCTCGGAAGTGAGTCCGAGAAGCTGGATCTCTCCCATGATTGAAGCGATGGGTCCCATGACGGGAGTGGCGTTCTTGGGAAGTTTCTCCTTGGCGAGCTGAAGTTTTTCCGCCACGAGTTGGCGGTTTCGATAAATCTCAGTGCCCCATCCAAACTCCACGTAGATGACGGACAGGCCGATCCCCGACGTAGAACGCACTCGCTCCACGCCCGGAAGACCGTTCAGCACCGTTTCTAGCGGAAGCGTGACCAAGGTTTCCACTTCCTCGGGCGCCATCCCTGGAGCTTCCGTCATGATGTTCACGGTCGGGCGGTTGAGATCTGGAAAAACATCGACCGGAAGGCTGATGATCACATAAGCACCATAGACCGTAACGAGTGCCGCGCTTACGACAACCAGAAGCCTATGGGTGAGTGAAAAACGAATAATCCAGTCTAACATCAAGCTTACCTATCGATTTTTACCTTATAAGAACAGCGACTTCCGGCTACACCTAGTTGAGATACGGTATAACAGAGAGGAATACGTAAAAAACGGCAAGTTGTGACAACTGTCACAACTTGAGTATCGAAAGCGTAGTCGTCTCTGCAAGGAGGGAGGGGTGCGGCAACTGGAATATTGGACCGATGAAGAATTGATGCGGGGATACCAACAGTGCGACGAGGGGGCCTTTGAAGTCCTGTACCGGCGCCATTCCGGAAAGGTGTACGGATTTCTGAAAAAGAAACTCAAAGACGGAGCGGTTATCGATGACGTTTTTCAGGCGACGTTTATGAAGCTCCATCACGCGCGTTCTCACTATGACCCGAGTTTTCCGTTCCTGCCATGGCTTTTCACGGTCTGTCGGAGCGTGCTGGTCGACAGCATCCGAAAGCGCGAGCGGATTTCGGAAGACTTAAACGAAGTGGCCATCGAGAATGCCGTGGCAAACGAAGTGGTCGCCCCGGAGCCACTACCGGACCTGAGTACTCTGCCAGCGAGTCAGCGGCAAGCGATTGCCCTTCGCTACGGGGATGATCTTTCTTTTGAGGAAATCGCTAACCGTTTGGAAACATCGCCCGCGAATGTCCGTCAACTGATCAGCCGCGGAATTCGGCGGCTAAAGAATCTCATGGATGGAAGTGGAGTACGAAAATGAAAACAGATCTTTCGCGAAACGAATGGATTACTGAATTTCAAGAGTTCATGTCAGGGGTGGAAGTTCAACCACCCCAAAAACTGGGTAGCGAAATTCTGTCGACTGTTCATGAAAGCCTCAATCCTCGGGCATGGATAGTCTTTTCGAAGGTCGCTCTGATCCATCTGATTGTTGGAACGACCACGCTCCTTTTTTGTCCGCAATTCGGAGTCAATCTTTTGGGCGGGATGGGGCTGATGGCCGTGTTCATGCGCTTTGGGGAGTTTGCCTGCATGCTTGGATGTGGCGCTGTGTTTCTGGGTGCAAGCGCCCTTACCTCAAGCTTTATCTTACGCCCCGAGGAAGTCCGAACGATTCGCAAGACCGAGCTTTTACAGTTCTCCATCCTGGGTCTTCTGTCAATTAGCGTATTTATCTGCACCGGCACGGCAGCCATTGGGGGCCTTGCGATCGCTTGGTTTCTAGGCTCAGTCTTAGGCGGGCTGGCCACACTTGAGCTTGGATGGATGATTCGCACCCAATTTAGAAGGAGACTCGTGCATGGCCTTTAAATCCGCAATTGGTCTATTGGGCCTTTTCCTTTCCTCGAATCTTATACCTGGGGTGGTCTGGGGGCACGGTGAAAATAAGCCAGGTCCTCATGGCGGTCATATTCGGATGCCGGGAGCGTTTCACACCGAACTCGTTATGAAATCCAAGAAGGAGCTGAACGTTTTTTTGCTCGACATGGAGTGGGCTAACCCAACGACGGAAGGCTCATCGGTGAAAGTCATTTTAAAGTCGGGCACGAAGGAATCACTCCTGACTTGCGAGACTGCGAAAGATCATTTTCGTTGCAAGACGTCCAAGGGCGTCTCAATGGCCCTACCAGGAAAAGTGGAAATCACAGCCAATCGCAAGGGCGCCTCAGGTGGCCTTGCTGTGTACGAGTTGCCTCTGAAAGCTTCGCATTGATTTCTATTGAAAAGCAGCGCGCGGAATGATTCCTCGGGATTCGTTTCCGCCAGAGTCATTGCATTTGGAATCCAATGTTCTACCTTTAGGGAATGCACCTTCGACACGGAATCTTCGCAACACTGTTGATTGCCACCCTATGCCCGAACCTCGAATTTGAAGCTCGCGCCGAAACAGAGCCCAACGCGCCAGTGGAGCAGTCTTCTCCCGATACGGACTTTCGAACCGGAGTCGGGCTTGCCGTTGGAGGGATCTCCGGAATCGGCATCGCCTTTCGTGGCGGCTTCTCGGAGAACTGGGGTTTTCGCGTCGCGGGCATTGGCTGGGCCACGGGTTACACCACCTACGTCAATCTAGGGTTGACCCTTTTACCCACTGTATGGGCGTGGCCGACCGGCAGAGTTTATGTTCCCTTCGGTATCGGCGCGACCTATGCTTCTGGTCCCGGTGGATATACGTACTACGATTCGTCAGTTGGCTACAGTAGTTTGGTTTTTCGATCGTCGTCCTCACTCCTCGCTACAGGTACTGGAATAGGATTCGAATTCCTCACCCGCACTCTCTTTAGCTCAACCACAATGCGCCTGGGCATTGCGCTAGAACTCCCCTTCGTTGTAATGGTCTCCAAGATCTCGGAATCGAAATGGTCCTTCTCGGGAGCTTACCCATTTCCAAATGTCGCCGTGATACTCTATCTGTGAGCGCAAGGCCACTTACCTACCTGAACATTCATCAACGGAAGAACCAACATGATCAAGACTCGCATCGAAGGGCTCGAAGGACTGAAGACACTGGTAGGCAAAGAACTCGCCCCCGGCCCCTGGCACACAATGACCTTCGACGACATCCTGAAGTTCGCGAAGCTCACCGGCGATCAACAATGGGTTCACGTGGATCGGGCCCGCATCGCAAATGAATCGCCTTTCGGCGTTCCGATCGCTCACGGCTATCTTTCATTGGGAATGATCGGCGGTCTTTTCAGCGAAGCGGTAGAGCCCGTTGGCTTTCAGATGATCGTCAACTATGGGCTCAATAAAGTGCGTTTTCCCTCCCCCCTGAAGGAGGGAGCGGAATATCGCATCCAGATCAAGTTCAATTCGGTTACGCCCCTCGACAAAGGTCTAGAAGCGGTATTCGTCAATACGATAGAAATGAGAGATGAGGGCAAACCTGCCTGCGTCGCCGAGTGCGTCTTTCGTTTCTACGGCTGAGCGACCGATTCGAACTTTCCGCCTTGGCCCTTATCCCTTCGATCGCTGCCGGCGCGATTAAATTTCTGGATTTGCCAGGCCTTCTTGTTTTTCGCGCCAATCCGGAGGATTGTACGCCGTGGAAAAAACACGAGTACCGCGTAGTCTAGCCATTCTGGGAACGGCTTCCGATGTAGGCAAAAGCATCACTGTTACCGCGCTCTGCCGGATTTTTTCCGACCTGGGTTTGAAGGTCGCACCCTTTAAAGCTCAAAATATGTCGAATAACTCTTTCGTCTCATTAGCGCAGGGAGAGCTCGCCCGCGCCCAGGCGGTGCAGGCCGAAGCAGCGCGAGTGGAAGCAACAGTTGACATGAATCCCGTATTACTCAAGCCCTCCGATGATCAAACCTCTCAGGTGATCCTTCGCGGAAAGGTCCTGGGCAACCGCGCCGCAAGCGACTATTTCTCGGATACGACGTCCTTTTTCTCGGCAGCTAAACAAAGCCTGGACAGCCTGACCTCGAACTTTGACCTTGTTGTCATTGAGGGCGCGGGCTCCTGTGCCGAAGTAAACTTGCGCGGACGTGACTTCACTAATTTCGAGATGGCCCACCACGCTGATGCCCCAGTCATTCTTGTTGCTGATATC
>CAYIHX010000045.1:0-28749 GCA_964363305.1 uncultured Bacteriovoracaceae bacterium | reverse complement strand
GCAGAGGTAGTTCTCCTGCCCCTTGACGGTGGTGGCTTTGAGGTCGGAGAGGCCGGTGATGTCACGCACCTTGGGGATATCTTTTTCGAGCAGCTGATCTTGGAGGGACTTGCTGTGGGTGGAGACGGTGAGCGGTATTCCGGCCCCTCGTGCCCACAACACGCCCGGAAGCAGATAGGCGATGCTTTTACCGGTGCCGGTGGGCGCTTCAATCGCGACCCGCTCGTGTTCGTTGAGCGCCCCGAGAATTCGCTGAGACATTTCTTTCTGTTGGGGGCGGGGTTCGATCGCGGCCCCTTCCCGTGAAGCCGCTTGGTCATAGAGCTGGTCAATCGTTTTCGCGGTGATTCGCGTGAGCGTGCCTTCTCGTTTCGCGTCCTGGTTTCTCAGCTCGCGGAGATCGCCCAGAGGTTCCCGCGGGGCTAGTTCGACCAAGAGTCCTTTGTTGGCGGAGAGATCGAGATTCTTCGCATCGAAAAACCAGCTCCACCACCAGTCGGGCAGGAGGCGCCCGACGAGCTCCTGGAGGTCCGGGCGTTTTTCTCGGGCATGGACGCGAACGAGGTGAAGGATCTGTTCCATCGCCTCGCAGTCGGGGAGGGCTCGGTGCGCCTCTTCGTCTGAAAGCTCTCCCCACTTGCGAAGCGTCTCCATCGAGAGGGAGGGGCTCCCGGGTAAAACGAGAGCGATCGGATCGATGGTGTTGTAGACGTCAAAGGCGCGATCCTCGAGCAGGGGGCTGAGATGCTTGTCGAGGAAGCCCTGCTCCATTGCGGCGTTGTGGGCAACGAAGGGGAGATCGCCGACGAAGGCGGCGAATTCGAGGGCCACTTCGCTGAGGGGCGGTTGCTCGGCGACCATGGCCTGGGTGATTCCAGTCAGGCGCGTGATCACTTCGGGAATTTCGCCGCGTGGCTTGACGAGGCGTTGAAAACGCGCGCCGTCGGGCCATCGGATGGCCCCAATCTCGATGATCTCCGAGGTCGCCGGATCGAGTCCGGTCGTTTCGAAGTCCAGCAGTACAAGGGCGGGGGGGATGGAGTGGTGGGGCAAATTCACCCCTCACTCGTAGCGAAAGGACACCGCGTTATTCAAGACTTCACCACACATCCCGAAGAGAGAAGGGATGAGTCGGGCGTTTTTGATTCCCATGATTGCCGAGTTTTTGACGCTCTGCGTATCCTCGGCGGTGGTGCGCGCGGAAGAGCCGCCTCGTGGCTGCCCGGTTCGAATCTTGTCGGTCATCGCGATCCTCGGTGAGCCTCGTCGAACGGAAACAGAGCCAGTGGTGGATCGGGGGGGCGATGGCCAGATGTCGCCGCAGCTGGAACGAGCCACGGCCGACGTGGAGCAAATCTTGGCTCGGTACTTAGCGGAGGAGAGTCTGCCTCCCTCCCTTGCGACGGCGGTGACTCCTCCGGCTCCGGCACGGGCACGGCTTCTTCGAGGAGTTCGAGGAGAAGGACGCGCCGTGGAGATCCCTCGCCCTCCGCGGGTGCCCTCGATTGATTCGCTGAGCGCTCCGGCTCATTCTCGAGATCCCTACGAGGCTCCCGTGCCGAGTCGACCTCCTCCTCCGACGCCAGCGACGACGACGGCTGATCGCCTTTTGCGGGAAATTCTGGGCGAGGACCGGGCCCGGCTTACCCAGGTCGACTATGAAGAGCTGGCGAGGATCAGAGGGAACCGAATCGGTCCGGGCACGGCGGATGCGAATGTGCGGCGTCGATCGTCGGCGCCTCCTCCTACGGAAGAGGCCACGCTCTCGATTCGGGAGACGGTCCGTCCGCCGGGGCGGGAAGTGAGGAGGCCGCCTTCAGTGCCTAACATGGTTCGGGGTGGAACCTGGAGAATCGTCGAGGCCCCACGCTTGGCGCTTCAGTATGCTCGAGGAAAACTCAACATCTTGGGTCGCTCGTACAATTATACGTTTAATGAGTTTAAATATTTGCAGCCACCGGCCCGCCAAACCGCGCGCGAAACTCTTCAGTATTTGATCGATTCCCCGAAGGGATTTCGCATTCGGACCCGCGACGGGCGCTCGCTTCGGGTGACCCGAATCGAAGGTGACAGTCCGCTCGGCGAGGGCGGGATGCGAACGGCGTTTCGGGTGTTGACCGAAGACGGAGGTTTTTATGTCGCGAGGGTCTACGATCCGGCCCGGACGGGCATGTCGGGGGAAGCGATTGCGCTGGCGTTGCGTCGGGGGCGTGATCTGGCTCCGCCTCTTCAGGAGGCCGCGAATGATCTCGCGCGCTCGATCAATGAAGATCCGCATCGGGACCCGAATGCTCCCCGGGTCGTGGTGAGCGTGGATCCCAATTTGGGTGATGAACACGCAAGAGCCCATGGCGTCACGGCTCAAGAAGACTACTCGAGTGCGAGTGCGCTTTCTCGAGCGGCGGAGCAGGCATTGGCCGACCGAGACCTGGACGCGGCATTTTCGGGTTATGAGCGGTTGGGAGTCGACGCGAACGAGCAGTTTCTTCGGCAGTTCGTGCTGGCCCATCCGGCGACCCGCAACGCTGTGATCGGTGAGGGTGTTCCGAATCGGCCGAACTTCAGAACCGGCTATGTGGAGTCGGCCTTTCCGGATATTCGCCGCGGGGGCGTGAGCGGCACCTTCGTCAACAGCCGCTACCGGTTCTGGGGGGATGGGACGCTGGAGATCATCGCGTTTGACGCGCTTTAGTTCGCCATTTTGTTCGCCAAATGCGAAAATTCTGGGTGCTCGGTCGGAGTGAGTCCTTCCGGATTTCGCGTTCGGCGAAGCTCTCAGCGCACGCGCTTTTTTGGAGGGTCTAATTTTGATAATTTCAGTCAAGATCTAAAGCTGTCCTCCGATGAGTGGGGAGAGGTTGCCCGATGGTCTCTTCACTGATGATGGGTTGGATGGTGCTCCATTCTTTCACTCCCTGGGTTGCCGCGGATGAGCACGGTCCCTATGGGGACGTGAACGTGAAGCGGTGCCGGTACGTGGCGATGAACGCTGGCGTTCCGAGTCCGGTTCTTCAGCGGCGCGAGCGACGTTCGGTTTGCATCGCGCGGGTTCAGTGTGATGAGAGGGTGCTGACGATCGAATGTCCCGCCGCCTCCGCGAATTCTTGCCCAGCGAAAGCGGAGACTTGTGTTGCAGCATTCCTTCAGGCGTCGGTGAGCCATCAAAAGATGGGTTCGAGTCGTCGGGAGTCGGAAAAAATTCCGGGCTCTACCGACTCTCCCACGGGCGTTCCCGGTTCCCCCTCGGATGATTCGGGCATCTCGGCCGACTCTGCTCGTTAAGCTTGTCAAAAGGCCTCGAGCCTATCTATTCTCGGGAGCATGACCACTGTTGCTCCTGTCTCAACGGATACGCTCCCTCCTTTTCGCTCGTTTGAGGAATCTCAAAAGACGGGGCTTTGTCCCTGCGGCTCGGACCGCAAGCTGACCGAGTGCTGTCAGCCCCTCATTCGCGGCAAGCGCAAGGCTGCCACCGCTGAAGAGCTGATGCGTGCCCGTTACACGGCCTTCGCGCTCGGTGAGATCGATTTTATTCTGGCCAGTCATCATTCCCGGACACGCGGTGAACTGAGCCGCGAAGAAGTCGATGGTTGGTCGAAGGGATCGAAGTGGCTCGGTCTACGGGTGTTGGAAAAGAAGGAAGGCGGGGCGAACGACTCGGCGGGCATCGTGATCTTCCACGCGAAGTACCATGCGGAAGGAAAAGATCAGGATCACCTGGAGCATAGTCAGTTTGAGAAAGAAGCCGGGGAATGGAAGTTTCTCGATGCACAAGGGATTCAAACCGGCCCCATGCGCCGCGAAGGCCCTAAAGTGGGGCGCAACGATCCCTGTCACTGCGGCAGCGGGCAGAAATTCAAAAAGTGTCACGGAAAATAAGCTTAAAAAGACGCGTCCTTCAGCTGATTGTCAAACTGCGGAATTCAGTGGATCGGTCATGGTATCCCCCGGCGATCGGCGCTCTCGCTTTCAGTGATTTTTTCATCGCCGTTGTTCCCACCGACGGAATTCTCATTTCTTCCGTCCTCCTTCGACCCAAGAGATGGATTCGCATGGCGCTTTGGACGACTGCGGGGTCTGTGCTGGGCTCTTTGGTGATCGCCATCGTTGTTCGACATTTTGGAATGCCTGCGATCGAGCTTCTCGTCGGTGAGGGCGCGCTTCGGCAGCCTAGCTGGCTCCGCCTGTCTCACCTGCTCAATCGTTATGGCGGCCTGACGTTGTTTTTCGCGGCGATCGGTCCGATTCCTCTGCTGCCTGTTTCCATTCTTAGCGGAGCCGCGGAGATTCCCTATTTCACGATTTTCGCCGGATCGCTGCTCGGCCGTTTACCCAAGTATCTGGTGATCTCGTGGATCTCGGCTAAATCTCCCCAGCTTCTTCAGCGAAAGTGGGTCAAACGATACGCCGTGGATCAGAAGGATATCGTCGATCTCGAAAAGCCTCTCCCGCCTCAGTGAGCGTTGCCACGTTTGGGGCGGGCGTTCCAGAGCGTGAGCATGCATATCGCGCCGATCGCGGAGAACGCGATCATGCTCGGGCCCCAGATCGACCAACCGTAGGTGTCGAGAAGCCATCCCATGCCGATGCCGACGAAGGCTCCGCCGACATACTGCATCCCGTCGAAGAGGCCCGCAGCCGTCGCAGCGGCCTTTTTGCCTCCGAAATCCATTGAAGCCGTTCCTGAGAGCATCGAGTGCACCACGCTAATCGCAAATGAATTGAGCACGAACGCAGCGATGACCCAGTTGACGCTCGGCGCCTTCCAGACGATGGCCAGACAGAGAACTTGTGTGATGTAACCGAGGAACGCGACCGGAGGTCTGCGCCCTTTGAAAACCCAGTCCGAGATCGTGCCCGCGAAGAAGGCGCCGGCGATCCCCGCGAGGACGACGGCGGCCGCTCCTTTTTGGAACACCGAGGACTCTAGCGTCAGGTGTTGCGCTTCGAGCATGTAACGAGGGAACCATTGCTCGAACCCGTGGCGAACGAAACCGGTGCAGAACTCCGCGAAGGCGATCGTGAGCATGACTGGGTTGGTTACGACTTTTTTCATGATGTAGGCGACCGTGATCGGCTGGCTATCGCCGCTCGAAGCATCATGAGTGTCGAGGGCATCGAAGCCCACATCTTCAGGGCCGTTCTGGACTTTCAGGTAGGTGAATACGGCCATCACGGCGACGATCATCGAAGGGACGAAGAACACCCACTGCCAAGGTAATACGGTGACCAGGAAGCCGCCGATGAAGAAGATCATGGCCCGCCCGCTTTGAATCATCGATCCGAAGATGGCTGAGAAAACGCCGCGTTCTTTGATGTGAAACCAGCCCGCGTTCACTTTGATCAAAGAAAGCGCGCTGAAGGATTGAAAGTACGAGTTCAGGGCCCAGACCGTCGCGAAGTATCCCAGCAGGAAAGTGCCGGTTCCGAGAAAACCCAAGTAAGCGCCTAAGCCGAAGAGGAAGTTGAAAAGGACCGTGCCGGACGCTCCGATGAGCATCGCTCGGCGACCGCCGATGCGGTCCGCGATGGGGCCGTTGAAGATGGCTGAGAAGCCGTAAATCGAGAGGGCCGTGGTGATGATGGCTCCGATTTGAGTTTTATCCCAACCGTAGTTGTCGGACAGTGACTTATTGACGAGGGAGAGGTTGTATCGCCCCATGTACATCGCGGAGTAGGTCAGGCCGAGGGTGAACCAGTTGATCACTCTGCGTTGACGGTAGGCCGGATCGTATTTGGGACGGCCCTCGCTGTCATAGGGTTTCGAGGGGTCTCGAAACAACGAGCGTTCCTGCTTCCCCGCCAGGGTGGTCATCGCATCAGTTATCTTTGCCATTGGTAGAAAGTCGTAGCCATGCCTTGCGCGCCTGGCAAGTTCTCCATGTGAATAAAATTAAATGGACACGATTCGGACGGACGCGTTGCCGTCTTGGGTCGTCACTGACAGGGCGCGTTTTCCTCGTAAAAAGGCGAGAATCTCGTCTCCGACCAGGCGGGCTGACGCCTGAGAGAGCACGCCTTCCTCGGCGAGCGCCTCCGCAGTCATCGCTTCACTTCGTAAGAGAGGAAGCAGTTGTTGCGTCGTCACCAGGTTTCGGGCGGAAATCGCGTGCTGAGCGGAGAGGATGCCCACGTAGCACTTCAGCAGGGCCAGCACTTGCTCCTCCGCATCGGAGGGAACATCCGGACGCTTGGACTTCGGGAGGTGAAGGTCTTTTCGGTTCTCGCCCCGGCGAATCGCTTCGAGAATGGCAGTGCCGCTGTTCTTGATCTCGCCCTTGTTCAGGCCGCGAAAGGCCCCGAGGTGGTCGACGTCTTTGGGGCGTACCTGCGCGAGGTCGGAGAGCACGGAGTCATCGGCCACCCATCGCCGGGGAAGGTTGAGCTGGCGCACGCGATTCTCGCGCCACTGCACGAGCTCGTTCAAGACGGCGTAGCCCCGGCTATCCATGCGGCCGCCTTTCGCCAGGCGAATCGCCATGGCTTCCGGGTCATTTTCGTAGCGTTTCGGGTCTTCCCATTCTCGGCTCAGCTGGAGCGCCCAGTCTCGTCGCCCGGCCTGGTCGAGCTTCTCCAGCAGGGTTTTTCCCATTTTTACGAGGTGAGTCACGTCTCCGTGAGCATATTCGAGCAGCTGCGCGGGCAGCGGCCGGACGGACCAGTTCGTCCGGCCATGGCCTTTCTTCAACTGAATTCCCAGTACGGACTTCGTGAGATTGCCAAGCCCTATGTTTTCGCCGTATCCCAAGAGGGAGGCGGCCACGGCCGTATCGAGCGAAGGAGAGGCCAGGATCTCGAATGCCGTGTAAAGGCACTCCTGATCTCCCTGGGCCGCGTGGAGGACCTTAAGGATCTTCGGATCCGTGAAGACCTCGAGCAAGGGTTTTAGTTCGTCCGTACGATGGGAGCGCCCTTGCCGAAATGCCTGCACGTCGACGAGCCACGACTCGGTTTCAGTAGCGACCTGCAAAAGTTCGACGACCGGATAGAAGGTATTTTCACGGATAAACTCGGTATCAAAAGAGATCGTGTCGACTTTGCGAAGCTCGCGCGCGAGATCAGTGATCTGCGCGGCAGTGGTAATCGGAATGGGGTGAGACGTCATCAAGGGGCGAACCTAGCTAAAAGCCAGACGAACGTCAAAGGGAGGGTTTATGCGACCAGCGCCGACGAGACCGTCTCGACGAGGAAGATCCGCACGCGCACCTGAGCTTGAGGCCCGGCGAGCAGAAAATCGATCTTTTCCGGGTCAGATCGAAAGAGCTTCACCGCATAGTCGGCAATGACCTGGACCGCTTCGACTTCGGAGCGGTTGTACTGCTCGATGCGTATCTTCGATTTCAGCCACTGAACAGCATGGCTTTGAATTTCGTTTTTCAGAAAGGGCTTGGAAAGCAGGTCTTCGACATAGTTTCCGAATTCATCGTCTTCTTTCGCTTCCCTCTTTCGGTGGTCGTAGACCAACCGGAGAGGCTCGGGCTCGCCGGCGATCACGGCAGCTTCCACGAGCTGGATTTCCCTTCCATCGGAAAGGGCTTCGACCAAAACCGCATCAGCCGGTCTGGCCGTCGGGCAACGCAGAACGAGCGCAACTGTGCCTGTTTTCACTGAAATCTTCCTGCCGTTTCTGCTGTACCCATCAATCTCTTCGGATGATGCGTTGCGATACCTGACAGGCTTAACGATTTGCGGTCATCGAAGACACACCGGGTTTGACATCACTGCGACGCGGCGCCATAACCGCGGCATGGTTGAAGAGAAGGTTTACCGGGAGCGCGTCCAAGCGATTTTCTCGAAGGTGGAGAAGGCCTTTGATTCCATCGATCCAGACGTCGCGGAGTGTGATCAATCGCAAGGCGCGTTGAGCATCGTGTTCTCGGACGGTTCGAAATGTATTCTCAGCGCGCAGCCATCCGTGCGGCAGCTTTGGATGGCGGTTGCCGCCAAGGGCGTTGCCTTTCACTTCGACTATGAGGAGGCCACCGGTCGGTGGCTCGACGACAAGGGGCGCGGAATCGAAGCGACTCAGTATCTGCGTGACTACCTTCGCGAGGCTGCGTCCGTAGATCTTAAGCTCGAGCTCGGTGGCTGATCGGCGGATGGCTGATGATCTGGATGATCACGCCGTCTGGGTCTTTGACGTAGAATGAGCGCGCACCGTCGCGGTGGGTTTTGATCTCTTTTGCAATTTCGACTTTTTCTCGCTGCACGAGGGCCCACCAGGCGTCGACATCCGCGTGTTCAGGCACGGCAAATCCGATATGATCGAGGCGCTGGCCGTGCTCAGCTGCAGGTTCGGTCGCTTCATGGATGGCCAGATTATCGTGGCCTT
Organism: uncultured Bacteriovoracaceae bacterium; assembly: GCA_964363305.1. Taxonomy (GTDB): domain Bacteria; phylum Bdellovibrionota; class UBA1018; order UBA1018; family UBA1018; genus CAYIHX01. Next base: position 20,417 of record CAYIHX010000045.1, on the reverse strand, counting down.
CGTGCGTGAGGTAGACGTTCTGAGGGTCAGGCTCCCATTCGAGAGCGAGGCCGAAGACCCGTATGTAGAACTCTTTGGTGAGTTGCGCGTTCTTGACGTTGAGGGCGACGTGGCGAAGGCCGAGGCTTGGGGGGTGCATGGATTCTGCTTTCCCGCTTTTCGGGGGCGAGCGCAAGATGTGTTACTGAAGGGCTATGAGTCCTCCCGCGTCCTTGCCCTTCTCGTCGCCGTTTCTCTATGTGCTTTGCCAATACGGGGCGGAGATTGTTTTGAAAAATGAGCTCGCGCATGCGGCCGAGGGTTGGAAGCCGAGTTACTCGAGGCCTGGTTTCGTGACTTTCAAGCGGGCCGACGCCCAGGAGGTCGACCCCGCGCTGAGGCTCGGTGCGATTTTTCCGCGCGAATACGGCTTGAGTCTCGGAATGCTCAAACTTCAGGACCCGAATTGGGTCTCCGAGTTTTTGGCTTGGGCCCAAGAATTCATGGCTCGTCGAGCGCCGGGCGCACGGTATCGCATTCATGTCTGCGAACGGCAGCGATATGGCGGCGGCGAGGAGCCCCTGAATTTTGATCCTCAAGCCTGGTCTGCCCCCGCGCGACGCGAACTCGTGCGCGCAGGTTGGCAGTTTGGAGGGCGGCCGGAGCGAGCAGATGACGCAGAATGGGTCATCGACCTCGTGTTGGTTGAGGAGCGAGAGGCCTGGATCGGGGCGCATGTCCATCATCCGGAACATTCCGGGTATCCGGGTGGAGTCCTTCCCTGCGATTTTCCGGATGAGGCGCCTTCGCGTGCTTATCTCAAGCTCGCCGAGAGCGAGCTGCTCTGGGATATTCCGTTTCGGAAAGACGACCGGGTGCTCGAGGTCGGAGCTAGCCCTGGGGGCATGTCTTACGCTTGTCTGGAACGCGGCATGGTGGTGTGGGGGGTCGATCCGGGCTTGATGGGGCCCGGTCTGCGCGCTTATGGGGGGGCTCGCTTCCATCACTTGCGCCAGCCGGTGTTTGAGCTGCGGAAGGAGCAGGTCAGCGAGCCGATCGACTGGATTCTGCTCGACATGAATACGCCTCCCGATGTTTCAGTCGAGAGCTTTCGGCACGTCTGGGGCATGTGGAGAGAAGGGGTGCTTGGGGCGCTCCTGGTGCTTAAGTTGAATCAGTGGAAAACGGCGGACCATCTGCCGAAATTTTTAGAGATGCTCAAAGACCTCGGGTTTTCGAAAATGCGCGCTCGGCAGTTGCCATCGAATCGGCAGGAGATTACGGTTTACCTCGAAACGAAACGAGGTCTCTTACGCAGAGTTTGAAAAATGTAGTGGTCTATACGATGAATTACTGCCCTTACTGCGAGCGCGCGAAGCGGTTGCTCAAGGATCGAGGCATTCCGTTCGAAGAAATTTTAGTGGAAGAGGATGACGACGCCCAGTGGGAGGCGCTGGAGAAGAAAAGTGGCATGAAGACGATGCCGCAGATCTGGGCCGACGACCGGTTAATCGGCGGGTATACGGATTTGGTGAAGGCTCTGGGGTCACGCTGAGCCTTTGGCTATGCCGAAGAGGTCGAGCCATTTCTCGAAGAAGAGGTAAGCGATGCGGTTATCCGAGGGGGCATCGCCGATTTCGATGGGTTTTGGACGCCCTGGCGGAAGCGTTTTTCGTTCGAGCACTTTTTTGGCGTGGCGTCCCTGCCATTCAGGATTGGTGAAATCGACAAAGAGGCGATCCAGCCTGAGCGCACGATCGGCCGCTCGTTCGGCCATCTTGCCCAGGGTGGGGAACATGGACGGGATGAGGGTCTTGATACCATCGGAGCCATAGCTTTCGAGGTTGAGGTACGTGGCGTGAAGCAGCGCTTGCAGGTAGTTGCGATACTCACGGCCGGAGGGCCGCCACACTGTTTTGAGATCGGTGCCCGGATCGTAGGTGGTTCCGGCCAGGTAGAAAAATTCGCTGAAACCATGGCTGAGCTCGTCGCCTAAGGTCATGTCAGTCGTGACGACAATCGCCTCGCAGAGATTGAGATACTTACGAAGCGAGTTTCGTCCCGCCGCCGGAGGGGGGAGGTGGGCCCAGAGAATGCGATGATTTTGCTCGTGAAAAAGACTGGAGGAGTACGTTCGGAGCTGGAGCAGTCCATCGACTTTCTTGCTCTCGATCGGATCAGTCGCCAACCAGAGCATCTCGTTCTCGATCGGGCTATATTCGAGGTGGTTTTCGATCAGGTTGGGCGAGGTCAGGGAGCGTGGCGAAGAGAGAAGAGAAGGCGTGAAGGTACCGCCCATTTTGAGAAAGAGCTTCCGGCTGGTACGAAACAGGGGAGAAGCAGCCAGCAGATGGGCATCGAAGGGCTGGCCGGCGAGAGCCTCACGGGGGCGCGGGCCGATCGGAGCGTCTGCGAGGGCCCGGATTCCCTTCTGCAATGCGATACCCGCGCGAGTCGGCGAAAAATTTTCGGGGTCGAGGGGAGCGTAGCGTTTCCAGGTTCTTCGAAAATTTTCAATCCAGAGGGGCCCGCGTCTACTCATAAATTCAGCCTCTTCCTTTGGTCCTCGTCGTACCATAAGCTGAGAGGCGAATGACATCAGGTGTTGCCAAGAGGCGTTTCATCTACGTGATCGGAGGCGGGAGCATCGGTGCCTTCCTGGCGGGAAAATACTCGGCAGCGGGCTTTGAAACCGTGCTGGTGGTCCGTTCGGAGGCCCAGAAGTTGGCGTTCCAGGATGGGCTTGAGTTTTTGCCCGCTTTTGGCGAGGCGGGAGGGTTTCGAGCCAGACCCAAGGTGGTGGTCTGGGCCGATTGCCCGCCCTTTCCCCCTCAGTCGAGTGTTTTCATCTGTAGTAAAATTTTTCAGTTTGAACAGGTATTGGCTGAGGTTCGGGCCCGGCTTCATGAGTCGAACGAGCTGATTTTTTGCCAGAACGGCCTCGGTGTTTTTGAAGAGGCGGAGAAGTCCCTCCTCGCCTCCGGTCGCTGGCAGCGTGCCATTTGCTGGTTTGGGGTGAAACCTTCTCCCCACGGACGAGCGGCCGAGTTCGAGGTGGCCGGGACGCCCGGGGTGGAACTCGGGGGGGGGAATCCAGAACGACTGGTGCGCACGGCTGAGGATTTTCGGGCCGCGCAGGTTCCGGTCCTGTTTGAGGGGCCGGTGGCTCAAGCCGAATGGAGGAAGGCGCTCTGGAATATCGCGCTCAATGCTCTCTGCGCCACGGCTCAGGCGCCGAATGGGCATATGGCGAGCGATCCGCGGCTGCGCCGGGTGGCAGAGCTGGTGGTGAAGGAATCGATGCAAGTGGGGAAAGAGCTAGGAGTTTTTCTGACGAAGGCCGATGAGGCGAGGGTGTTTCAGGCGGCGGAAGCCACGGCTACGAATCTGAACTCGATGCTCCAAGATCTGTGGGCGGGTCGGAGGACGGAATTGGAGTGGTTGAACGGCTATATCGTTCGAGAGGGCACGCGCCTGGGAATCGCTACACCGGTGAATCAGACCTTGGTTTCTCTCGTGACTTACCTCGAGGAAAAAAACGTGTTGAAAAGACTGGCCAGCCCGAGTACCTAAGGGCTTCGGTTGTACGGCCTGTACGCGTCCCTATCGTCTAGAGGCCTAGGACACCTCCCTTTCACGGAGGTAACCCGGGTTCGAATCCCGGTGGGGACGCCATTTTTTCGCCAATGAGTTTACGAGTTCTACCATTAGCGACCCTTAACTCTACGCCGCCAGACCAAGGGGCCGAAGTCAAAGAAAGCAATTTATCGCCATCTTTTTCTTTCGCTGTTGCAAGATCACTCCACATAAAATTAGCGCGCCGCAGTCGGGCCTTGGTCCACGGCAGGATTGCCCGTCAACATGGCGGATGGCGGACAAATGGCGGGAAAGTCTGAAGTTGGCATTCCCGCCACATTGACAGTGGCGGGCAAGTGGCGGACAATGTGTCATGGATTCAAGATACCCCCACCTAAGCCGCCTGAAGATTCCCCATGAGGTTGTTCATACGGACAACCTGGTGAAATCGCTCATGCGGATTGCTGAAACCAAGCCCTTCTTGGACGAGTACCTCGGAACCCCGCAAGAGGTGAACCTTCTGCGTAAAGCCAAGGTACGGGCCATCACATACTCCAACCAGATTGAAGGCAACAACCTCGGTGAAAGTGAAGTTACCGCCGTCCTCCAGGGTAAGCGCGTGGCTGGCTCTAAAAAAGATGTTAAAGAAGTACAGAACTACCACGAGGCCCTCGATTACGTGGAACGCTTGATCGAAGATTCAAGGCCCCTGAAGGTTGCTGATATGTGCGACCTACAAAAGCTAGTGACCCAGGGACTGATCGAAGAAAGACAGTGCGGGCGTGTTCGCACAATACCAGTCAGCATCGTCAATGCCGCCACCGGCGAGAAAATAGACGATTGCCCGCAACCGCATGAACTTAGAGATTTACTCGATGATCTTTGGCGTTGGCTTGATGACACCAAAGATATGAATCCCTTTGCCAGGGCCTTTGCTTTTCATTTCATCGCGGTATCCATACACCCCTTCGCCGACGGCAATGGTCGTACCGTGCGCCTCATGCAACATCTGCTGCTCTTGTTGGGCGGCCAACGTCTCGCGAGGTTCGTACCCAGTGAGACGGCCATCATGCGTGGCCGTGACCGCTACTACACGGCCATTCGACAAAGCCGTTCCCTAGAATCATTGCACCCAATTCTTGAGTTTCTAGCGGAGTGCTTTGCTGTATCCGCTGAAGAAGTTGTCGAGGAGGGCCGAAAGCTTTTGCGTGAAAGCGCCGGAAAAACCCCAGAGGCCAGACATCGCAAGATTTTGGCGCACGCCAAAAAGCAGGATGAGTTTTCCATCCGGGATGTAGTCGAATGGATGCCCGACGTCCCGCGCCGCACAGTGGAGCGAGACGTGGCAACGCTTGTTAAAAAGCGCGCACTCAAAACCAAAGGCGAATCGAAAGCCAGAATTTACAGTCTCGCGAAGTGGCAGAAATAGATTCGCCGGTCTATCATTGCTTCTCTCAATACCGGACTAGGCGACCTCGCCTGATAAGCCAGTAGGCCAAAGCATACCCCGCAGCCACAAGAAATCCACAGTCGGCAATGGTGGCTTCCATCACTTAACTTCGAGTAGTTCGGCCAATCGCCTCGCACCTGTCGCCCTTCATTTGCGAAAGCAGACCGAAGGGTCTTTTCATTTCATACCACAGGGTTGGCCGTGTCACGGTTAGGACGTGAGCGTCCTACTGAGCGGCCTCCCGCCGGGAAGATTTCCAAATTTCACGGCTTCGCCGGTTCAAACTGAAAGACGGCGATCTCCGGCCTGCACGCGAACCTCATCTCAAAAATCGAATTGCCGACCCCGCGGCTGACATACATGCGCTCGGAGCCTCGCGCGTACCAGCCCTCCACGTAAGCGCCCGAACCTTCCGGAAGCCAAAGGGGGGGCAATAACGGGATGCGTACCTGTCCGCCGTGTGTGTGTCCCGCAAGGCCGAGATCGATGCGTGCGCCGATCGAATCGAAGTAAGCGGGCGAGTGAAAGAGCACGATCCTGAACGCGCCCGAGGGGACCTTGGCAAATGCTCTTTGCTGGTCAGGGGCTCCCGCAAGAGAGTCATCCAATCCAACTACCCAGACTTTCTGGCTGAGAGGATGCGCATCGTTGTTCAAAAACGTGATGCCGGAACTCTCGTAGACCGTGAGCTCGTCCAGATTCGGCCTCCAATGCTCCCAGTTGCCACGAACGAGGAATACTCCAAGGGGAGCGCGCAGTCGGCTCAAAAGGATGGCGACGCTGTTCCAGTCTCCTTCGTTCGCGACCGTGTCCCCAGAAATCAGGATGGCGTCCGGCGCTTCTCGCTGGATAATCTCCAGAACCTTTTCTTCGCGGGAGCCAAACGCGTAGGTATGCAGATCGGACAGCTGAACGATTTTCAGCGGTTTCTCGATGCCGACGGGGACTTGATGCCGAGTTACCTCGATCCACGAAGGCTCGATCCACCTCGAATAAGCGAAGAGCATCGCGAAAATGAGTCCGAGTGCTCCAGCGGCTTTGCGCCCGCTCATCGCCCCACCGGATAGGTCACAAGAAACGAGCGGAACAGCGTTTTGAGTCGGCTCAAGCCGCCTTTTCCTTTTCGGATGACTTCCATGTCGCTATCATCTTGCGCGGGCTTTCCGCTGCCTCGTTCAAGTCCGAAAACTTTACTGGTGTACTCATCTTAAGGCGCTCGGCGACAAAGCCTCGCACCGCGAATTCGTTCACCAGCGCCAGCCGTTTTACCGATGCCCGTTCCCACTTCAAAATGGAGGCTGCTGTCAGGCCTAGGTGGCCTGCGAACTTCTCCATCGACATCCCGAGCGCCTTGCGCAGAAAGAGGACTTCCTTTCCGCGGACGGGGATCCTCTGGCGGATGATTTCAGAGGCTACCAGGCGCTCAAGGTCTCCCATGTCGGCGGTGATGACGTCACCGATGCTCTTATCGGCGTTGGTCCGCATGGGAACCTGCCTGATCTCGACATAATCCAGCCCGCCTATGCCATGGAGCTTCTTAGTTTTCATTTGCCTGTACTCCTTTCCTTCTTCGAGTGATGCCGGCGCATCACGGTCACCACGATCACGCCCTGATCGATCTTGCAGCTGCACCTTTTCCGTCGGATGCATAGCCGACGATGAGATAGGTCTGGCGGTCTTCCTGCCACTGGGTCCGAACACAGCTCGAGCCCACAGCCATGATATCGAACTCAGTCAGTTTCCTGTGGGTCATCTGCTGCTGCGCGTGAACCGTGTAAAGAACATCCCCGGACTTGAGCGCATTTAGAATTCTGGGGATATCCCGAAGCATGTTCACAAAGAACGATTATTTACTAAGTCATTTAATAAGTCAATAAGCTAGAAGCTGGAAAACAGTCCCACTGTGGAGAACACTCGAAAATCGCCCTGGAGAACGGAATTTTGGAAGTCCTCTAGTAAGGGATCAAGGTGAGTTTTGCTCTTTTAGACGTGATTGATAAGGTTCCCAGGCTGCTCGTTGATAATCATGCGCCCTTTGGTTTTCATGTTCATGCGGAGCTACCAAAGAACAAACAGGCCAGAAAGTCGCTGGCGACCAAAGACTACCAGGAAGCTCTGGATGAGTTCTGGCGGTTAGTGAAGGAAATTGTTAAAAATGAAGATTAAACCACTCAAGATCACGTTTGAATCACTGGATAGCTTTCAAGCCAAGGCAAACAAGGTCGTGCGAGATGCGATTGCACGGCGGAAGCCTTCGCTCCAGCAAAAGGATGTGCTGGTTTGGTCTACCGTTGAAGCCTACCAGCAATTCATGAGTGACCAGAAATACACAATCCTGGCAGTCATTTATAAGTATCATCCGTCTTCAGTTTATCAGCTAGCTAAGATTCTGAACCGCGCCCAGCAAAACGTGGCGCGTGACTGCGATCTCTTGGCAGGCCATGGATTCATTAAGTTCGAAGAGGCTTCGAGCGGTCGCAAATCAAAAGCCCCAAATCTGGCCTTTGATTATAATGCGATCATGGTTCACATGCCGAGAGTCACCTACAAGGTAGGATTGGATGAGGCAGCTTGAGGATTGGGGGGCACTACAAAAGGAACCCAGCGGAGACAAGCATGAGCAATCCCTCACGATGATTCTACCATGGTACTCGGGCGAACCTGAAGCCCGGGGATCTGATTGAGCCCGGCTATTCCTCCAACTACACCGAGCGGAGGTCGCCCTGGTCCTACTTCAGCGAGACTCTGGATGCGGCTACCTGGGGAGCGGAGCTGGCGAAGGGAGACGGTCCAGGCCGAATCTACCTGGTGGAACCGACCGACTCGTTCATGGATGACCCCGTAATCCCACGAAGTCCTATCGCTCCCGGGGGCCGCTGCGAGTCGTGGGCGAATACCTGGATTGGCAGGGACACTCCCCGGAAGTAATCAAGACAATGAAGGACAGCATCGCGGGTCTGGAGTCCATCGACGATTGAGCCGCTAGAGAGGACAGGGCATCTGTTTAGATTATCTGGTTCGCTATGTTGCTAGATCGAAAAAAAGCGGCGTCTCTCCGCAACGGATTGTCGTGAATGGATCATTCTCATCAAAGTCTTTATGATTTTCAGCACCGAGTTATTGATCTACTAACATTTTAGTAGACAACTACTAATTACTTAGTAGAATCAATATTAATACAGGAGAGATTCATGACTCGAAAAAAATCAATCCCAGGTGACCGCATTCTGACCGAGGTTGAACTTGAACTGATGCGAATCATCTGGGATCGAGACGATGCGACCATTCGTGATGTGGTCGGCGGCCTACCTCCAGGCCGCGACTTGGCCTACACTTCAGTCGCAACCATCATGAAAATTCTGGAGAAGAAAAAATTTCTTAAGAGCCAGAAGCATGACCACGCACATATCTATGTGCCACTGGTTTCGAAAGCGGAGTACGAATCCACGAGCCTTCGCCATCTTGCCAAGAACGTATTTCAAGATGATCCGACCTCGATGGTCATGAAGCTCCTTAATGATTCCTCACTTTCGCAAGAGGCTTTACAAGCCATCAAAAAGCTCGTCGATAAGCGGGTGGATTCATGATCTATCTTCATATCAATCTCCTCATCGCTGTTTCACTTCTTGTTTTCATGGCAGTTTTAGGCCTGGCGAAAAGCGCCGGTGTGCGACCACACTACGGTCAGTTCGTACGAGTCGGCCAACTTTTTATCGTCACCTCGATTCTCGTGCCGGTCGGGCTACACCTCGTTCCGAATGCCGGATTGCCAGAGCTTACCTTTCCCCAATTTCGCCCAGATTTGGACGGGATGGCGGGCAGGCAGAGCCGGGGCAAGCCGGATCTGTTACAGCAAAATATTGATGGCGGGACATGGGCGGTCAAAGCCGAGCCAAGTTTGACGGCTAGAGTTTCAGGGTGGATGGTCGTGAACCATTCCTTTGCCGTTGCCGGAGCATTTTTTCTCTGGTTGTCTGGGTTTTGTTTTTGTGTCGTGCGGTTTCTGAGGAATGCTAATCATTTGAAATCGATTCTTGCAGAGGCAACTTTGATTCGCTGGCATGGCAAGGTTCGCGTCGCCGTCTCGGAAAGAATAGCGGTTCCGTTTTCCGTGCGGTGGTTTCAATGGAGTTGGGTCATTCTTCCGGTGAGTCTTCTAGGTAGTCGCGGTGACCTCCGCCTTGCGATCAAACACGAGCTACAACATCACAGACAAGGGGACACCCCTTGGGCAATCGTCGTTGAGATTCTTCTGTGCTGCTTTTATGTGAATCCTGCCCTGTATTTATGGAAACGAAAGATTACCGAGTTTCAAGAATTTTCATGTGATGAGGCCCTTCTTGGCCAAAGAGGAGTTTCAATACCTGAATACGGAAGTTGTCTCGTGAGGGTGGCAGAGACCGCGCTTGTAGCCCGCGAAATGTACGTCGGTACCACGTGCATGGCTGCGGGTTCCAAGGACCCAATTTACTTTAAATCGTTCTTACAAAGGAGAATCGAAATGATCGTCGACAGGAGATCGCCAGCTCAGAAGTGGTTTGGGATCAGTATGGGTACCCTTGGATTGCTTTGCGTGGTTGCCGTAGCTTACGGCGCGGAACAGCTCACAAGGAGGGCTGATGCTCCCATTCAAGAACCAAACTCGGGTACCGTGTCCGTGAATGAAGCGATTCAAAAAATCGCAGAAAAAGCGCTACGCGAGGCCATCGTTGCGGAAAAGGCATCCGAGGGATTTGCGATTGTTGCTGATCCAAACACTGGCAAGATGCTGGCTGTCGCAAATATTGATACAAAAAATAAGAAGAGCGGGCAGTGGGCATTGTCTGAGCTGATGGAGCCCGCATCTCTGACGAAGGTTCTGATTGCATCTCAAGCGATTGAGAATGGTCTGACCACGCCCCAAGAAAGTCATTCTTGTGAAAGTGGAAGCTATCGGTTTGGCAAACACATTTATCACGACTGGAAAGAGGGTGGGTGGGCGAAGCTGACAACCGAAGAGACCATCACCTACTCGAGCGATATCTGTAGTATTAAAATGGGCGAAAAACTGGGTGCCAGCGGGCTTGTAAAAATGTTGAAGGACTTTGGATTTGGGGAGAATGGAATCGCCAGATCTTTTCCGGCGGCTCGAAGTGGCAATCTACCACCTGCCGATTCCCCAGCAGATCCAAAACTTGTTCCCTACGTTGCTAGCGGTTTTGGTTATCAGAGCACGCCCATCGAGATGCTGCAGGCGTATGGCGCCATCGCCAATGGCGGAAATTTACTAAAGCCGCTTCAGGCGAATGCCCCCGACTCGGATCGAGAAGTGCTACGCCGGGTGATGTCCTCTGAAAATGCGGAAAAGATGCGATCCATATTGCAACAGGTCGTCATCAAGGGAACCGCGAAGGCGCGCGCTGAAAGTGCTCTATACAGCACAGCAGGGAAGACTGCGACTGGTTACTCCACGAGTCGCCTCGGAACGGAAAAAAAGGCCAACTTGGCACAGTTCATTGGTTTCGCTCCCGTGAGTCACCCACGAATCGAAGTCTATGTCGCCATTCGCGACCCGGGCACTGACAACGGAGGGGCACATGGCTCGCAACATGCCGCACCCGTGTTCAAAAAAATTGTCGAGGGCGTGCTGAAAGAATTGAAGGTCACCCCAGACAAGATCCAGGAGTAAGCCGACCAACGTGATGGATCATCGGTTGATGTATTCAGGGCTGTGCTAACCTCAAATCATGTCCATCAAGAAGAGTCGCCTCTCACGCCTTCAGTCCTTGGGCGCCCTCGGTGCACGATTGAGCGGTGTCCGGTCGCGAGGCGGCTCTGATGTCCCTTCATCGGAAGACCGCAGAGCGGTTGGTTGAAACGTTTGGCAAGATGAAGGGCTTGCCCATGAAGGTCGGTCAAATCCTGTCCTTCATGGACGGAGTCATTCCGGTTGAGTACCAGGAAGTCTATCGAAAGACCCTGGGTACCCTGCAGGTCCGTGCCGCTCCTTATTCATGGGAGCAGATGAAGATTACTTTCGAAGAGGAATTCGGCGCGTCTCCTGACTCTATTTTCGCGCGATTTGATCACAATCCGATCGCCGCTGCCTCGATCGGGCAGGTGTATCGCGCTCAACTTAAGGACGGGCGTGAGGTAGCGGTAAAGGTCCAGTACCCCGAGATCGCCGAAGCGCTGTCCTCCGATTTGAAAAACGTTGAAGTCATCGTCAAGGCTCTCCGTGCCGTCATGCCGAAGATGGATAACGAGCAGTTCAGCCAGGATTTTTTGACTCGATTTCGCGAAGAGCTCGACTACGTGAGGGAGGCTGAGAGTCAGAGTCTTTTTCTGAAGAGATGGAAGGGGGACTCACGAATCGTGATTCCCGCTCCGGTAGATGACCTTTGCCGCAGGCGTGTGCTGGTGACCGAGTTTCAGTCAGGCAAAAGTTTCGCTGAGATCGCTGCCGTTTCCGACGCGCAGACTAAATCGGCGTACGGCGAAACGCTCTTTTGGTTTGTCTGTCACTCGATCTTTTCATACGGATTGTTCAACGCTGACCCTCATCCGGGGAATTTTTTGTTCCAGGAAGGGGCCCGTGTGGTGTGCCTCGATTTCGGATGTGTGCAGCGTTACAGCGATGAATCCCGATCCTTACGGTCCAATGGCGTGAACCGAAGCGTGAAGGACTGGCACCACTCGTCCGAATTCTATTTGGCCTCAACTCGCTCCTGGCAGCATTGGAGGCTGAGGCCGATTGGAGCGTATTGAGCCTCAAGGCATAGCCTGGGAAGTAGGCCGCCGATTTCAAAAAAAATGATTTCAGGTCATTAAATAGGTGTTGGTGAAGGCTCCGTTTATCTTATTTGCAAGCACGTTCGGATCAAGTTTACTCCAAATATCCACCACCCGAAAGTTCGTCAGATTTGTTGGAATTTGGATATTCTTAGTTGCTGTAAAAAAAATAACGTTGGACCGAGTGTCGTCCGGATTTGATTTTTCGCGGTCGGCCTCCATGAGTGCTTCCTCTCCGGACATCTCTGGCATCGAGCTGTCGAGAAATATCATGTCGTATTTTTTTTCAGCGAGGGATTCGATCATCTCCCGTCCACTATTTACGAAATTTACGGATGAACCCATTGTATTGAGGATTTCAAGCAGGGGGAGGACAGATACTTCGTCGTCATCCACGATTAGGACGTTATTTAGAGCGGATAGTCGACTGTAAGACCTCTGTCTAATGTGCGAAAATCCAAGGCTCAGAAGAGCCGGAAAAAATGGAAGGAGTGAAAGCGCAAGGATGATCGGTGTCAGGATCACTGTGAACCATGCCCCTACCAGAATGAATGGTGCTGCAATCATCATTACAGTCAGGCATAGAAATATTCGAATAGCTTTAGACATGCAATTTTACCCCCATGTATGGCTGTTTTTTATCCTGAATTTTCATCATCTTTTCCTGCGATCAGATTGGCAGTACGGTTTGTGCTCCATTTCTGATTGATATTAAGATTTCTTAATGTGAGACGCCCCCGCAGTACCTAGTAAAAGAAACATTGCCAGCGCGATGCATTGGGGGTTTTTGTCTATTTTCTTGGCGTAGGCGGAATCGACTCTCGATGCCCACGGTGGGCGGACCCGAGGAGTCGTCTTGCATTCCGGCTAGGGTCTTAATTCGGTATGAAGGTCTCTCAATGCCGCTTCCCTGTACGCAATTGAAATTCGGTATCCGGTTCCAATGACAGTCTCAACTGTTACTTGGGTACCTTGTAGTTTTCGTCTCAAATTGGAGATGTGAACATCTATCGTCCTATCGGAAACAGAAAGTGAGTCTGTCCAAATGCGACTCAAAATTTCATCACGCTTAAAAACTTTGTTGGGAGTTCGTGCCAGTAGATGAAATATACGAAATTCATATGTCGTTAAGTCAATACATCTGTCGTCCGAGCTTCGTCGAAGTCTTTGTTCCTCCGCGGAAGAAATGAGATCTCCGATTCGAAGGAAGTCTTGTGCTTGTTTACTTCCCTCTGTCTTGCGCAGTTTTGCATCGACTCGGAGCTTGAGTTCTCTCGGGTCAAACGGCTTCTGGATGAAATCGTCTGCGCCCAAAGAAAATGCGGAAACTTTACTTCCGAAGTCTTTCTTCCCGGTCAGGCAGATGACCGGAATGCTCTTTTGCGTTCCCTGGAGATGGGCGAGGATTTCAAAGCCGCTTCCGTCTGGAAGGGCAACATCTAGGAGCATCAGAGAAAAAGACATTGAGTCGAGGAGGCGAAGCGCATCCTTCACGGTACTCGCAAATGTCAGCTGATGATTTTCCAAAGTAGTGGTGAGGATCTCTACCATTTCGCTAGCGTCTTCAACGCACAGGATTCGAAACATACCATTATTTTTATAGGTCAATTATCCAGATTTGAACACAGAAAGCCCGATGTAGGGTGTTTTAGTGTCGGCTTCGTAGGCGGAGGATCATGCAGGGTGCGAGGTTAAAAGCAAATGGGGCGGCTTTATGAGACTTAAACATATTTTAGAAAAGTTATATGTTTCAACACAGTGGATCACCATAGGTCAGTGAGTGCTCACTTCATGACGCACGAAAACTCGAGCGAGTTGGTCGGCCGGATATCTAGGGTAGAGAGGAAGTGAGGTTTCCAGGGTATGATGGCACGTCCGCCCGAATTGCCAACCTCTCCATTCTATCGCAAGATAGTCGAGTGGTAGAGTGTCGGGAGCCGGGCGACGTGCGTATCAATCGGCTAGAGTCTCGAGGATGGCTGGGAGGAGAGTCTTGATCTTCTGGTTCCTTCTCGTTTTTTTTCGAGCCCCGATCTCGGGTGCCATCGCTGCGGAGCTTCCTGTTCCATTTCCGGCTTTAGAGGCTGAAACCCTGCTTGGAAGGAGCGTTCAGCTTCCGGGCGAATTTCATCATAGCGTCATTTGGATCGTCGTTGGCTTCACGAAGGATTCGCAAAAAGCGACTTCGATTTGCTCAGAAAAACTGGAGCAAAGGTTTTCTGGACGTGGTTACTCGGCTGCGATTCTCCAGGGTGCGCCGTTCTTCATCAAAGGCCTCATAAAAAACGGCATTCGAGCCTCGGTTCCTGACGCGCGGAGAGATCGGTATTTGATCTTGAACGAAGGACGAACAGCGCTTGAGAAGATTGCGGGCGTCGATGAGGAGTCGAATGATGACGCTTTCGTGCTCGGCCTGAGAGCCCAGTCGCCCTCGGGTTACGAGGTGGTGTTTGTTTCCCATGGAGATTGCGGAGCTGCGCATTTTCCGTCTATCGAGAAGAAGATCGTAACGCTGCTTGATCAAAAAAGATGAAGATTTTTGTGGTGGAAAATCCTGGGGCCGGTCATGACCAAGGGTATTAGGCGCCGACCATTGACCGAAGGGATTTTTATGTATCTGTTTTTGCTGTTCCCGGTGCTTTTCGGCTTTTGCTCAGTGCTTCAGGGCGGGTTGAACCGCCGCATTGTGCAGTACTGGAGTTTGCCGACAGCCGTTTTATTCAACGGCTTGGTGTTGCTCTCGAGTGCTAGCCTTTTTTTCGCCCTCTTTTACTATCTGGGGGATCGCCTGCCCGAATCCCTTCGCATCAAATGGGACTGGGGCGTCTGGCGGCCCTGGTTCGTGTTGCCGGGCTTAATGGGGTTGGCGCTCGTCTTCGGGATTCCCTGGTCGATTTCGCAATGGGGTGCGCTCAAGACCTTCGTGGTCATCATCGCTTCGCAAGTGGTCATGAGCATGATTTGGGATGTGGCTGTTGAAGGCCTGGCGCTTTCTTATCTCCGAATGGGCGGCGCCGTGTTGACTGTATTGGGTGCCGTGCTTGCATCTTTGAAATGATTTTCGCGCCACCGGTCGCGCACCTCTAAAAGCTGCGCGACGACGCTTGCTGCAATCTCCGGGGGATCGTTTTCACCGATCGGGTAACCGATAGGCGAATGGAAGCGCTCGAGCTGTGCGGTGGGTATCTCGGCGGCGGCGAGCTCGATTCGCATCTTCTTCGCCTTGATGGCGCTGCCCATGCAACCGATATAGGGCGCGTCGCCAAAATTTTTAAAAATTTCTTTCAAGAGGGGGACGTCCGTGGCGTGACCCTGGGTCATCACGACGAAGAAAGTGTCCTTCGAAAAGCGAGCAACCAGGCCGGGCATGTCGGATGTCAGGCGGGTTTCCAGTTTCTTATGTTTCGGAAGTTTCGCGAGCCATTCTTCCCTGGGGTCGACGCAGGTCACCCGGCACCGAAGAGGCAAAAGGGCTTGCACCAAAGCCTGCGCGACGTGGCCCGCGCCGAAAACGGCGATATTCCAGGACGTCGTTCGATAAAGTTCGAACAGGTAAGAGACCTCGCCGCCACACGTCATGCCGACGTCGCGCTGCAGGTTCCAGGTCACGAACTCAATCGCCGGAGCCGCGGCGTCTCTTTGAAGGAGCGATTGAGCATGGGCGATGACTTTGGCCTCCACTTTGCCGCCTCCCACGGTGCCCCAAAACAGCCCCTCCTTCGTGACGATCACCTTGGCGCCTGGGTCTTGGGGCGCATGCCCGCGGGTGCCGGTCAGCGTGACGACCACGAACGGTTGGAGGGTCAGGCTCAGCTCGTGGGCGGTTTGCAGGAAATCGCTCGAGGCTATTCCCATTTTGAAAACTCCTCCGGCATCATCGCGCGCAGAATCACTTCTTGCGTGGCCGGAATCTGCAAGCGTGGAAAAGCAGCCCGATACGGCGGCAAGCCTTTGAGCGCATCCTGAATGGCGGTCCAGACCGAGAGCGCCAGCAAAAGAGGGGGTTCGCCAACGGCTTTCGTCCCTCTGATGTTTGCATAATTTCTGTCATTCGCTAGCAACGCGACGTTGAAGATGCGAGGTGTGTCTTGAATATTGGGTATTTTGTAGGTGCTCGGGGAGTGCGAGAGCAGGAGTCCTGTTTTTTTGGCGTAAAAGAGATTTTCGGTAGTGACCCAGCCCATCCCCTGGACGAAGGCACCGGTCACTTGGCCCTCGTCGAGGCCGGGATTGATGGGACGCCCGAGATCCATCAGGATATCAGTTCGCAGGACTTTGGCCTCGCCGGTCACGAGGGAGAGCGCGACCTCGCTTGCTGCCACCCCTTGGGTGAAATACATGAATGCGCGGCCTTCGCCTTTGAGTTTGTTGAAGGTGAGGTCGGGAATTCGATAGTGAGAGTACTCGCTCAGGGAGATGCGGTTCAAGTAGGCTTCATGGACCAGCTCGGAAAATGAAATCTTCCTCCGGGGATCAGTTCGGTGAAAAACAAAGCCACCTTCGAATTCGATGTCCGAAAAATCTGGACGGGCGTTCGGGTCGAGCAGGGGGGCGACGGGCTTGAGTTCGATTTCAGGTTCTGTCCCGAGCCCCGCTGTTTTTTTCGCCCAGCGGTCTTCGGAGATTTCTAGCAGGCGAGTCGCCACCTTACAGAGGCGAATTTTGATCGTGCGTGCTGCAAGTACGGCCGCCGAGCCGTTGATGTCAGTCCCGCTGGAGGCGGCCGTGGGCGAGGTATTCGCGTTTTTATCAGTCGACGTGGGCATCATGCGAACGTGCGATCGCGGTAGTCCGAGCTCTTCGGCGACGAGTTGCGCGATTCGGGCGTTGACGCCTTGGCCCATCTCAGTCGCGCCTGTCGAAACCTGCAAGCTTCCATCTTTATGAATGATGACCAAGGCGTTGCCCTGATTTAAAAACCGGGTGGTGAACGAAATTCCAAATTTCACGGCGGTGAGGGAGAGGCCACGCAAGGTTTTCGGCCTCGAATGTTTGAGAGCCTCCTGGTTGTGGGATTCAATTTCTTGGCGTCGACTGCGGTAATCTGAGCTGGTTTCGAGGCTGTCAAACAACTCGGGGAGGCAGTTGTTTTCGACGATTTGGTTGTAGTGGGTGACGTTGCGGCCATCCTGGTCGCGGTAGCAATTCAGCTTTCTGATATCGAGCGCGTCTTTCTTAAGAGTGTGCGCGATCTCTTCAATGATTTGCTCAATCGTCGCGATCCCTTTGGGGCCGCCGAAGCCCCGGAAGGCGGTGTGTGGGTGAAAGTGGGTGCGGCAGACTTGGCCCGTAATACTGACGTGTGGAATGAAGTAAGCGTTGTCGCAGTGGAGCATTGCGCGCTCCATGATCGAAGTCGAAAGATCGGCGTAGGCGCCGCCGTCCGAATGGAGCGATACGCGCAGGGCATGGATTTTTCCGTCGTCGTCAAAACCCACTTCGTAGTCATTCTCAAACGGGTTGCGTTTGCCCGTCATGATCATGTCATCATCTTTGGTTAAGATGATGCGGGCGGGGCGTTTGAGGCGATGGGCGACCAATGCCGCAAACGCGGCAAAGGGGGCGGCCTGCGATTCCTTCCCGCCGAAGCCGCCGCCCATCCGTTTGACGATGCAGGTGACGTCCATCGCGGGCAGGCCGAGAGCGTGGGCGACGACATGTTGGGTTTCGGTCGGGTGCTGTGAAGAGGAGTGGACTTCAAGGGTGCCGTCGTCTCGCGGATAGGCCACCGAGGCCTGGCTTTCGAGATAGAAGTGATCCGCGCCGTGAATGATGGTTTTCCCTTTGAGGCGGTGCGGGGCCTGGGCGAGCGCCTGCTTCACGTCGCCGCGCTCGATTCTTCGGTTCTCCCCGATGAAAGATTTTTTCTCTATCGCTTCGCCAATGCTGAGGATGGGGGGCAGAAGCTCATATTGGATTTTTATTTTTTTGCGCGCCTCGTAGAGTGCCCACTTTTCTTGAGCTGCGATGATGGCGATAGGTTCGCCCGCGAATTGTACTTCTTCTTCGGCGAGTAAGGGCTGGTCCTGAAAGATGGTGCCCCAACGGTTGTGGTGAAGATCTCGGGCGGTGTAGATCGCGACCACGCCGGGGTAGGCAAGCGCGGCCGAGAGATCGAGCTTCTTGATGCGCGCGTGACCTTCCGAGCTGTAGAAGACTCCGACATGAAGCTCCCCTTTTTGAAGGGGGCGATCGTCGATGTATTCGCTTTCTCCCGTGACATGAGTATGAGCGGCGTCATGGGGTAGGCTCATGATGTGGCGCCGGGTTGTTTGAGATCGGCCAGAAAAAGCTGCACGAGATTTTGAGTGAGCACGCGTCGAAAGGCCGCGCTGCCTCGGAGGTCACCGATGGGCGTGATCTCTTGTTGGATTCTTTGAATGACCTCATCGGTTATGAGGTCCGAATAGCGTTGACCCTCTAGCCACTTTTCAGTCCGGGGTAGGCGTACGGGAGTTGCGCTGACTCCTCCGAAAGCAACGCGCGCGGTTTGAATCTTTTTTGTTCTCGGGTCGCGAGCGATTCTTAGAGCGACGCTGATGGCTGAGATATCTAAGTCTTTTCTTTGGGAGACTTTGTAAAGACGCAAAATTTCAGATTTTTTTGGAATTTCAAAATCAATGGCCGAGATGAATTCACCCCTTTTGAGCGACAGCTTTCGATAGCCGGTAAAAAGGTCTTCGATCGCGATCACGCGCTTGCCTTCCGGACCGACGACATCAATTCTGGTTCCCGCGACGAGCAAGAACGGGAGGGTATCTCCGATCGGCGATCCGTTGGCGAGATTGCCGACGAGGGTTGCGACATTCTTGATTTGAGGCGAGGCAAACAGGTCGAGGAGCCTCGCGAACTCGGGGACCTTGTTTTTCAGTTCTCGCCGAACTTTCGCGAGCGTCGCGCGGGCGCCGACCCGGATCCTTCCGGACGACGGCACCGTGCAGATCGAGTAGAGCGCGTCGATGAGGTGGAGGCTGACCAGGGTCGGGAGTTGTAGTTTTCCCTTGTTGATCTGAACGCCGAGATCCGTGCCGCCGGAGAAGATGCGCGCGGTCTTGTCTTTGCTCAACAAGAGGGCTGCTTTTTTAAGATCGCGAGGCGCGTGGAAAGCGAGACCGTTCGATTGCAGGGCAATGGGGGTCTTGAGCGCTTTTCTGAGTTCTTCCGACTGCTCGTTTGAGAAGAAACGGTTTCTAAGCGGGTCGTGTTTGGACAGGTCAATCGCTTGGGCTGCGTTCAGTATGGGCTCGTAGCCCGTGCATCGGCAGAGGTTGCCGGTCATCGCATTCTTTGTTTCGTGGGGCGATGGCGCGATTTTGGAAGCGTACTTTTTTTCCGCAAGTCCGGTGAGGGCCATCACGAAGCCTGGGGTGCAGAAGCCGCATTGGCTGCCGTTGCATTGAACCATCGCCTCTTGAACGCCGGAGAGCCGCTCGCTTCGATGACCCGGCCGGTCGGCGGCGAGGGCATCAACCGTGATGAGGCTGGAGCCATCCATCTGGGCGACCAAGGTAATGCAGGAGTTGATGGGTTCGTAGACGATGTCCTTTTTGCGCCCCCCCGTCTGAAGTGGAAAGTACCGCAGGACCGTGCAGGCACCGCAGTCGCCCTCGGCGCAGACGATCTTGGTACCGGTCAAGGTTCGCTCCGAACGGAGAAAATCAGCCAACATCATCGTGGCAAGCGGGAGCCGTACTTCGCAGCGCTGACCGTTGATGTAGAGCAGGATGTGATCGCGCATGCCGTGAAATTAAGGGCCGCGCGTGGGAAGGTCAATTGTGAAGTGCTTCAGGTTCTTGGGGGTCATTATCTTGACTGTCAGTGTCATTTGGGACGCATTGCAGATTGGAGATCAGGGGGCTACCCTGAGAAAGCTAGATCCGTTTCTTCTTTAATTTACCACCAGTCGAAAAACATACATCTGAAGGGAAGTCTTTATGAAAGCCCAGATCGTATCTTTCCATTGCGTATTGAAAAACCAGTTGGGGCAAGTTCTCGGGTCTTCGTATAATCGGGATGTCATCAACCAACTGGAAGAAGGGGCCAGCTGCGAGGGCCGCCAGCGGTTACGAGGTCTCGTTGCGGGGCTTCAGAATGTCCAACATGGAGAAAGACGCCTGTTCACGGTTTCTGCGGCTGAGGCCTATGGATTGTATGATCCCGACCTGGTTTTAAATGTCGCCAGGGCTGATCTGCTGATGGGCAACCGCCTCGAGATTGGAAACGAAATCGTGAGTCGGGCAGGTCCGAAGGGCGCTCAGCAGATCTATAGAGTGGTGCAAATCATCGGCGATACGTTGGTGCTTGACGCTAATCACCCGCTTGCTGGCCAGGATCTTGTTTTTGACATCGAAATCGTCTCCGCCCGCGATGCATGCAGGGAGGACTTCGAGGAGGATTTTTCGCCCGTGGCCACCCCGTGCCTTCATTAGGGGGTGTTTATTTCTTCAAATCGAAGGTGGTCGAGATGGCTCGGTGAATCGGGCCTGTGTTTCTGCGTGGTTATGGTACTATAGGCTCGTTAGTAGTTCTATTCTGCTTCTTTCGAGTCTGCGGGCGATGGTGCCCATATCCTCTTGAGTGGCTCCCAGCCTTTAGGAGGTTTCATGGGTAAGAAATTGTATGTTGGTAATCTTCCGTTTTC
>CAYIHX010000044.1:15679-28815 GCA_964363305.1 uncultured Bacteriovoracaceae bacterium | reverse complement strand
TCGGCAGATGCGCACCGATCTGCGCGAGCGCGACGATATCACCGGCCTTCATGTTCTGCGCACCACACACGATCTGCAACGGCTCTCCGCTTCCCAGCGACACCCTACAAATACTCAGCTTGTCGGCCTGAGGGTGTTTGTTTCGCTCGAGGATCCGCACCGCAACCACGTGCTCAAAGCCCTTCGAAAGAGGACGAATCTCTTCCACCTCCAGGCCCCGGGCGGTCAGCAGCTCGGCCAGCTCCGCCGGAGCTTTGAAAGAGGAGAGATCGACGAGTTCCGAGAGCCATTTCCAAGAGATCTGCATCGTTGCCTCGACTGGTGATGAAAAATCCTCTCGCCCTCAGGCGAAAGGCTAGAACTGCTTCAAGAAGCGGGAATCGCCCCCGAACATCAAACGAAGATCGGGAATGCCATGCAGGAGAAGCGCAACTCGATCGATGCCGATGCCAAACGCGAAGCCGGTCAACCCACCCGCCCTATCCATTCCCGCCTTTTCAAAAAGCGCGGGATGAACCATGCCGGCTCCCAAAATCTCAAGCCACCCCGTCCCCTTGCAGATCCTGCAGGAATCCCGAGGCGTTTTTCCGCATGAAAAACAGCTGACGTCGATTTCACAGCCCGGTTCGACGAACGGAAAAAAACTGGACCGCATCCGAATCTTCGTCTGCGCGCCAAACATCTCGCGCGCGAAAAACTCAAGCGTTCCCTTGAGATCGCTCATCCGGACGCCCCGATCGATGAACAACCCTTCCAGCTGATGAAACATCGGTGAATGAGTGGCATCGCTATCGCAGCGATAAACCGCCCCGGGGCACAGCACCCGGATCGGGGGGTTCCTCTCGCGCATGGCACGCATTTGAATCGAAGTCGTATGGGTTCGCAGCACCACTCCGGGGCCCATGAAGAACGTATCCTGCATGTCACGAGCAGGATGATCTTTTGGAATATTGGCCGCTTCGAAGTTGAGATAATCCGTTTCGATTTCCGGCCCGAGCGCGATATCAAAACCCAGGCGCGCAAAAATCTCGACCATTCGATTCAAGGTCTGAGTAATCGGATGCAGTGCTCCTCGATGAGCGAGCCGAGCAGGAAGCGTCGTATCGATTCGCTCGGACTGGAGTCGAGCATCGAGCGCGGTAGCCTCTAGATCACCTTTGCGGGTATCCAGCGCATCCTCGATCTTCTTCTTCCACTCATTGGCCTTCGCGCCGATCACAGGGCGATCGACGGGAGCAGTCGCCCCGAGGCCCTTGAGAACTTCACTCAAGGCGCCTTTCTTGCCGAGCACGCGGATGCGAACTCCCTCCAGAACATCAAGTTTCGAAGCCGCCAGAACTTCCCGAAGCGCCTCCGATCCAATTCGATCGAGTTGCTCGAGCATCGGGTCAGCTCTTAGTTAGCCGGAGCCTGAGTGCGAACCTGCTCAATGATCGCCGAGAAACCCCGAGGATCGTGAATCGCGATGTCCGAAAGAACCTTGCGATCCAGCCCGACCTGGGCCTTCTTCAACGCACCAAAGAGACGGCTATAGCTGATATCATTGGCACTGGCCGCCGCCGAGAGGCGTGCGATCCAAAGAGTCCGGAACTCGCGCTTCTTGACGCGTCGATCTCGGTACGCATAAACGCCCGCGCGATCGACGGCTTCTGATGCGCGACGAATCTTGTTTTTCAACCCGAAGACAAACCCTGCGGCTTTCTTCAAAATCTTATTGTGACGACGACGACGTTTAAACCCGCGTTTTGCCCGTGGCATACTTACTCCTGAAAATCCTTCGAATGACTATTTCGATCCGTACGGCATGCATTTAATCACATGATTTGCATCACCGGGAATCATGTATCCAGCTGCACGGAGCTTCAGCTTCCGCCCCTGTGACTTCTTCGAGAGAAGATGGCGCTTGCCAGCTCGCTTGAATTTCACTTTCCCAGTCGCTGTAAATTTGAAGCGCTTTGCAGCGGCTTTTTTCGTTTTGAGCTTCATAGATCTGCGGACCCTACTTCAGATTGAGGTTGACCGTCAAGAAGACCTTCTTGAGGACGGCATTGTAAAACAAACTCGAACCAAACTGCCCTACTTATTCGATTCGCCCCCTCCAATGGGACGAACTGGAATGATGATCTGCCGTGGCGCAATGGCTGCAGCCGCCCCAGGCTTTTTGGACCCCGCAGGAGCCAAAATCATGATCAGCTTCTTGCCTTCCAGCTTCGGGTTCGCTTCCACGATCCCGATATCTTTCACTTTGTCAGCAAGATCACGCATGATCTTATAGCCCTGATCGACGTAGGTAATCTCGCGCCCCCGAAACAAAATCGTGATCTTCGCTTTGTCCCCGTCTTCGAGAAACTGGCGAATATTCTTAAATTTGTACTCGAGATCGTGTTCTTCGGTCTGCGGACGAAGCTGCACTTCCTTCACCTTAATGACGGTCTGCTTCTTCTTCGCCTCGTGTTCCTTCTTTTTCTTCTCGTACTTGAACTTGCCGTAATCAACAATCTTGCAGACCGGCGGGCTCGAGGTCGAAGACACTTCCATGAGATCAAGGCCGCGTTCGCGAGCCATTTGAAGTGCCTGAAAAGTAGGAACAACACCCACCTGGCCCCCTTTTTCATCAATCAAACGCACCTGCGGAACACGGATGCGCTCGTTGATTCGATGTTCATCCTTGTTCGCAGTCGGGAAGAACCCTCGACCACGGGGACGCGGAAATGAACCAGGAGGACCAGAAGGACTTGACGGACTAGATGGATTGGATGGGATAAAAGCCATTTGTAAAAATAGTGAGTTGAGGAACCTGGTGTTGACCCGGATGGGCCACTCTTCATTCAGGTTCTAAAAGCCCCTTTATGTTCCCGACAGTTACCGAGGCGGAGCGAGCCTGTCAAGAAAGACGGTCGAGAAGAATTTCCTCCCGACCCCCTCAAGAGTGCTTTTGGCTCAATTCACTTAGGTGGTGGACGCCGGAGGGTTGACCGCAACAGTCTTAGCCTTCGTCGACTTCCGACGGGGCTTCGTCGACTTCTTTCCGGCCGTCTTCCCCACGACGTTCTTGCGAATTCGGGTCAGGAGCTGATTAAACTCCTTTTTCTGGCCCTGAACGAGCATTCCCAGCTTCTTCAGCTCGCCCGGAATCTCGCTTTGAAAT
Organism: uncultured Bacteriovoracaceae bacterium; assembly: GCA_964363305.1. Taxonomy (GTDB): domain Bacteria; phylum Bdellovibrionota; class UBA1018; order UBA1018; family UBA1018; genus CAYIHX01. The sequence goes on along the minus strand of CAYIHX010000044.1, from coordinate 25,667 downwards.
TTTTCCAGCTGTTTGCGCTCGCGCTCAAGAAAGGTCTTCACTTTCGAAGCGTCCGCCTTCAAGAGGCGCTTCACTTCACCCTTCTGCTTTTCCGCGTACTTGCGGACATCTTCCACCCAGGTGCGATCCTTCAAGAGGCGCTCCAGCTGAGCCTGCGCCGTTTTCACCCTATTGAGAACCTTCTTCACGTCGTTATTTGATTTTGCCATAGTGCTAATTCACCAGAAACCCCGAGCGATTTCAAGTACTCAGGAGGATCTTGCATGGCCCGAGCCACTCTGACCCGAGTCACCCTGACCCGAAAGCGAGGTTACTTGGGACGATTTAGCCGTCACTCGGGGCTCTTTTGCGTGAAACGCACCGACGATGGCGACCAAAGCGAGCAAAAAATAGGCAATTTTCGAGTTCATCGATTCCTCGTAGAAATGAAATATTACGACGCACCGAATAATACATGGTGCCTATTGAGTCAATTGTAAACTGCCCCCCCTGAGTGTGGAGAAAGAGGAATAGCTCACAGTCTAACCCCTTCTCTTGGCTCAGGATTTGCTCAGATACCCGAGCAATGTTGCTCCAATGTCCCCAAAACGCTTGCCGTAGCTCCTCTGCGAATCCGGCTTCCGGTCGTCTCGTTCGAAACGGCTTCTTCTACCGAAAAAGTGACTCGACTCGTGTGCGGCGCTTTCGCTGTCTGATCTGCAAGCGATCGACTTCTGTGGCGACCACGAACTCTTGCTATCGGCAAAAGAAACGGCAGGTGAATGAACCACTCCGAAGGCTTCTCGTGTCCGGCGTCTCGCAGCGACGATCGGCCCGTATTCTGCGTGTCACTCGCAAGACGGTGGAGCGGAAGTTTCGTTTTCTGGCCGAGCAAGCGCGGGTAGATCAGTGTCAGTTTCGTGAATCGTTTCTCCAGCGAAGCCCACCCCTTTCATCGATCCAGTTCGATGAGCTGGAAACCGTCGAGCGTTCAAAGTGCTTGCCGCTGAGTGTGGCCTTGGCAGTCAGTCATCCCGCGCGAAAAATTCTGGGATTCCGCGTTTCGTCAATGCCTGCAAAGGGGCATTTAGCCAAGATTTCCGTGCAAAAATACGGATTTCGAGCAGATCACCGAGCCCGGGGATTGCGCGAACTCTTTACGGAGATCAGTCCTCTTCTGCACCCCAGAGCGGAGATCCTCTCGGATCAATGTCCTCGTTATCCGCTTGTCGTCGCTGAACTCCTGCCGGAGGCGAGGCATGCTACGGTACTTTCGCGGCGTGGATGCGTGGCCGGACAAGGGGAGTTGAAAAAAATTGGCTTCGACCCTCTGTTCTCACTCAATCACACCTGCGCGATGCTTCGGGCGAACATCAATCGCCTCTTTCGGCGGACCTGGTGCACGAGTAAACGCGCCGATCGCCTGGCTGATCACATCGCTCTCTATGTGCAAGCTCACAACCGCGAGCTGACGACTGAGGGCTAGATTTCTAGGGCGCGGCGCCCGCGATCTTGTTCTGACGAGTGAGGGAGGGATGGCCTCGAATTCGTGACACTGAAAATATTCTGATCTATTCGCTCCAACTACACAGTCAAAGGGGCCAGTTTAAAACCGTTTCCCCAGCGGCATCCTGCGGCCGGCGCCGAACGCCTTCCGGCTCACCTTGAGCAACGGGGGAGCCTGCCGTCGCTTGTACTCGGCCGCCTCCAGCTTTCGCAGCAGCTCATCGAGCGGATCGAGCCCCGGGTCCGCCTCCTTCGGCGCTCGCTTTCGAAGTTCGGCGCCAAGCTCCGCCCGGATTTCCTCAATGGGCCTGACCTCTTCGACGTAACGATGAATCACGCGGTCGAGCAGGTCATAGGGAGGCAGGCTGTCCTCATCCTTCTGACCCGGCCGAAGCTCGGCGCTCGGAGCCTTCGTGATCGAGTGCTCGGGAATCACATCGCCCCAGGCCCGGTTGATGTATCGAGCGAGTTCGTACACTCGGGTCTTCAGAAGATCGCCGATCGGAGCCAAGGCCCCGATGAGATCCCCGTAGAGCGTGCAGTATCCCATGGCCAGCTCGCTCTTGTTCCCCGTGGCGAGAACCAGCGCGCCATCATGATTCGCGTAAGTCATCAACGTCATGCCACGCAGACGGGACTGAAGATTCTCCTGCGCCACTGGTGCGAGCGGATTCCGCCGCTCGCTCAGCTCTCGCCCGGCCGTCGAATACAGAAATTTGATCGGCCGCACTTCGCAAGAAATCCCTATATTTTTGGCCAAGCGTTCCGCATCCGCTAAACTATGAGAACTCGAATGCTGGCTCGGCATCGCGACCCCCAGCACCTTCTCCCTCCCGAGAGCCTTCACCGCCAACACCGCCACGACCGCCGAATCGATCCCGCCGGACAAACCGAGCACCGCCTTCGAATTCCCCGTACGATCAAAATAATCCCGAATGCCAACCACCAGCCCATCCGCGAGAATTTGAATCTCCTCCGGAACGCCGCTCAAGCAGTTGCCTTCCGCGGCCGATTTCACCATATCGACCACCATGAAACCGGTCTTGAAAAACGGAAGCCGACCAAACACTGAACCATCCCGCCCGAGCGCGAACGAGCCACCATCAAACAGAAGCTCGTCATTCGCGCACGCCTGATTGACGTACACGATCGGCACGGCCAAGCGCCGTGCAAGATCGGCGTGTACCTTTTCCCGTCGTTCGCGCTTGCCGTATTCATAAGGGCTTGCCGACAGTGAAATCAGAATATCGAGCCCTTGCTTCGCGTACTGATCGACCGGCGCATGTTCATAAAGGCGGCGCCCCAGAACCAGGTCGTCGGCCCAGAGGTCTTCACAGATCCCGATCCCGATTTTTTTCCCATCGAGCTCAAGAGGCCGGCATTCCTGAGCAGGCTCAAAATACCGGGCCTCGTCAAAAACATCGTAAGTAGGAAGGAGCGTCTTATCTTGAAAGTGCAAGACCTTTCCGTCGTCGAAAACACTCACGCGGTTGGTATGGGGGCGCCCGGTCTTCGCCTCGTTTCGGCCCACATGCCCAACCGCGAGCGCGGTCTTGCGCCCCCGTGTTAAGGCGGCAATCTTCGCAAGCGCGGCCTCAGTCCGGTTTCGCATTTCCGGCCGATCGATCAAATCCAGAAGCGGATATCCGCAAAGAGAAAGCTCCGGCGTCAAAAGCAAACGGGCCTGTGCTTGGCAGGCCCGTTCATAGATCACTGAAATTTTGCGGATGTTCCCCTCGAAATCACCCACGACCGGATCCATCTGGCCGACCGCGATTTTCATGGGAATCGTTCCTTAAAAACGCTTCTGAAGCTCGTTTTTCTCGAAGAAGTACGAGATCTCGCGCTCTGCCGAGGCCAAGCTATCCGAACCGTGAACCGCATTGGCTTCAATGCTGTCGGCAAAATCCTTGCGGATCGTGCCCGCGGCTGCCTTGGCCGGATCCGTCGCACCCATGATCTCACGATTCAGGGCTACGGCGTTCTCCCCTTCGAGGACCAGCAGAAGCACCGGGCCCCCGGTCATGAAATTCACCAGGCTATTAAAGAAAGGACGAGCCTTATGCTCGATGTAGAAGCCTTCCGTTTTTTCGCGAGTCAGGCGCGTCAGCTTGGCGGCACCGATGCGAAGCCCCTTGGATTCGAAACGGTCGATGATCTGGCCCATGCAGTTTTTTTCAACCGCGTTCGGCTTAATGATAGAGAAAGTGCGTTCAATCGCCATGGTCTGAAACCTCCGAATAATAATGAATGACTCATCGTTAGCGTAGACCCGCGGCGAACAAAAGCCCAAAAACAATCGAGGTCACGCATCAAAATAAGGAAAAACACTCCTCTCAAAGACCTTGCCCAGCCCAAAGGGTACTCGGGCCCGCAGATCTCGTCGAACGCTCACCCGCTCTCCCGCTGGCGCGGAACGCAGCGAATCCATCCAATGGGTATGAATCGTGAAGCCAGGTTGAAAATTTTTCGAGCCCAGTCGACAGACGGGGCCTTCTTGAAGCGCGTTGGCTCGCAAGATCCAGAGTTCATTCACCGTTCCGACCTGCATGAGCACACCCAGATAGTGGGATCCTAAGAGCTGGGGTGAAGAATTGCCTACCCCTCTGGGAAAGGTGTATCCGTCCCCCACTCGATATTCACCCTGGGCGTCTACTCGAAATATTCCGCCAGGCACCGCTTCACGAGGCAGCTGAGACAATGCCACGGATCGAAAAGGATGCCGTCCGTACATCCGAACAATGCGCTCCGTCAAAAGGGCAGGATCATAACCGAGAGTGTTCCAGAAAATCCGATCGAGACGATCGATGCCCGCATCATGAGTTTCGAGCGCCCAGCCCCAGGCCGACTCATGCCAAACAAGATTCGGTTGACCGGTCACCTTCCCCACCCGAGGGTCGATGGCATAACGAGCGACCGGCGCGCGATCCGATGGCGAGGTCAATTGCCCGAGAGCCTGCCGAGACGGAAGCCCCCCTGAAGGCCAGAGCCGATCTGATTTTCTGATCCACTCTGATGGATCGGCGCCGCTGATATGTGCGCCATGAAGGACGACCATCCCATTCCGCTCTTCATAGTCGACCGTAAAATGAGCCATTTCCCGAGGTATTTTGACCTCGACCGCCAGGGCGTTTCTTCCAGCCCGCAAATCTCCGCGCCTGACGAAAAACAACCGGGTGACGGGATCGCTCGGGCGACTCATCTCAGTATTCAGAAGCTGCTCGGGTTCGATTCGCACCGAACAGTCCGCGAGCACGAGGTAATTCTGGCTCAAGCCCATTTGATGCATGCTTTGCTCGATCTTGATGGGGCGGCCGGCCCGATCAACCAAGTCAAAGGTCTCTATCCCGCAGTCGCCGACACGCCTCACCACTCGCGTAAAAATTTTCGCCCCCAAGCCGATGTTGCCGTAGTTCACGGTGAAGAGCTCATCCGTGTATCGATCAACGACCGCGTGGGCACTTGAGAAAAATACGGGAAACGGCTGGTTTTCCGTGATCCCCGGAATGCCGGGTGTAGCCGCCAGCCACTGATCGTTCGCTCCGAGCGGAGTGACCAGCTTCAGCGAAATCGGATCGATCTCCCAAGGGCGCCCCGCATCGAACGTCGCGTACAGGCGGTCTCGAGACGCGACCAACGCAGTGTTCAGCTGGTTGCGGACACCCAGCGTCAACGACATCCGCACGATTCCGCGATCCCTAAACCGATGGACGAGCGACCCCGCCACCGCCCGATCGGCGTAGTAGCAAGGCGTTTTGAGAACCCTCTGGATGAACCGCGGCTCGGAGCCGCCAAAATCAATTCGCGTGACGATTCCGTCACCATTGAATGACGGTCTCCCCGGTTCATCATGCTTGGGTGAAATAATGAAAAGATGCCCCTCGAGATCGTTCGGTAGCTGACCCTCCCGAACCTGAAACGTCCCTTCTCGATCGAATGGGTCGGATTTGTCTCCCACCGTCGCAGTGTCCGCGAAGGCCCAAGGCCCCCGCGCCCACGTCCCCGCCGCCACCGATGCGCCCCAGCCCAAAAATTCCCTACGTTCCATGAGCGCCCGTTACCACAACACTTGAAATTTCAACTCGACTTTCATCCGATGCGGCCTCACCTTAGGTCCGTGTCAGCCCCCAAAGAGATTCACTTCAAGACGGAGGAAGCCCTAAAAAAACATATCATGAGCGGTGAAAGCACGCTCTACGTCTCCTCCCAAACTTCGACTGTGATCCCCTACTCCCAACTTGAGAAGACCTGGACCCTCGGACAGATCGGGCACCTGGGACAACTGCCAAAAAAAATTGAACTCCTCGCGGACGGCACGCTGAGGATTCGCGGTGCCGTCTCCTGGAAAGAAGCTCGAGAATTCGCCGAAGCTCACGGGCGCATGATCCTGACGTCCCCGACCGAAGAACTAGCGCTCATGCTGGCCGGCATTGCCACCTCCTGCACCGGAGAGCGCTGCTTCGCTTTTGGAAATCTTCGAAGTCAGGTGAGCCGAATTCTCTATCTCGATCACCGGGGGCAAGAACGCGAGCTCCTGGCCACTCGCCCTCTGCGCGTCGAAGGGCATGAGTTGACCGCCTATGCGGGAGCCTTTGAATCATTCCGTGAGTTTAAGAACGCGCCGTTTCCCCGTCTGGAAACGGAAACCGATCTCATGACCGGGACCGAGGGTCAGCTCGGCGTCGTGATCGAAGCAGATTTTCAAACCCGCCCGAAGTCAGAGCTCATCTACGCCTTCCTGCTCTTGCCCCGCTGGGAAGAGTCGATCGAAGCGCACCTTGAGGTGCACGCGGCACTTCAATCCTGGAGAGGCAAGGTGCTCGCCTGCGAACTGGTCGACTCCAACGGAATGAATTTCGTACCGCCCGAGCTTCGACTCGGGCAAGGGCGCGATGTCGTGTTTCTTGAGGTGCTCGCCTCTGAATTTGAAAAGCTCTATACCGACGTCCTCTCACGCCTTCAGTTCGTGCCAGTTGATTTCATATTTGAAATTTCCGAGGCAAAATACTCAGCGGTCCGAAAGGCCGTGCCGCGCGGACTTTTTGAGGCCAACAGCAGAGCGGGCGTGACCAAACAAGGCACCGACGTTCAAGTCGCGCCTCACCAGCTGGAGCTGCTTCTCAAAAAGTACCGGGAGGCCGCGCTGCTCGGCGTGCCCTATACCCTGTTCGGGCATTTCGGCGATGCCCACCTTCATTTCAACTTCAATCTCACGTCAGAGCAGCGAGAAACCTGCGAGTCGTACTTCAAGGCGCTCTACGATTCTTGTTATGAGTGGAAGGGCTCGCCTTTCGCCGAGCACGGCATCGGACTGCTGAAGCAGCCTTATATTCGGCGTTTTCACTCGCAAGAACACCTCGCCACTTTTACGGCGCTCAAGCGACAGCACGACCCACTCAATCAGTTTTTTCCAGGCGGGTTCATGTCCCCTCGGTCGGGCTGAAGAGGTAGTGCTTCGACTCGGCGATCGGGCGGTATCCAAGTTTGGTATAAATCGAGTTCGACGTCGGGTTTGCCGCGTCGGTGTATAGCGTGCAAAAAATTTTACCCCGACGAAACGCCTCCAGGGTGACCGCCGCGGTCAGGGCGGAGGCATACCCCTTTCTCCGATGTTCAGGCGAAGTGTACACATAGCTGACGCTGAGGCCGTTGCGCGTGGGCCGGGTTAAACGAGCCATGGCAACGGGCGCCCCGTCCACTTCCCAGATGAAATACGAAAGATCAGACAGTGCCGAGGTCACCTGTGCCCAGACTGCCTCTTCCGTTGGAAGGGTGTCTGGCCAGGATTCTTCATAGAACGCCACCATCCAGTCGGTGACGATTTCAAAATCGCCGCGACTCATCAATCGGTAGCGACCGAACGGAACGGGCACCGGTGGGACCACCTTGAAACGAATTTCGTAAATCCGCTGATTCATATCGACCCGGGCATGAAGACCCTCCGCCTGACTATAGGCCTGCGCAAATTCATCAGCGATTTCACACGGCCCCACGACGCCTGGCAGCCGGTGCCCTTGCCTCTCGACCTCGGTCACCAGGCCAGCAGCGAGATTCGGCACGCATGACTTCCAGCCGTGGCTCAACACCAGGTTCCGCTCGATGAAAAGGGCGGCAGCCGAAACCTGGCCCGCCTCCTCCGCATACGCAAGAAAGGGAGACTGAGAAGGCGGATTCTTCCGCGCAGCCAGGAGGCATCCCAAAGCAAGCCCGTTCGCCGCCTCCTGCTCTTCGAGGAAAGGCACGACGCGTTTGAAATAATCCGAGAGATCAGAGGAGAACCACCAGCTCATGAGCGTGAGAAAAAGCTTAGCGCTCCATCGCCGCTTGCAGCGTCGTACCCAGATCGGCCGGACTGCGAGCGATCCGCACGCCAGCCGCTTCGAGCGCCTTGAATTTCTCCTCCGCAGTGCCCTTGCCGCCGGAGATGATCGCACCCGCGTGGCCCATCCGTTTTCCAGGAGGCGCCGTCGCCCCGCCGATAAAACCCGCGATCGGCTTTTTGAATTCGCGCTTGATGTATTCGGCTGCTTCTTCTTCGGCCGTGCCGCCGATCTCGCCGATCATGATCACGCCGTGCGTGTTCGGATCCGCGTTGTAGGCTTCGAGCACATCGATGAAGTTCGTCCCGTTGACCGGGTCGCCGCCGATGCCCACGCAGGTGCTCTGACCGATGCCGAGCTTCGTCAACTGATGAACCGCTTCGTAGGTGAGCGTTCCCGAGCGAGACACCACTCCGATATTTCCGACTTTGTGAATCGGCCCGGGCATGATGCCGATCTTGCAGGCGTCCGGTGTGATGATCCCTGGGCAGTTCGGCCCGATCAGGCGGGATTTTGTGCCTTTCACGAACCGCTTGGCCGCGATCATGTCGCGCACCGGAATACCCTCGGTGATGCAGACGATGAGTGGAATACCGGCATCGGCCGCTTCGCAGATCGCGTCCGCCGCGCCCGCAGGGGGCACGAAAATCATGGTCGCGTTCGCGCCGGTTTTACTGACCGCTTCGCCTACGGAATCCCAAACCGGGAAGCCGTCGATCTCAGTGCCGCCCTTGCCAGGAGTCACGCCTCCCACCACGTTCGTGCCGTATTCGCGGCAGCCTTTGCCGTGAAACAGCCCTTGCGAGCCGGTGATCCCTTGTACGAGAAGCTTGGTGTTTTTATCTACCCAGATGGCCATGTTCGTTGATTCCTTCGCGTGACTGAAAACTGAAAAGAGCGTTCTACTGAGCGGCCGCGACGACTTTTTTCGCCGCATCCGTGAGGCCATCGGCCGGAGTGATCTTGAGACCTGAGGTCGCGAGCAGCGCCTTGCCCTTCTCGACGTTCGTGCCCTCGAGTCGAACGACGAGCGGCACCTTGAGCTGCAGCTCACGCGCGGCGGCGATGACGCCTTCGGCGATCACATCGCACTTCATGATGCCGCCGAAGATGTTCACGAGGATCGCCTTCACCTTCGGGTCTTTCAAAATGATCTTGAACGCGTGCGAAACTTTCTCTTGATTGGCGCCGCCGCCCACGTCGAGAAAATTAGCAGGCTCACCCCCGTGCAACTTGATGATGTCCATCGTCGCCATGGCGAGACCGGCGCCGTTCACCAGGCATCCGATGTTCCCGTCGAGGGCGATGTAGGCCAGCTCGTACTTCGACGCTTCGACGTCTTGCGCGTTCTCTTCCAGCAGGTCGCGCATCTCGACGACGTCTTTGTGTCGAAAGAGGGCGTTGTCATCGAAGTTCATTTTGGCATCGAGGGCCGCGATCTTCCCATCCTGCGTGAGAATCATCGGATTGATCTCAAGCTGCGAGCAATCCGTCTGCTCATAGGCGCGGTAGCAAGCGGCGAAAAACGGAACGGCTTCTTTCGTCTGCTCGGCCGTCAGCCCTAATGCCTTGGCGATCTTGCGTCCATGAAAGGGCATGAAACCCGTGGTCGGATCGACCGCGACGCGGACGATCTTCTCGGGCGAGTGATGCGCCACTTCCTCGATCTCCATGCCGCCTTCGGTTGAGGCCATCACGATGTTCTGGGAGGTCGAGCGGTCGAGCACGATGCCGAGGTAGAACTCTTTCGCAATCGTCGAGCCCTCTTCGATCCAAATTTTATGCACCTTTTTGCCAGCCGCGCCCGTTTGCGGCGTCACCAGGGTCTTTCCCATGATGTCTTTCGCGGCGGCCCGGACGGCGGTCACGTCCTTGCAAACCTTCACTCCCCCGGCCTTGCCTCGGCCCCCGGCATGGATCTGCGCCTTCACCACCCAGACGGCGTTCTTCCGTTCGGCGTACAGCTCGTTGGCGGCTTTTTCAGCGCGCCCCTCAACGTCCGAGCCCTCTTCGACGAGCCGCCCTTCGGGGACTCGCACGCCATATTTCTTCAGAACCTGCTTCGCCTGGTATTCGTGGATATTCATAGGGTTATCTCATTTGACTCCGCCCAAGGGGTCGGGGTCAAGCTGGAAAGGCGGGCGGGGGGGGGGGGGGGGGGGGGGGGGGGGGGGGGGGGGGGG
>CAYIHX010000044.1:0-15669 GCA_964363305.1 uncultured Bacteriovoracaceae bacterium | reverse complement strand
TTTAATATGGGTATCCCAATTTCACCCCCCCCACGGGGGGGGGGCCCCCGGGGAACCCCCCCCCCCCCCCCCCCCAACACCAGATCCGATCAACGGCCGCGTGCCGGTCCAGGGCTGAACGGCTTTGCAGATTCTCATCCGAACTCCCAACGCCCCTCGGCGGCATTGTGGATGCGACAGGCGAGGATGAGGTTTTCTGCGGTGTGCGCCCCACCGCGCGCAAACGGCGTGAGGTGATGAACCTCGAGTGCGTGCCAGGACCCACACCGCGCGCCGGGCGCGCCGAACTCGCACTGCCCGCGGGCCCGCGCGTACACGAGGCGTCGAAGCGGCGCGGGGATGTAGCGCGTTCGCGGAGCGCTCGGTTCTGAAAGGGGCGCCGAACGCGGCGCGGAGGAGCCCTCGGAGTTGGATGGCGAAGAATTCCGCGCAAGCCGCACTGCGCCACGCGGCGCAGCGGGTGGGGTTTCCGAATTTGTGCCGCGAAACGGAACTCCGTCGTCAGAATCTTGGGCGGACGCCGAGCCCCCCTTCTGAGCACTCCCCCAAGAACCCTCTTCCAGTCCCTTCTTTTTCTTCAGCTGGCCCACCCAAACCGTCAGGGCCTTCTTGAGAATCGGAGCAAGGCTCGGATTCAGATCGGCGTTGTGCGCGACCAGACTCTTCGCTTCTTGAATGAGAGCGAGCAGCTCATCATCGGCGGTGAAGCGCACCTCTGAAAAAGTCGGCGCCACGGTGCGAATGCGTTCTTCGGTTCTTCTTCGCTCGGCCAAGGCCGGAGATTTCTCGAGAAGAACCCGCTCGGTCTCGCGGGTCGACCGCCCTGCGAGCGACGAGAGGAGGTCGCGAGCTTCTTCGCGAGAGACACTTCGTCCGGCTTCTTTCTTCTCCGCGCGCACGAAGGTGCGCACCTGGGCGAGCTGCGACAGCTTGATCTCGCCCGTGGCCACTTGTGCCTCCAGCTCGGGAACGTCGCGAAGTTGGCGCATGGCTGAAATTCGGCGATACCCTTGGTCCTCTGAGAAACGAAGCTCTTTCACGCAGAAATCAAAGAGCGAGAAGTGCGTGCGCGCGAAGAGGGCGCGTTCGTCAATCTCGCGAAGGAGGTGAAGAATCTGAATCGTCAATCGGCGCTCCTCACCGCAGAGTTGGCGCGTCACGGTCAGTAATTCAGAATCAGAAAGGTGTTTCATGGCTTTTTCGGATTTCATGCGCACCTGCATAACACCCTGTTTTTCGGGGCACCTGAAGGGCTCGCCATCGAATCCAAAAGAGGCCGACCTTCAAAAAAGCCTCCGCACCGGTCCAACGGCCGTAAAACGGCAATGGGAGCGTTTAACGGGTACATGCGCGGTGCGATGTCGGCCTCCGACATGAGTTCGGCCGGTACACCGTCAATAGAAAAGTAATCCGCATAAGAAAAATTTCCGGCCCACTTGATCTCCGCGCCACTGCGATGCACGTTCGCCTGCTCCGACGCCCGCTCCGCCGCGTGGCGCACCGCAGCTCGTTCTGGGTTCTGCGCCCCTCGCTGAGTTCTTCGCCGCCAAGCTCGGTGAGTTTCGCCGCGCACGGATCACGAACCGCTCGTCTATTCGTTGATGAATCGTCAAGGCGTCCTCCCCTCCTCGGGCAACGTGCGCTGCGAAGCCCCCTCTCGACCCCTGACCAGCACGTTTAAGTTCAAACCGTCCGGCCAGGATCCCGGTATGACCCCCTTTGAGCACGTATGAATGCCCGAGGCGCGCGAATGAGTTCTTCGACAAATAGGGTGAGACGACCGTCCATCTTGAAAGTGGCCCCTGAATCCTCCGGCCTCGAATGGAGAAGCTCGAAAATGAAAAAGATGATCACGATGGGTGCGCTGGTTTTTACTGCAACAGCGGCCGTATCTCACGCAGCGGAGCCAAGCCGCGTACTTCGATGTGAGGTATTGCGCCTTACAACCAAGGGCGTTGAGAGCGTAGCGATTTCAGAGATTCAACTGGGAATCTTACCCGAAGCTCACGATCGACTGAGAAACCCGAGCGGGTTTTGGGCAAAGGCTTCGTAACTGGATTCAGCGATGAGCACTGGTTTGGCTTTTTTAAAGCGCCTGCAAAACTCAGCCAGGCCCGCCGCTGACTTTTGGCGGCCGGATTTCACTTCAATCGCGAAGACCTCGCCTGCGAAGGCATAGACATAGTCCACTTCCATGCCACGCTCCCGCCAATAGAAAAGATCACCAGGTAGCCTGCACAAGTCCGCACCCACGGCCAACTCAAAAAGGCGTCCGCGCATTTCCGGTACTTGAGTGAGCTGCGATCCAAGAGCTACAGTGACGAGCGCCGGGCAAAGCGGCAGTATTTTCGGGCTCGATGATTTTTTGATGACGGGTTTCGGGCTGTACTTCATCAGGCTCTTGATCAGGTAGGCCCCCTCAAACAGCTCAAGATAGTGCTTCACCAGATCCGTATTGCCTCGATCTTGGAGCTGACCAAGGAGTTTAGTATAACTCACTTCTTGCGCCGGGTAGGCGCAGGCGATTTGAAAACACTGTCTGAATAGAGCGGGTTTGGTTACGCTTCTCAAACCCAGAATGTCTTTCATGAGCACCGCATCGACGATCGACTCTTTCACGTACTGATACCAGCGAGCGAAGTCGTGGCGATATTCGCTTGCACCGGGGTAACCGCCGAAAGTGAGATAGTCATCCAGTGAAAAGCCGAAGGTCTCATGCGATTCCGCCAAACCCCAGTGGTAGGCGCGTATGACTTCAAACCGCCCAGCCAAACTTTCGGATAAACCCGTTTGCAACCGGAGCGAACTAGAACCGAGCAGCACAACGCGCAAACCGCTGTCCGTTTTACCGTCCCACAGCGCCTTCAAGACTTCAGACCATTCCAAAATTTTTTGCACCTCATCGACGACGAGAATAGCCTTCTTCTCGGGCGCAACACGACAGAGCTGAACGGCTTTTTGCCACTGCTCCCGCAGCCAGGGCACCGCAGGGATAAGCAAGTCATCAGCGGACGCGTAGTGATAGGGATCGTGCTGTTGAGCCAGGACAGCCTTGATAGCGGTGGTCTTGCCGACCTGGCGAGGTCCCAGTATGACTTGGATACGAGGGTCTCTTTCACGAAGACGGGGGAGCAAAATGTTTTTAAAAATATCAGTATTATTCAATAGATATTCATTTTATCACATTTTGCTAGATCGACCTATCAAAATAATAGGTCGATCTAGCAGCGAACCGTTCCGAAGATATGCCCATTGCAGAACGAATCATCCTGCGCCTTGGCCTGCCCCTCGGCGCGATCCACTTTTGAAGACGCAGCTACGAAGCGACGCCGCCACCGGCAGTTCTTTCGGACAATTCTCCTCAACCCAAGTCAACCGGTCAGCGTGAGAATCTGAGGCGCCCCATCAGTGATGAGAATGGTGTGCTCATACTGAGCGGACCAGCTTCCGTCCGAAGTCTTGAACTCGGTGATGTCAGAATCGGGAATCGTCACTTCACGAATGGGAGCTTTGGTCTCGTTCACCATCGGCTCGACGGTGATCGTACCCCACTTCAGAAGCGGAGCCCCCTTGCCCTTCTTGCCGAACGACGGAACAAAAGGCTCTTCATGAAATGCGCGGCCAATGCCATGACCGCCGACTTCCTTCACCGCGTAGAAGCCTCGGCGCGAAACCAGCTTGTCGATCGCAAATCCGATGTCGCCCGTATGCGCGCCGGCGCGAGCCGCCTCAATGCCCCGATGCATGGCTTCGAAGGCGCACTCGGTGAGTTTCTTTCCGCGTTCAGTCGGCGAACCGACAAAAAACATCGCCGAGGTGTCCCCATGAAAACCACCCTTCAAAACGGTCACGTCGATATTGATGATGTCGCCCTCTTTCAGAAGCTGACCGCGCGGCAACCCGTGACAAATCACATCGTTCACCGACGTACAGATCGCCTTAGGGTAACCATGGTAACCGATGCAGGCCGACGTCGCGCCCTTCGAGAGAGTGAAGTCGTTGGCGATCCGATCGAGCTCCTCAGTTGAGATACCCACCCGCACGAACTTGCCCGTGTACTGCAGCACCTCCGCGGCCAAACGGCCCGCTAGTTCCATCGCGCGAATATCGCTTGCGGTCTTGATCGTCATGCACACCTTCTTACCCTGTTTCATCGCAAAAAGGCAAAACCGGCAGAAGTGCGTGCGTTCAAAACTTTTCCTGACTAGACTCACTTGATGAGCACCTCGCATTTTCACCGAAATACCCTCTTGGGGCTGACCCTTCTTTCGCTCAATCCCGGAACCGCGTTCAGCGCGCAAAGCCACCGCGCGCCCCTTCGCACGTTTTCCCTCGATTCCGGCTATGCCCCGATGGTCGCGACCAATCCCTCGATGTGGAATCTTTGGACCGAATGGGAGGGCCTCGGCAGCGCGGGTTTCGACCTCGTCAGCGACAAAACCTTTGTCGGAGGCAACATCGTTACCCGTTTTCTTTGGGAGATCACTTATTCCACCGGCTGGTGGTTCGTCAGCTATCCCTTCTTCGTCGCGAATCACGAACTCGGGCATGGGAGCCGAAGTGTGGCCGCCGGCCTCACTCCCACCTACTCCTGGAACAACGCCATCCGGCATCCCACGATTTTCTCTTTTATCGGCGAAGGCTTCATCCGCTATGGCTCCGGAGCGAATACCACGAGCGGCGGCGCCACGCGCGCGCAGCCGACCGACTGGTTCACCACCATCATGGCCGCCGCAGGCATGAATAACTCGCAGCTGTTCGCCGAACACTTGGAGGATCGCGCCACTCGCGATGTCGGTCACATCAATGAGGCGATCGCCTACTTTCGAAGCAAAACGGACGCGTACTTCTATGCCCGCGTCACTGCCGGAGGCGGCGCCACCACCGGAGACGTCGCGAACCTGATCTCCTATTGGCAAGCCCAGGGCCTGAACGTCAGCACCTCCGATTTTGAAACCGGAAGCCTGGTCTCCCAACTAGCCAGCTTCACGACCTATGCCTACGTTTGGGGAATTCTCCGCTACTTCGGCACCGGAGACGCCACCGTCCACACCTTCCACACCTTCCATTTGGGCCCGGTCAAAGCCCCGGATATCTCCTTCTTCCTCAACCGAACAGGGCTCTCCTACCGCCTCCGCTCCGAGCTTCGCTTCAGCTCTTTCTCGATCCCTTTCGGGCTGGAGTACGTCTACAAAGGTCAGGCAACCGCGGAACTCTCTGTCGGACTCAAGCTGGGAATGCAAGGTCAGCGCCGGTCCGCCTTCATCACGAAGGCCTACATCAATTCGCTCGCGGGCGTTGGCATCGAAGCGCTGAAGGAGATCCCCCTCGGAACAAGCTTATTCTTCACGTTCGGAGCCGGCGCCTTTTCGACTCGCTCGCTGCAAGGAGAACGCAACCTCAGTTACCTGCTCGCGGATAGTTTCGGAGTCGATGCCTGGGGTCGCCTGAGTATAGTACTTTAATAAAATTGAATAATTTAATATAGTTACTATATATATCAATAATATATTAGGCTTGATATAATAAGCCTATGCTCCCGCTCCTTCAAATCATCCGCAAAACCCGGCAGGCCCAAGGACTCACGCAACTCAAGCTCGCCTCCCAGTCACAGATCTCGCTCGCGACTCTCCAAGCTCTCGAAGCCGGACGGGCCAATCCCGGATGGGACACGCTCGAACGTCTCGGGAAAGTATTGGGTCTCCAAATTTCCTTCCAGCCTATTGATCCAAATTGGGAGCTCCTAATC
Source organism: uncultured Bacteriovoracaceae bacterium (assembly GCA_964363305.1). Taxonomy (GTDB): domain Bacteria; phylum Bdellovibrionota; class UBA1018; order UBA1018; family UBA1018; genus CAYIHX01. Next base: position 9,920 of record CAYIHX010000044.1, on the reverse strand, counting down.
CACGAGGGTCTTCCTTTGACCTCTCTCGGCCCGCCGAAACACCGAAGAATCCGAGCCCCTGCGGACGGGCTCATTCTGAAAACCTGGGTCCAGGCCTGGAATTTCTGTCACGGACGCCCCGGGCACGAGCGTGAGCTTGAGGCGCTTCACGCCTACACCCTCGCTCTCCGAACACACTTCCCCAGCGTATTTCTCGGCAACTGGAAAAAAAATCCGGCGGTCCAGGCGGCCTTACGGCGACCGGTGACTGGCCGGGCAATTAAGCTTCGCCGAATTTCGATCAGTCGAATGGCGGAGATTCGGTAGCCATGACAAAGACGAATCACACACTGCCAATCGACGGCGACGTTTCTCGAAAACTCTTCAGAGCCCTCGAGGGAAAAATTCACGGCGAATGGGTCTTGCTCGGAGGAGCGCTCCTGCCCGCCCTCGGCGAGACCTACCGCGTGACGTATGACATCGACCTGGCCGCCCTCGCGGACGTTTCACAGTCAGAGACGCTGGCGCTGATGGAAGCCGCCGAATCCATCGGTCTGCCTATAGAGGCGGTGAACACAGCGGCAGCTTACTTCCTTCTCCGAATCAACGACTTCAAAAAACACCTCTTGCCCCTTTTTGAAGGGAAGAATCTAAAAATATTCCGCCCCGACGTCGAACTTTACTGGCGACTGAAGCTTTCCCGCCTCTCGGAAACGGATGCGCTGGACTGCATCCGCTACCTCGAAGTGACCCAACGACGGGGCGAGACCATCAACCGGAAGGCACTGATTCGCGCTCTCGATGAAGCCGAAACACCGAAAGACGTCGGTACAATGAAGCGGCGACGTATCGAGCAACTCCGAAAGAGGTTCTCCGAGAACCCCTCCTAAGACGTAAAAAAGCCCCTGGGGCGGACCCCCCGGGGACACTTTTTTTACGAACCACGTTCACCGCCTTTAACGGCATCCGTGCCTTCCACGCAATTCACGAGACCACAGGCAGCGAAAACCCCATTTTGTCAGCCCGAGTAAAGTCGGGTAGACTCGACTTTACTCGGGAGTAATTTTGGGTTAACCTGATTTTACTCTCATATGACAAAGCTTCCTTTTCGATATCTCGAACCATCAATGAAAGAAGACCTCGCAAATCGTAAGATGGTCTTTATCGGTGGGCCGCGCCAAGTGGGCAAAACGTCTCTAGCTCTCAAGCTCATTGGCGCGAAAGACGAAACTGACCTTCGTTATCTCAACTGGGATCAGATTCAAGTCCGAGAGCGCTTACTGAAGGGCGATGTGGCTCCATCAGCACAGCTGATTTTTGACGAAATTCACAAATTCAGCCGCTGGAAGTCGCTGGTAAAAGGGTTCTACGACACAAGAAAAAGTCACACCCAGTTCATCGTTACGGGGTCAGCCCGACTCGATGTGTATAAACAAGGGGGCGACTCATTGCAGGGGCGCTATCACCATTATCGCCTGCACCCTTTCACCCTGGGCGAACTGGCACTAACGGGCAAGAACACTGATTTGAAGCAGCTCCTCACTTATGGTGGGTTTCCTGAACCCTTCACTAAGGCCAATGCACGCCATTGGCGCCGATGGCAGCTAGAGCGACGAGAGCGGCTCATTCGCGAAGACTTGCGTGACCTTGAGCAAGTGCGAGAGCTCAGTATGCTTGAGCTACTCGCTGCGACCCTACCAGGGCGGGTGGGCTCGCCACTCTCTGTAAAAAACATTAAAGATCTACTACAAGTGGCCCATGAATCGGTGGAGCGCTGGATCACTATTTTTGAGCGCATGTATTTTTGTTTCCGCATTCCGCCCTATGGCTCGCCCAAGGTGAAGGCCGTGAAGAAAGAGCAGAAGCTCTACCTTTGGGATTGGTCACCAGTAGAAGACCCTGGTGCACGTTTTGAAAATTTTGTGGGCAGTCATCTACTGAAGTACTGTCATTATGAACAAGACGTAAATGGCTATGCCATGGAGCTGCGCTACCTACGAGATGTTGAAAAACGCGAAATCGATTTTGTGGTTATGAAAAGCGGCAAACCAATATTCGCCGTTGAATGCAAGTGTGGCGAAAAGGCATTAAGCCCCAGCATCAGCTACTTTGCTGCGCGCACACCTATACCGCGCTTTTATCAAGTCCATCTCGGCCAAAAAGATTACGGCGATGCAGCCCATGGCGGCAGAGTGCTGCCCTTTGCTACGCTTGTCCGAGAGTTGGGATTGCCGTAATTCCTGACGCTGGCGCGACCGCGCCTACCGCACGCAACGTACCGCACTGACGACGTAGCTATCGCGGGCGTAGACGCCGCCGTCGTGGCCACTAACGACGAGGAATCCGTAGGCGCCACTGGAGACGACGGGGTGAACCGACGAAGACCAAAAGAAGTCGTTACCTTCATCGCCCGAGGGCTGCCGATAGCCATCGGCGCTGAAATAGAAGTCATCGCCTGCGGGCTCTTGGCTGCTGACTCCCACTCTCGTGTGGTAGTAGTTCGATTTCGGGCAACGCACGGTACCTTGATGGCTGGCATACTCGCTAGGCGAGAGAATATCGCAAGCACCATGACTCACGGACACCAGGGCAAGCTCGCGAGCCGTGGGAAGACGCGAACGGCGCACACGGCAGTAGTGCTCCGCTGCGACCTGAGTCATGTGTGGAACACTGTGGGCTGCGTCGTCATTATCGCCCAGGGCAGGGGCAGTGCGCTCTTGGGCGCTCGCCCTCGAGGCGGTCAGAGCCACCCCGGCGAGCAGACTCAACACTGAAAAACCGAGAGCCATTTGTGCCTTCATAAAAACACCCTTGTTCATACGTAAAAAGCCCCAGGGGCGGAACCCCCGGGGACACTTTTTTAGCGAACCACGTTCACCATCTTCATCTCAGAGCATACTTCGCCGCCGGTGACGGCATTGTAGACGCTCATTTGAATCGCGAAATTGCCGCCCGCACCTGGACTCCAGAGAATGGTGTCCAGATTGAGAATGGTATCCCGAGAGTTGCTGACACGAATCGGTGAACCGATTTCATAGGTCCGGTCGGCTGAATCAATCCCGGTGAAGACCACATCGTAGGTCTTGCCGCCTTCAACGCCAACCGTACCGGCGATCTGAATATCGCCCCATGCAGGGTCGCCACCGCAACCGCCATCCGTTCCTTCCACGTAGTTCACGACGAGACCGCAGGTCTCGCCCAAGGCCTGCCGATTGCCGCCGACTTCGTCATTCGCGAAAGCGGGGGCGGAGATCGCCAATACCAACATTGCCAAAATAGACTTCTTCATAAGGTTTCCATTTCTTCTCAGGTTCTAAGGGTTGAGGGGGTTGCATCGAAACGCTGCCATCAGCGCTCCTCTTTCATGAAGCCTCGAGTCGATCTCGCCTTCGCGCGGGAGGTCCCACCACGAAGACGAGTTCGACGTCCAGGCTTCATAAACTCGTCCCGTCAAGGCGCCTGCGGCAGCCGACGTGATTCTGGAATAATTTTTTTCGCGAAGAGCGCAGGCTACGAACGCCCCACCCCAATAGTGATAGGGCCGCTTCACGCCTGCCCCGAAGTCGAGGCTTGTCGACGTGGCGCGGTGGCGTGCCAACAATCCATACAGATGGTTGAGCTGCGCGAAGCGGTCGCGGGCCAAGCCCACTCCGTCGGCCTCGGGCCCCTCTCGCTCCAAGGCGGAAAGAACGCCATACAGCTCGAGCGAATGATTATGACTCGCCATCGCGAGCAGGGTAATTTCTCGCGAGCCCACTTCGCTCCGTCCGAGCGCGAAAGCCAGCGCATCACCTTCGTCGTCCCGATCCGTTCTGAGCTCTCGCACGAGGCTCAAGCGCTTCAACGCGCGATCGAACCAGGGATCGCTGTTCCAGCGGCGGGACAACTCGAGACTCATCCCTTCCCACTGACCTTCGCCTTCTTCGCCATCCGACCAGTCTGACCAGGGAGACTGATGCGGTTCGATCAGGGCCCACAAATCGCGAGCGCTGGTTGCGCAAAATTCGGTCAAGCTCGGAAATCGCCCACACTCGCGCAGCAACTGACCCCGAAGATCCCGGGCACGCGATGATTGCGCCAAAGAAAACACGCCTTGAGACAGAAGACCCGACGACGGGATCTTCGAGTCAGCCAACATTTGCCGTGAAGTCCGCAGTAACTCACGCGCGAAAGCGGCAAGCTCATCATTCGTAATCGTCCCGCCCGGGGATTCGCCCAGCCAAAGGGAAACCTCGCGATCCAAATTCACTCTCGATGTCGGATAGTCTTGAATCACCCGGCGCGACCAACGCCTGAGTCCCTCTTCGCGGGCTCGCTCATCGACCTCATCGAGGCGCACAAACCCCACCGCCGCCACGAGTGCAGGAACCTGTAACGCCGCTTCGACAAGGTCCCGTGGATACTCGCTCGCATCGAGGAGGTCCGCCCATCGACGCATGCCCTCGGTAGCCAGGCGAAGAAAAAGCCCGTGCTCAACCGTGGCCGCGCTTCGTTCAGGGTGAGCAAAATAGGGAACTTGAGGGTCGGCACGGCCAGGGAGGGCAAGAAACACTCCCCCAATCACCAGCAAGGCCTGTATCCGAACCCGGGCTAATTTCATGGCCCGGATAAATAACGCATTGCGTTACTCTTTCCAAGAACCATCTCCCCGGCGAGCCCAAACTGTGTCCAAAAAAAACCGGGCACCCCCGCAAAAGGGCGCCCGACTCATATTCTACAATAAAAACAGTCCCTTAGAGTAGGGCAGCCACTCCGGTTCGCTCTTCCTCGAGCTCTTTCAAAGTCGCCGCCACGCGCTCCTTCGAAAAAGCGTCCATCTCCAGCCCCTGGACGATCTTGTACTCGCCGTTTTCGGTCGTGCAAGGATAGCCGAAGACGATCCCTTCGGGGATTCCGTAGGAGCCATCCGAAGGCACCCCCATCGTCACCCACTCCCCCTTCGAACCCAGCCACCAATCGTGCATATGCCCGATCGCCGCGCCGGCCGCGCTCGCGGCGGATGAAGATCCGCGCGCATCGATGATGGCCGCGCCCCGCTTGCCGACCATCGGAATAAACGTCTCGCGATTCCATTTATCGTCGTTCACCAGCTCGGTCACCGACTTTCCATCGGCCTTGGCAAATCGATAATCGGGATACATCGTCGGGCTGTGGTTTCCCCAGACCGCAAGCTTCGTGAAACTCGACACAGGCTTGCCCGTCTTGGCCGAAAGCTGCGCCAGCGCGCGATTGTGATCGAGCCGGAGCATCGCCGTGAAATTTTTCGCTTTCACTCGGCCATGCTTCATCGCCGTCGTCTTCGCGATGTATGAATTCGTGTTGCAGGGGTTGCCGACCACCAGCACCTTCACGTTCGGATTCGCATGCTTCCCGATCGCATCGCCTTGCACCGTAAAAATTTTGGCGTTCTCAGTGAGCAGATCCTTCCGCTCCATTCCGGGTCCGCGAGGACGCGCTCCGACCAACAGGCAAACATCCGCATCTTTAAACGCGACGGCCGGATCATCGGTCCCGATCGTGCCCGCCAGGAGCGGGAACGCGCAGTCGTCGAGCTCCATCATCACGCCCTTCAACGCTTTTTGCGCCGGGGTCAGCTCGAGGAGCTGAAGAATCACGGGTTGATCCTTGCCGAGCATCTCGCCGCTCGCGATCCGAAAAAGAAGAGCATAACCGATTTGTCCGGCAGCGCCGGTCACCGCAACACGTACAGGGGCTTTAGCCATGGAGATCTCCTCATCAGTTGAATGAATGTGCTCCTCTATTGTTACGCCCCCCTCCGGCTTCCTGGCAAGGGAGTTGCCGAAGGATTCAAAAAGCATCAGACTAGCCCTATGAGATTCCACACCTTCCTGACGCTGCTCTCCCTTGCGTTGTTATTCTCCGCCTGCCTCGGGAGCAGCTCCACCGTCGATTGCAACCTCACCGACGTCCTTTGCTCCTGCGACAAGCTCTCCGCCACGACGTCCCCCAACTGCACGGATTACGATGGCGGCGGACGTGATTCGACCGAGTCTGACTGCATCGACGAAGCAGGAACGTTCTCCAAGACCGCCGGCTGCCCGACCGAAAGCCGAGTTGGAACCTGCAAGACTCAGGTCGGAAATCTCTCCAGCTACATCCGATATTACCAAGACCCCGTGACATCCGAAGCCGCCTGCCGCACAGTAGAACTCACCCTCGGATTCACCGGCGCCGTCACCTGGACCGCCAACTGATTTGAACTGAACGCGAAGGAAAAACCATGACTGCCACAGCAAAACCCAAAAGCGCTACTCCCGGAAACGGTCCCTCGTCGGTGCTCAAAATTTCCCCGAAAATCCGGATCCCGTACCGCGAATTCCATTTCGACTTTACGCACAGCTCTGGCCCGGGTGGCCAGAACGTGAATAAGATCAGCTCGAAAGCCGTGATGCACTGGGATCTGGCGCTCAGTTCTTCCCTAAAACCCGACGTCAAAGAACGATTTCATCAAAAGTTCGGCACCCGAATCCGCAAGGACGGGGTCGTCGTGCTCTCGAGCCAGCGAACTCGCGATGCGCACTCGAACCAACAAGACTGCCTCGACAAGCTCAAGAAAATGCTCATGGCAGTGGCCATTGCCCCCATTGTTCGCAAGAAAACAAAACCAAAACGAGCTGCGCGCGAAAAACGGCTGACGAAGAAGCACCAGATGGGCGACAAGAAAAAAGCACGCACCAAGGTGCGCTCGCTCGACTAGCGGCGGCCCGCCTTTCGCTCAAAGTATTGAAGATCAATGAAGATCGCCGCGGCCAGAAGCAGCGGCCTGATGTCCGCGGAGGCGCCCAAGCCCATCTTCAGGACGAAAAAATCCTGATCGGTAAAGGCCTCCCGAAGAACACCCGACCACTTCTTTTCGACTCGAGCCACTTCCTGGTCGCCAACCAGAAAGGGGAAGGTCCAAATCCGCCAAATGGGGGAACGGACCTCCATGACGACCTCACCGCGAGGACCCTCGACGTCGAAGGATTTCGTAAAAAAAGCGAAACGACGTTGAAGCGCCCCCTGCAGAACCCCCTGAACATCAAAAAGCTCGAGCCGCTGAAAAAAGAAACGAAAAGGGTGCTTCGCACGAAACAGCAGTTTTCGATCCTCATCGAAAATCAAAATATCGAACCGCCGCCAATGCCCTAAAAACTGGCGAAAAAGAAAATCAAAAACCCCCCTTCGCTCTTCGGCCGCAAAAGCAACCACGCGACCCTGCGCATCTTTGATTTCAAATTTGTTGCGCGTCTCAATCCCGAACAGCTCGCCCAACTCACGTCGTTGACGGATATGAAGCAGCTCGACATGAGGAAGCAGGGAAAGAAATGAACTCACCCACTCACCTTATCGGAATAGAAATTTTTCTCAACCATCCTCACCTGGACACGAAGAGCGGTTCTTGAGAGATTCGCCTGATGATCCGCGCCATCTCCACGAATTTTTTCACTGGCTCCCTCGTCTGCCTCCTCCTCCTTCCGATCGGCAACGCGACGGCCGACGAGCCTAAACTCAACCGCAATGCGCGTATCGGTTTAGGCTTTCAGGCACTGACCGGCACCCGCCCTTTCGACAGCGATGCGCGGCTCGGAGCGAGCCTCAGTGGCGTTTATGAGTTCGCGCTCACTCCGCGTTTCTTGATCGGCCTCCAATTGGCCGGTCGCTATTTTCCAGCCACGCACCCGATCCGGGCGCTCGGATACGGCGTCTTGCTTCGACACGCATTTCTAGATCCAGACAGCCTCTTTCGGCCGACCCTGAGTTACGGGCTCCTCTTTCAGATCGTCGATCTGCCCGGGCAAAAAGGCTCCGGTACCGCGCACGATACCCGTCTCGCCGTCGGCGTCGACTCCAAGGCCTTGGGCTTGCCGCTCTTCTTTGAGCTCGCGTTCCACATCAGTCACCTGCGGTACTTCGCCCTGCCCGCAACCGATCTGAGTCGAGTCGAGTTCTTGCTCGGCACCTTCTTCAGTTGGTAACCTCCTTACATGTACTGGATGATCTGCTGACCGAATTCGGAGCACTTCACTTCCACGACTCCGTCTTGGCCTTCCTGCTTCATCAGGCGCGCGAAGTCGTAGGTCACGTGCCGACCGCCGATGGCGCCGTCCATGCCCTTGACGATCAAATCAGCGGCTTCGTTCCAGCCCATGTAGCGCAGCATCATCTCACCCGAAAGGATGACTGAGCCCGGATTCACCTTGTCGAGGTTGGCGTACTTCGGAGCCGTTCCGTGCGTCGCCTCGAAAACCGCGTAGCCCGTCACGTAGTTGATGTTGCCGCCGGGGGCGATCCCGATGCCACCGACCTGCGCCGCCAACGCATCCGATAGATAGTCTCCATTCAAATTCAAGGTCGCAATGACATCGAACTCTTCAGGACGAGTGAGAACCTGCTGAAGCGTGATGTCAGCGATCGAATCCCGGATGAGGATTTTTCCGCTCGCCAGTGCCGCCTTCTGCTCGACATTCGCGACGTCCTCCCCCTTCTCCGCCTTCGTCTTTTCCCAAGTCTCCCAGGTATAGACCTTCGAACCGAACTCCTTCTCAGCCAAGCCGTAGGCCCACTTCCGGAAGCCACCCTCGGTGTACTTCATGATGTTGCCCTTGTGCACGATCGTCACCGACTTGCGCTGATTCTCGATCGCGTATTCGATCGCGGATCGCATCAGGCGCTCCGTGCCCTCCCGCGAAACCGGCTTGATGCCTAGGCCCGTCGTCTCCGGGAAGCGGATCTTCGCGTAGTCTTTCGGAAAATTTTCTTTCAAAAAGGCGGTTAACTTCTTCGCGCCATCAGAGCCGGCCTCGTATTCGATGCCGGCATAGATGTCTTCGGTGTTCTCCCGGAAGATGACCATCTCGACTTTCTGCGGAGCCTTGACCGGCGAAGGTACGCCCTTGAACCAGCGCACCGGGCGCAGGCACACGTAAAGATCCATCATTTGCCGGAGCGCGACGTTGAGCGATCGAATCCCGCCGCCGATCGGCGTGGTGAGCGGACCCTTGATCGAAACCAAGTAGTGCTTCATCGCGGTCAATGTATCCTCGGGAAGCCAGTCGTTGAATTTTTTGAACGACTTCTCTCCCGCGTACACCTCGAACCACTGAATTTTTTTCTTCCCGCCGTAGGCTTTCGCTACCGCGGCGTCTAGCACCGCCTGAGCTGAGCGCCAGATGTCAGGTCCGGTTCCGTCACCCTCGATAAAGGGGATGATCGGATGATCCGGCACTCGAATTTTTCCGTTCTTGATTTCGATTCTTTCGCCGGTGGTCGGTGCTGTCAGATTTTTATACGTGGGCTGAGCGGACATCGCGAAATGACTCCTTGTTGGGCATGCTCTCTCTCGATAGGGATACTCCCTATGTAAGCCCGACCGACTGGATCGGTCAACGGCAATGGATAAGGGTATGTACTTCCAGGAAATCAGCGCCCTGGTAGTGCAGCGAGCCGGTGATGGAGGTGCGTTCGCCGCGGGCTAACCCCACGAGATCCGTCCCCCCAAGGAACACCGTATAGTCATTGTCGCATTCGTTCGAAAACCCCAGCACCACGCCGGCATAGCTGAAGGAGCCGTTCATGTAGTTCTGGTCGAGCAAATCGGCCTGGACCTGCTCCGAGCGCAGGTCGGTGAGATGAAACACGCGGCCGTGCGCGATGCGCCCGCTCCTTTTTTCAAGTCGGCAGGTCAGCGCGTCCGGGATGAGGGTCTGAAACGCGGGCTCGGCGGGCTCATCGGCTCGAACCGCCGGACCGAATGACGCCGAGAACAAACCCGTCGCCAGAAAAACTGCAGTCATCATCATTCTCGCCATGGTCAATCTCCGTTGAGGGGCGTTACCATAAAGTACTACGCACCAAGTCATTATTATTCAACTTCCTTAAACTGCCCCCTTTGAGTGTGTATACAGGAGAAGTGACGCGCTCCAAGGCGCGAGAATCAT
>CAYIHX010000043.1:0-29141 GCA_964363305.1 uncultured Bacteriovoracaceae bacterium | reverse complement strand
TCGGCGAAACGTGGCTCGCTCGTGAAGCGCCCCGTCCCTGAACGTACGCGTGATGTGCCCGCCACCCAGGGCATGCTCGAAGGTGTGCGCTCTGAATTGAAGTCGGAGATTCGCTCGGTTCGATTTGAACTCACGGCGCAGATGACGACGCTGGATGGCAAGCTCGAAACGATGAACGCCACACTGTTCCGCATGGCGGTTTTGAGCGAGGAGCAGCGCGCGGAGAACCGCATCGTGCTCGAGGCGCTCACGGGGATGATGCAGCGGCAAGACCGAGTCGAAGGCCGCGTCGACGTGCTCGAGCGGTTTCGCGCGCCCGGGCAGTGAGTTCGCTGCATCCTCTGGGTTCTCCAACTTCTCCGAGGATGATGCGCCGAGTCGGGATTTCGAACGCGGGCCTTGGCCCGCAGGCGTAAAATTCGGAACACCCTTTGCAACGCTCGCAGTCTTTAGATATCCCAGAAAGGCGCATGAAACAGATGAGCACCGATCAACCTAAAAAATCCAAACCGACCGTGAAGCGCGGTTCGCTCGTGAAGCGACCCCTTCCCGAACGAACGCGTGACGTGCCCGCCACCCAGGGCATGCTCGAAGGCGTGCGTTCGGAGTTGAAGTCGGAGATTCGAGCCGTTCGGTTTGAACTAACGGCGCAGATGACCGCCCTGGATGGTAGGCTCACTTCGCAGATGACTGCCTTGGATGGCAAGCTTACTGCGCAGATGACCGCTATGATCGGCCAGCTCGAAACGATGAACGCCACGCTGTTCCGCATGGCCGTCGCGAACGAAGCGCAGCGCGCGGAGAACCGCATCGTGCTCGAGGCGCTCACGGGGATGATGCAGCGGCAAGACCGAGTCGAAGGCCGCGTCGACGTGCTCGAGCGGTTTCGCGCGCCCGGGCAGTGAGTTCGCTGCATCCTCTGGGTTCTCCAACTTCTCCGAGGATGATGCGCCGAGTCGGGATTTCGAACGCGGGCCTTGGCCCGCAGGCGTAAAATTCGGAACACCCTTTGCAACGCTCGCAGTCTTTAGATATCCCAGAAAGGCGCATGAAACAGATGAGTACCGATCAGCCCAAAAAATCCAAACCGACCGTGAAGCGCGGCTCGCTCGTGAAGCGACCCCTTCCCGAACGCTCCCGGGACGTGCCCGTCACCCAGGGCATGCTCGAAGGCGTGCGTTCCGAGCTGAAGTCAGAGATCCGTTCCGTTCGTTCGGAGATGAACTCGCGGTTTATCGAAGTACATTCAAAGATCGACGCGACGAGCGCGAGCCTCAATGCGAGAATGGATGCCTTGGACGCGAGCCTCAATGCCAGGATGGATGCCTTGGACGCGAGCCTCAATGCCAGGATGGATGCCCTGAGCGCGAAGATCGATGCGCAATTCGAAACGATGAACGCCACACTGTTCCGCATGGCGGTTTTGAGCGAGGAACAGCGCGCGGAGAACCGCATCGTGCTCGAAGCCCTGACCGGCATGATGCAGAGGCAGGACCGGCTCGAAGGCCGCGTCGATGTGCTCGAGCGGTTTCGCGCGCCCGGGCAGTAATTCTCGGGCGCCTCCGCCACATGCGTAGTGCGCTGCGTCTCGTTGGTTTCCCGCTGAACCGATGAAATTCAGAATGCACCCTTTTCAACGGAGTCGAGTTACGGCTTAATCAATAGGCATATGGCAAAAAAAGGCGCACCCAAAGAAGGCGAGTTCGAGGAAGGCAAAATCTGGTTCCGCAGACGGGGCAAGACCATCACGCTCGGGCTAACTGCTGCGGGAGTTGCTGAGGTGGGCGAGGTCGAGCGCATCGAAATGCCGGGCCTCGAAGACCGATTTGACAAGGGTGACGTGTGTCTCACTGTTGAGGGTTCGAACGGAAACCTCGAGGTGCCGACGCCGGCGACGGGTACGGTCAGCTCCGTCAATGACAACTTGAATAGTGCCCCTGAGCTTGCCAGTGAAGACTCGGACGAGAGCGGGTGGCTGATTGAGATCGATATCGAAGACTCGACCGAACTCATGGAATATGGAGAGGACGAGCCGGACATTGAAATCGGTTCTGGCGAGGATTAACTCCTCACGGAGAAAGTAAGCGTCAATATTTCACCATGGGCCCCGAGTCTTATTCTGCGGCAGACTAGATGAGTGAGTCGGGGCGTGAAGAAGGATGCAGGGCCGAGGCCGAAGGTGATCCGTCCGGAGAAGGGCACGGTAAGAAGGCGCGCTTCGCTTCCGCCGCTGGAGCGTTTCGAACCGGCCGACGCGCAGTCCGCTCTCGAACTGACGAGCTACATGGAGACGGCGTTTCAAGATGCCGCGAACGCCGCCGCTACGACTCAGGGCTCTGCTCTGAGTGTCGAAGATGAGAAGCTCTTTCGCGCGTTTCAGAGCAATCTGCTGTCGTTGATTTCGCACGAGCTTCGCACTCCGCTGATGGGGGTGCAGAACGCGATTCAGGCGGTCGCTCTCGAGCTTCCCGACAGCGAATGGGTGGACATGGCGAAGCGCAATGCGCAGCGCCTGAGCCGTACGCTTCAGGCGCTGATCGATCTCGCGTCGATCGAGAGCGGAAATTTTCATGCTCGCCTCCGGGAGATGGATCTCTTCCGTTTTGTCTCCTCTCAGTTGCGTGCGCTCGAGCCCCGCCTTCAGGAGCGCCAGCTGCATCTGGCTGTGGGTCTGCAGGACGAGCAAGCATTCAGGCCCGCTCCCTCGCCTGAGGAGGTTGATCTCGCGCCGCTCTTGGGCGACCCGGCAAAAGTGGGGCGAGCACTGGAGCTTCTGGTGATGAGCATCGCGGGTCGGGCGCAGGCGGGATCGTCCGTTCATTTTCGGATTTCGTCCGCTCGGATCGATATCGAGTTCGAGCTGGATCCCAAATCGAGGCAGCATTGGGAGGCTGCGTGGACGCAAGCGATGGCGGCTCACCATAGTGGAATGATCTCTCCGGGTTCCGCTTTCGGGGGAACGGTGCAGTCGGAAGAAGCTTTTCTGACCCGCTCGGAAGAGGGTATTGGCAACGAGTTTATTCTCATCCACCAGATCATGAAGCTGCATCACGGCACGTTCGAGGCCGAGCGAGTGGATCAGAATCGGATGCGCATTTCGTTGACGATGCGGGAGCTGAACTCGGAAGAGGGATTGCTGAGCGTGCTGGTGTCTCGGTTGCATGAGCATGCGCCCGAGACTGGCGCGTTGGGTTCGGTTGCTTTGGCGTTGATCGCGGTTCCAGAGGGAGAATCGTTGGAGCCGTTTCGAAAGCGCGTGAAAAGAGCGCTCTACCGCGCTTCAGATGCGGTTTACCCACTTCACGCTCGCAAGCAGGTGGCGATTATTTTGAACGACTGCCGCGCGGCGGACGTACCGGGCTTGCTCGCGAGGATGACTCTTGAGCTCGGTGGCGCTCCGCTTCTCTGTGGCGCGGTTGCCGCCCCCGAGGACGGCACCGATCCCTACGCTTTGCTAGAGCTGGCGTTGAAGCGCCTCAGGGATCCGAGCACCTTTTGATGCTCGCCGCGTTAGGCTTCCGCATTTTAATTCGTCCGCGGAGGGCGAGTCATCCCCACGAGATCGAGCTGTCCGGAGCGCGGAAGAAACTCGGTGAGGCCTTCGACTCCGTAGTGAGGCCCCATCTCCATCATCTGAAGCAGGACGTCGCGCTCTTCACTCGTCATCGTCCGGTAGAGTCGTTGGACGGTTCCCTTACGCGCCTCCGGTGAGAGGCGATTGAGGGAGGACACGCCGTCATCCATTGCGGATTCGATCTCGCGGAAACTCCGGCTTGCTTCAGAGCTGCGCTCAAAGGCTAAGACTTCGCCGTAGCGTTGGGCTTTTGCTTCGAGAATCCGACGGATCGTCCGAAAGTCGGGATGGAGTTCGAGCCGAAGGGCGAGTTGCGAGACCGGGCTTACGCCGCGAGGGAGGGCGCCCATCGATTCGATGAGTGCCGCGCCAGCGCGGGATTCAGCGAGAACTTCGAGAAAGATTCGAGGGAGTCCCCCGGCACGGGCTGGCTGTATCGAGCCCATGGATAGAGCCACGTTTAAACCGGCGAGAAACCACACTCGGATTCTCAAGTTTTTGGTTCTAGAATTTTTCACGCACACTCTCCTTTTACAGGGTTCCCTGGGTGCGCGATAACTTATTATGACTATGTGCGTCAAGTTGTTTTTTGCGAACTCCTTTTTCGAAAATTAAAATCGAAAAATAGAGAGGGATACGAGCACCATTTGACGCACCAAGCATCAAATGGTGCTCGTATCCCTCTATTCCCACTCAATCGTGGCCGGGGGCTTCGACGAGATGTCGTAAACCACGCGGTTCACGCCCCGCACCTCGTTGCAGATCCGGCTCGACACCTGGGCCAGAAAGCGCGGCTCGAACGGGTACCAGTCGGCCGTCATGCCGTCGCTCGAGGTCACGGCTCGAAGCGCCAGCACGTAGTCATGCGTGCGACCGTCGCCCTGCACGCCCACGCTCTTGATTGGCAAGAAGACGGCGAAGGCCTGCCAGATCTTCGAATACAGGCCCGCGTCGCGCAGCGACTGGATGAAAATCTCATCCGCCTGCTGAAGAATCGCGACCGCCTCGGGCGTGATCTCGCCAATGATGCGCACGGCTAAGCCCGGTCCCGGGAAGGGGTGGCGACTCAGAAAATCGTTCGGCACGCCGAGTTCGCGGCCCAGCGCCCGTACCTCGTCTTTGAAGAGATCGCGCAGGGGCTCGATGAGGCGGAAGCGCAGATCTTTGGGAAGTCCGCCCACGTTGTGATGCGACTTGATCGTGGCCGAGTGCTTGCGGGTGCCGCCCGCTTCGGCCGATGCGCTCGGCGCGGGTGATGATTCAATCACGTCTGGATACAAAGTGCCCTGCACCAGGTACTTGGGCAGCCGACCGAGTTTCTTCTCCAGCGCGTAGGCGGCATCGTCGAAGACTTTGATAAATTCCGCGCCGATGATCTTGCGCTTCGCCTCCGGATCTTCGACGCCCGCCAACTTTCCGAGAAACACCACAGATGCATCCACGCACTGCACGGGTAGCTTCAGCTGCTCGGCAAACAGCCTCATCACGCGTTCCTGCTCTTGGAAGCGAAGCAGCCCGTGGTCGACGAACACGCAGTGCAGGCGATCGCCAATGGCCCGGTGAACCAGCGTCGCCGCGACGGCGGAGTCGACGCCGCCTGAGAGCGCGCAGATGACGTGATCGTCCGGGCCGACTTTCTCGCGAATGGCGTCGATGTGCTCTTTCGCCACATCCTTCATTTTCCAATCGGGCTTGAGACCGGCGATCTCCAGGAAGAAGCGACTGAGCAGCTCGCTTCCGCGCTCGGTGTGCGTGACCTCCGGGTGAAACTGCAGGCCGAAGATACGGGCCTCCGCGTTTTCGATGGCCGCGACCGAACCGGAGGCGCTCTTCGCGACAATTTCAAAACCCGGTGGCACTTTTCGGGTTTCATCGCCATGACTCATCCAGGCTTCGAAGTCGAGCAGCCCGTCGCCCTGGCGGCCCCACAGCGTCGCGCGTTTCTCGGCCGAGACCCGCATGCGGCCGTACTCGCGGACGTTCGCCTTCTCCACTTCTCCACCGAGGGCGCGAGCCAGGAGTTGCATGCCGTAGCAGATTCCGAGCAGCGGGATTCTGTGTTCGCGCTGATAATCCAACAAGCCCGGTGCGAGCGTCGGCGCGCCTTCGTCGTAGACGGAGGAGGGCCCGCCCGAGAGCACGAGCGCATCCGGATGGTAACTCAGGATTCGCTCCAGCGGGGCGTCGGCCGGGAGGATGAACGAGTAAATATGGAGTTCCCGAATTCTGCGCGCGATGAGCTGCGTATACTGGGAGCCATAGTCGAGAATGACGACGGTCGAATGATGAGGTGTGGAGGTCATGCCCGTACCGTCGCTCACGAGTTCACCCGGTAGTTCGGCGCCTCTTTGGTGACGACCACGTCGTGCGGGTGGCTCTCGGCCAGGCCGCTGTTCGTGATGCGCACAAAGCGGCCGGTCTCGGCTAAAGTCGGAATATCTTTGGCCCCGCAGTAGCCCATGCCGGCGCGCAGGCCGCCCAAGAGCTGGTGCACGTTGAAGCTCAGGCTGCCGCGGTAGGGCACGCGGCCTTCGATTCCTTCGGGCACGAGTTTGCCGACTTCGTCGATATCGCTCTGGAAGTAGCGGTCCTTCGAGCCCTGCGCCTGCGACATGGCGCCCATCGAGCCCATGCCTCGGTAAACTTTGTACGAGCGTCCCTGATAAAGCACGACCTCGCCTGGAGACTCGTCGGTCCCGGCGAAAAGCGAGCCGATCATGCAGGCTTGGGCTCCGGCGGCGAGCGCCTTGGTGATGTCGCCCGAAAATTTGATGCCGCCATCGGCGATGATCGGAATGCCGGCTTCCCGACCGGCGCGCGCTGCTTCCGAAACGGCAAAGAGCTGCGGCACGCCGATGCCCGCGATCACCCGAGTCGTGCAGATCGAGCCCGGCCCGATGCCGACCTTCACCGCGTCGGCTCCGGCTTGGATCAGGGCCTTCGCGCCCTCGTAGGTGGCGATATTCCCGCCGACAATATCAGCCTGGGCGCCGAATTTCTTCTTCAATGCCTGGACCGCTTCGAGCACTCCCTTCGAGTGCCCGTGCGCGCTGTCGACGAAGAGCACGTCGACTCCCGCCTCGATCAACGCCGAGGCGCGAGCCAGCGATTCCGCGCCGACGCCGAGGGCCGCGCCGGTCACGAGCCGTCCGTACTTGTCCTTGTTCGCGCTCGGAAACGCGCGCTGCTTCATCAGGTCTTTGATCGTGATCAGCCCTTTGAGGTAGCCCTTCCCGTCGACGACCGGCAGCTTCTCGATTCGATTCTCGCGCAGCATCTGCCGCGCCTGCTCGAGCGTCGTCCCCTCGGGTGCGGTGATGAGCGGCATTTTCGTCATGCGGCTCGCGACGGTCACGTTCGGGTTGTCCTCGAAGCGCAGGTCGCGGTTGGTGAGGATGCCCACGAGCTTCAAACCCTGAGGGGTCTTCTCCGTCACCGGCACTCCTGAGATTTTGTACGTCTTCATCAGTTCTTGCGCCTGGCCGATCTTGGCGCCGCTCTCGATCGTGATGGGGTCGAGTATCATGCCCCATTCGCTCTTCTTCACTTTCTCGACCTCGAAAGCCTGGTCCAGAATCGAGAGGTTTTTGTGGATCACGCCCAGGCCGCCTTCCTGCGCCAGAATAATCGCCGCCTTGCTTTCGGTAACGGTATCCATCGCGGCTGAGATCAGCGGTATCTTGAGTGACAGTCTTTTCGTGAGGCGGGTCTCGAGCGAGACCTGCGAGGGTAAAACGTCCGAATAAGCCGGAAGAAGGAGGACGTCATCGAAGGTCAGGGCTTCAGTGGGGAGTAGGTTCATGCGAGGTCCTCCGGCGGTTCGCCGTCGTCAAAGGTGTCGAGGTCTGAGTCGTCTTGGCCGTGCGTCACGGGGCCCCGCACGTAGCGGCGGTACTCTTGCGAGTCGCCCACGTAGTTCTGGGCGCTCTTCTTGAGAAAATCGAGTTCGGCGGGCTTCAAGGGGCGTGCGATTTTCGCGGGTGCACCCATCACGAGGGAGCCCGATGGGATGATGGCGCCCTGGGTGACGAGGGCGCCCGCGCCGATGATGCAGTCGTCACCGATGACGGCGTCATCCATGACGATGGCGCCCATGCCGACCAGCACGCGGTCGCCGACGGTGCAGCCATGCAAAGTGACCCGGTGGCCGATCGTGCAGTCCGCCCCGATCACGAGGGGGCTGCCTTTTTCTTTTCCCGGCAGCCCGATGTTGGGGCGCGAGACGTGGAGCATCGAGTGGTCTTGGACGTTGGTGCGCGGGCCGATCGAGATGGAGTTCACGTCGCCGCGGATCACGACCTGGAACCAGACGCTCGTCTGTTCTCTCAACGTCACCTCGCCGATGATGTCGGCCGAGGGCGCGATAAAGGCGGTCTCATGGATGTGCGGGCGTTTCCCGTGGTGAGGCAAGATCATCTTGCGGTCGGATTTTGGCTCTTATTGCTAGGTGTGTCAACCCACAATTTCAGAGTTCAGACCGGCCGAGTATTCCACCGTCGCCTCGGCATGCAGGGCGTCGTGCTCGACGAGCTCGCCCTGGAGAGAGAGCGAGGTCGCCGCGGAGATCTTGACCTCGACGAAGCGTCCGATCAGCGATCGCGGCGAGTCATGGAGGAAGTTCACCACGCGGTTGCACTCGGTACGGCCGGTCCATACGCGACCCTCGGTAGAAGCGAGACCCCTCATCATCTTTTTATTCTTGGCCTCGCCCTCGACGAGCAGGCTGAGCGTCTTTCCGATTCGCGAGGCATAGCGTTTCTCCGCGATCGTCATCTCGTGATTGAGCATGCGGTTGAGGCGCTCGTTTTTCACCGCATCCGGCACGTCGTCTGGAAGCTTGGCCGCGCGGGTTCCCGGCCGGGGCGAATACGCGAAGGCGTAGATGTTGTCGAACTGCATGCGGTCGAGGAGCTGCATCGTCTCCGCGAAATCTTCTTCGGTTTCGGTTGGAAAGCCCGCGATCAGATCGGTCGAGAGCCCGATCTCGGGGCAGATTTCCCGCAGTCGATCCATCTGCGCGATGTAGGTCTCGATCTGGTGGTGACGTCCCATCTTTTGTAGCACGTGGTTGGAGCCGCTCTGGACGGGTAGGTGCAGATGGTGGGCCAGCCGCGCGACCCCGCCTTTTTCGGGCGGGGCGTAGCAGTCGATCAGCTCGTCCGAGAAATCGAGAGGGTGGGAGGAAGTGAAGCGGATGCGCCGGAGCGGCGCGCAGCGCGGATCTGAATCCAGCGCCCGCAGCAGCTGCGGAAAATTTTCCTCCCCGGCGCGCGGTCCGACCTTGCCGATCGGGTTGTGCAGCTCGCGCGGCTCGAGACCGGCGGTGTTTTCGTTGCCCTTGCCGAAGGAGTTGACGTTTTGCCCCAGCAGCGTGACTTCGCGCACGCCCTGGGCCACGAGCCGCGAGACATCGTTCACGACCTCGGCGATGGTGCGGGATTTTTCGCGTCCGCGCGTGAAGGGCACGACGCAGTAGGTGCAGAACTTATCGCAGCCCTTCATGATGTTCACGAAGGCCTGCGCTCGATTGCCGAGCACCTTGGTCTCGGTCGTGTAATCGCGAGTCTTGTCGAACTCGGCGAACACGAGGTGGCGCTCGCCGTGTCTGACTCGGTGGATGATCTCGGGCAGGTGGTCGATCGTATCGGTGCCGAAGACGAAATCGAGGTAAGGCGCGCTTCGAAAAAGATTTCCCTGCTCGAGCTGGCCGACGCAGCCGCCGATGCCGATCAGCGGTTTGCGCTTGGGTTCTTCGCCTTCTTTGGCTTTGGACATCTTATGATATTGGCCAAGCGTCGAGAGCGCCTTGTGGACCGCTTTCTCTCGGACGGTGCAGCCATTGAGCAAAATGACGTCAGCCTCCTCCGGAGCCTGTGCCGCCTGCATGCCGCTTTCGCTGAGCAGCGCCGCCATGCGTTCGCTATCGGCCACGTTCATCTGGCAGCCGAAGGTGCGAATGAAGAACTTCCCCGAGGTGTGGCCGGCTGTAAAATCCGGTCCCCGCGCGTCTGTGGTATTCATGGGTCGGGGTCATACCGGAGTTTCGGGCACCGCGCTAGAGCCTCGTAGATCGAAAATGCGACGATTCAGTTGCAAAAACGCGCGAATGCCGTTGAAATAGTGTCCATATGGTCAAACAGCGCGCTCTATGGATGGGGTGGATTCTCGGCTCGGTGGTTTTGTCGTCGCCTGGATCGGCGTTCGCGCTCGGTGAGCCCGCGGGCTCGGCGGGCGAGACGATCTCTCAGTCACAGCCGGACGCAACAGCGGGGGTTCACCTCGCGAAGCGAGTTTCGCTGGAGGCCTCCTGGGGCACGGTCGCTATGGAGCAGATGCCGGCCGCGAGCGCCGAGACGTTTCTTCAGATGACCGGCAGCGGGATCGCGCTGTATTTGACTTCGCGCTGGTGGTTCAAGGAGAGCCTGGCTCTTCGCTCTCGGGTGGGGTTGATGGCGCCGCAGGCGATGGTGCAGTCGCCCCGGGCAAGCGCCCTGCGCACGGGAGCGCCGGCGCAAATGTCGCTTCAGTATGACTTCGGACCGCTCCTGAATAGCGATGAGGTGAGGCCTTGGGTCGCCCTGGGTCCCAGCCTGTTTTTCGGCGTTCGAAACGATCAGCAGTTCTCCGCGCAGGTGGGCTTGGTTCCGGAGGCCGGAATTGATTTCATCGTGAGGCGGAATTTCCTGATCGGAATCTCGCTCGGCTATCAATGGGTCACCGGCTATCAGTCCGCAGGCCTGTTGAGTGTCGGTTTTGGCTATCTTTTCTAATTTTTTCGAAACGTGGCTTCGATGACATGGCGTTGGTCGGGGCGGAGCTGCCACGACCAGTAGCGGAAGAACGCGTTCTCGCGCAGCCGAGGCCACCAGTCCTCCGCGTCATGCTCCAGCGCGAGTTCGGTGCCCGGAAGGAAGTGGCGAGCCAGGGCATCGGCCGGCATTCGAGCCGTCGAGGAAAGGGCTTCGCTCTTGGCCGGTCCGAGAGGGGAGGTTTCGCACGAGAGCCGATCGTGGAAGCTGGCCCAGGGCGCGACGAGCTCGATCCGGCGAAGCAGCGACTCCATCTCGGCGCGCGCCTCCGGCACCCGCGCCGTGATGGAGTCGGAAAGCTGCCCGAGCACGTTGCAGAAGAGGACGGCCGTACTCCCCCGAATCAGGGGTTCGAGCGCCCGCGGGCGCGGCACGAATTTCAGGCGAGCGCCCAAAGTCGAGTGGAGGCGCGAGAAGAGCAGTCGCGCCACGGGATCCGGTTCGAGGGCGAAAATCTCTTGAAACCGCGAGAGGAAGGCGGGCGGGAGTGTATAGCCGCCGCTCGGGCCGATCAGAACGAGTTGGGGCGCCCGAGGCGCCCACTCCCGCAGAAAGAGATCGACCTGGCGCCGATGGGGGACCCAAAGACGTCGAGCATGAAGGAGGGCGGTCAGGTGGTAGCGCAAGCCCCCGGAGGGATCGAACAAAGGCGCCATAGTGCAGAGGTTAGCATAAACGGGCTGAGGATGAAGCCATGCCAAGTATTTGACTTCGCTTTCAGGTGGCTTGGGCGGCGGAATCGACCATAATTGAATCGTGGAGTCGAATCCGTTTCGGGACATGCCTCGTTTGAGTCTTTGGCTGCGGTGGCTCATCGCCGGCGGCGCTTTCTATGTTCTTTTGCTCGCAGTGTGCGGCCTGTATCTGACCACGGCCGATGGGCAACGTTTTGTGTATGGGCCGAGCCGGGCGCCGACGGCGATCGTCGAGATCAAATACCCGGTCTTTGGCTGGCCTCTGCTGGCCAGCCGCCAGAACTTCGAGCATTTCATGAATTACGCCTTCCACATTCCTGAAGTGTGCTGGGAGGGGAACCAGGTGAATGAGTTTCAGGAGCGCCAGTGTCAGGATTTCTGGTACCGCCTCAGCTCCTCCGCCGTGTTTGTGGTCGGGCCCTGTCTGCTGGCCCTGGTCCTTCTGTTGCTGGTTCGTTCTCGGGCCTATGCTTTTTACCGGCGTGCGTGCAAGAAAATCGACAGCAAGCACGCGCTTTATTCGGGCAAGGTGATCGATGCTCGGGGGCTGCAAGTGCGCTCTCGACGGGATCTTTTCACGTTCTTGTTCGCCGTCGACCCGGTCGTCGTGCAGTTAGCAGATCGGAAGCTCGAGCGCGTCTATGTGAGCAAGGGGACGGCGGGGGTCGCGCCGGGGCAAACCCTGGCCGTTTTTGATGGGGGCCAGGTGTTTGGCGCGATGCGTCCGCTTGGGGTGGTTTTCCATCCCCACGTTGTGAAAATTTCCTACTAGACGGAGAAGCAACGTGACTCGCGCTGTGTCAACAGATTACAAGAGTGACGTTGGAACCGACGACTTCTCTCTCATCGACTTCTTCTGATTTCGTGCATCTGCATGTCCACACGCAGTATAGCCTGCTGCAGGGCGCGATCTTCACGGACGCCCTGGTCGGCAAGGTCAAAGAACTCGGGATGAGCGCGGTGGCCGTGACCGATACGAACAACCTTTTCGGCGCGATGGATTTTTACAAGGCTGCGAAGGCGGCGGGTGTTCGCCCGATTCTGGGATGTGAGCTTGCGTTTGCTCCGGAGGGTCGCAGCTTCGTGGCGGCGCCGACGACGGCGAGCGGCGCGCTTCAGGTGCCGGGGCTTCGCAATCATCAACTCGTGGCGATCGCGAAATCGCTGACCGGTTATCGTAACCTTTGTCAGATCGTGACTCGCGCGTACACCGAAGCGCCTCCTCCGGCGAAGGGCCAGACGCAGGTTCGGGCCGTGGTCGATCGCGAGTTGTTGAATCGTTATGGGGACGACCTCATTATTCTGACGAGCGGTTTGAAAGGCGAGATTCCGTACAAGATTCTGATGGGCAATGAGGCCGGAGCTCTCGAATCGCTGCGTTGGTTCCAGGAGCGCTTCAAAGACGATTTCTTCCTCGAGCTGCAGGATAACGGTCTTACCGAGCAGGACCACGTCAATCAGGTGATGTACGAATGGTCGCAGCGCCACGGCGTGCGCGCGGTGGCCACCGTCGATTGCCACTATCTTTCGTCCTCGGATGCCGAGGCGCACGAGATTCTTCAGTGCATCGAGCAGGGACGAAATCTCGATTTCGAGCGTCCCAAGAGTCTGGTTCCCTCGGAATTTTATCTGAAGCCAGCGGCATTGATGCGGGAGCGTTTCGAGCGCTTCGAATCGGCCTGCGACCAGACGTTGGAGATCGCCCGTCGCTGCGACGTCGAGTTCAAATTCAAGGATGAGAAGGGGCGATCGATTTACCATCTGCCCAATTTCCGGCCAGCCGGGGTGACGAAGGAGGAAGAGTTTGACTTGATTGGCTACTTCCGAGCCGAGTCTCTCAAGGGGCTTGAGGACCATTTCTCCTCTCCTCAGTTCGAGTTCAAGCGAAGCGACCCGAACTGGGCCGAGAAGAAGAAAGAGTACTACGCGCGCCTTGAGGAAGAGCTGTCGATGATCGAGAAAACCGGCTTCTCGGGCTACTTCCTCATCGTTTCTGATTTTATCTTGTGGGCCAAGGGGCAAGGCATCCCCGTGGGGCCGGGCCGTGGTTCGGGCGCGGGCTCGCTCGTGGCTTATTCACTGAAAATCACCGATGTCGATCCGATCGAGTTTCAGCTGCTGTTTGAGCGCTTCATCAATCCCGAGCGTGTCTCGATGCCCGATTTCGATGTCGACTTCTGTCAGGATCGACGCGGCGAGGTCATTCAGTATGTGATGAAGAAATACGGCGTCGACAACGTCGGCCAGATCATCACGTTCGGAAAACTGCAAGCGAAGGCCGTCATCAAAGATGTGGGACGCGTTTTGGGGCTCGCGTTCGCCGAGACGGACGCCATCACGAAATTGATTCCGGATGCGCCCGGGACCTCGATCGAAGAGGCCATTCACGCCGAGCCTCGGCTGCGGGAGAAAATCGAACAAGAGATCAAGACTGCGCAAGTCATTGAGTACGCGCGGAAGCTGGAGGGCCTCTACCGTAACGCGGGGATTCACGCGGCCGGCGTGATCATCACGGAAGAGCCGTTGGTGAATTATTGCGCGCTTTATGTCGGCAAGGACGGCGACAAGGTCACGCAGTTCGACAAGGATTCGGCCGAGGCCATCGGCCTGGTGAAGTTCGACTTTCTCGGCCTGAAGACGCTGACCGTGGTGGATCACGCGGTCAAGTTGGTGCGAGCGGGGGCGGAGCCCGACAGCGCGGATGCGAATTTCGAGCTCGCGCGCATGAATTACAAAGATCCGAAGGTGTTTGCCCTGGTTTCGAGCGGGGATACCGACGGGGTTTTCCAGGTCGAGAGTTCGGGCATGAAAGACCTTTGCGCGCGGATTCAGCCCAGCACGCTCGAGGATATCACCGCCATCAACGCCCTTTATCGGCCTGGTCCGCTAGGCTCCGGCATGGTCGATGACTTCATCGATCGCAAGCACGGACGAAAACCGATCGTCTATGACGTCGAGTCGTTGGCGCCGATTCTGAAAGAGACTTACGGAGTTATTCTCTACCAAGAGCAGGTGATGCGGATCGCGCGGGATCTGGCCGGCTACAGCTTGGGCCAAGCCGACATGCTTCGGCGTGCGATGGGGAAGAAGAAGGCCGAGGAGATGGCCGCTCACCGCGAGATTTTCGTCAAGGGCGCGGTAGAGCGCGGCGTGACGCCCGAGAAAGCCGGCGGAATTTTCGATCTCATGGCGAAGTTCGCCGAGTACGGTTTTAACAAATCGCACTCGGCCGCCTACGGCGTCATCACTTATCAGACGGCTTATCTCAAAACCTATTTCCCGGCGGAGTTCATGGCGGCGCTCATGACGACGGAAATGGACAACACGGACAAGATCACGAAGTACATCGCCGACGCGCGCGATCACGGGCTCGCGGTGCTCTCGCCGGATGTCAACTCGTCGCAGAAGCGCTTTAGCGTCGAGAAGGTCGAGCGAAACGGCAAGCTCGTGCGCGCGATCCGCTTCGGGCTCGAAGCGATCAAGGGCGTGGGCGGCATCGCCGTCGATACGATTCTCGATGAGCGCGAAAAAGCAGGGCCTTTCAAGAATGTGCTCGATTTCACCAAGCGGGTGGCCACCCGCAAGGCGAACAAGAAGGTGCTCGAGTCGCTGACCTTGGCCGGCGCCTTCGATAGCATCGCCGAGGTGAATCGCGCGACGCTGCATGCGTCGATCGAGCGGCTCATTGATGTGGCGAGCGACGAGCAGGCGGAGCGCGAGCGCGGCCAGAGCTCGCTCTTTGACGCTTTCACCGCGGAAGAGGTGAAGCTGGTGACTCCGCTTTCTTCGGTTTTTATCGAACAGCCGGATTGGTCGCAAACTCGCAAGCTCGTGCTCGAGAAGCAGGTGGTGGGGTTCTATGTCACCGGGCACCCGATGGAGACCTGGCAGAAGATCTGCGAGGATTGGCTCGGTTGGTCGGTAGCGAAGCTCAAGCTCGTGGCGGTCGAAAAGGCGCAGGCGCTGCAAGCGAAACCCGCCACGCCACCGGCCGATGGGCGCGAGAACAGCTTCGTGCCGAAGTCGATGCGGCCGAAGCGCCCGGAGATCCGTTTGGGGGGACTGATCGCGGAGTTCCGCGAGGTGATGACGAAGAAGGGGACCCGCATGGCGTTCGCGCAGTTCGAGGATCTCACCAGTCGCATCGAGGTCGTATTTTTTCCGGAGGCCTTTCAGCAGCTCGAAACGCTGATCAAGCGGGCGCAGGCGGAAGTAGAGCCGCTCGTGCTGACGGCCGAGGTCGAGTACGCCGAGGAAGGCCCGAAGCTGCTGGCGAAGTCGCTTGAGCCCGCGGAGGAGGCGCATCGCAACCGCGCCCAGCAGGTGGTTTTGAATATCGCGACTCAGCAAACTACGCCGGATCAGCTCCGAGTCCTGAAGAATCAGCTCATCCGTTTTCGAGGTCGTTGTCCCGTGCGCATCGTATTCGATGATCCCTCGTTTCGCACGCAGCTCGAGCTGCCGAACACGATGAAGGTGGCCCCGACGGCGGAGATGGTCGAATCGGTGAATCGCATCTTTGGGCGGCAGGTCGTGACGCTACAGTAGCACGTCCGCACGGGATGGTGATTCGCTCGAATCTCGCTGAAGCGACGGACTTTTGGCGCTTCAACCAAAGGCTCGCGCGCCGCGCGATTCTTGGTACACTTAAACTATGGAATTTCGCTCGAGCAAGGGATGGCGCGGCGGGTTTTGGAGTGCGCAACTGGGTTGGCTGGCTTACGCGTTGGCGGCCGGTCTCGTGCTCACCGGGCTGGCCTGGGCGGCGCCTCCCTCGGGAGATCGCAGCGTGCAGGGCGCGCTCGCGCGCGCGGTGAGCGAGAGCGAGCCTCGGCTGGGCCAGCTAGACCCCTGGAAGAAACGAATTTTCGACGAAGAAGTGGTTCCGCAGTATTCCCGCTTCATCAAAGATTACCGTCCCGGCGCCAACGGCTTGGTGATTGAGATCGATTACGAGGCCATTCTCCGCTACATCGCATTCTACGCGCCTCGAACCTTGAAGCCCGCGGATTCGAAGACCGTGAAAATCGCCTTGTTTCACAAAGTCGATCCAACCTGCGAGCGGTGCATGGCCGCCCATGAGAAGGTTCGGAGTCTGATGATCCCACGGGTGGATCGCCGGGGTTTTCAGCCATTTTGGATCTCTCAGGATGACCTTCCTTCGATCGAACTGAGCGGGCCCGATCTTTTTGAGAAGGTTCTCGAGGTGGGAGAGAAGCGGGGCGCGATCGCGGTTCTCGTCATCGAAACTCGTCTTGCCCCGATTGACGCAATCGACAGCGCTCACGCCGACGAGCGCAAGTTTATCGTGGAGACTTATCTGCTCGCCAAGCCCTTGGGTGACGCCGATCTTCGCTTCAGTGGTCAGCTGGAGGTCATGGAAAGCGACCCCATCGAGCAAGCCGCCGCTCGTCTTCTTTCGGATGCCTTTAGCCAGTTCGGTCAGAAGGCTCTGCTTGCGGAGAGGGCGGAGGGAGACAGCAGGAGCCAGGAGTTCGAGCTCGCGTTGAACGGGGTGAAGGAGTACTCGCAATTCATGAAATTGAGGCAGGCCATCATCAATGCGATTCCGGATGCGGTCTGGGTTGAGGAACGTAAGATGAAACGGGGACGCATGGTGCTCGGCATTCGCAGCAATCGCTCCCTGGATGCGGTGAAACGTCAGTTGGCGCAGGTGCATTCGGACGCTGGGAAGGTCGTGATCACCTCTACTGAGGGGGATAAAATGGAAGCGGAGGTGCGCTAATGTTGAATAGACGACTGCTCCTAGTGCTCATCGTTCTGCTGGTGGGGGCCGGTGCCTGCAATCGTTCTTCGAAGTTTCAGAAGGATGAGAACTACTATCAAGGGGATCCGGCGAGTTATTACAACCGTGCCCAATCGCCTCGGCCGATCACCGAACGGATCGAGTCGATGGGCCAGCCCAAAAAACGGCTCGTGGTTCTCGATTTTTGGAATGACACGCCCATTCAGAACAATGAGCTGGGGAAGTTCGCTGCGGACGAGCTCAAACGGCTGCTTTTCCAGACTCAGCGGGTGATCATTCCGAAAGACGTGAAGGAGGAGGCCACGACGGCGCAGTTCATCGAGGGCGACAAGGTGCGGGTCGCGCAGCTCGTGGCGGAGGGCCGGAAGATGGGAGTCTCGAGCCTCATCATCGGACGCATCACGAAGGCGGTGTTTCGACAAAAGGGCGATGACGTCGGGGTTTTTCGTCAGAAGCAGTCGGTGGTGGGGGTCGATGTCGAGATGAAGTTATTTGACGTTCAAAACGGCCGAGAGATCTTGGCCACGGGGAAGGGCGGCGAAGCGTCCAGCAGCGCCATGGTGGCATTTGAAAGTGAATCGCTCGAGAGTCCTGAGTTTCGGGCCGAGTTGACGAAGCTGGCCCTTCGGAAGGCGGTCGGCATGATGGTGCCGGACGTGCTGAGGTCGATTGAGAAAATGACCTGGGAGGGATCGATCGCGAAGATCGCCGGTGGAAAAATTTATATCAATGCCGGCCGAGCCTCAGGTCTGGTTTCGGGCGATATTCTGAAGGTGATGACGATGGGGGATGATGTCTACGATCCCGCCTCCGGTTCGTTTCTCGGGCGCACGCAGGGCCAGTTGAAGGGGACTCTGGAGGTCGTTGATTTTCTGGGCATGGACGGCGCCGTGGGTGCGATTCATACCGGCGGCAATTTCTCCGAAGGGGATCTTGTCCAGCTCTACTGATCCCCCTGCCGGGGTTTCTATTTTTTTCATTTGGCAGTAGTTTGGCCTCATGGACCGCACCGCGCGCCCTTTATGCTTTTTTTTGCCTTGCGTTATTATAGCCTCTCTCGTGGCCGCGGGGTGCAGCCAGGGCGTGCCGGTGGGCCTGAACGTGATTCAGACCGGATTGTCCGAGTACAGCTCGATCCAATCCCTTCCCGTGCAGGTGTTGAGCGGTTTTGATCAAAATTTGAGTAGCGAGGTGCTGTCGCTTTCCTATCTGATCGCATCGGTTGAATTCTGTGCCGGTGGGGGCGCCCCTGATGGCCTGAACTATGAGCCGAGCGGCGGCTGTGCCGTGGTGTACGAGGCGGATGTGGCGAAGGAAATTCATTACATCGATGCCAGTTCGATCACGGGCGCCGTAAGCACCGAGTTCATGAGTGGCCGCCCGGCGGCGCTCGTGGATTTCATGAATCCGACCAGCTTGCGTAAGCTCAATACTCCCGCGGAAATCGAGGCCGGTAGCTATGCCTGGGCGGTCACTCGTTTTTATCCGGCCGCGCTCTTGAAGGCGGAGATTGCAGTCGGCGCGGGCGGAACGGTGGTCACTCGCTCGGGGGGCTCTATTTCAGGAGCGGTCGGCTCCGCGGCGAATACCGTGACTTCGTCGATGCTCGGCGCGACGGCGGAGGAAGGCTTCATGCCTTTGCCGGTCAACGCGGTAGCGGTTCGGTTGATTACACCGTGGACCGTTCTCGACACGGATACCGGTTACGTGGTCGACCTGACTTTTGATCCGACTGGGATGATCGGTGCCTGTACTGGCTGCAACGCCGGAAATATGCGAGACGGCAGCCGCGGAATTCATTTGTCGCCGCTTGATTTGATGCCCGTGCCGCGTCGAACGGGATTTTTTACGCGCCGGGAGAGGTACCTCGTGACCATGAGTGCGGACCTCAAAATGCGGGTCGACATCTATTACTCAGGCGATGACAAGACGAAGATCGCGAGTGTCTCGACGAGAGTCTTCTTCGATGAGAATTCATCGACGGCACCGCTGGGCGGGACGGACGCTTGCCGAGTGACGAGCGTATCGATCAAGGATGACGGTACGTTGCGGATGGGCAATGACATGGTCGGCAATATCGTGAACGGACTTCGGCGCGAAGCCAGTGGAACGGTGAATCTCGAGGCGACGGCGAGCTGCGGCGGTCAGTTTTCGGGCGCCTCGTACACCTATTTGGGTACGCAAGAATTGCGATCGTCGCTCTAGACCCGAGAAGGAGGACGCTTGAGATGGAGAAACTTCTTTTTCGAACGTCGGCGGCGGCTCCTTGGGATTACGCGCGGCTTGAGGCCTGTCAGAGGCAGATTGCGGATCGGGTCCGCGCGGGCGGAGAGGGAGCCTTGATTTTCTCCGAGCTCGCGCCGGTCATCACAGTGGGGCGCCGTACCTTATCTTCGGATCTCCTCAGGGGGCCGGACGATCTTCTGATTCCCCGGGTGGAAGTCGCGCGCGGTGGACTCGCTACCTACCACGGACCGGGTCAGTGGGTGGTTTTCGCGGTCGATCGGCTGGATCGACTGACCGGAGACGCTCGGGGCGTCCGGAAAATGGTCGAGGCGTTGCTCGATGCGGCCGTGGCCGTGGGGACGCGCTATCGCAAGCGGGTTTGGCGCGGGGAGGGGGCCGAACTGGGCGCCTGGTCTGAGCATGGCAAGTTTGCGGCTTGTGGCATCCAGATTCAGGATCGCGTGGTTCTTCATGGGGTTTCGCTGAATGGTTTCCGGACTCGCGAAAGTTTTCAAGGTCTGCGGCCTTGCGGATTGGATCGGCCGGTCGACTTCTTGCTCGATGCCCCCTCAGAAGCGGGCTTTCTTGAGCTGAGGGCGGAGTTTGAGCGAGAGCTCCTAGCGAGGTTGGGACGAAGGGATCCGGTCTTTTGACCGAAGAGCGGGAGTGACCAGGGAAGGGCGACGCCCGCCGCGCCGATATGACGCGCCGGGCATCAAAAGGGTGTCAGACACCGTTAGTAGCGATAGCTATCGTTCTTGTAAGGTCCTTGAACGGGAATTCCAACGTACTTGGCCTGGTCTTCGCGCATCACGGTCAGCTCGGCGTTGAGCTTCTTGAGCTGAAGGCGGGCGACCTTCTCGTCGAGATGCTTCGGGAGCGTGTACACGCCGACCGGGTATTTATCCGGCTGCGTGAAGAGCTCGATCTGCGCGATCGTCTGGTTCGCGAACGAAGACGACATCACATAGCTCGGATGCCCGGTGCCGCAGCCCAGATTGACGAGTCGGCCCTTGGCGAGCAGGATGATCCGTTTGTTGTCCGGGAAAATCACATGATCGACCTGAGGCTTGATCTCCTCCCATTTGTACTTCTCGAGAGCGGCGACCTCGATCTCATTGTCGAAGTGGCCAATGTTGCAGACGATGGCCTGGTTCTTCATGCGCTTCATGTGCTCATGATTGATGACGTGGTAATTGCCCGTCGCGGTGACGAAGATGTCCGCCTTGTCGGCGGCGTAATCCATCGTCACGACGCGATAGCCTTCCATTGCGGCTTGGAGCGCGCAGATGGGATCGATTTCGGTCACCCAGACCTGAGCCGAGAGTGCGCGCAGGGCCTGGGCCGAGCCCTTGCCGACGTCGCCATATCCGCAGACCAAGGCCACCTTGCCGGCGATCATCACGTCGGTTGCCCGCTTGATGCCATCGACCAGGGACTCGCGGCAGCCATAGAGGTTGTCGAATTTCGATTTTGTCACCGAATCGTTCACGTTGATGGCTGGGAACTTCAGGTCCTTGCGCTCATGCATCTGCATGAGGCGATGCACGCCGGTGGTGGTTTCTTCCGTGACGCCCTTGATCTGAGAGAGGCGTTTCGAATACCAGGTCGGGTGTACGGTGAGTTTCGCCCGGATCGAGGCGTAGAGAATCGTTTCTTCTTCCGAGGTCGGCTTGGCGAGGACGGAGAGGTCCTTCTCCGCGCGGGCCCCGAGGTGAAGCAGAAGGGTCGCATCGCCGCCGTCGTCGAGAATCATGTTGGAGTAGCCACCGTCTGGCCATTCGAAGATGCGGTGCGTGTAGTCCCAGTATTCTTTGAGGTTCTCGCCCTTGACCGCGAAAACGGGGACGTTCGTCGCTGCGATGGCGGCCGCTGCGTGATCTTGAGTCGAGAAGATGTTGCAGGAGGCCCAGCGCACTTCCGCGCCGAGATCGCGCAAGGTTTCGATCAGCACTGCGGTCTGGATGGTCATATGGAGAGAGCCGGTGATGCGCGCGCCTTTGAGAGGCTTTCTCGCGGAGTATTCCTCGCGAATCGCCATCAGGCCGGGCATCTCGGTTTCAGCGATCCTGATTTCGCGTCGACCCCAATCGGCCAGGCGAATGTCTGCGATGACGTAGTCTTTTTCGGTACCCATGTGTGCGAACTCCATAATTTGCGGGCTAGCATGCAAGGAGGGAAAAGCTTGACCGGATGGGGGCTCACCGTCTCCTCGTGGCTGGCACGAATCAGTAGGTGAGCGCCGTTGGTCTTCTGAAGTCCAAGCCTAGGGCATGGGATGCCTCGCAGCGCTCCTCGGACTCGCCTCCACAGTAGCTTAAAATCCTCGTTTGGGCCTCCCTTTTTTACTGGCTTTGCTGATTTCTGAGGTCGTCGGGCGTTGCGGAGGGGGCTTGGTCAAACTCAGGGCCGACGTCGGAAACCGCAAAACGGAGCCCGGGATCGGAGCCTTGAAACGAATCCTCCGATCGAGTGGAGACCTCGGAAGAAGCGGGAGCTAACAGCAGCACGGCGACAATGAACGGCAATAGGAGGATCAAAAAAATAGGCGCCAAAATAATGAAAAACCAGGAAATCGCGAGGGAAAGTGGGGCGAAAATCATCATCAGAAAAGTCATAAAAAGAAGTTTTCTCAGCATACACACTCCTTTCATTGTTGTTTTCTGCCTTGACGGCGAGACGGGCTTTCTTACTTCGGCATCGTATCCACGGCTCTATGCGGCTTTCCTAGCCGGATAAATATCCGGCCGGTGAAGCGGCGCATTCAGTGTTTGGATCGGAGAGAGAACTGAAACTGAAATGAAGAGGCATGCGAATATGGTCAGGAGCACCGGGGCAAAAATGATCAAAAACCAACTGAGCGCGACCGAAAACGGAATAAATATAACTGAGAGTGAAATCAATAAAAGTAGTTTCATGGTGATTTTACATCCTTCTAAGGGAGTGAATGACTACAAGTTCCCCGCAATTTCAAGGGAGTGCAGGAGAAAGAAATCTTATCTGTCCATGAATTCGCGACATGGATCGAGGCATTCGAAATTCCGTACAACATGTAGTGTGCCTGGCTGGGTTGTATACCGTCTATGGCACTAGGAAACGAACGGGAGCGGGTCGAACGCGCATTTTTTGATGCGTCAAGCAATCTATCTATTTAGTTAATGTTTCCAATTCATTTGCACGTCATCATACATGTTTAACAAAGCTTCCCTATAGTTTTTGGAGTCAAATTACGATCACTTTGGGTGCTATTACATATGTTCTATTGATAGCTGGAAAATCCGAAAAGAAAGGCGGCCTGGTTTGCTCTCCCAAAAGGTGGTTGCTCCCTACGTGCTTTTGGTCGACTCAGACGATCTGATCCTTGAGATGGAAAAAATCGTTCTCGAGGTAGCCTTTAGCGGGCCAGTGCGGACGGCAACCTCCATGGCCGACGCTTATCGAGTTTTGGATGAGCATGGGCAACCTCTTCTGATTGTTTCCGAGCATTTTGTGCGGGCGGTTTGCGCGACGGATCTGGAGGCGCGGCTGCTGGAAAAAAAATGGAAGACTCCTTTGATTGTTTGTTCGGATATGATGGGTGATGACATCAAAACAAAATATTCCGGAGCATGTCGTTTTTTCGATAAAACAAATCTCGTGACCCCGCTTCAGCAGGCGATTCGCGAGGCCATGCCGCAGGGTGAAGGGGGTATGCCCGAGTATTGCGCGGTCCGGGTTGCAACCTTGGTACGGCTTGGGGTTGCTGACTATGGTTTGTATCTAAAGCTGTCTGATAACAAGTACGTCAAGTTTGCTCATGGCGGCGCCGCCCTGCAGGAATCGGATGTTCAGAAACTTGCTTTGAAGAAAATAGATAAATTGCACATAAAATCGGAGGAGGTGCTCCGATTGCTGTCTGGGTTTCAGGGATATATCGGAGGTGTTGGAAAGCGTGCTCATCTGACAAATGCCGAAAAGCTCGCGATTACCCATGAGGCGAACGATTTGGTTCGGAGTCTCTACAGTGCGATGGGTTGGAGCAAGGAGGTTCAAGCGGCGGCAAAAAATTCCATGAAGATGGCGATAGAGTTTGTTTCCAGTAGCCCGAGATTGATCGAGTTGCTCATGATGCATGCGGCGAAGAGGGATTCTTATGTCGCCAGTCACAGCAGTACGCTGATCTACGTTTGCTGCGCGCTAGCACGAAGCCTGAATTGGGTGTCGGAGTACAGCATCACGAAGCTCAGTATGACCGCGTTTCTTCACGATCTGCCGTTGACGGAGGAGCAGGAGGAGCGGGTTATACAGCTCAATCGACGCGCGTATGAAAACAAGGAGCCCTCTGATGAGGTTGAAGCTTACAAGAAGCACCCTGAGTTGGCCGCCGAGCTGGCGGCGGAGCTGGAGCAGATTCCTCCTGACGTGGCTCACATTATTCAACAGCATCATGAGCGTCCTGATGGGAAAGGATTTCCCGCGGGCTTGAAGTACGCGCAAATCCACCCGTTAGCGGCTTTGTTTATCGTTGCGGAAGACCTGATTCTATTTCTCGAGGAAAGTGACGATCTCCTTCGCGGTATGCAGTTGTTTGTTTCCCAGCGCGGAAATGTTTATCGGGCTGGGCACTTTAAGGACGTACTCAACGCCATCGCGTCAAACGTACGGAGGGCTCCGGGGCGGGTTGGGTGAGTGCAAAGGAGCCGAAGGCTAAAATCATGAAAATGCGGTTTTCTCTCGATAACTCGATCTGTGGAGCATTCACCGGGCTATTGTTTTTCGTGGGCCTATCCGAGCTTTCTCTCGCCGCTCAGCCCGCCAAGCGCGCGACGGAGATGCTCAAGCAGGACGACGGGAGGATTGTCCGGCTGACGACCAACGACATCCCCAGCCTCAACTCCCTTCGTCCGGTTTTCCTGATCGTACCGGCCAAAAAATATCTTACGAACGGCGAGATCTTCGAGCAGGCGGCAGCGCGGGCAGCGGCGATAGGTTTCTACGCTGCAAGATTCGACTGGTCATTTTCTTTCGATGGATTGACCCGGGAAAAGGAAGCCGAGCTTGCCCGCCGGGACCTCGCCCTGGTGCTGAGAGAGCTGAAGAAGAGGCCGTACCTTGATTTATCTAGATTTTTTGTTTTGGCCAAGAGCTTTGGCGCAACTCTTTTTGCGGAACATTTCGGCGGTGAGAAGGTCGCCGGCCTATTTCTTCTGACTCCGAATTGCGACGAAGACAATCCCTTCGAGAAGCGATTCGCCCACTGGTTCGCCAAGGGCATCCCGGTGCGCGCCACGATATCAGTCGACGACCCCTACTGTGATGTGACCCAGATGTACCGCTTTCAGGGAAAAGCTCGCAAACAGCTGCATACCTTTCAGTACTTTTACGGGGACCACAACTTCGTCGGAAAGACCCAGGAGGGGATTGAGGCCGTTACTCATTCCATCGTCGAATGGTTAGGCCACGTACGATCACTCCTTTGAGAGCACGACCCGTCATGACGAATTGCCATTTCGGTGAATTTGAGTTCCGCTGCGAGTATGAAGAAACTGCTTCTCATCTTGCTCTCGCTGGTTTTCGCCGCGGCTGTTGTCGGCCATGACTGAGGTATCGTTCACTTTTCAATCATTAGCGGATGCTTCGTTCCACGTGTCCAGAAAGGTCTAAGGCGGGGTTCAGCGTAAGAGTGTACAGGCTCTTGAAATGGGGTTTGCTTCGTAAGGCCGTCGATTTAGAAGGACACCGAGAGAGATGAAACCAGGAAAGGATCAACGCGGGTGTAAGTTCCCCCCTCGGCTGGGTAGATGGGATCGTCCGAATACAGGGTACGAAACTCGGTGCGCCACATGACCTGCGAATGAGGTTTTACATCGACGTTAAAGGATGCTCCCCAGACTTGGAACCCGCCCGGAGTCGACGTTGTGACGATCACTTGACTAGGGTCCATGTACCGCTCCCCGCGTAAGGTAAAGCCCAAGACTGGGAAGGGTACTCTACTGGCTTCAAACACTAGGCAAAGCACCACAAAGAAGACACGTAATCGCGTAGCTGCTATACTATTTTTTTAAAAATTTACCCAAGCTACAGAGAGCCAACCACCCGTTGAGAGCAACGAACAACTTCGACATAAGCCGAGCCCAGGGGCGGCTCTTTGATTCTGAAATCTAATCCGTCAGGACCAGAAGCCACGACAAGGTACGACTCTGACAAAACATTCCGCCCCCCCACCCTTGGACAGTCAGACAGAACGGCCCATGCCCCTGCTACTAAATTAGAAACGACAGTCGCCGATGTACTCGGCTCCACTGCAATAACTATTTTTTTCCCAGCGAGAGCCTCGCAGATCCCTGCAGGAGGACTTTTCCATTTCGGAAAGGGGTAGCTCTCCGAGAGGTACGCATCCATTCCCTTCAACTTGACAAAAAAAAGAACAAGAACGACAGCGCCTGCTGCTGCATTTACCCCCGTACGGAGACTTGAATCAGCCGGGATCCTATCGAGGAGCCACTCTACTAAAACATAGAGACCGAGCGCCCCAAAAATGGAGCGACAAATAATGAGAAAAATAAAAACCCTCTGAATGAAAAAATAGCCCTTAAGTGCGACAAGCACCCCAATAACAATCGCAACCACCAATTGAATCCCGACCTGCAGACCCAATAAAACAGAGAGACTCTTCCCTCGTCGATCAACCAACTTCGGAACCATCAAGTAAGCGAACGTACTCACCATTCCCAACACGACGACCAAGTTAATGAAAACCGTCGCCAAAGATCCCTTTGGAAAAAACAACATGAGGACATTCAAAACAAGCTGAGGATCCCTAGTTTCAAGGAGATTATTCCCCCCGCTCCACCATCCGCATGAACTATTCGAATAAAAAAGTCCGATACTGATGCTCAAAAAAGCGATAAGGTAAGCCGGCCTAAGAGTGCTTCTAAGTGTCAGCGCCTCACGGACACCCAGCTTCCAATTCCTAATCGACGGGGAAATTAGAAGAACAAAAAGAATTCCCGACACCTGCAACATTCCCGCTCCAGACACCGCAGACAAACCCAGAGACAGGAAAGCTAAAAGTAGCCACTCAATTTTGCGCGGTTTTCGGCCGTTATTTACCAAGACAACAGAGGCAAATATCAAAGCGGTGAATAAGGCCGTCCACAACATATATGGCCGATCCTCGGCCGCAAACTGATGAAAAATCGGCTGACTAATAAGAAGAAAACACGCGAAAACTGCTGCCGCGTACCCAAGATACCGAGAAAGGACGAATAACAACAAACCGATACACGCCGCGGCCGAAAAAAGACTAAGTACCCTAAACTTGATGAGAACCGACTTGTCCGCACCAAGCGCTCCAATCGCCAGCTTCTGGACAACATAGTACAATGGAGCGGGACTACACTGCCCCTGTCCACCATGCAGAAACAGGTCAGTATAGGTCTGTGAACAGGTAGTACTCTGGGCAAAACCTTCGTCAGTCCAAAAAAATTTTCGCTCAGCCAGCTTCGTGTCGACCCAAGCTGAGCAGGCGACTAGTGAGCCCAACGATAGTCCCAGATACGCAGCAAGATTCCTTCGAGTGAAAATTTTCATACCTTAGTTTCTTTGCCAATCCTGCGATCTGAATGGAAGATCCTTTTGGCCTGTAGCTCGATTCCGAGGGCTGAAGTTTCAACGACGTTGCTGCCCTTGATTCTCTCCACTGTCCAATCTGAACATCTGTTGATGTCCCCTCCAGTCCACCTTTGAGCAAAAAATCCAAAGCGTGTCCTTTCTGATTGCTTTCAGCCTCCCCAAGAATATGCTTTATCAAACGTGCTTCTTCTTTTTCGCGGGGCTCATTAGCGGCGAAGGCTAGCGACCTGCCGTTCGAGGTGGAGCGCTTCGATGTGGTGCGGCTGCGAGTCGCGGGTCGTATGAGCTTGCTGGATGAGAGCCATTCGCATCCGCACCCTGCGCCGAATAGTTTTTCGAGCCGGGTGAGATCTATCGCGACCTCAGCACGAGTGCACTCTATCTGAATCCCTGGGCAATTTCCTTGAAGGCTGGCACGCGAAGAAATTCACGATGAAAAAGTGCGTAGAACGGCAGCGGCTTGCGCACTTCGGACGGGATGCGAATGCTCAAGACCTCGCTCGAGCTCGACTCGATGTAGTTAGGCACGATGGCGTACCCCCAGCCCTTGTCGACCAGCGACTGGAGCAGCCGCCAATCCTGTGAGGACACGAGGCGGACGCTGAGATCGCCCATACCGAGGCCGGCTGCCCGGGCGACATCCCTCAGCAGTTGGTTCTCGTTGTCGTAACTGAGCGCCGGGGCTTCGGTCAGAAACAACTTGTCCCTGAGCAAGCGCTCCCCCTCCCCCTGCTTCGGGAGATACTTTCGCGCGAGCTTTCGGTGCACGACAAGCTTGGAGTAGCTATCGAAGGCCTTTTTGGCGATGATCTCGCCCGAGTCCGGACGCTCGTAGCTGATCGCGAGATCGATCGTGTGGTCCAAGAGCTTAAGGACGGCTTCATGGCTCGTGAGCGGGATGAATTCGATTTTTCCTGCAAATAAGAGCTTTTCGGCAAAGTGCTCGAAGACTGCGGCCCGACATCCCACCTTGAGAGTCAGGTGCCTTGCCGTCAGATACGAGCGATTGACGGATTCAAACCCCCGTTCGAATCGAGCGATCTCCGAACGGGTTAATTCGCAAAGGTTTCTCCCGTAGGCAGTCAAGATCTTGCGCCGCCCTTCGCGCACGAACAAGGGTAACGCTACTTCACTCTCGAGCTGCTGCAGCTTGGCGGTCACCGCCGGTTGCGATAGCCCGACCTTCTTCGCGGCCTCGACGAGGTTTTTTGATTCCGAGACAGCGACCAAAATCCGAAGCAGCTCAAACGAGGGTGTGACCATTCATCACTGTTATGATGATATTCATCAGTTTTCATCTGTTAACTGATATCATTTCATGAGCCATCGTCCGCCCATGACCAAAACAAAGCTTTTGCTTCTCTCCCTCTGCTTTTTGATCAACTGCGTAGCCCATGCCAAGCCCGCTGCCGTGATCTTTGACCTGGACGACACGCTTTTTGACGTGTCTTGTCGCAAGGCGGAGGTTAGTCACCAGCTCGGCGTCCAATGGCGCCTGCCGCGGCTTGCCGCCCTGCGGCTCGAAGAAACGGACTATTTCTGCGCAGGTAGTCTTAAAAATGCGGGGATCGAAGAGGCAAGCCTGGTCAACCGGATCTGCGGGGATGAAAAGGGTGACGGCTGGAAAACCTCTCCGTGGGGAAGACTGTTTCTGAGCGGAAGCTTTTTGAAATACGATTGCCTCCTCCCGGGCAGCGTCGAGTTCGTAAACCGCGTGACCCGCAAGACCGGTGCGATTTTGATTTATCTCACCGCACGAACTCAAGAGACCCAGGAGGCGGATACCTGGCGCGAGCTTGAGTATCATAGCTTTCCAGTCGAAAAAGAGAAGGCGCTCTTGGTGACCCGCCCATCCGGCGCCTCCGGATCGGACGCTGAGTTTAAGCGCGGACTGGTCAGATCCCTGGCTACTCGCTTCGAGCTGATCGGAGCCTTTGATGATAGTCGCTCCAACGCCAACATGCTCCGCCAAGAACTACCGCCGGATGCGCCGGTCGTGCGTCCCGTTAGAGACGTCTCCGAGCGCACCGGCGTGAGCGACGGAGTCGAGCAGATCACCAACTATTACTTCAACTCTGGCGGCAGCTCAGCCGAAGCCTCAGCCAACGCCTCGCAACTCGAGTCGATCCTAAGAAGGCTCCGGCAAATGCCTTGCGATACTGCCAAAGCGGAAGACCTTTAACTCTTCGTTCTCACGGCGCCCGTCGTCCGTTCGGAGTGAGCTATGCGTGTGTCGAGCGAGGAGGGCGTTCTCGCCGTTGGTCTCGGCGAAGATCTCCTGCGAGTCGGGTGATCTTGTGTGATGGTCTCGCCGAGCGCTCTCGAAAAATCTGTGTGATTTTCGTTGTTTGTTTTTGGGTACTTGCGGCGCTTTGGGTCTCTAGCAGGCTTGTAAAATGGTTGGCTCGACTGGGATTGAACCAGCGACCCCTACCGTGTCAAGGTAGTGCTCTCCC
>CAYIHX010000042.1:15816-29695 GCA_964363305.1 uncultured Bacteriovoracaceae bacterium | reverse complement strand
GGGCGCGGGCCACCGGGGGGGTGGGGAAGCGGATGGCCACGGAATCGAGGCCCGCGGTCACGAGATCGGGCACGAGCGCGGTCTTGGGGAGAATCAGCGTGAGGGGGCCAGGCCAGTAAGCCCGTGCGAGGGCTTGAATGAGCTGGATCTCGGGATCGGCCAGACGTCGGAGGTCGATGAGCTGGGAGCGTTCCAGGCGTTCGAAGGGGGTTTCGTCGTCGTTCCAGGTGGCGAGGTGAACGATGAGCGGATCAAACGTTGGCCGCTCTTTCGCTTCGAAAATTTTCGCGACGGCCAGGGGCTCAAGGGCCTTTCCCGCGAGTCCATATACGGTTTCAGTCGGGATGGCCACGAGGTCGTTTTCGGCGAGCGCTTGACTGAGTCGGCGCAGATTCTCGGGCGTCGGCTGCAAGACCTGCGCGCCGGG
The DNA here is from genome assembly GCA_964363305.1 of uncultured Bacteriovoracaceae bacterium. GTDB lineage: Bacteria > Bdellovibrionota > UBA1018 > UBA1018 > UBA1018 > CAYIHX01. The sequence goes on along the minus strand of CAYIHX010000042.1, from coordinate 29,268 downwards.
CCTCATGCTTTTGCTTGAAGGGCTTTCCATACAGTTTCCATTTTCGTGCCCCGCGACCCTTTGATCAGGAGCGCGTCTCCGGGATGCCACCGCTGGTTCAATTCGGCGACCAACTCTTCATGCGACGCATGGTGGCTGACGTGACCCTTAAAATCTTTTTTCTTAAGCTCATCCTGCAGCCATTTCATGCGCTCTCCGTAAAGGAGCACGCCATCTAGGCTGAGTCGGAGGATCGAATGACTCAGCTCGCGATGAAATTTTTCCTCCTCCGCGCCGAGCTCCAGCATGTCACCCAGGCAGGCCCATTTTTGAGTAGTGGAAGATTTTTTGCGAGCCACTTCATCGAGCAGATTGAAGCCCGCTTCGACCGAGGAGGGGTTGGCGTTGTAGTAGTCGCAGACCACGGGTGAGCCGGCTAGGTCCGCCACTTCGCTGCGGCCGTAGGCTCCGCCGAAGGAGGAGAGTCCCTGGGCGATTTCTTGGGGTGTAAGGCCATGCACGAGAGCTGCGGTCACCGCTGCGGCGAGGTTGGACCCATTGTGCGCGCCTGGAAGCGGCAGCTTGATTTCGAATTCGGGCTGATCGAGCCAGCGGAAGCGGAGCGCTTCATGGTTTGCGTCGACCCATTCCGCAGTCACATGTTCTTCCAGTGGTGAGCTGCGGTTCTCGATTGAAAAGCTGATGCGTCGACCGACGCGCAGGATGGTTGCATACGGGCGGATCCAGGGATCATCGAGATTGATCAGGATGGTTCCCTTGTTTTTAGCCACGGAGGTCAACGCGATGCCTTCTTCGCTGGCGACGGTGGGAAGGTCCTTGAGCCGTTCGAGGTGTTCGGGACCGATGCGAGTCAGGAGGGAGGCGGTGGCTCCGAGGAGAGCCATATGCTGCTCCATCGCGCCGATGTCATCGATGCCTACCTCGATCACCGCGATCTGGTGCTGAGCAGAGAGCGAAAGCAAGGTCAGTGGAATACCGACGAAGCCGTTCTGGCTCCCTTCCGTGCTGAGAACATGCTCGAATTTGCCTTTGAGCGCAGCGGAGAGCAGCTCTTTCGTCGTTGTTTTTCCGACGCTTCCCGCGACGGCGATGACGGGAAGAGAAAACTCCCTCCGCCATGCTGCCGCGATCGCGCGGTAGGCCTGAAGCGTGTCGTCGACCTGAAAGAAAAGAACGTCCGCGTGGGGCGGGGCCTGAAAATCTCGACGGTGGATGATGCCGCGGGCTCCGAGCTCGATTGCGCGCTCGATGAAATCGTGTCCGTCGTGGTTGTCCCCTTGAATGGCGACAAAAATAGAGCCCTGCGTCACTTTTCTGGAGTCGATGGTGATGCAGGAGAAGGGAAGGATGTCTTGGAGATTCTCCGGCGTGGGTTCTGTCGAGACGTCAGCATGCACGAGCTGCGGGATGTTGCGTCCGAGCGTGCGAGCGATGAACTCAGGTGTCACTTGGGGCTTAAAGTTCACTTGTTTCATCGTCTTGAAGGTAGCATGAGGAGAGGGCGATGACTACAGGACGACGGGCATTTGGAATCTTGGGCGGGGGGCAATTGGCACGGATGCTGGCGCAGGCCGCGGCGTCTCAGGGGCTTTCTATCGCTGTTTTCGCCGCCCGTTCTTCGAACCCCGCGGTGGCTGTTTCCGAACGGCGCTTTTTCGGAGAGCTGCAAGATCGGATTGCGTTGAGGAGTTTTTTTGCCGCCTGCGATGGAGTGGTCTTCGAGAGCGAGTTCGCCCCCTGCGACCTGCTCAAGGAAGCGAGCCAAGGGCTTTCCGTGGAGTTCTTTCCCTCGCTTTCAATCTTGTTCGAGCTGCAGGATAAACTTCGGCAAAAAGAGATTTGTAGACGACTCGGACTCCCTTTTACCGAGTATCGATCTTTGGAGGAGGGGCTGAGCCCCGAGGTCCAACTGAATCAGGCCGTTGAGGCCTTCGGTCATTCGTTCGTTTTGAAATGGGCGCAGCTTGGATACGACGGTTACGGGACTTATGTATCCCCGGATGCCTGGAATGATGAGGCTCGCGCGCAGGCTCTCGATTTTCTGAGGCGGGCTTCGGAAAAAAAAGTGCCGGTTTTCGTGGAAGAGAAGATCCCCTTTCGGCGTGAGCTGGCCATGGTCGGCGTGCGCTCCACGCAAGGGGAGTTCGCCCATTATCCGCTCGTGATTTCCCGCCAAAGGGAGGGTATGTGCCGGTCGGTGGTCGGTCCCGCCGTTGGACTGGGGGCGGAAGCCGAGACCGAGCGGCAGGCGGCGCAGGCGGTGCGGCGCCTGGCCGAAGAGCTGGGCCTGGTCGGCGCTTTCGCGATCGAATTTTTCGAGACGGCGGACGGCGGCTTGCTCATCAACGAGATCGCGCCTCGGGTTCATAACTCTGGGCATTTCACTCTGGATGCGTCGGAGACTTCTCAGTTCGAGAATCATTGGCGAGCCGTGCAAGGTCGGCCTCTGGGGAGCACTCGCTGTGCCCCGGGGTTTGCCATGTTGAATCTGCTAGGCCCTTCCTTTCCGGTGGCGTCGGGCGCGCTCGTGCCGCCCGAGCCTACGATGCACAGTCATCTGCACTGGTACGGCAAGGAGGAGTCCCGCCCTCGGAGAAAGCTCGGGCACCTGAACGCCCGAACCGAGAAGATTGAGGAAGTGCCTTCTTTGGAACGCGAGCTTGAGGAAGTAGAGAGCCGCTGGCACGATAGTCTGAGATGAAGAAGCCTTTAGTTTCAGTGATCATGGGGAGCGATTCGGACTACTCGGTGATGGAGGCGGCGGGCCTCGCGCTTGCGGAGTTGGGCGTGGCCTTCGAAACGAAGATCGTTTCCGCGCATCGCACGCCGGAGGAGATGTCGCGATTCGCGCGTTCGGCCCGGCGTCGCGGTATTCGCGTCATTATCGCCGGCGCCGGAGGGGCGGCGCATCTGCCGGGTATGGTGGCGGCGCAGACCGAGCTGCCGGTCATCGGGGTGCCCGTGCCGATCGGGCCCTTGCAGGGGGAAGACGCGCTGCTCTCGATCGTCCAGATGCCGAAGGGCGTGCCGGTCGCCACGGTGGCGATCGGTGGCGCCTATAACGCCGGATTGCTCGCGGTGCAGATCCTCGGCGCGGGGAATGATTCCTTGCTCGATCGTGTGGCGAAGTTCAAGCAGGGGCTCAGGAAGAGCGTGCTCGAGAAGAAGCTACCGAAGCGGTAGGGCTGGTCGTCCGCGACAGAGCGGAGAGAGCACATAACTCTCGAGGCTCTGGTATTTGATCTGAAGTTTTTCGCAGGCGGAGGGGATGATGGGGCACATCAGGGGCTCTCCCCTGGCGCGTTCGAGGGCTCGAATTTCGCGTTCGACTCCGCGTTTGAGCGCTAGGTTGCGGAACTCGGAGCAGTTGATGCCTTCATCCCATCCGGCGTCGACATAGTTGGCCAGATCGAAGGGTTCGGTGGGCTCCCAGTGTCCTCGGTGACATCGAAAGTTCCGGGTCGCGACTTCTTTCCAGAAGCGCAGGCCCTGAAAGTTCACGAGCAAGTCGCCCCAGGAGAAGACTCCGTTCATGGCGAGTCCATATCCTCCCCGCTCGGATTCCACGCCCCAGTTCAGCGCATCGGTGAGGGTTTTCCCTTGGTCGTGGATCATCTCGTAGTAGGTCCAGCCTTCGTCGAAGAAATGGCCGATTTTGTCCGTTCCAAAAAAGAAATCACCGAAGTGGAGCAGGTTCGCGAGTGTCAGGCCGACCAGCCACATTTGAGGGAATTCAAGGACCGGGAAATTTCTGAAGACGGAAGCGCCGATGGGCAGGGAGGCGCTGGGAACGGAAGAATCGAGCAAGATGCGGAGCTCGGGGAGTCCGATCACTGCCGGGCTGCCGAGCCGTGTGCGGAGCTCGGAGTGGAGCGTTGAGGCGTGGCATGGGCGGTCTTCGGCTTCGGTCGCAGCGGCCGCTGCGTCGTGGAAAGCGGTGTTGATGATTTCGTTGAGGGGCGCGCGGGCGTCGCCGAGGGAGGGGTTTCGGAGCGTGAAGCTGTCGACTTCAGAGCTCTGGGCGATCGAGGCCATTCCGAGGAGAAGGGCGGCTGGGAGAGTGAGGCGAGGGGAAATCATACTGCACAGCGGTATCATAATTGCGAATAATTGTGGACTAAAATGATCAGAATTTGGGAATACGATGTTGTTCGTCCTCTATGGGGGTTAAACTGCCCCCTTGGGGCGGCGCCAACCTGCGTTCATACAAACATTCAAAGGGGGCCCCTAGGGGAGAGTATAAATACTTCTTTAGGGGCTGCGGGAGCGCGATTTATGTCCCAAATTTTTTGAGAAATGAGGGGGATTCACCTTAGGGGGATCGCACGTTGGTCGGGGATTTCGTCCAATGCGAAATCCGCGGGCTCTCGGTTGGCGTGACTGCTTACGGATTTCGCTTTTGGCGAAATCCGGTTAGGATCCTTAGAAAGTTGTACTAATTTGATCAAGTTTATGACTTCTTCCTCCGAAAAGCAGTCGTGAAGAACTGGAATGGGGCCGATCCACGTGTTCGCGAGTCGTTGAAATTTGCCGTCGGACTCAGCGCGGTTGTCGCTTTATCCGGTGGGGTGCTGCTCTTTTTACAGTCGAAGGCTTTGGAGGCCGAGGCCCGAGCGTTCGTCGAGCAGTCAGTCGGTGAGAGTTCGCGTTGGGTGGCCGAGGCCGTGCAAAATGAAGTCGCTGAGTGGGTGCGGACGGTTCGAGCTTTGGATGAATCTCAGCTCCAGACGGTCGAGGGTGCGGAAGTCGTACTGTCTGAGCCGGTCGTTGCCGCCGGACAAGGAAACGGCGAGGGAGAGTGGATTTCCATTCAAGCGGCTCCGGAATGGGTCGCCGTCAGTCGATGGCGGTTTGACCAGGGGCGAGGGGATTTTCGACGAATCAAAGGGGGCGTGAATTCGCAGAGGGCGGAGCGTCCGAGCGGGCTCGCGGATCGTCTCGGTGTGTTGCCGCTCAATTTGCTGCAATCCGCGCAACGCGCTTTGGAAGGGGAGGTTTCGGTCGTCGGAGATTGGAGCCTGGACCCGAAGGGAAGCCTCGTGCTCGTGGTGGCGGCGGAAGTTCCTTCGGTCGAAAGGGAGGTGCTCCTGGCGCATCTCTCGCCGACGGTGATTCAGAAATGGTTTCGCTCTGAGCAGCTGGTTCAGGTGACGCTCGTCGATCGCAATGGGCGGACGCTGATTGATCCGTCGGTCACCGGCCCGATGAATGGACCCGCGGCACAGCGCAATCCGCTGGTGGGAGTCGCGTCTGAGCCTCAGAACCTGAAGGTCAGCCAGTTTCAGCAGCGTTATGTTGATCTCGGGGGACACGAATTTTTTGGAGGCTTTTTTCGAGTTCCTGACAGCCAGCTCGTGGTCCTGGCCTCGATTCCCGTCGAAGAAGCGTTCGCCGGGGTCCACGCCTCGCTGCGGCGCTCAATGGGAGTCTGGATCGTGCTCGTGCTCGCGTGCTTTGGCCTGGGGGCGTTAGCGGAGCTGGGGGTCCTGTTCCGTTTCGCCGGGGGATCACGTCGGAGAAAGGCACGGGAAAGAGATTTGCCCTCCGCTCAGGGCTCGAGTCAGCTGCCGTCGCATCCGCATCCGCATCCGAAGGATGATGTTCCGCCGCCCTTGCCGATCTCCGGGCCCGTGACTCTTTTGAGTGTTTCGCTCGAGGAGGTGGAAGACCTCACGGAGCGCGAGAGCGTGGAGGATCTCGTTGGTTTGGTGAATGACTTTTTCGTGATCGGTCGAAGTGTCGCCAAAGAGTTTCGAGCCCGTCTCGTGCCCACCGGGGGCGCGAGCTTCGCGTTAGTTTGGGATGGGATGCCGGTGGAGGTTGCCGAGCGGCTTCTTCCTGTTCGCGCGGGTCTGGAGTTCAGAAAGACGATCGCGGCTCTCAATGAATCGAGAAAGGTCGATGGTCACCAGTCTCTTCGAGTGGCTCAGGGGCTTCATGGGGGCTCAGAGCTGATGGCAAATGTGGGAGAAGAGGGTGCGCGATTGTACCAACCGGTGGGAGGGCTCTATGCCCCGGCCTTCGCGCTCCGTCAGCTCGCGCTGCGTCTCGAGGTCGACTTCTTGCTTTCAGATGAGGCGATGCAGGGACTCGAGGAAAATCTTTTGTCTGAAGGCATCGGTGAACACTTACTGACACCGGAGTCGGGTCTGGTGACGGTGTATGGCATCGCCGGTTATCGGGACGAGTCGGGCAGCGAAGTTCGTTGCGAGACGCCGTATTCGGGTGACCTGGCGCTTGCGAAAAAGGTCGCCGCGTCGGACGGGGAGTCGGTGCCTGGGAATCTATGGCTGGTCAGCAACGGATCAAAAATTCTCGGCCCTCTCGCGCCGGGTGAGGTGGCGCGCGCGCTGTTCGCGCAAGAAATCGATTTTGATTCGGAGTGCTGGAGGGATGGGACGGGTCAGTCGGCTCAGATCCGCGCCGCCGGAATTTTCTCGGGCTCCGAAGGGGGCGATGCGCGGCTCTGGGTTTACGACGGCAAGGCTCTTCACGGGCCGGTGAGCGCGGGCTTCATCTCGATCGCGCTCGATAGCGGCGCTTTCTCGTTGGACGACCACGTCTGCGAAGGCAGCACGGTGAGTGGCTGGCGCATGTTGAAGGACTGGAGAGCGGCGCCGGTTGCGAGAGCGGCGTAAACTGCGGTGCCTGGCACCGCAGTTAGAACATCGGCACCCGGTATGCGACGACTCGGTCTTCGCCCATCAGCGGAAGCACGAGCGTGCGTGAGTCGGGCAAGAACGTGAGATCGGCCGAGCCTTTGAAGCCTTCGAGCAGGATGCGGCATTCCCCGCTTCTTTTGAGGTGAAAAACTTTGCCAGCGTTCCAGTCGGAGACGATCACGGCATCGGTGCCGTCGCGTTCCAGGCCGTCGAGGTTGCCGAGGGGTTTTGCGGTCCACGCGGTCATGGCTTTCGTTTGGAGGTCGATATCAAAAACACGTCCGGGGGTCGGCGTGGAGAAATCGGGCTGAAGGTCGTGCCCCCAGGAGGCGAGGAGGAGTCCTTGGGCCGAGAACGTGATTCCGTTCGGGGAGTCGAGTTCGGCGCCTTGCATGAAGACATGTTGGGCGTCGCCCTCGACGGCGTGAATCCGGTTCGTCATCATGTCGGTGACGAACACCTGGGTTTTTGAGGCGACGACGTCATTCAAAAATTGCGCGCCCGGCACTTGGATCAGTTGGGCTCGTTTTCCGGCCTTGAGATCGAAAGCGGCGATGGAGTCGATATCGGAGACCCAGAGAAGATCGTTTTGGATCGCCAAGCCCTTGGGTGCGTTGAGCCCTTGAACCCAGCGGGCTTTGACGATCTTGCCGCGCGAGTCGAGCTTCGAGATCCACCCGATGCCGTCTTTCTCTTTTCCACCTCCGGCCAGGTTCGATACGAAATAGGTCTTGGACCGGGCGTCGAAGACCACGCTTTCCGGCTTCGAAAACCCTTTCGTTGACCAGAGCAGTACTGGCTTTTGCGCCTCGGAGGCGGGAGTGCAGGCGTGCATCTCAACGGCGTGGGCAGAAAGGACTGGGGCGAGCAGCAGGATGAGTGTGAGCATACGGACGATGATACGCGTTGAGGGGTCAGGCTCCAAATCTTAAGAGGTTTAACAATTTGATTCGTCGAGACGAATCAAATTGTTAAACCTCTTAAGATTTGGAGCCTGACCCCTCAACGCAATGATTAGGGGCTCCACCGGTGAATGAACTCTCGCCCTCTGTACCGCATGAGGAAGGTGGTCGAGTTCAGGATTTCTATCGACGAACGACCCCACGCAAAGGCTTGCTCCCAAACATAGAGAATGCGGTCATCAGCATTCATTGCGAAGTATCTGAAGAGGCGGCTGTCGGCGCACGGCTTTCCGTCGGCAGGGTTGACCGTGCCTGACAACAAAAGTCCAAATTGATACACATCAGGATGCTGAATTTCGCTATTTTCAATTCGAGTGATTCGGTAGCCGCAATATCCGGGAGGAGCGTCGTAGAGGCCCTCCCGAAGTTGTTGGAGGGGACTGGGTGGTGCTGGGAGGGTAGGCGGAGGAGGCGCGGGTATGGGTTGGAAGAGGGCACTCATCGCTTCGAGCGCAAATTGGGATGCCGTCGCTTCTCCAGCACCGGAGCAATGGGCCGCCTCGTGCAAGAGCTTGGTCTGAATCTCTCGGTTGAGGTCAGCTGAGGGCTCGGCTCTTCTCGATTCGTAAAGTTGAAAGAAGGGTTCTAGGACGATGATCCGGCAGGGCAACGTTGCGGGAGAGTAGTCGAGTTCGAGCGGACGCCCAGCCCGGGTTCGACGCCTAGCAGGTCGTTCTTGAATGGTCTCGTCATTGACGGCCTCGACGATGTCGGTTCGACTGACTCGATATCGTTCAAAAATGGCGTCTGGAATGCGGGAGAGAAGCGGGGCAATCTCAACCACCGAGGAACGCAAACGCTCAGTAGCGTATCGGTACGCGAAGCCACCAGGGCCGTCGTTTCCCTGGGCTGCGTCTTGAGCCTGGGCCCATGGTGCGGTCGGAAAGATGGCCAATGCCAGAATGAGGGGAATAGATCGATTCAAGGTCATTTTAGTTCTCCTGGTTTTGAAGCTTTCATTGTTACGGGGAAAATCTGCACGGACAGCTGGTATACCTGCTCCGGAGTACCGTGGCTCTCCAAGTCGCGGCATAGCTCACGCCGGAAGAGGTTGATGCGTTCACGGGCAACGGGGATTAAGCGAGGGGAGATTGCCATCGTGATGGCCGAGAAATCGCGGATTTCAAATGGATCGTTCTCGAGTGATTCCGCCGCCCGTGTCAGGAGCTGGTGGTGGTATTTGCGCGTGGCCTCAGTCGATCGACGGTTCTCGACTTTGAGCGGCAGCCCGGTTTGACGGTGCTTTCTGCCCACTTTTTTGACTAAGTTCAGGCGTACGAGACGCTCCATGGCGGAGGCAGCCCGGATCTCGGGAATTCCCAAACGTGAAGCGATCCATTTCGCGGAGAATCGTGAGTCTGGCAATTCAAGCAGGCTGAGAATCGCGAAGTGATACCAATCAGAAATGAGCTCGAAGTGGTCGAGTTCTAGTTCGCGATAGGTGTCGTCCACCACAGGTTCCTCGATCCCTAGGATGAGGGAATGGCGAGCGCTGACCTGATTTTTCAAGGTCTCTCTGTCATGATTATTCCAGGTGCACCCATCCAAGAGCTTTCGGGCTGCTTTTGCTGAAAGCGGTCGCCTTCCGTTTAATACCAGTGAAAAAGTGGAGTGGCTCATGCCCACCGCGCGAGCAAAGGCGCGAAGCGAGTAGCGGGGATTTTTTTCGCACCGTCTCTCCAGTTCCCGGCGTAACAGCAGCGAGATCTGTTGAGTGGTTCGCGGCTTCTGAGAAGGCGAATTCATCATACCCGTTCGCTTCTATGGGGTAAAATAACGCAATGCAATAATTATTTCACCATAGTGGTTACATTTAAAATCACCACTGAAGGGACCCTCAGCGCCCCAGTCGCGCCAGCTGAGGCAAACGGTCGAAATCAGAGTCTCGGTCATAGAGGGTCAGGTTGTGCTGAAGTACGAGAGCGGCAATCCAAAGGTCGTTTGTCGGGATTGGGGTGCCGTGTTTTCTGAGGTACGCGTAAGCAGTCGCGTAGAAGTAAGTGGTCTGTTCGTCCGGGCTCAATACAAACACACCATCCTTGTTGAGGAACTTGGTAAGAATGCGCTCGTTTTTTTCTCTTTTCGTTCCGTGGGCGAAGCCAGCGCGCTGTTCGGCGATCACGATGAGGGGAACGTAGATCTCCGTGGCGGTTTCGATCGTTTCGACGGCTTCGGGTAAGTTACGGCAAAGATCCGTATAGCGATTGGAATCAAGCGCGAGCTTCATTTCCACATATCCGGGTCGATCTGATGTTGGCGCTTGATCTCGGCCTCAAGTTTCCGCGCTTCCTCAGGCAAGAGGGTCCCGGCGATGTCCGAAAGGTCTCGTCGAGATCGTACCCGAACTTGAGTTCCCTCGGTTAGGGCGTCGATGGCGACTTGGTTGAAGCTCTTGCCGGTTTCTTGTGATTTTCGCTTCAAAACTCGGTCGACTTCCTGCGGGATGTTTCTCAAGGTGTACTGTTTGAGATGCCTCTTCTTCATGTATACAAGTGTATACTATGTATGTATGCATGGTCAACGCTGAGGGGTCAGGCTCCAAATCTTAAGAGGTTTAACAATTATGTTTTTGCCAAAAACGTAATTGTTAAACCTCTTAAGATTTGGAGCCTGACCCCTCAGCGTTGACCATGCGGAATCGCAATAACCGGAACCGGTTGCTCGATCTTCGAAAGCGCTTCGATGTCCGCCAGCCAGAGCTGATTCATGAGCACGCCCTCCGCAAGAAAGGCGAGCGCCCGGGCGCGCGCCGAACGAGTCGTGCCCCAGATCTGTGCCGTGATCCGAGTTCCTGCGCCCTCCGGCGCAAGATCGATCTTCCATTCGAGGTCCTCCACGAGCGCCGAGATCTGACCCTTGGTATCCCGCTCCAGCGCGAGGCGAAGGGATTTTCCGGGGAGGTATTCCACGACTCGAAGGAGGAGTCCGTAGCGTTTGCTTTTTCTCCCTTTCACTTCCTGGGTCAGCACGACCCGTGAGCCCGTCTCGATGAACTGGAAATTCAAGGGCAGCGGGTGGTCGTCGCCGTCGACGACTTGGGCTTGCACCGTGTGGAAATGCCAATTCGGCCAGTTCGAAGCGACCGCCGTCAGCGCTTCAGTGAGGCGCTTCGGCGGAAGAGCGCTCGTGTAGACGCGGGTCCAGCTCACCGTGCGATTCGGTCCGTCCGCGGCGCTGCGGATTTGGAGCGCGCCGAAACCGATCCCGAGCGAGAGCGCCGTCCAGAAAAGTACAGAAACCCAGGTTCTTCTCATCCCTTGCATACGGATATCCTACTCGAAGTCGCCCACTTTGCGGTAGAGCCTCGGTGTGAGCCCACAACGCGACGAGCCTTTTCTGCTTTCCGAGCAGGCCGACCTTTGGGTCGTGGCCAAGCCCGCCCATTGGCTCACGATCCCGGGGCGCCCGGAGCAGCCCGCGCCGCAAGAGACACGAAGCGTGGCGGCCGCCGACCGGCCCGTGCTTTCTCACTGGGTCGAAAAAAATCTCGGGCCCGCCTGGGTTGTGCATCGCCTCGATGTGCAAACGAGCGGGCTTCTCGTTTTCGCGAGATCGGCCGATTCCCATCGCGCCTTGAATACGGTTTTCCAGAACCATCAGGCGAAGAAAATATACGAGTGCCTGGCGCAGGGGGTTTGCGCGCGACCGATGTTGCGCCTCAACGAGCCGATCGAGGGCAAACGCTCTTTGACTCAGGTTGAGGTGGTCATCCAGTACCGTGAGGTATTTCACGCGCGCGTGCGGATCGAGACCGGCCGGCAGCATCAGATTCGGATTCATCTCGCAGGGCAGGGGCACCCGCTGCTCGGCGATCATCGCTATGGCAAGGGGAGTGGCGGCGGAGTGGGCGTCGATCGCGTGGCTTTGCATGCGGCGAGCCTGACGCTTCCGGATGGGCGGAGCTGGAGTTGTGCTTTGCCCAAAGATTTTCAAGGGTGGTTGAAGCGGCTCAAGGAGGCGAAATGAATCTCAAGCAGGATTTAGAACGGGCCTGGGCCTGGCGCGAAAGCACGGGAGTCTTCCGCGATCTCGAGGCAGTGCGAGTTTTTCATGGTCCGGGCGAAGCGAGTGGTTCGGAGGGAAGTGGTTTATTGATCGAGCGCTTCGGTCTCCACTTTTGGATCACCGCGCGCGAGGATGCCGCTCCTTCCGCCGCCGTGGAGAAAACAGTGGCAGAGTTTCTGAAAGCTCACGGCGCGCGTTCGGCCGTGTGGCTCAAGCGCTCGAAGAAAGAAGTTCCGGCCGAGCCGGTTCCTCTTTTTGGCGAGCTTCCCGCGCCGCAGACGGTGCAGGAGGGGGCGCTACAGTTCGAGATCCGCTTTCGCGACACCAAGCACCCGGGGCTTTTTCTGGATCACCAGCCGCTCCGCGATTGGCTTCGTCATCGCGCGAAGGGGTGGAGGGTTCTCAATCTGTTCGCCTACACCGGGAGTCTTTCGGTCGCGGCGGGGAAGGGCGGGGCAGCGGCTGTCACGACCGTCGATCTTTCGAAGCCGACGATCGAGTGGGCGAAGCGAAATTGGGAGTTGAATGGTTTGCCTGCGGAGCGCGCGCGTTTCTGGGTCGACGACGTGTTTCCCACGCTCGAACGCTTGGCCAGAAAGCAGGAGCGCTTTGACTGCGTGATTCTCGATCCTCCGTCTTTTTCGCGCGGCAAGAAAGGCGCCTTCTCCACCTCGAAAGATCTGCAGGCGCTGCATGAGCGAGTCTTCGCCGTTGTCGCGCCCGGAGGCTGGGTGATCACTTCGATCAATTCGGAGAATCTCTCCTGGGAGAAGTATCTGAGTGAGGTGCAGGAGGCGGCTCGTTCAAAGGGCCTGCGGCTGGTCACTCATCGCCGCATCGACGCGCCGGAGACGTTTCCGAATCGGTTCGACCGGCCGGAAGAGCGCTACCTCAAGGGCTGGATTCTGCGCGCGCTGCCGGTGTGATGCGGGAGAAGCGGGAATTCTATTCCCATTTTCGAGGGAGTCCGGTCTTTCATTGCGCCGCTCCGGGAATATTATTCCCGATCAGAGCCTGGGACGCGGACCAGACCCGCCATGTCCGCGGGCAGCTCTTCCTCGAATCGCATCAGCTCTTTCGTCATGGGATGCGGAAATTCGAGCAAAGCAGAGTGCAACGCCGGGCGGCCAAAGACGCGTAGCTCGGGCGGCAGGCGATCGCCGTATTTCATATCGCCGAGCAGCGGGTAGCCCTCGAAGGACGCCTGCACGCGGATCTGATGCGAGCGGCCGGTTTCTAGCCGAAAACGCGCCAAGGTGAGTGCGCGTCCGCGGTACTCGCCTTGGGCCACCGGCTCGACGTCGAGGATCGCTTCCTTCCCGCCGCCCTTCACCACGCGCACCACGTTGGTGCGCTCATTCTTCTCGAGAAAATGCCGCCATCGCGCGGCTGCAGGCAGGTTGCCCGAGAGCCAGGCCAGGTATTCGCGACGAAGCACGCCGGATCTCAGTGCTTCGCTCAGTCGGTCGGCCGATTTCGTGCGCTTGGCCGCGACCATCAAACCCGTCGTATTGCGATCGAGGCGGTGGACGAGTCCGACAAAGTCTCGTCCAAAGTGCCCTCGCAGCCAGTCGACGAGGGAGGGCTCGCCCGATGCGTCACTTTGACTCAGGAGGCCAGCGGGCTTCGACAGCACGCAGAGATGAACATCTTCGTAGAGAATGCGGGGAGTCACGCGTTAGATTCCTCGAGGTGAAGGCCTACCACGATTTATTGAAGCATGTCCTCGAACACGGCGTGGAAAAACGCGATCGGACCGGCACGGGCACGAAGAGTGTGTTCGGCTATCAGATGCGCTTCGACCTGCAGGCGGGGTTTCCCCT
>CAYIHX010000042.1:0-15806 GCA_964363305.1 uncultured Bacteriovoracaceae bacterium | reverse complement strand
CACGGGTACAGGCACGCTCAGCGTGTTTGGTCATCAACGGCGTTTTGACTTGGCTTCCGGCTTTCCGATGGTCACGACAAAAAAAGTGCATCTCAAATCCATCATTCACGAGCTGCTTTGGTTCATTCGGGGAGAAACGAATACGGCCTACCTGAAGCAGAACGGGGTTTCGATCTGGGACGAGTGGGCGGATGAGAACGGTGATCTCGGCCCGGTGTACGGCGCGCAGTGGCGCCGGTGGCCGGGGCCGGACGGAAAACCGATCGATCAGCTCAGCCAGGTCGTGGATGAGATCCGGCGCAATCCGGACTCTCGTCGCCTGATGGTGAGCGCCTGGAATGTGGGTCAGATCCCCGAAATGAAGCTGGCCCCCTGCCATGCCTTCTTTCAGTTCTACGTCGCGAACGGGCGGTTGAGTTGCCAGCTTTACCAGCGAAGCGCGGACCTCTTCTTGGGGGTGCCGTTCAATATCGCCAGCTACGCGCTGCTGCTCATGATGGTCGCGCAAGTGACGGGCCTGAATCCCGGCGAGTTCGTGCATACCTTGGGCGACGCGCACATCTACCTCAATCATCTCGAGCAGGTGACGCTTCAGCTCTCGCGTGAGCCGAAGCCGCTTCCGCGCATGAAGCTCAGTCCGCACCGCGCTCGGCTGGAGGATTTTATCTTCGAGGATTTCACTTTGGAACACTATGATCCGTATCCGGCGATCAAGGGAAAGGTGGCTATATGAGTTTAGAGAGGGAGATTGTGAAGGCGTTGCCTCCGCTCAAGGGGTTCGATGCAAGGTGGCCCGCGGTGTCTTTGATCGCGGCTCTCAACGAGAAGCGGGTGATCGGTGTGGGCAATCAGCTACCCTGGAAAATCTCTGAAGACCTGAAGCTTTTTCGCGCACTGACGGGGGGACAACCGGTCATTATGGGTCGGAAGACCTATGAGTCGATCGGAAAGCTTCTTCCTGAGCGCATGAATGTGATCATCTCGCGAAACCCGAATTACCGAGTCGAGGGCGCGCTCGTGGTGGATTCTCTTCCGGCGGCGATCCTCGAGGCACGACGCGGGCTGCTGCTCAGCGGGGCTGAGCGTCCGGAGCTTTTCATTCTCGGGGGGGGCGGGGTGTTTCGGGACGCGCTGACGTTGGCCGATCGCCTCTACTTGACCCGGGTCGAGCACGACGTTCCCAGGGGAGACGTGTTCTTTCCGGAGTGGGAAAGCGCTTTTCAGGTGGTCGCGGAGCAGCCCCTGCCGAGTTCGATTCCGGCTCGCTTCCAGCTTTGGGAGCGAAACGCCACAGGGTGAGCCCCATGGCGTTTCGAAAAAGAGTTACTTCGAAGCGGTAGGAAGAAGCTTCAGGGCGGCCAGCACGAATTTTTTGCGGATCACCGGGGAAGCATCTTGATAGCGGCGAAGGACGGTCATGAGCTGAGCGTCACGAGCCGACAACGCGACTGCCGAGGCGGCGCCGGTCATGCCGTGCAGAATGGCGGGAGTCGGAACGCGTTTACCGCGGAGGAACCCGTTGCCTGCATTCTTGCCGTTCAAGGAGACGAAGCTCTTGAAGTCGGACCGGATGGAAAGGTTAGCCGCCTGGAGCTCTTCCGCCGGAATACGGAGGAAGGTAGCCAGATTGGGAACCTTATCCCATGGCAGCGGTGCGCGGCCATGTTCGATGTTTGAGATGAATTGCACGGAGCAATCACAAGCTTTGGCGACATCGGCGAGGCCGAACTCCTTTTGGAGGCGAGCCTTGCGAATGAGATCTCCGAGCGGACCGAAGGAACGATTGTCGCGAGAGCGACCTTTTGGACGACCACGTTTCATAGTGGGCGGGATGTATATCTGATCGTCAGTTGCGACAAGCAGAAATTGTCATGTAGAAAAAATTGCTTCAGGCGAGGCGCTGTCGCGGACTTGGCTTTTATTTTCTATCGTCGTGTACTCATTCGCGGCTGCGGCGCCAGATTGTCGCGATGCGTTACTATTGATGAGTTTGGCCTCCAGGAGCTTCAAGGGGGGCTTGCGGAGGTCTCGCGTGACTCCGACCCAAGAGAGGGCCTTGAGTAGAGAGTAGCTGACGTCGATTTCCCACCAGAAGAAGCCCTGGTTGGTGCTGCTCTGGTAGCAATGGTGGTTGTTGTGCCAGCCTTCTCCGAGCGTGAGGAGGGCGAGCCAGAAGTTGTTTCGGCTGGTGTCGGTCGTGGCATACCGGCGTGTTCCGAAAACATGTGAGAGCGAGTTGATGGTAAATGTTCCGTGCCAAAGCAGCACGGTGCTTAAGAAGAAGCCCCATGCGATGCCGCTCCATCCGCTCAGCGCGAGGACGGAGAGGCCGAGCATCGTCGGGGGCACGAGGTGAAATTTATTGAGCCACACGAGCTCGGGATATTTCGCGAGATCGGGAATTTGCTCCCAGCGGGTGTCTTCGTAGTCGATGCTCGTGATCCAGCCCATGTGCGACCACCAGAAACCGCTGCGGATGGGCGAGTGGATATCCTCCGCCTGGTCGGAGAAACGATGGTGATGGCGGTGGTGCGCCGCCCACCAGAGCGCGCCCTTCTGCGCCGAGGTTCCGCCCACGAAGGCGAAGAGGAACTGCGTGAGACGTCCGATCTTGTAGGTGCGGTGGGAGAAGTATCGGTGATAGCCGGCCGTGATGGCGAACATGCGCACGAGATAAAGCGCGAGGCACAGGCCCACCCATTTCCAGGCGAAGGGGACGAAGAAGATGCTCAGGGCCGCGAGGTGCATCAGGATAAAGGGCAGCGTGAGAAGAAAATGAACCGTGGGCTTCCGGGCAGTTCCGTGCATTTTTTTAGTTTGGACCCTGTGGCGGAAAGCAGATGTAAAACTATTGTAACGGCGGGGTCTTTGTTAAGCTGGAGCGACCTCAGGGGGCCTCATGCGCGAGATCGGAAAATGGCTGGCAAGAGTGACGGTGGGATATCCATGGAGGGTATTGGCGATCGGCTTGCTTTTTTCCATTTTAGGCGGGATTTACACGGCCCAGCTGTTCATGAATCTCCGCCCCGATCTCGAGGAGCTTCTTCCGGAGAGCGCCCCGAGCGTCAGAGGTTTGGCGGAGATCAAGCAGCGGATCCGGGCCACGGATCAGCTGATGATTTTGCTGATGGCGAAGGGAGAGAAGAAGGTGCCGCGAGCCGCCGTCGAGGCGCTTGCGACGGAGGCGACGAAGATCACCTCTGATATTTCCGCCGGAGTCGAATACCGGATCGCCCGGGAGATCCGCTTTTTCGATCGAAGAAGGCTTCTTTACATGGAGCCGAGCGATCTCGTGCTCGTGGAGCAGTACATTCGCCAGAAGATCGGGTACGAGACGGATCTCTATAATCCGTTGAATATTTTCAATGGTGAGGAGCTGGAGGAGCCCAAGGTCGATTTTGAGGGCGTTAAGCAGAAGTACTCAGGCCAAACCGAGGCGTTTGCGAAGTTTCCGGATGGTTATTATGCGACGCCGGATGAGAAAATTTTCGCGGTGCTGGTGCATTTGCCCGCGGGCGGAAAAGGGATCAGCTCGGCTTACGCGCTGAAGAATGCGGTTAACTTGGCCATCGGGCGGGCGCAGCTCGACCGGTTCGGCGCGGATTTTGAGCTGCACTTCGCGGGTGGCGTGCAAGACATGATCGAGGAGCTGGACTCGTTGGTCAGCGACGTGGGGCTGGCCACGGCCATCGTGCTGTCGCTCACGCTGGTCGTGGTCATCGTCTTCTTTCGAAGCTGGCGCGGGACGGCGGCCCTTCTTTGCGCGCTGACGATCGGAGCTTTGGTTTGCTTCGGTTTGTCCTTTTTCATTGTCGGCTACATGAACGCGAACTCCGCGTTCATGGGCTCGATCGTGATCGGCAACGGCATCAACGTCGGCATCATCTGTCTGGCGCGTTATTATGAGGAACGTCGCAAGGGGGCCTCCCACTTGGTCGGGATCGAGCTGATGATTCAGCGCACGGCGACCGCCACTTGGACGGCTGCTATGGCGGCCGGTCTGGCCTACGGCTCCTTGATGCTCACCAGCTTTCGTGGTTTCAGTCAGTTCGGCGTGATTGGCTTCATCGGGATGATGGCCTGCTGGATCTGCACGTTCATCTTCCTGCCGGCCTTCCTCACGGTGATCTACGGGCGCGGCGCGCACCCTGATTTCGAGAAGCAACCTTCCCACCCCGTGATGCGCTTCCTGGGGGCGGGCATCCAGCGCTATCCGTATCAGTTCACGATCGTAGCGGCCGGGATCACGGCCGCGTTCCTGGTGGTGATGCTGACTTTCCGCGGTGACGTGCTCGAGACCGACCTGACGAAGCTGCGCGACGTTCACAGCATGGAGCACGGTTCGGGGCATTATGGAAAAATAGCGGAAGGAATTTTTGGCCGTACCCTCACGCCGACCGTGATCATGGCGCATTCTCCCGAGGAAGCCCGCGAGATCCGCAAACGGCTCGTGGCGAAGAAGGAGAAGGACGGCGCGGAGAGCCTCATGCTTGATGTGAAGAGCATCGATGACTTCCTGCCGACGGCCCAGAGTCAGAAGGAGCCGCTCATCCGGAAGATCGATCGCCTGCTGACTCCTCAGGTGAAGAGGCACCTGGCGCCAGCGGATCGAGATCTGGTTGCCCAGTTCATCAATCCGGATGTGTTTGAGCCGGTCGTGCAGTCGTCGCTGCCGCCGATGGTGCTGGATAAATTCACGGAGAAGAGCGGCGCGGTCGGCAACCTGGTGCTGATTTATCCAAGGTTGGATTGCCTGTACTGGAAGGGCGATCAGCTTCGGCGCTTCATCGAAGACATCCGGTCGGTTGCTGCTTCCGTGAGCCCTACCGCGCCGGTGGCGGGGCAGCTGGCCGTGTCTTCTGATCTGATCGGCGCGATTTGGCGGGATGGTCCTCGGGCTACGTTGCTGGCTTTCGGGGCCGTGACGATTCTCGTGTTTTTGATCTTCCGGAATTTCAAGACCTCGATGCAGGTGCTGATTTCCTTGCTCCTGGGCGTGGTTTGGCTCGGGGCCTGCATGGTCATCTTTAGAATTAAGATCAATTTTATGAATTTTATCGCCCTGCCGATCACGTTTGGCATCGGCGTCGATTACGGAGTCAATATCTTCGAGCGCTATCGCGAGGAGGGGCCGGGCCGGATCATCGAGGTGATCCAGACGACCGGGGGGGCGGTTGTTCTGGCCAGCATGACGACCATCATCGGTTATGGTTCGTTGCTGCTCGCCGGAAACCTGGCGTTCGTATCGTTTGGCCAGATCGCCATCTTGGGTGAGCTCTGCTGCATCATGACCGCCGTGGTGGTGGCGCCGGCCGTGCTCGTGAGCATTGCCCGGGCCAAGGGGCATCTTGCGCCTGTGCCCGAGTCTGGGGTTGCCTCGGAAAAAATCGGCGCCGAAGGTTAGGGTTTACCAGCCGTCCTCCAAAGGGGCGGCTTACAAAGTTGAGTCGGCTTCGCGGAACAGCGGGCTTTCGAATTCGTCCCGGCAATATTCGACGTAGAGTTTATTGAAGTCCGGCACGACCGAGGCGCGCACGGCCTCGTCTTTGAGAAGTGCCGCGGCCCAGCGGCGGGTGAGTGGCATCTCCTCCCAGCGTCGGTCTTTCTGGAATGAGGGTGTCAGGTCCATGCGCATGAAGAGGGGCGCGTAAGCCGCGTCGACGAGTCCGAAATCGGTGCCTCGGAAAGAGGGGCCGGTCTTCGACACGACCGCCTCGAGACGTTGGAGATCGGAGAAAAGCTCCGTGGTGAGATCTTTGATGTCTTCGGCGTCCTGGGCCGCGGTGGCTCGGTAGTTGAGGCCGAGCAGCGTGGAGCCGTACTCAATCCATGCGCGCTCGAACGCTTTTTGCAGCGGGTCTTTCGGGTGGAGCGCGGGTGGAACGATCTCGTCCAAGTACTCGTTGATGACTTGGCTTTCGAAGAGCACGGTTTTCTCATCCACCTTGAGCAGCGGCACCTGACCGAGGGGCGAGATCCGGTCGAACCACTCGGGCGGGTTCTCGAGGTCGATGTACGTGATGTCGTACTTGGCTTTCTTTTTGAGGAGGGTGATGACGGAGCGTTGCACGAAGGGGCAGAGATTGAAGCTGACGAGTTCGAGTTTTGGCATGGTGGTTGATTACCGAATACGGGTGGCCGGTGCTACTGAGATTCTTGAATCGGGAACAGAATTCCCGGAGCGGCGCAATGAAGCGCATTCATTGCGCCGCTCTGGGAATCTCGTTCCCGATTCGGAGGGGCTACGCGGCTGGGGGCCCTATGCGTGCGACTGAAGCACTCCGGACTCACAGCGCTGAAAGTCGCAAGGTGCGACTTTGGAGGGCGTGAAGAGGACTCACAGGCGCGAAAGTGCCCGAATGCGACTTTCGGAGCCGTGAGTCGTACGCAGGCTTGCGCGGCGGATGGATTTTTGTTCCGGTGACCAGGTTCACTCGTTGAACGGTTCGAATTCCGGCGCTCCAGAGGCCTTTCTCGCCCTACCAATCTTGATTGATCAATACAGGTCTCACTGATTGCTGTCATTACCAAGGCATTCTGGCCGGTTAATTACCACGCGATTCTGACCACCTATCGGCGTCAAATGACGCGAGCTTGGGGTGTTTTTTAAACAAGCTCTGGGCGCGGCTACGCGCCCGTCTGAGCGGTCCGGAGTTGATAGCGCGAGCCCTTGAGCTTGAGCAGCGTCTTCACGATGCGGTAGCTCTCCTGATCCAGCTCCGTGGCGCATTGGCAGACCTCATTGATCGCCGCCGACAGGTAGGTCTTATCCATGTTGATGATCCCACAGATTGCACCGGTGTCGATGAATCCTTGTCCACGCTTGAGGATATTCAATACCAGTTGATCGACATGCGCACCGAGCTTCCAGGCTGCCGTCCGGCAAGAGGAGCTCTCCAGCATCGCCCTCTTTCACGGCGACAGATGCTCGGGCTTGGTCGAGCACAGCGACTGCTTGTTCAGCGGACTCAACTTGGGATGAGATTCGATTAGCTTGCCTCTCAGGTAGATTTGCACCTGCCCGTCCTTCTCCGAGAGAGTCACCTTTTTCCCAACATGATTTTCATCCACTGAGTAATAACGATTGAGGTAGTGAACGTGACCATCCATTCTGACTTTCTTAGACGAGATTTCTTGCACCTCGCAAGAAACAGACAAAAGAGGCCGGAGTTGAGGAAGATGTGCCTTCGAGTTTGCCTTGAGCGGCAGCTTCACGAGCGATAATGCAATCTCTTTTCCCGCGAAGAACGCCTTCCAACTCAGATCCTGGTAAGTCCTGATCTCGATCTTCTGCTTATAGACAATCTTCTGCTTATAGATGGAGTGCTTGAACTCCGACTCGATTCGGTAGATCTCGTTGTTCCAGCTGAGTGTATGATCGCGTTTGACGCCTCGGTGCTCCTTGATGCAAAAAAATTTCTTTCAGATCAATTCTGGCAGGCAAGAGACGGTAGGCGCTTTGCGGGTTGGCCGGAATGACTTTAAATTTTCAGCCCATTCCGCCGGTAAAAACTGCTCTTGCAGGAAGTGATTGGCGGTATAATAAGAGAGAATCCCGTGTGTCCTCATCTCCGCAACCAGCCGACCTTGAAGCGTGTCCCACAGTCGCTCGATCCGGCCCTTGGCCTCAGGCGAGCCGGCAAAGAGGATGTGAATCCCCAGCTCCCGAAGCGCGCGCTTCACCTGGGAAAATTTTGAACGTTTGGGGCCATCAAAGATCCCGGCCCGGTCCACGTACAGGATCTGAAAGAGCCCTCTCTTCTGGATGATCCGCTGGAGCACACGCGTGCAGGAGATCGTGTCCTCGGCGGGAAAGAACTCGCCAAACGGTACGTCGCTGTCCGCGTCATCAATGGCGGGAATCAGGCACGAGGGCTTGCCTCCAAACCAGTGATGAGGCGATCCATCCATCTGAAGCATGATGCCCGTCTGCTGCATCCGGTCCCGCTGCTAGCGGACTTTGGACTTTCTGCGGCGGGCGCGCTTGACCAGGTGGATCTCGTGACACCATTTTCGAAACACCTCGCGCTTGATCTTGATCTTCTCCTCGCTCGCCAGTTTCTCTAGACAGTGCGTGAGATTGAAATCGAAGTACTTCTCACGAACCGGCGCTTGGACCCGCTTCTTCAGCTCGTCCGAGGATTTATTCGATGGAGTATTTTTACAGTTTTCGTGTTGAACAAATATCGCACCTTTCTTTTGGTATTCTGCGAGATGACGCCGGAGCGTTCGCTCCGAGACGTTGAGAATCCCTTGGCCTTCCTTGCGGCCGATGGTTCCTGTTGAAACTTTGACGATAATATCGAGCACGATCTGATCTTGCGCGGTCATGATGAGCACCCAGCTTCCCCCTGTTTCTCCAACGTCAGGCTTTTGTTGAAAAAATCAGAGATAAACCCGCGTTTGACGCGGGCAGGTGGTCAAAATGCCTTGGTAATTAACACCGGTCAAAATCGCGTGGTGGGGACAAGGTCTCACTGATTGCATGCATCGGTCCGAAGAAGAAGTGTGATGCAGCGGGCTCTTGTCCTCATTTTCGCGTCAATCGCTTGGCTTCCCGCCTGGGGCGAGGAACCCGTACCCCCTCTATCGGCAGGCGCTCGAATTCTTTGGGATGCACTTATCGAAATTCCTCCTCAGTTTTATACGAGCGATTTCTGGCTTTCCAATAGTGAGACTCTCCATGGGGGTGATCGAGCATGGGAAGAATTTCTCCGTCATACTCAGGTTCGTGAACGCCTTATTGAAGCTGCTCAGCAGCAGCAATTAGAGACCGAACATCGCATAGCGGATTTCGACGAAATCCTGACGAGAATCCGTTCCGTTACAGGACTGAGAATTGAAGGAGCTGAGCAGATTCGTGCGGACTACCGACGGGAGTTTCAAATGCCACGGCCCCTTTCCGCTCGTGAACGCCATCTGCGAGCGGAGCCCATGGCTCGATCTGAGTTTGGCCGACGGTATCCAGGCCGTTCGGTGGATGATTCACCTGAGCATCGCCTTGAATACTCGCGTCTTGTCAACCGCTTCGAATTGGAGCTTGAGGCGGAGAAAAAACGTGGGTCAATCAACTCCCGAGTAGCCACGTGGGCACGGCGGTGGCGCAGCCGTCTCCAGGCTGACCGCGAACGCCTTGCCGGGGATCGCCTTTCAGTCCTGTATGACGCGTTCCCCGAAGCATCCCCTTCAGTTATTGGAATTCCGCTGAATCCAGAACTCGAAAATTACATTCGCAGCTCTGATATGAGTAGGGTTCATGCGTGGAATGGGAGGCATATACTTGGGCATCCCTCCGCTCAGCCCGAGGTTTTGGATTTTAGATCGATCCAAACTCGGTTTCCTGATTCAATGACATTCGTGTCCCTTATTCCCGGTTCTGCTGCGCCAAATGACGCAGACTCCACTAAATCTCACCTTTTTTACACTGAAGACAGCGGTAGTCCCCCTCGCCGTTGGTTGTTTTATGGGGCACACTCGGAGTTTATTGATCATTCGGCTCTCAAGAAGGCGTTCCGGGAGAACCCATCTCTGCTCGATATCTTTGATCCGTCGTTCCCAGGCCGACTTGGCGAGCGTTTCATGGTCGACCGAGGGAGTCTCTTTACCTCAGGCCACTTTGACCACGCGTCAGGAAATGGAACGGCACCCACGGTGAGAAGCCTTGATTTGTGGTTACTCAGTTCAATTCGGTCTTTAGATCGGGTCATAAAGGGCGAGGTGACGGGGCTTCAAGCAGGCGCGGAGAAGGAGATACTCAGGTTAATGAGTCGGCGTGGGTTGGCTCGGTTGTATGGTCATGAAAATATTCGTCAGGAGTTGAATACCTCACTCAACCCGGTGACGCGAAAAAGGATCGTACGGCTATCGCGAGCGCGCCAAGCAAATTTGGATAGGCCGGGCCTTGAAGCTCTAATTACACGGGCAGCAGTGGGGCACGGAGGCTTTCAGAGTTACCCTTCTTTGAATGAACTCGTCGATCGTGAGTATCGTAGACCGATGCTCGCACAGACTCAGGCTGCGCCTTCATTTTGGGATCGAGTCACGTCTCGATTTCGTAGGACATCCCCTTCCTCCGGTTCTGGTGGTTTAAACCGCGGCGCGAACGCCCAGCTTGGGAAACCGTCCAGGCGAACCAATCGCGCGACCAATGCTGGAGGCATTGGTTCAGATCGACCTCTCTATCTCGTTCGAGGTGAAACCCGTTTTCTCGACATGATTGAGGCAGAAGAGTTGGAAACCGAGCGAACTCGCGTACTCCCTGATCTCGTACCTGGGGCCCTGGCAACTCGGCACTCCGTATCGATCAGTTCGGTCGAGCCTTTTTACCCTGCTTCGTTGGACATCGCAGTCCCCACTCCTCACGCGCAGCGGCTCAGTCAAGTTGAGCTGACCCAGATCACCGAAGAAGGAACGAGGCAGACGTTGAAACGGGGGACGGACTATACTGTTCTAGAGAGCCTCGACGGACGAGCAGTTTTTATTCGCCTCTCTGCAAAGCCACCTTTCTCTCACCAATTTGAATTTGCTGCTCACTTTATCCCTCCAGCGCGCCCCGGAAGGGCGCGCGCTCATTTGCCGAACTCTGTTCAAAATCTAAATCCGGACCGACTTCTGGCTCTATCTGCGCATCTCAGGGAAGCAGGCTTTCGCCCCTTAGCCGATCGAGTTGACGGCTTGGTCCGCAGTGCCACACCCTCGCGACGGATTTCTGTGTTTGATTTACAAGGTGTATTTAAGGAAGAGGGCATCCCCACTTTCGGAAATACTCAAGAAGGGGGCTTAGATCCAGAGAATCCCATCCGACAGTTTTCTCCTTTTCTCAATGAAGAAGGCCGTCCATGTATGACCTGTGGGCCGGCGGAGCGATTTTTCACCCAAGCGCTCAATTTTATTTTCGAAGGGACAACGGGTGTTCGGGCGGTGGGGAGAGTAGGTTTTAACCTCTCAGATTCGGCAAACGGGATCGTCCGAGGACGAAACCATCACGCGCGAACGGAGCTTACGTTTGACGATGGCGAGAGGCTCCCTATCGACGCGACCCCCGTCGTTCGACGCACGATTGCCGAACGAGTTGGACTCAAAAACGCCGCAATGCCGCTAACACGGGATACTCCTGGCCAGCCACGGCTTTCGGCGAATCATTTGAGTAGTGTTCGGAGCCGAATTCAGGGTTTGTCCGCAGCCCGGTCCGCTCATATTGAAACGATGTCTGAAATACGACGGATCGGGGGACGTGCGGCCCTGCCCGTGGACCGGAGCGATCCCTCATCAGTTGCTCTTCGGCTCTCCGAGAGTTTCGGGGCGTGGCTGCGCGCCGATATTAGCTTAGAGGAGTTTGATCTTCGGTTGCTCGAGACTTTGGCCGCTCCGATAGCCAGTCCCGCTCGTACACCGGCAGATGCCGTAACGCATCTTCAGTTAGTGATCGCAAGGCAGAAGGATCGCTTGATTGAGGTGACCAGGAGGTTAGAACGAGATCCCCACGCACCTGCGTCGCTTCTTTCCTTTGGAAACGCCGAACTTGTCGACTCAACACGCAGGCTTTATTCTGCGATGGATAGTCTACTCGCCAACTTGAATTCTGAAACTATTGGCGAATGGTTCGCTGTCTCAAACGCAGGAGTTTCTAGGGCCACTGCTGCGAGATCCTGCCCGACTCTTGGCGCAACGCTTAAAGCGGTGGTCTCTATTCTCTAAGAAGAGCGTGCGAGATTTTCGGGGAATTCGGATATGTTTAAAGCAATTGATGGAAAAGGCTCTACCAAGATTCACCGTTCCGAAAGTCGCATTCGAGCACTTTCGCGCCTGTGAAGCCCCTTCACGCCCTCCCAAGTCGCAATTTGCGACTTTCGGGGTTGTGAGTCCCTGCTGACGCGCAGCCGCCTTCTAGTGAGGGGCCTGGTGTAACCGCGCCCGGACTATCGGCCCAGCTCGAGGTTGTCGATGAGGCGTGTCGCGCCGAGGTAGGCCGCGACGAGTGCGAGCGCGGGCGCACCGTGGGGAACGGTGTCGTGCGGAAATTTCCGCAGCGTTTTGCCGTGGCGAATTTCCCAGTACTGCACGCGGAGGGTCGGCGCGGAAAGCGCCGCGCGTTCAAGCCCTGAGCGGCCGACCGCTTCGAGTACCGAGACGCGCGTCTCGCCCTGCGCATGTTGGGCGCGGACCGCTTCCAGGCTTCGGTAGATCAGTGGCGCGACGGCGCGCTCGGGCGGCGTCAGGTAGGCGTTGCGTGAACTCAGTGCCAGCCCGTCGGGTTCGCGCACGGTGGGCACTCGCACAATCGCGACGGGCACGTCGAGGTCGCGCACCATGCGCTCGATGACGCGCAGCTGTTGCGCATCCTTCTCGCCGAAATAGGCGCGCTCGGGTTGCACGAGGTGGAAGAGCTTGAGCACGACCGTGCACACGCCGTCGAAGTGGCCCGGGCGCGCGGCGCCGCAGAGGTCACGGCTGACGGACGATTCAGCGACGATGACGGAGCGATCCTCCGGGTACATCTCTTCAGGCGAGGGCGCGAAGAGCGCGTCGACTTTCTCCCCCTGGAGGAGTTCGCAGTCGCGCTCGAAGGGACGCGGATATTGCGCCATGTCTTCGTGCGGTCCGAACTGAAGCGGATTCACGAACACGCTCGCGATCACGACTTCGTTCTCGGCGCGCGCCTGGCGAACCAGTCGAAGGTGACCTTCGTGCAGCGCGCCCATCGTCGGCACGAAACCGACGCTGCGAGTACCGAGCGCGAGGCGCCAGAGGCGGAGGTCCGCGCGGGTTCGGAGGATTTTCACGGAGGGGGCACCTCTTGCAGAAGGCGGCGCGCGAGGTCGAGTTTTGAAGTCAGGCCGAACGAAATCGGCTCCGCGCCACGCTTAAGCAGCGTCCCGGCGTTTTGATCGCCGCCGAAGCCGGTCGAGGCGGGCCGATCTTCCCGGGCGACACGATTCACGAAGAGCAGGTCGAGATTTTTGCCCGCGAGCTTCGCCTTCGCGTTCTCCAGCTCATCGTCCGTCTCCGCCGCGAAGCCAAAGAAAAACTGCCCCGGATGGCCGTGGGCGCGCAGTGTTTTCAGCACGTCGACCGAAGGAATCAGTTCGAGCAGCAGGCTCGCCTCGCCCCGCTTCTTTTTCCCGAGCACGGGCGATCCGACCCGGTAGTCGAGGACCGCGGCCGTCGCGATCACGCCGCGACAATCCGGCAAACGCACCAGTGCCAGGGCCGCCATCTCTTCAGCCGTCTCGACTCGGACGAGCTCGAAGCCCGGATGGCGGAGCATCGCGTCGGTCGGCTCCGCGACTCCCTTGTCTCTTCCTAGAAGCAGCGTGACGCTCCAGCCTGATTCTAAAGCGGCCTGCGCCAGGGCGAGGCCCATCTTTCCGGTGGATGGATTGGTGATGTACCTCACGGCGTCGATGCGAGAGATCGTCGGTCCGGCGGTGATGAGGAGGCGGGCGGAAGGAGTGAGCGGCTCTCTGATTCGGATATCCTTTGCGGCGAGCGCGGCGCGGTCGTCTCGGTCGGAGCATTCGCGGATCGCCGCGACGATCTCTTCGACGGAAGCGAGCTTGCCCGCGCCCTCTTCGCCGCACGCGAGCACGCCGCTCGCGGGTGCGACGAAGCGCGCGCCCGCGTCACGCAGCTCCGTCACATGGCGCTGCGTGCGGGGGTTCTCCCACATGGCCGTGTTCATGGCGGGCGCGATGAGAAAGGGCGCACGAGTGGCGAGCGCTACGGTGGTGATGAGATCGTCCGCGAGGCCGAGCGAGAGGCGAGCGATGAGGTGAGCAGTCGCGGGCGCGAAGACCACGAGATCAGGCCAGCGCGCGAGGCGAATATGCTCGGTGCCGGAGATTTCTTTACCCCAGAGGCGCGATTGCACCGGCCGTCCGCTCAGCGTTTCGAGCACCAGCGGCGTGACGAATGACCGGGCGCTTTCCGTCAGGAGGCACTGCACCTCGATACCCTCCTTCGTGAGCGCGGAAACGAGGTCGGCCGCCTTGTAGGCGGCGATGCTGCCAGAAATACAAAGAAGGACGCGCTTCACGGGTTCAGCTCCCCGTAGCGTTGCAGGCCGATCAGCGTCAGGCGCGGCTCGAGGCGAAAACGCGCCGACAGTCTGAGGTAGTGCGCGCAGCCGCCAGTGGCAAACCAGGTGGCGTCGTGAAGCGAGTCGCCGGCATCGCGTGCCAGGCGATCAGCCATGCTTTCGATGAGGGACTCGTAGGCGAGCACGACGCCGCTCTGAATCTGAGTCTCCGTCGTGTTGCCGATTGAAGAGGCGGGCGCTTTGAGTTCGACGGCGAAAAGTTTGGCGGCCCGGGCGGCGAGTGCGCGAAAACCGATTTCCAGGCCGGGTGCGATGGCGCCGCCGATATAGGCCGGCCGGGCATCGATCACGCAGAAGGTGGTGGCCGTGCCGGCGTCGACGATCAGATAGGGCGCGGGCGCGAGCACGCGGGCGCCGGCCGCGTTCGCCAGGCGATCCGCGCCGAGACTGGACGGGACCGGCAGGTCGAGATCGAAATCCCGCTTAGCTTCGTGCGTGACGAAGAGGAGCGGTGTTTCAGCGAAGGCTTCGCGCACGGCTGGCTCGAGAGCCGGGACGACCGAAGACACGATCACGCGTGAAATCGAAGGCAGGGCGCCTAGGCCGTCGGTGACGGCCCCTCGGGGAGTCAAAAGCAGCTGCACGATCGTGAGGCGATACTCATCCGCAGTCACCGAGGGGTCGGTGCGAAACCGGATCGTGCGGAGAAAATCTCCAGAGGAGGCGCCGGGGCGGGCGATGGCGGCAACTGTTTGCGTGTTGCCGATGTCGAGCAGAAGCCAGCGTTGCATGGGCCTACTCTCCGATGCTGGGAAGGGCGTGAGGATGTCCCGATCGATCCGTCAGGGGCGGTCCCCGGGTGAGGCCGGAGGAGGGCTCCGCGCCGGAACGAACGTCGGCGATCCAGGCGGCTGCCGCTTCTTGGATGATCGAAGCGACGTTGGCCCTCGGTCGCGCGAAGCTCGGCGGAGGCTGAAGGCCCAGGCCGATCAGATCGTTGATGACGAGCACTTGGCCGTCGCAGTTTGCGCCGGCGCCGATGCCGATCGTCGGAATGGTCAGTTCTTCCGTGATCCGCGCGGCGACTTCCGGGACCACCATCTCCAGCACGAGGGCGAACGCGCCCGCTTGTTCGAGCCCGCAGGCGGCCTGGACCAGATCTTCGACCTCGGCCTCCGTCTTGCCGTGCTTGTAGTAGCCGCCGAGCTGATGAATCGATTGCGGAGTCAGCCCGATATGCGCCATCACGGGGATGCCCTGTTCAACGAGCCGTCGGACGGTCGGAATGGCCGGTATTCCGCCCTCGATCTTCACGGCCTGGCAGCCGGTTTCTTTGAGCGCCCGAATCGCGGATTGCAGCGCGGTTTCGGGGTCGGAGGCGGAGCCGAACGGGAGATCCATGACGATAAACGCGTGCGAAGTGCCGCGCACGACGGCTCCGGTGTGGTGGAGCATGGCCTCCAGCGTGACGGGCAGCGTCGTCTCGTGGCCGAGCACGACGTTGCCGAGGCTGTCGCCGACGAGAATAAGCTCGACTCCGGCGCGATCAAGCAGGGCGGCTGTCACGGCATCGTAGGCGGTGAGCATGGTGAGGCGTTCGCCGAGCGATTTTTTTCTGAGAAGGGCCCGGCGGTCAATGCGTTTCTGAGGAGCAGCAGGCTGAACCGACATGCGCCCCGGGCTAGCACGCTCGATTATCGCGGTCAAAGTTCGCAAGCAACGTCCTGGGGAGGGGGGCGGGAAGGAGAAGGCACCGACTCTCGCGAGC
>CAYIHX010000041.1:15699-29716 GCA_964363305.1 uncultured Bacteriovoracaceae bacterium | reverse complement strand
TGGAGAAGTTGCTTCGCTGGAGAAGTTGCTTCGCTGGAGAAGTTGCTTCGCTGGAAAAAACCCTGGAACCTTTTAGATGTGCAGCTCAGCCGGAGGAGGCGCCTGGATCGGGGATAACCCCGAGGTACTCCTTTCTCGCCCCCACTCCATTCGCTTTCAGGGGAGCCTAAAAAACCCGACTTGCTCAATGTAACGCAATGCGTTATGAGTAGCCCCACAGAGGTTGGCTTGGGTAAAAAAGTGACGCTATTTCAAGCTCTTACAATAATCATACTGGGCCTCCATATTCGCCTGGCCAGCGCCGAGCCTCGCCCAAACGCCGAGGTTGTCCAAGAGCGCATCCTCACCGCCCTCCAAGAAGCCCGAAGCCTCTCTGCCCAGTGTGACAGCATCGACGGTGACCTCGACCACCTCGTCCGACGAGCCGTCTTTCCGGGAGAGCCCGGCACCGTCGGCCCTCCTCCGACGCCGAGCGAGTTCGAGGCCATCGAAAGCCGCGCCCAGGCCTTCAAGCTCGAGGCTGAAACCTTCCTGCAAATCTTACACGGCCCAGGACTCAGCACCCTCGAATACGAAGCCCTCTCCCTTCCTCAGCAAAGCCTCGTCAACTGCACATTGAATTTCACCCTCAAGACCCACCTCGCAAAAATCTCAACGACTCTCCCATTCACCGAACAAGAGTGGATCGATTCGAGCATGCTCATCCCGGCCCGGCTCGCCCAGACGCTCAGTAAGAATCTTGCAGGAAGTGACGTCAGCCCCCTTGAACTCGACGACTCCGTCGGCGCGCTCGTCTCGGTTCGAATCAGTCGTGATTTTCTCATCGGACAAGAGATCGGCACCCTGGCCCAAAGCCGGGCAAGCGCACCCAAAGAACAGGCCCTGCTACGTTTCGCACAACTCCAAACCAGCCTCCAAACCGTTGAAAATCTCGCTCGGATTCGCGACCTGCTCGGCCCCGAGGTGCGCCTGCCAAACATCGCCCCCCTCCCCGCCCCACTTCGCCGCATCTCCAGGCGACTCGCCGACCCAAACAGGCTACTCCTCAAGAAACTTTCCGCTCTCCGCGAAAGCAGGTACCGCAAAGCACTGGGGAGTACCCTGGCCGAACACAGCCCCGCCCTTTTTCCCCAGTCCGCGATCAACCCAGAGCTCGCTCAATCCATCATCGCAATTCAAACGAGAACGCCTGGCCGTGGACCCCGTACTCCCGAACAGCGCGCCACCGCAGCGCAAGCCCTCCTTGAGCTCGCCCAACGTGTGGAGGCCCGA
This sequence comes from uncultured Bacteriovoracaceae bacterium, assembly GCA_964363305.1. GTDB lineage: Bacteria > Bdellovibrionota > UBA1018 > UBA1018 > UBA1018 > CAYIHX01. The sequence goes on along the minus strand of CAYIHX010000041.1, from coordinate 28,444 downwards.
GAACGAGTCGAGCTGCCAGAGTCGCTTGCTTCTCAGCTCGACAGCCTCACCTCGACACTCGAAAATCAGTCGGTCGCGAAGAAACTTTCACTTCTCCGTCCGATTCTGGCTCAGCTCCAGACTGCTTCGCTCTACAACACTTTAACCGCGCTCGCCGGGCGCGGCTCGCTGAATCTCAGCGAGTCCGGTTTTGAAGCCGTCGCAGAACTCGTCAAGAACCGCCAAGCAGAGCTCGTGCACAGCTATGATCCCTCCGCCCTTCAAGCTTGGCTGGAAGCCAGCGATCAGACCGCCGAACAAGCCCGCCTCGAAAGCCGCCACGAGTGGATTCACTCTACCTACTCGACAGCGCGCCTCTATACCTCCGCCGCCCAGCCTCCGACTCCCAGCGCGCTCGATCCTCTCGTCGCTCTCGCTACGCTATCCTCGACTGAGCCCTCCCTCCGTTCCGCACTCGACTCCTTGCGATCGGCCGTCCTGAGCCGACTCGACGCTCACTTGCCCTCCGCTCATCAGACAGCTACTGACCCCCTCTGGGCCGTGATCCACGAAGGCTACCTCGAGACCCTAGGAGAGTTTGCCACCCCTTCGCCTCTACTTGTTTCCGACAGACCCCTCAATTTTCCCCTGATTTCAGCCTTTATTGAAGCCCATCAGTTTAGACCCGACCGAAGCGCCTACCCTGGCATGCCAACGGGGGTTGCCGACCGGCTGCGTAACCGGGTCGGCGAAGAACGCAAGGCGAGAGCCCGCGCCCTCATCGAAGTGGGGCGTCGGTTCGGTTTCGGAAGAAGCGCTGCCCACCCTACCCTCGAACAGCTTTTTCCAGCCGAACGTGACCGCGCCGCCTACCAACAATCCCGCCTGGAACTCTCGGCCTCGCAGTTTCCTTTTCTGGAGTTGAGCCTGATCGCGCACAGCCCAGGAGTAGGAGCCTACCCCGCCCGCCTCGCCGACGTCGTCGCCCGACAATCTCATCTTGAAGCCCTAGACGCGAACGGCACGGCGACCGTCTGGAAAGTGCTCGAACCCGCCCTTCGACAGCTCGACCAGGAGATTCGAACCCGAAACGACCGCATCCTGAGCGGCGAAAACTGGCAGGAACTCGAAGCCTTCGCGAAGACCCTCGTCAGGCTTCGCCTTTCGCTCGACCGTGAGGGCTCGTTCGCGACAACCACGGCCCATCTCGCCGAGCGCCTCGCGACGCCTTCTCTGGTCGACGCCTTGTTCGAGCGCTACCTCAATGTATACGTCGCCCACGGCGGAGTGGCAGTCATTGCCATTCAACTGACCAATTGGGGAGCACGCAAAGTCTTCCGCCGCTATGGCCCGATCGGGGCGGTGTTTTCAGAACTACTGATCGACCCACTCGTTCAAGGCTTCATGCGTCCCCTCCTCGTGCTGGGAGTCGCGCACACGGCCTACCTCGGCCACCAGGCCCACGATGCGGCCGCCTTTGCCGACGAGGCCGACTCCGCCTTGCGCACAGACCTCATCGGCCAACGCCAGCTGTCGCGACTCTCCGTCCTCGGGCTCCGCTCTCAAGCCCAGCAAGCCGAGCTCAGTTTTTATATGGGGGCTGCAGGAGACGCCCTTTGCGTCTTCATCCCATACGTTGCATGGCCGCTATTGAAGCCTATACTGAGCCCCCTCCTTGAACCGGTCCTCTCGAGAGTGGTTCAATGGGCCGGAACGGTGACGCAAGCGCGAGCCGCGCGGATCATCGAAGAAGACCTCCGGGCCTTCGAACGGCTCTCCCTACCGCCGGGAGAATTTTCAGGAGTACCAGAAGCGCTCAGGCAGCTGCGCGCCACTCCTGGTCTTTCCGCCGAGATCAGAGGCGAGATCGAGCAGGCGGGAGCGCACCTGCTGGGAAAAATTCGCGACGGTGAGACCTGGTCGATCTCGCGCGCGCTCGAGCCCTCGGACGATATCATTGACGGCCTGGAGGAACTCACGACCGCGGAGCGAAGACTTCGACGCGCCATGGGCCTTCCGTCCACCCCCAGAAGGAGGCCTTCGACATGAGAACCTTACTCCTCGCCGGTATTCTTGCCACACAGCTCTTCCAAGCAGGCGCCCATGCGCAAACAGTCGAGCCCCCCTTCCTTCAGTTGGTTGAACAGTATCTGGTCGCGCAAGAACAAGATCAGGCACTGGCTACGATTTCGGCTTTGGCCGCCATCAAGCGGGAACTTTTTGAAACTCCGATGCGCCCCGCTTATACTACAAATCTTCTGTACCTCGATTCAATCCGCGGCGCACATCCGAATGCCATCTTCGCGTTAGCACTCAGCCTACAACAACGCTGGGAGGTGCTCTATGGCGGCCTGCTCAACCGGGCCCGCAATGAGCGCCTTGATCACATTCAGGCCGAGGAGACGGCGGGCCTCCTCGTAGCGATCCCCGCCCTCGCGCTCACCTTGGCCAGGCGGCCGGATCGAATTCCACAATATTTTCGTCTGGTCCGGGGGATCTTGCCCGTCATCGGAATGCTCGCGGGCCGCTCGCACGGAAATAGCGCGCCGGAGTCAGGCTATCTCGCCTCTCGAGTTCCGCCCGCTCCGGCACAACTCCTTCGCCTCGGCCTGTCCGCCCAGCAAGACTTCGATCCCTCCCTGCTCTCGCGAGAAGACATGCGCCGGGAGCTCCGACTGATGGCGAGCACACTGTCGATCTCGGTGCTATCAGCCGAGCTGCTTGAGTTGATCCTCGTCGTGAAAACCGTGAATAATGCTTCGAGCTTGGCGAAATTTCATCCCGGTGTTTTCGTCGGCTCCCTCCTCACAAGCATTGCCTTTGATGTCGGAATGCGCTCGTGGCTCGACTGGCGAGAGGAGACTCGACACGAGCGCAACCTGTCTATCACCGCCCGCAATCTGGAGAGGGCGATTCGCCACGGCGACCTCCGTGAAATTTATGCGCAAGGGCAGCGCCTGGCTCTGCGAGCCCAACAGATGGCCAGCTACCGAAACCGAGGCCTTCTTACGGCAGCGCAAGAAGCTTCCGACGCGCTCCAAACCGGCAACACTGACGATGCCTATGCCACGCTCGGTGCCTCTGCGGAACAGACGATTCAAGACCTCGCCCAGACCGACTCGACCGAAGAACGCACGGCCACCGTGCGTGCGCTCCTTTCGGCCGGAGCGCTCCCCGAGGATTTTCAAGCCGATACCAGTTGCTATCATCTTGCCCGAATTTACAGAAATCACTTCGACCAATGGATGACGGAGCGACAGAACTCCGAACGCTGGAGCTGGGATGCCGATTCGCGCGAATTTGCCTGGAACGAGTATCTCGCTGGAAGCGCACAAGAGGAGCAAGCCTCCCTTGCTGATCGCCTCAAAGCCGGAAAAATCGCCGTGCACCCTTCCGTGGTTCTCCTCCAGGCTACCAGCCTGCTGCGAACCCAGCATATCGACGTGCTCAATGAGATCGCCGACGATCTAGAATCCCGCATCCATATGTCGAGCTTCTTGCTTGGAACGCTCGGTCGAATCGGGGCCTCGCCATGAAAGCACTCCTCCTCGCTTGCTTACTCTTCTGCGTCTCGCCCCCTGCCCAGGCTGGACCGCCTCAGGTACTCATCGGTCGTGGGATGATCGAACGCGCCATCACGGAGTTCTATCAAAGCTTCCCCCAACCCAGCATCCCCGCCGAGCAGCTCGAGGGGTACCCGGGCTGGCTGATCCCACGCTTGGTCGAGCAAGACCCGGCGATGTCCTCCACACTGGATGCATCGGCTCTCGAAACCAGCGCGGACGAACTCGCCCGCATGCTCGCCGATCTCGACTTCGCTCAGTACAATACGGTCATCACTCATTTGCTCACGGACTACCGAAATCACCCCGAAAGCCGACGCGCGATTCGCCTCGTCCTCTCCGCCCTGCCAAACCACATGGGCGAACGCATGGCGGAAGCCCGACTCACGCAACGGTGGCCGTTCTTGAAAATCCTCGACCGCACGGCACATGCGTTGATCCTGGCCGAATCCATCGGCCTCGGTCGAGGCCTCTGGTCAGGCTGGCAAACCGCCGGAGCCATGATGCGCGGAGGCCAGAGCCTGCGCTTCCTCCGCCGGTTTCGAGTGATTGTCGGAGAGGTGGCCCAGGGCATGCGGCTCCGACAGCCGATGATGCTCGCCGCCCTAGGAATCGGCGCCACCGAAGGCGCCGTCGAGGCCTTCCTGATCCCGATGATTCTGAACGGGTTCGACACCGTGCCGATCGATCCCGCGCCCTTGTTGGAAGAGCTGGATGGCGAGATCGTTACGGAAAATGCGGCCACCACCGTGCAGCTGAGAGAGCAGATCTGCTCGCTTTCCCGTGCCTCGCCGGTCGCGCCGGAAACACAGACTCAACTTCGGGACGACCTCCGACCCCTCCTCCTGGAGGCGCAATTTTTGCGGGAGGCCGCCCCCCACGTCGCGCATAGCCTCCGGGGGCGCGACCAGATCGAACTCCAGCTGAAAGTTTGCCTTTCGCGACTCCCGATCGAAGCTCCGGTTCCCGAGAGAAGACGTCGCCTTCCCTAAACGACGCTACTTCTTTGCGGTCTCCACGTATTCGGGCGTCTTCAACGCCACCGGCGTCTCCTTATGGCGAAACTTGATGTTGAGGATCTCAACGACCACCGAGAAGGCCATCGCGAAATAGATATACCCCTTGTTCACATGCGTACCGAGCCCATCCATGAAGAGCATGGTTCCGATGAGCACGAGGAAAGCGAGAGCCAAGACTTTCAAAGTAGGATGCCGATGCACAAACGCACCGACGGGGGCCGCCAGCAAGGCCATCGACGCCACGGCGACCAACATTGCCGCGATCATGATCGGAAGCTGATTACTCATTCCGACCGCCGTGATGACCGAGTCGAGCGAGAAAATAATGTCGATCAAGCCGATCTGCGCGACGATCATGGCAAACCCCGCACCGACCGGAACCTGCGTTGTTTCTTCGACCGGGCCGCTCTCGAGCTTCTCATGAAGCTCATAAACTGCTTTGGCGACGAGGAACAAACCGCCAAAAATCAGAATGAGATCTCGACCGGAGATCTCATTTCCAAATGCGACGAAAAGGGGCCGGGTCAGGCCCATCAACCAGCTGATCGAGAAGATGAGAAGGATTCGAAACACGAGCGCTAACCCGATCCCGAATCGCCGAGCCAGAGCCTGCTGAGAAACCGGAAGCTTTGAAACCAAAATAGAAATGAAAATGATGTTATCGATCCCCAGGACGACTTCCATCGCGGACAACGTTAAGAAAGCGACTAAAGCAGCCGGAGTAAAAAACTCGCTCATATCTGGCTAAATCCCCTGTGCCCAGCGTTCTAGCGTGCTAGCCTAAAAAGATGAAGAGGCATTTCTCTTTAGGCGCTTCGCATCGCTTCTCCTTAGTGACACTTGTCCTCGCCGCCGTCAGCGGAGCCCTCTGGGTCTTTTCAGTGCGAAACCGTTCTCGCTTCATTCTCCCTCACTGCATTGATCCACTCACCTGTACGCCGGACACGATCGCCGGGATCGACCGTTGGGTGGTGTCGTACCCCCACTCTCCCTTCCTCGACTCGTTTTCATTTATTACCCAGTACACGGCAGCAGCGCTCCTGCTCGGCACCGGTCTCTGGGGCCTCTCCCAACATACTCTCCCTTGGAGCATTCGCTTCAAAAGATGGGGACTCGACACCCTTCAGGCGTTCGAAGCCACGCTCATCAATGGAGCGGCCATGGAGATCGTCAGAAACCTCGTCCAGCGCCCCCGACCCTTCGTCTATTTGAATCCGGGCGTGCTCGGGCAAAACCCGGCCCATTACATCTCGTTCTACTCAGGCCATACGAGCTTTACAGTCACTGCCTGCCTGACAGCCGTCCTGATCTTACGCTCGCACCAAACAGATCAACCGAAGCTGATTCGCCTGGTCGGCATCGTCGCCGTCAGTCTCAGCCTACTCACCGGGCTCTTTCGCGTCCTCAGCGGACGGCATTTTCCCACGGATGTGCTTGCCGCAGCCGTTGCGGGAATCGGGGTGGCCCTCCTGACGGAGAGCCTCCACCGCATTAGTTGGAAGAGATGATCGTCTTTACGTATGAATGAAGGTCTCGAAGCTGGCTTCCACTCAAGGTGCCGTGGCCGGGCATGATATCGCCCGGTAGCCCCTGAATCACGACCTCGTTGAAACGCTCCGCAGAGCGAATCGCCTCATGGTCGGCGGTCCAGGCCGAAGCCACGAGCGCCGACTGATTCCCAAGATTTCTGATCTTGAACCCACCGGCTCCGGTCGGACCATGACAGCCCAGACACTGAGCACGATAAATCGGAGAACCCGGGTGATCCTGTGCCGACGCGGTCCGCTTGAACACCGCCGAGGCGTACCGAGCATCCCCCTCTGACATCCGCGCGATCGCCAACTTCACCGGGATCGTAGGACTGACTTTCTCTTCGACCGCTTCCTTCGAAGGATCGATGCCAATCTTGGCGAGGTCCGCGGCCGAATCGGTCGGCAGCGGTTTTGGTCCGAGCGAAATGAGATAATGAGCAAGGGCCCAACGCTGATCAGCGGGCAAGCTCCCGTAGGAAGCCATAGAACTCCCGGCAAGCCCTTCTTTCAATGTCTTGAACACCATGCTCGGCTTGCGACCATTCTTCCACCCCTCATTCTTATGAAAATTACGAGGAGGAGGATTCAAGGCTCCGGCTGCAGGACCGCTGCCCATGCCGTCGGCACCATGACAGGCCACGCACTGCTGTCCATAGAGCTCCTTGCCGTAGGCCACAAGCTCTGGAGTCGACTGCCAAGCTTTCTTGAACCGCGAAGGCGCCGCCGCACCGTTGCCGGCGGTCGCCGCCATGATATCGCCCTTCACGTAGACATCCCCTCGGTAATACCAGTCGAAACCGGTCAGCCCCATGAAGATCGCCAGAAAGACGAACGACGTATAAAAAATCAGCGCGTTGCTCTTCACATCTTTGCGAAGATTCATGAACACCAAGGAGACCAGGAGCGCCTTGATCGTCGCGACGACGAGGGCGACCAGCAAATTCAACGGTCCCAGATCGACCATGGCCACCGCCACGGTGAGAACAGTCATCACGATCAAAGCCGCAAAGACCTTGAGGGCCGTACTGGTGGAGAGAATGTAGTGTTCTGAATTGTGATTCGCCATAATATGCGTTTCTTTCCGCGTCTCGGGTTAACCCACCAAATACAGCAGCGGGAACAGGTAGATCCAAACCATGTCAACGAAGTGCCAGTAGAACCCAACGAGCTCTACAGGAGTATAGAAAGCCGAATTAAACTCGCCCTTCTTATTTCGCCACCAGATCCAGGTGATGAGACTCATTCCGATCACCACATGCAGCGCGTGAATTCCGGTCATCACGAAGTAGAAAGAGAAAAAGAGCGGAGCCTTCGGGAACTTCTCAAACAATGCTTTTGCCGCGGCGCTAGCATGACCACTCGCCACGAAGTCCCGATAGATTCCGCCTGGAAGCGTCCCCTCGTGGATCTTGTGAGCATATTCGAAATACTTCACCACCAAGAAGCCCAAGCCGCAAAGCAGGGTCAAGCCGAGTAGCAGCCCGGTCTTTCCCTTTTCGCTCCTCTGGGCCGCCGAGACCGACAGCGCCATGGTCAAACTACTGGCCAAAAGAATAACCGTATTGAGCGCGCCCATCGGCACGGAAAGCATCTGATGAGCGTGATGGAACGTCTCCAAATACATGCCCCGGAAAAGAAGATAGCCGACGAAGATCGCGCCGATCATGAGCACTTCCGTGACCATGAATACCCACATCCCCTCCTTCGCCGTTTCGAACTCGTGTTCGGCGCTATTAAAATGATGCGCGTGATGATGAGTACCTGACATGCTCGTCGACTCCTCTATCTTTCAACCGTTTGACTGCGATATTCGTAGGGCCATTCCGTGACCGTGGGCGTTTCCAGGAAATTTTCAAACGGAGGAGGAGAAGCCGTCTTCCACTCCAACGTCAAACCTTCCCATGGATTTGCCGAAGCCTTCGGGCCGGAGGCCATCCCCTTCACCAGATAAACCGCCGTCCAGACAAAACCCAGGGCCAAAACCCAGGATCCGACCGTAGAAATCTGATTCATCAAAGTAAACTCAGGAAGATAGTTCCAGTAACGCCGCGGCATGCCCTGGGAGCCCGCGATAAACTGAGGGAAGAACGTTAGATTGAAACCCACGATAATGAGAATAAAGGACCAAAGCGCCGATTTTTCGGAATACATTTTGCCCGTCATCTTCGGGAACCAGTAATGAATCCCCGCCAACAACCCCATCAACGTTCCGCCGACCATGACGTAATGAAAATGAGCGATAACGAAGTACGTATCCGTCAAATGAACATCGAGTGCCAGTACGGCCAAGAAAACTCCGGTCAACCCCCCGATGGTAAATAGCTCGAGAAAGCCGAAGGCATAAAGCATCGGAGCGCCGAACCGAATGGCCCCCTTGTACATCGTGAACACCCAGCTGAACACCTTGATGCCCGTCGGCACCGCGACGAACATCGTCAAGAGCGAAAATACGAAGTTAGCCACCTCAGATTGCCCACTGACAAAGAGGTGATGCCCCCAGACCACAAAGGCGATCAAAGCGATCCCGAATGACGACGCCGCGATGGCCCGATACCCGAAAATCGGCTTCCGCGAGAAGACCGGAATCACCTCGGAGATCACGCCCATCGCCGGAAGAATCATGATGTAAACGGCCGGATGCGAATAAAACCAGAAAAAATGTTGAAACAGAATCGGATCCCCGCCCAGCGCCGGATCAAAGATCCCGATCTGCGCGACGCGTTCAAGAATGAGAAGCGCCAGCGTGATCGCAAGAACCGGAGTCGCAAGCACCTGGATGATGCTCGTGGCGTAGATGGCCCAGATAAACAATGGAAGACGCCCGAACGTCAGCCCCGGAGCCCGGAGCTTGTGCACCGTGATGATGAAATTCAGCCCCGTCAAAATGGAAGAAAAGCCCATAATGAAAGCGCCGAACACGACCGAGATCACCGTGCCACTCGTTCGAATGGAATACGGGGTATAGAATGTCCAACCGGTGTCCGCCCCATTCAAAAACAAAGCGGAACAAGCAAACGCTGCCCCGGCCATGTAGATGTAATAAGAAAAAAGATTCAACCGCGGGAAGGCAACGTCCTTTGCCCCCAGCATAATCGGAAGAATAAAATTTCCAAGCGCTCCAGGGATGGCGGGAATCACCACCATGAAGACCATAATGGCCCCATGGTAGGTGAAAAATCGATTGTACCGATTCGGATCGATCCAGCCGGTGGTCGCACCCGGACTAAACAGCTCCAACCGAATCAGCAGCGCGAACACGCCGCCAACCAGAAAGAAGGTCAGCACACTAAAAAGGTACATCACCCCGATACGCTTGTGATCGAGGGTCGTCATCCAAGACCAGATACCCTTCGAGTGGTTCAGATAATTATCGCCGTGGTGACTAGACTGAGCGGCATGAGCATTCGATGTCATCGCCAATTCCTCACTTCAAAGTTTTGATATAAGCAGTGACCGCGTTGATCTCTGCCTCATCGAGAAGACCCTTGAAGGTCGGCATCACAGGGTTAAAACCCTTCGCGACCTTCGCATTTGGATCCATTAACGACTCTCGAATGAACTGGTCATTCACCCTCACCTTCGACCCATCCGCCAACTCCTGCTCCTTGCCCCAGATCCCCCTTAAAGAGGGCCCCAGGGCGTTCGGAGTCTCAGATTCTGTATGACAGGCCACACAGCCTTTGGAGCGAATCAACTCGTGCCCCTGCTCCGCCAAAGTCACGGAAACAGAAGCCGCCGAAGTCAGACGACCGTCCTCCGGACCGGACGCACCGGCCTGCCCCGCCACCGCCAACTGGCCCGCACCATCCGACCCCGCCGGGATCGGACCGAGTTTCTTCCCTCGATTCCACAGGTCCCACTGATCTTCATCGAGGACGATTACTTTCGCGAGCATGCCTGAGTGATCCGTACCGCAGTACTCCGTGCAAAAAATCTGATGTTTACCGGGAACATTCGCTTCAAACCAGACCGACGTATACATCCCAGGCACCACGTCCGATTTCACTCGAAAGACCGGAACGAAAAAGCTGTGAATCACATCCTGCGAGGTCATCACGAGCTTCACTGGTCGCCCCATCGGCACGTACAGCTCGTTCACCGTCGACTGCCCATTTTCATACTGAAAGGTCCACAGCCACTGCTTGGCGATCACCCGCACCTCATACGCATCGGTGGGCGCCGAAACCATCTTCGAATAGATGGCGTAACCCCAACCGAAAATCGCCAGCAGCAATACCAAAGGAACCACGGTCCATGCGGCTTCCAGCACGTGATTGTCCGTGATGTACTCGGTCTTGAGACCCGGCCGAGAGCGGTATTTCACGGCAAAATAAATCATCCCGCCAACGACGAGAACGAAGAAAAAGACGCTCAACCAAACCACGAAGTCCCAGAGGGAATCCCACTTTAACGCTATATCGGACGCCGCGATCGGAATCGCCGCCGCGTGTGCCTCATTCAGAAGAAACATTCTGCTTAGACCTCCTGCGAACCATCAGGCGTTGACGGCGCCAAAAAAACGCCAAGTAACTTCCAAAAACCAAAACCGTCCCGGCACTTCCCGCTTGTACGACACGAGTGAGAACGACCGAGTACTTTCGGGTAACCGGATTGTAGCTATAACAAAACAACAAAAAACGATCGAGAATCGTCCCAATCGTTCCGCTTGAAGCTTCTAACAGCGAAAGCCTCAAATCCTGCGCGCGATACTGAATGCCGTAAAGGATGCGAGACAGCTTCCCCTCGGGCGTAAGCACGAACAAAGCCGCGCCATGAGCAAACTGGCCATCCACTGGATTGTACTTAAAACCGAAGCCGACTTCTTTCGCAAGGCGGGCGACCTGCTCTTCTTGACCCACCAGAAAATGCCAACCCTCGGCACTTTCCGGCTGACCCAAATCCTTCAAATAGGCCACTTTTTTCTGGGCAGCCAACTCAGGCGTCTCCCGATGGTCGATACTCACCGCGACCACTTCGTACTGGCTACCAGCATGCCAATCGATCTGCTTGGCCGATTCAACCAGGCCATTCAAAACCAAAGTGCATAAATTGGGGCAGGCATAATAGACGAGCGCCAGCAAAACGGGGCGCTTCGCCTGAAAATACCGAGAGAGCGCGACCTCTTCCCCCTTTTCATCACGAAATTTCAGGGACTGGATCGAGATGCTTTCGCCCAATTTTTCGGTGATTCCAATCCCTTTCAGATCAGCGGGGAGATCCGTGGTCGAGGGATCTTTGCCATCCGCGAACGTCGGCGCGCTGGATAAAGAGAGTACTACACTCAGAAGTGAGGGGAGGAGGTTGGGCTGTCGCAATGCTCTCAATATTACGTGAAGAGACCTCGATATAAAAGCGAACTTCTCGGTCAAGGCGCCGGAATTTTTATGGCGCATATCGGCAAATCATCCACCCGCCTTCCGTTCGAGATTCTCCGTGTCGCCACCGAATTTTTTGGATACTCAAGAAAGAGAATCATGAGCAAACCCAGCCACGAGGTCAGCACCGACCGAGCGATCGACTCGAGCCTAGCCAGTTCGATCCTCACTGAACGAATCCGAATCTACCAAGAGCTGGCAAAAAGCGGCATCGTGACGCTCGTCCTCATTAGCGTTCTTGCCGGTTACCTCCTCGGCCACCCGCACGAGACCCCTGTCAACTGGGGGCGCCTCCTCAGTACGCTCCTGGCTATTCTGTTACTCGCCTCGGGATCGTCAGCCCTCAACCAGGTTCAAGAGCGCCACCTCGACGCACGCATGAAACGAACCGCGAACCGCCCGCTGCCGAGCGGACGCCTATCGCTCTTTGAAGCGATCGCGTTCGTCGCCGTCACCCTCTTGGTCGGAACGGTGTGGCTGTTCGCCCTCAGTCCCACACTCGGCATTCTCGGGCTCGTCGCCGTCGCAAGCTACAATGTTCTTTATACGCTTTGGTGGAAGAAGAATCTCGCCTACGCCGCCATCCCGGGCGCGGTTCCGGGCGCACTCCCTATCTGGATGGGCTACATTGCCGCGTCAGATCACGCGCTCGCCCCCGCCGGACTCTACCTCTTCGCTTTTCTCTTCTTCTGGCAGATGCCCCATTTTTGGGTGCTCGCGCTGAAGTACAAGCAAGACTACCGCGACGGTGGTTTTCCCACCTTGCCCGTCTCAAAGGGGCCGGTCACTACGGTCACTCAGATCGTCATCTGGTGCCTCGGCTACATCGCCATCGCCCTGATGGCGCCACTTTTCTTCAAGGTGGGCTTCGTGTACCTCATCCCGACACTAGGAATGAGTGGCGTAGTCCTGTTCGAACTTCACCGTTTCGTGGCAGCTCCCGAGAGCAAGAGCTGGCTTCGCTTCTTCCTCTGGATCAACTTCAGCCTCATCGCCTACCTCGGAGCAGCCGTACTCGATGTCTGGACCATCTATCTCCTGCCCTGGCTGACGAACTAGAGAGGACCCCCGGTCATCAACCTAACCCACCCATGCGCTTCATGATTTCGTCGATCGCACCCTGTCCGATCTCCTCACTGTTTTCAACACCCAGCTCCTTGACCTTCGCCTGGAGCCAATCGAGTCGTCGCTTCACGGTCGGATAAACCTCTCCCAAGACCTCATGTGCCCGCTCTGGCTTTCCTACGGCGGCTGTCAACTCCCCGAGCACCTCAAGG
>CAYIHX010000041.1:0-15689 GCA_964363305.1 uncultured Bacteriovoracaceae bacterium | reverse complement strand
CCACCCAAAACGCGGCAAAAATCGGAACGAGGGCCGGAATCGCCAATTTGGCCGCCTGATACCCCGTGATTTTTCCCACCTCAGCCAGGCCGCCGATCGCTGGTAGCCCCAGATCACTCTCATCCATCTGCGCGAGCGTCTTGGCCGCGCCCATGATGCGATCGATTCGCTGCGCAAAATCGTTCAGTTCTTGCGTGGGAAAACTGCCGCCCACCGACTCCTCGAGCTTTTCGACCAGAGTCGTTAATTCTATAAGAAGCCCCTGCGTCTCTTCTTGAAATCCGGATACAATATCTAAATCGAGCATAGAGGAGCCTCCCATTATGACCGCCGCATCCAAGTATATCCCAGTTCGAATCAATACACTCAGAGCCGATTCCACCCCCGGTTTTGAAATCTTCGTGAAGGTGGGAGACAAGTTTGTCCATTACTTCAAAAGCGTCGACTCCATCGATCCGGTCCGAGTGAAAAAGCTCCAAGAGGGGAAAATAAAAAAGCTCTTCATTCCGTTCGAGGCCGAGGATGCCTACCTCAACTATCTCGATACCGGACTCGCCGGACTCGCCTCCCCCACTCAGAGCAACGACCAAAAAGCGGCGATCGCTCATGACACGCTCATCACCGCTGCCGAGAACGCGGAACGCTCTGTCGAAAATGAGAACTCCTTTCGACGGACTGAAGGCCAGTTCCAAAAAATAATCGACTTTCTCATGAGTGACCACCGCGCGATACAGGCGATTCTCAAGCAATCAGGCGCCTCCCTCGACAATTTTCAGCATGCGGCCAACGTTACGACCCTTGCCCTCAGCCTCTGCAGCCGCACGAATCTCACCGATCCTCAAGACCTGCTACAGATGGGTTTCGCCGGACTTCTCCATGATCTTGGAAAAGTACGCCTGACCTTTGACCCCCTAAAACCTAAGGCGCAAATGACCGCCGAAGAATGCAAAGCCTATGAGCGACACCCGGAGGATTCCGTCGCAATGCTCGCGGGCAAACCTTTCATCACTCCTCGAGTGCTTGGGTTGATTCAAGATCATGAAGAAGTCGGCGATGGAAAAGGCTACCCCGAAAAAAAAGACATCTCCAAACTTCCAAGACTCTATCAAATCTTCAATCTCGCCAACGCCTTCGACCGCTACTGCATGGAGCAGCAGAAACTACCGATGATCGCGATCGATCCTTTTTTCGAAGCCCAGGGCGACCTCTTCAATGCCGAGCTGATTACCGTGCTCGCCTCAGTGCTGAACCCAAACACAAGGGAATAACGGGCGCTACTGATGGTGCCCGTGAACCGATTCCGCCAGGCGAGGATCCCCGATCGCGAGCACATTGTTTCTCGACAAGAAGCGCGTCACGACAAGACCGAAGACCCCCAGAAAACCGAGCGAGGTTCCGATCTCAATCCAACCCAGCTGAGGGGCCTGAGCCGAAAACTCCGGACCGACGAGCCAAAAAATATCGACCCAGTGAGCGATCAGCATCCAAATCCCGACACGGACCAAAGTCTTCTCGTCGCGCTTGGCTTCTCGAGGAAGGAGCCAAATAAAAGGAACGAGAAATTTTCCAATCAGTAAAAATACCGTAATCCACATCCAGGAGCCATTCATGCGGCGGAGAAAGTAGCCCGTCTCTTCAGGCAAATTGGCGTACCAAATGAGCATGAACTGGGAAAAAGCGATGTAGGCATAGAAAACTGAGAACGCAAACATGAACTTGCCGAGGTCGTGAAGATGATTTTCATTCACGATGCCCTGCAGTGCACCCTGGCGCCGAAGGTAGATGGTGACAATCGCAATCGCAGCCAGCGTGATGTAAAACATCCCGGCAAAGCAATACACTCCAAACATCGTACTGAACCAATGGGGATCAAGAGACATCAGCTGATCGAACGCCGCCATGGTGTATGTGATGCCAAACAAGATCAAAAACGCGGGCGACCAGGATCTATTCGAAAGAGTGAGGCGCGCATCCTTGGTGAGGTCTTGCCTCAAGGAATTGCCTACAAATTTGCGCGCGAAAAATACCCAAATGGCGACGGCGACCAGATTTCGAACGAGGAAAAACGTGGCATTCAGGTAGCCCGCCTTGTGCTCGAGAATCGCATCACCCCGTACATGGGCCGGATCTGTCCAGATATAAAGATCATGAAGCCCGAAATACAACGCGATGGTCGTGATAAAAACGATCGGCAAATAGGCCGTGAACGATTCGCTGATTCGACGAACCGGAGCAGACCACATCGCACTGGTCAACCACTGAACGGCCGCGAAAAATAAGCCCCCCAAGGCCAATGATAGAAAATAAAAGTGCCCTTGCAGGAAGCTGAACCAGGCCCGCTTCCTTTCCAACGCTAACCCCCCGCCGAACGAGGCAATCCCAACGACCAGGAAAATCAAGAATACCGTCTTCACCGTTCCCGGAAACTGAAAAGGGCCAGGGTTCCGAACTTCTTTCCATTCACCATGAGCAGACATGTTTTTCTTCTCCCTATCAGCGGGCTTCAGCCACGCGAAGATCTTCAGCCGTCGGGTTCTTCGCGCGTTGGAGCGCCCGAGTATAATGAATAATTGCCCAGCGGTCAGCCGGATCCACCTGCGCTTTGTAACTTGGCATCAAATTTTGACCGATCGTAATCACATGAAAGATCGCCCCATCCGACCAGTTTCGAACCTTATCCGAATGCAACGATGGAGGCCTCGGAAACTTCGGGACGATGGTACCATCCCCTTCCCCGCCAGGTCCGTGACAAACGATGCAATGAGTGTCGTACATGGCCTTACCGCGCACCAGGACGTCAGACGTTCTCCGAAGAGGATTCCGGAGACGCTTTCCCGCAACTTCCGCCGTCTCATTGGCATACCTGTAGCTCTGAAAACCACGCGGCACTGTTCCGGCGGGAGGATAACGATTCGCCCCGACCTCCTGAGCCTTAAGGGCCGGACTATAGGCCATGTCAGGCATATAAACGAAATTTGGCTTCGTATGCTTGCTACAGCCAGCCAGTGCCCCAACCATAGCTACCGATGCGATGAGCAGCGCCTGTCTCATATTCAGAACCACCCCTCGTTATACACGGCGCGCACTTCCCGAGCGCCGAGTTCCTTCAAAAAATTTTCGGCCTGGGAGGAATCAAAAACCGTCTTCTTCGAAGGCTCGATAATCAAAGCAAACCGGTCTCGAGTTAAAGCCGGATCAAAACTCCGCCGGGTAATATTTGGCAGCTGATTCACGATAAACATCGCGCCCACCGTCGCTAACCCAGCAAAAAGCACGGTGAACTCGAACACCACTGGCACAAATGCCGGCCACGAATTCAGGGGCTTCCCACCAACATTAATGGGCCAACTGACCGCCGACGTCCAATACTGCAGCCAGAAGGCGCAACATAAGCCAGTCAACCCCGCACAGAAAGTCACATAAGGAAGCCACGAGCGCTTCAAGCCGGCCGCGTGTTCCATGCCATGCACCGGAAATGGCGTATAGGCGTCGAATCGCTCCCAGTTTGCGTCGCGGGTCTTTTTCGTCGCCTCAAGCAAAGCGTGAGAATCATCGAAAAACCCCAAAACTCCTGCCAGCTCTTTTTCTTGAGCCATGATGATCTCCCCTTTCCTTCTTAACCGTGATGATTGTCGCCGTGAGGGCCGCCGCCATCCTTACGATTTCGAACCTTTGAGAGATAAGAGATCGAAGGACGTACATTGAGGATTTCCAGCGAACGGAAAGCCCGGCCAGCCGCCGCCAACTTGGAAACCTGTGTCTCCGGATCATTGATGTCGCCGAAGACAATCGCATTCGTCGCGCAAGTCTGCTGACAGGCCGTCTTCAAATTCCCATCTGCAATCTTATCGCCCGCAAGCACCGCATCATCTTTCGCCTTGTGGATGCGTTGAATGCAGAACGAGCATTTCTCCATGATCCCGCGCGAGCGCACGGTTACGTCCGGATTAAATACCAGATTCAAAGTGCCATCATAGTTCTTCCAATGATCGAAGAAGTTAAAGCGTCGAACCTTATAAGGGCAGTTATTTTGGCAATAGCGGGTTCCAACGCAACGATTGTATACCTGATTATTCGTGCCCTCGTCGTCATGGACCGTCGCCAAAACAGGACAAACGGTCTCACATGGCGCGTTCTCGCAATGCTGACACAACATCGGCTGAAAAACGACGGTCGGTTGATCTGGATTGCCTGCATAGTAACGATCGATTCGAATCCAGTGCATTTCGCGCGAAACTCGAACATTCGAGCGACCGACAATGGGAATATTATTTTCAGCCTGACAGGCGATGACGCAGGCTCCACATCCTGTACAGGCGGAAAGATCGACCGCCATGCCCCAGCGATACCCCTTGTATTCAAACCGAGGCCACATCGTGGGAATCGGATCCATTCTGAGATGCGGGTCCGTGTGATTCGCGGTGGTCGCATCATTCTTGAACTGAGCCAGCGTGATATCGTTGATCACCGGTCGATTCTCAGTCGCGTGATGCCATTGCGTCTCCGCCAATTTGTACAGCTTGCCCGTGCGCGATAGACTGACCTTCTGACCGGAGAATACCAACTGATTACCGCGAGCCGAAATCAAGCCGTAGGCGCTCACGCCTACACCCGTTCCCACCTTGCCCGCCGCCGTACGGCCATAGCCGACCGCGACACTCACTGCGTACGGATGCATGCCCGGCTGAACATTCACCGGAAGTTCGAACGTCGCCTCCGCCACCACGATCTTCACGATTTCATTCTTCGCGAAGCCCATATTCTTCGCGAGAGCAGGCCCCACATTCAGATAATTGTCCCAAGTCACTGTAGAAATCGGATCTGGCATCTCCTGCAGCCAGGCATTGCCCGCCTGAGAGCCGTCGTGCATTGCCATCGTCGGATACAAGACCAGGGATAACGCCTCGGCAGGTTGAGACGCATATTTCGGCAAAGCAGACAAACTGGCTGACCTAAACGTTCGTGCCGAAGCTTTCGGTTGAATGCCCTTCGCCGCGAACAAGTCGATCACCCCCTCCCTGAGCGCACCTTCCCAAAAAGTCTCGAAATCCGCCGACGCGCCCGCCTCGCGATAAACAGTTTCTTTCCAATGCGCCTTGAGAAAATCGTGAAACACTTCCTTCCGGCCCGACCAGGCAAGCAAAGAATCCTGAAACCCTCTGCATCCGGCGTGAATCGGAGCGATAACCGGCTGCTGAAGACTGACGTACCCCTTGCGAACCTGGGCATCACCCCAGTTTTCAAGGAAATGCAAATCCGCCAACACGAAATCAGCGCGGCGCACGGTTTCATCGGCCGTCGTCGCCGACACGATCACCGTTCCCACCTTAGCAAGGGCCTGCTCAAAGCCCACCGCCTCAAGCAGGTAACAGGGATTGATGCCGGAAACGACCAGAACCCCTACCGACCCCGCTTGCATCTCTTGAACGAGACGGGCGACGCCAGCAAAGCCGTCGCCGCGACGAGGAGCATAGTTCGCCGTACCATCTACAGTCTTTCCTTCGTTATCGAGCGCGGAATTCAAAAGATTCACGACAGCATGAAGGGCCCGCGCGCTCTGAGTACGAGTCGCAATCCCTCCGGCCACGACCA
Source organism: uncultured Bacteriovoracaceae bacterium (assembly GCA_964363305.1). Lineage (GTDB taxonomy): Bacteria > Bdellovibrionota > UBA1018 > UBA1018 > UBA1018 > CAYIHX01. Next base: position 10,097 of record CAYIHX010000041.1, on the reverse strand, counting down.
GAGACCGGCCGCGTGCCTCCCAAAGTTGCGCAGCCGCATCGCGAATCACCTTGGCCTCGACACCGATTTCGGTGGCGATCGCCTCAGGGCGATAACCGGCAAGAGCCGAAACAATGCCCAGATCTCCCGCATAACGGGTCACTTTCTGATTCACAATCAACTCGTAAGCGAGGGCCAAACCCACTCGAGCCTCGTCACCCGGCCTCACGCCAAAACGTTCGTCTGAGTTCGCTCCCGTCACTGTCATGGTAGGCTCGAAGGTCACGAGCTTCGACATCTTGGAGTGCTTCGAGTCTTTCTCGTTCAGCTTGCGCTTCGCCATGAACTGACGAGAAGCCTCCAACGAGAAGGGCCAGGTGCCTAAAAAGTCCGCCCCTAAAGAGACAATGACGTCCGCCTCATCGAAACGATACGCAGGAAGGACCGACGTACCGTAAGCCTCGACCTGACCGTCGACCACGTCATCAAGCCCCAGGAGGTCGAACTCGACATGCTGAGCGCCGAAAGAACGGTTAAACTCCCCGATCAACTTGCGTGTTGAATCCCCAAGCACCGGTCCGGTCAGAATACGCACTTTACCGACATTTGCCTTAAGTTTGGCCACGACCGCCGCATCGACTTCAGGCAATGAAGTCGCCTTGTGGTTCCCCTGACGATCCCCGATCGCAGCTTCCCGTAAACGCTCCGTATCATACAGGTCAAGCAACGACGCCTGACCTCGAGCCGTCAAAGCGCCGCGATTCAAGGGATGCTCGGAATTCCCCTCCAGCTTAATGGGACGCCCCTCACGAGTCTTCACCAAAAGGCCGTAACCGGTCGTGGGATCCGTCGACGCGTAAAAGTTTGCGTTGCCAGGAGTCAGCTCTTCCGGCTTCACCACATAAGGAATGATTTTATGAACCGGACGACGAGCGCATGCAAAAGACGCCATCGCCATGCTCGCGCCCATCAAGGTCAAAAATTCACGACGCGCCACACCCTTCGTGTCGATCTTATCGATCATCGCAATCGTCTCGATCGGCCGATCGTGGAATTCCTGGGACCGTTTTTCACGGATAGTCTCATCCGCCCAATAGGAGAGATCTAACTCTTCCGGACCAATCCAATGCCGCGGCAGCAGCTGATTCTCAGAGTCTGGGGTCTGCGACTGGTTATCAACATGTTCCATGCTCATCGCTCTTCTTCCGTTCGCAAAAAAATCAGTAATGGCAGACAGCACAGTTGACCGAAGCCACTGCCTTGCCGTGCGGATTAGGTTCACCCGGGAACTTACGCTTCAAAATCGCCTTCGGCGTTGATTCGCCTCGATGGCAGTCGATGCACCAGCCCATCGTCAACGGAGCACTCTGATGGAGCTTCTCCAAAGTTTCGACTGGCCCATGACAAGTCTGACAAGTCACACCGGCATTCACGTGGCGTGCATGTGTAAAGCGAACGTGATCGGGCAGCTCGTGAATCCGAACCCATTCAATCGGCTCACCTTTTTCGTAAGCCTGAGTGAGCTTCTGAATCCACGGACTCTCCGTCTTAACTGCCCTATGGCAATTCATGCACAAGCCCACCGAAGGGACGGAAGCGTGCTGCGACTTCTCCGCACCTGAGTGACAATAGAGACAAGCAATCTTGTTATCGCCCGCATGCAATTTGTGACTGAATGGGATGGGCTGATCGGGAGCATATCCCTGATTGGATGCCGACGGAAAAACCCAAGCGAGAGCCGCACCGGCCACTAAAAGGACCGGAACCGCGACAATGAGAACTAATTTGAGAGGACTGGAAGCCTTCCCTTGCATTGCAAGCACCACCCGTTCTGCGGATTACGGACAACGGAACGCCGCCGCTGCCGGAACCGTTAACTACTCAACAAACTACTTTGGTTTGTTTTCTACTGTAATCGCAACCCGCAGGAATCCCAACAGGAAGTTTAGAAAAAAGGGGGAGGCTCCTTTTCGGAGGATGTCTCAGCGCGTTCTATGCTCCACCCGATAGCCAGTCAGGCGAATATGAAACTCGGGATAGAACAGCGAATAGGGATAGACCGGTCCGAAGAGACCGTGCGCTCTGGACTTTCGGAATCGCTCGGGAAGCTTGGCCCAGAGCGCCTCACGGTCAATGTAGAATTCAATCTCACCTTCTTCGAACGTGCCCTCTCCGATCGAGGCGCGTCCATTGACCGAGCGCCAGGGGCCACTTCCCACACGAAAGTAGAGGTCCGGAAGCGGACTCGGCCACTCTGGATCCCACCGGTAAGCGGTCACCCGCTCTTCCCGCTCACTGGTCTTTGAAAACCAAGTGAAGGCAGCGGAAACGGTCCATTGCTGCCCCGTGTGAACCTGAATTCCAGTGCCTTCTGGATAATCACGCTCGGCATCATGACGAATGATGATATTGCGGGTCTCCAAGGCGGAAACAACGGGAACATTCAGCGCGCGGGGACGCTCAACCAAGTAGGCAGGAATGACCGAAATCTCCTGAGTGTCTTTCATTTCTTGTTCCAAATACAGAAATCGCTCATCACGCTCAGCTAGCTCTTGCTTGAAAGAGAACTGGAGATCGCTTCCTGGCGCTCCTGATGGAGCACCGACCCCAGAAGGCGCGCTCGGCCGCACCGGCGCCGCACCATTGGGAGGCGGAACGGAGGGGCTCGGCCGAACGGGAAGATCGGTGTCGTCATCGTCCTCACCGGGCTCACCGGGTGCCGAGAACAGGAAGGCATCTTCCCTTTGGTCGTCCACCACTTGGCGAACAATCTCCTCGGCAGAAAGCTCAATATCATCCGCATCCTGAATCCAATCCGCCCTGAAACTCTGTCCCAACCCCATGCGGCGCGCTCCCCCCCCACCACGGGATGGGGACGTCGGAGCCGTCGGACGCAGAGCGGGCGTAAAGCATTCCGCAATGACGCGCTCTACGATCTGCGGAATCTGAATGTCGCCCTTTCGACGAATCGTCAGATACTTATTAGAAAGGTAATTCGAGATTCCGGACTCGATCTCGGCCCGCGTGAAAGTGTACCGGCCAGACGCCGAGATCCTCATCGCATCGTAGACTTCCTTATACGTCAATTCGATCGACAGGTATTTGGACACCCGCTCGGCCTCGAAATGTACGATCAAATTCGCCGGAACGCCGGGATGTATTGAAAAAAGATCCTCAAAATCAGCAGCTTGGTCCGGTGTGAGCGTCAAACGCACGAGCTGGGGCTGATTCAAGTACCGATAGTCCGTTACGTCATCACTCATGGCGAGTAAGTTGAAAAGGCGAACCTGAATTCCGAATTTTTTCGCATAGACGGGACGAAGCTGACTCCGGCTGTGCAGCCCCGGGATCTCGTTTGCGATAAATCGGGCAACTTCATCTGGGAACTCCGGGACGAGATAAAAGGAGAACAGCACATTCCCCTCGGCATTTACCCTTTTGCGAAACTGGGTCACCCCATCGACCTGAAAGAGGCGAACCATCGGCAAGTACCAAAAGATTTGGTCGTCCTCGCTGTCCCGATAAACCACCACACCCAGGGAATCGTTGCGGTAGGCTTCCGTACGAGTCGGAACCGCCTCGGCTACCATTGGTGTGAGAGCCAAAACCGCAAGACCCAACTCAAGCCACGGACCCATTCGAAATTGCATAGACACCACCTTCCCCGCAGCCAGGTCTGCGGGAGAGCGGGCAAGGGGTCAAGGCACCGAGTCAAAAAGCCCGAAATGCAGCATGCCCTGCAATAACGCTACGCATTATTCTTCAATCATTTCAAGGGCCTCAAACCGCTCAAAAGAGGCTTGTTGCCGCGCGAAACGGCCCGTGATACCCGACCGGCACTATGAAATTCGAATCCGGAAAACGGACTCCGAGACGGTTCCTCGCTCTCGGCATGATCGGCCTTCTCGGCCTAGGCCTCACTCCAACCGGCCGAAAATCGACGCTCGCCTTCCGCAACTCCCTCCTTCGAAACGCTCGCAATGCGGCCGACTCCTTAGTTTGGGGAACCTCGACCGGCAATCGCCCCATGGGCGAGCAATTTAGATCTGATCTCCGCGAAACCCTCAGCCAAAATCGCTCTTCCGATTCATTGAAAAACTGGTTTCAGAGCGGCTTTCTTCCGTCAGATGTTTTTGAAAACGTCCACGGACTGGTTCGCGCCGAAAAAATGCGGCACCTGCCCCCACGGGCTACGGAGATCTTTTGTGGTGCACTTGCGGAATTGCAACCTCAGGAACTTGCGCTTTTCCAACTCGAGCTCGAATCCACCCAGGATCCACTGCCGTGTCGCTCACAAGAGCTTCTTCGACTGGAAAACTTCTGGCGGGAAAAGGAAGCAGTCCTTCCGTCGGCAGCCCTCCCTGCCCTCTCTCCGAGCGAAACCGATATCACGGCGGCAACTGATCAGGTTCGCCCGCTGAATGGATCCGAAATTCCCCCGGGATACTGGGCCATCACTTTCAGCGGGGGGCCTCATCCTTCCCGCACACTGAGAATTCTCTCTGAGCTGCAAACCGCTCACTGGCCCGCGAATTTCTTTTTCGTGGGTGAGCGCGTATCACTCGACTCTCGCCCGGCAAGGGCCGCTCGAGACCTGGGAAATGTGATCGGTACCGAAGGATACTCCCCTTATTCCTCCATGAAATACCTCACTCTTCGGGAAGCAACGAAAGAGATCTCAAAAGGAGTGCACGCCATTGCCTCACAGGTTGGCAATGCACCCCTATTGTTCCGATTCCCCTATGGCGCGTCAACCGCAGGACTTCGCTCGCTCGTTGCCGAGCAGGGACTGCGGACAGTGAGTTGGAACCTCGACGGCCGCGACTGGCAGATCCAAGACCCCACCCTCCTCCTCGAACACCTGGTCTCGCTGGTGAAGAGCAAAGACCGCGGCATCCTCATTCTCCACGACACACTTGAGCAAACGAGCATCGTATTGCCGCACCTCCTTGCCGCACTTCGAAAGCGAGGAATTCGCCCCGCCATTATCATTCCCAAGCGCGAGGCCGAACTGGCTTCGTACTGATCGAGCGGCTATTCTTCGGGCGTGACCCGGAGACGTTTCCCCTTTAGAAAAATTTCCATGATCGGCTTGGGGCTCCTCGCGTTAGCTACCTCGGGAACCGTCTGGCTCTGGCACGACGGGAGGGCGATCCGTTGGGCAGAGCAATGGGTGATCAGACGATACCTCCGAGAAATCGAGCCCAAACTCCCCTTTCAGCTGAAAATCCGTTCCGTCGATGTCGATGCCCACTGGGCCGAATTTCGGAATGGCAAGATCAGCCAGCTCGAGATCCTCCTGGAGCGAGAGCCCTTTCGACTCCTCCTGAAAGGCCCCCTCAATATCCGCCCCGTCCAACGCGACGCCCATACCCAATATGCGCTTTATTTCGAGGCGAATCATTCAAGATTAGACTGGAAAAAACCAGGGCTCCTCAGCCCCTGGCAAAGCGGATCACCGCTCTCTATTCTCCTCTCAGTACAGGCGTCAGAGAAACTCAGCTCAATCTCACGCCTCAGTGTCCAGCTTTCCGCTGAAAAAATCGACCTCCCGCCGTTCACGCTCAAGGCTGTCGCGCCTCGCCTCTCGGCCGAGTGGGATGAAAACTCTGATCGATCGCTACGCGCCTCTCTCTCTTCGCGTCGGATCGAATATCAGGAATCCGACGCCCGCATGGCGAACCTCAGCGGGCTCAGCATCAAGGGCACCTTCCCGATGAGCCTACTTCCCTTTTCTCCGATCGGTCCGCTCGAGCTCGACGTGAAGGCATCAGGAATCGAGGCCCTGTATGATCCCTATTTTCTTGATCTCGACTTCCGCTCCTCACCTGTTCACATCGACATGGCTTTCGAAGACCAGAAACCCAAAAGAATGAATCTCCGAGTCGGGAAGCGGAACGCACCGCGAATCGAGACTCAGACCCAAATTTCGCAAACCACCACGGGCGCGCTCCAGGCGTTGATCTTCAAAGGCGAAGGCCTTCATCTCCCGCTCCCCGGGCTATTCAAAGTCGCCCAGAGCTTTCCGGAACTCGCGCCACTCATTGATCTTGAACTGACCCAAGGAGCCTTGAATTTCGCGGTCGAGGGCTCATTTCCATTCGAGCCCCCGCTGAACTCGAAAAAAATGCTCAGTGATTGGGTGGAGAAAATTTCGGGCCAGGTCGCGATCAAAAATCTATCCGGAAAAATGAGATCCCAGGCGTTCGCGTTCCAGGGCCTCGACCTCCATCTTCCCTTTCGACTGCGTGATGGGACAAAGAACGCAACGCTATCAGTGAAACGAATTGCCTGGAAGCGGGCCGCGGGCGAGATTCGGAAGACCCCACTGGCCCTCAGCCGGAAACGCGACGCCGCCCGCGAGGTCATTCAACTGACACTTTCCGACGGGATACGAATCGAAAACACGGAAACCCCCCTCACTATCGGACCATCGACCCTGAAGGTTCGCCCAGGAGAGGAAGACCTCTTCGAGGCTCACACCTCACTCCATGTGCCCCAGACTGCCATTCAACCCTGGCTCGACGCTCTCTGCATCCACTCCGCCCGCCCATTCCCCGCGCAGATCGACATTGAGCTCCCTCGGATTTCAATTTTTCCGGACGCCATCGAGCCCAAAGGCTCCGCTCGAATCACGGCCTTCGGAGGCGCCCTTGAAGTCTCTGATCTCGGGCTCTACGAGTGGATGACGCCCTTCCCCGAGACAGACTTTTCGGTGACCTGGGATGGGTTTCAACTCGGAGAGCTGGGTCCCTGGCTCAACTTTGGGAAGATGGAGGGTGTCCTCCGAGGGTATGCGCGACACGTGACGCTCGTGGGTCCGGTACCGACCCATTATAATTTTCGCGTCGAGATGAAGCCCACCTCCGGCGACCGCGTCGTATTCTCGCCCCAGGCCATGCGCAATTTTGTCGAGATGATCGCCGGAGACCAAGCACTCAAAAGCATGCCGTTCGGCTCCAGTTGGCTGTTCTTCGGCTGGCCCAGACAGCTCGTCGGCGGATACGACGTCAAGTACGCCGGCCTCACGGCGTTTTCGACCGATGGAAGCATTCTGGTCGAGACTCTTGATCCTCCGGGATCAACTGAGCACTACCTTCTCAAAAGCAGCTCGAAAATTTTCGACACGGACACCTTCAGCGTTCGGCTCGCCAGCCGCGCCTACCCAGCCGTCCTCGACGCAGAGGGGATGCGAACCTGGCTCGACAATGTCATGAGCACGATCGAAGGCCTCTCAAAAAAGAATGAGGCTCCACCGCCCCCTCCGACTGTCTGTCTTCCTCGAGAATTTGACGTCGGCGCCGAAGCGGGGTCAAAATAGACTCATGATGAAGCTCAAGACCCTCACCACGACAGGAATCTCCCTCGCTCTTCTCTCGACTTTCGGATGCGTGACCATCAACGTCAACTTCCCGGAGGGTGCCGCCCAGAAGGCGAGCGATGATTTCGTCCGTGAGCTTTACCGCGCTCGAGAAAGAAACAACGGAACCCCTACCGGGTCGCCCTCCTCGAAGCCCTCGGCTCAAGGGTGGCAAGAAATATTGATTTCAGAGGCCTGGGCAGATGAATCGTTCAAGATCTCGGGCGCCAAGACGACCGACCTCAAGAACAAAATGAGCAAACGCCTTGGTGAGCTCTTAGTACACAAGCGCTCGGGATTGATCGGAGAAGACAACATGGGTCTGCTCCTCATTCGCGACAAATCCAAAGTGAAACCTATTCTTCTCAAGAAGCTCGAAACTCTCGTCGGGAATGAGAATGCGGACCGCGCGGATCTTTACGCCGAAGTGGCGCGCTTGAATGGCCTGAAAGCCAATACCATGCAAGACATCGGTCGCACGTTTTCCCACTCCTTTCAGGCCGAGTCTCCCTCCGGGACCTGGATTCAAAGCGATGGCGGCGAATGGACGCAAAAAAACTAAAACGAACGCCCCTTAGGGCTTACGCGCAACGATGCTGGCTACCGCATCCTTTCCATCATTCGTTTCTCGGTAAACCAAAATCTCGAAATCTTTAAACAACTTACGCAGCTCCCCTGGATTCAACAGGCCATCTCTCCGAAGATTTTGCCCGAGAGCGTTCTTGAGCTGATCGACCGTATGGTTTTCGTAAATGACGTACCCCCCCCTCTTCAGCCCCTGCTTCAGGCTCGGAATGAATGGGCGGTACAAGAAATTGATCGTCACAATGAGATCGTAGGTCTCGTGAGGCACCTGGTACTGATTCAGGTTGGCACTAATGGGATTGATGGTGACGTGCTGATCTTTCGCAAGTCTAAGCGCCTTCCGGATGGCTACCTCGGAGAGGTCCACCCCATCCACCTGAAACCCCTTTCGTGCGAGAAAAACAGCATTCCTCCCCTCTCCCATCGCGATATCGAGGGCCCGCCCCGGCTGAACGATATGGATCTGCTCCTGAAGAAAGAGGGCGGCCTCCTTGCCGTAGACGTACTGAGGGCGATTTAAAATCGCATCCCAATGAGAACGTTCATCTTCATCGTCCTCCCCCGTGACCATCTGATAAGCGTTCAACACCGCCTTCTGGGGACCTTTAGACTCACAGCCCGCGAAAAGAAGACCAAACAGTACCATTGCAGGAATTGACAGCCATGACCGCCCCCGATAGAAGGGAGGGACTATGTTCGGCGTTTCAGGTGAGCATCTCGTCATTCTCGGTATCGTCCTTTTGATCTTCGGGCCCCGGCGTCTGCCTGAGCTCGGAAATACTCTAGGGAAAGCGATTCGTAACTTCAAGGACTCGGTCTCCGGGGTTGAGGAAGCCGCTTTCCGTAAGATCGACGAACAGAACCGCGAAAAGGAAGCCCCGAAACCCATCATCGCGCAGACCCCCACCGAAGAGCCAGGCCCAGGAAAAACAGCGAAGAGTTGACCGCGGGGTTGCCCAGCTCATCGCACAGAGCTAACCTGGATGGCATGACCATGCCAGACGACAGGAACTTCACCCGATATCTCAGTAAACACGAAATCGAAGCGGCGGTCATCGAACTGGCAACCCGGATCAATAAGGACTACGAGGGCAAACAGGTCGTGCTCGTCGGCGTCCTCAAGGGTGCCATCATCTTCATGGCCGATCTCGTTCGCCATCTGAGGGTCGATACCGAGGTCGAATTCGTCCGCCTCTCGAGCTATGGCAAAGCCCGCGCCTCGAGCGGAACCGTCACGATCCTCAAAGATATTCAAGCCGATATTCGTGGCAAGCATGTCTTGATCGTCGAAGAGATCATCGACAGCGGTCGCACCTTGCGCTTTCTCTACGATCGCCTCAAAGCATCCGGGCCAGCATCAGTCGAGATCGTCACGCTACTGGACAAATCCGCGAAGCGGGTTGTCGAAACACCGGTGAAGTATGTGGGACGGCTGATTGAGGATCAATTTCTCATCGGATACGGGCTCGATCTCGAGGAGCATTGTCGCAATCTCCCCGAGATCTTCTATCTGAAGTACCCGAATTAACGTCTCGAGCGGCGGGAAATGACCGCGGAACGCATCGACATCGCTTGAATTTGATAGATGCGAGCGCCATCGATGTAAGACCAGATGGTGCCAGTCAGGTCGACGCGACGATTGGATATCGCTTCTTCCGTCCATTGAGCCATGACACTCTGAGTACAGCCTTCGAATTCGCGTTGAGCGGCCTCAGTCTGGACTTGCGCGCAGTCACGAAAATTCGACGCAGCAGGATTGCAGGCATTGAGGGCCTGGGCGAAACTCGGGGTTCCGAACTGGCGACCATCCGCCCCCGTACAGAGCAAGCCGATCGTGCCCTTTCCTTCTTGAAAAGGCAGGAGGCCGGGGCCAGCAGCCCAGGCAGACACACTTGCTACGAACACGAGAACCGAAAGAACACCCCGAATGAAACCTTGTTTCGCCACTTCTGCCTCCTCAAAAAACGTTACCCAATGTGATGCTGCGATGCGCAATAGCATCGATTGACGCACCTCGCAAGCTTGCGGTGCCTGACACCGATTGTTATAAACTGCCCCCTTTGAGTGTGTATGAACGCAAGGGGGTGCGCTCCAAGCTATGCACTTAACTCCAGGACCTCGAGAATCAGCTCGGGAGCCGGGCCTCAATCGAAAAGGCACCGACTCTCGCGAG
>CAYIHX010000040.1:0-32157 GCA_964363305.1 uncultured Bacteriovoracaceae bacterium | reverse complement strand
GCATCCCCTTTCTCGAAACGATCGACGCGAACAAAGTCGTTTACCAAGGCCCAGCGGGACTTGAAAATATCGCAGAAGTTTTAAATCGCCGAGAGGTCATGGAAAGCTCGCGCACCCTCTACGTGCATGCCGACGCTGATTTCTTGATCGACAAGGAGCCGCTGAAACTTCAATCTATCCGAATCGGCATGCGCAACGACCATTCACGGGTCGTCATTTACAACTTTCGGAATTCCAGCGTTACCTTCAACTCTGACCAGCTTCACGAGCTCTCCAAAAAGGGACGCCTCAGCCAGCGCTTTGTCCTAAAAGACAAAACGCTTTACCGCTTCGAAACCCCACTCGACCAGCTCTCGCGCTACTCCAACCGTAGCGGCGTAAACCCGAACGAGGGCAAGCCGCAGATGATCGCCCCGGATGGGTACGGTCATCTCCAGGATGACGAAGGCCAACCCCTTCATCCGCTGGCGGCCTTTCGACTGAGCCTCGAATTAGGCGTGAATGATCTCGAGGTCGACTCGGACTGGAAGGAATTTCACGAGTGGAAAAAACAATTCGACAAAAAGCGCCTACCCGCCCTGCCCGAGGTCGAATACGGTTTTGAACTCCGCGACTATCAAATTAACGGCCTGAGCTGGATGTGGAGTCTTTATCACCGTGGCCTGGCCGCGCTGCTCGCCGACGACATGGGACTCGGAAAAACCCATCAAGTGCTGGCTTTCATGTCGAGCATCTATCGCGTGAAGAAAAACCGCCCACAGGCCCCCTCGCTCGTGGTGGCTCCCACCTCGGTCGTCGCAGCCTGGTCACAAAAGCTCAAAAAGTATCCCACGGGCCTGACCTGGACGGTGTTCCACGGGCAAGGACGAAAGCTGCCCGCGAAGCTCCCTGATTTCGTGCTCACGACCTATGGGCTGCTGCAACGCGAACCCGCACTCTGGGAACAGGAGTGGCACCTCATTATCCTCGACGAGGCGCAGGCGATCAAAAACGCAGGCACCATCAGCTCCCGCGCCGCGCGCCTGCTCAAGAGCAAATTCCGAATCGCCATGACCGGGACACCGGTCGAGAACCAATCGACCGATCTGTGGTCGATCATGGAATTTCTCCTTCCGGGCTACCTCGGCTCGCTGCCGCGCTTCAAAAGACTCTACGGCTACGGACGCGAGAAGCCCACGCCGCAGCAAGCCGATACCCTGAAGCGTCTCGTTTCTCCCTTTCTGCTCCGAAGAACGAAGAGCCAAGTTCTGACCGAGCTGCCGGAGAAGACGGAAGAGGTCGTCATCATCGAGATGCCGGCCGCGCAACGCAAAGCGTACCGCGCCGTCCTCAACAGCCAGCAAGCGGCGAAGGTGCGCCAAAATCTCGAGGATTCCAAAAAGGTCGACTACGCCAACGTCCTTGCCCTCCTGACGAAGCTCAAGCAGATCTGCGATCATCCCCAGCTGCCGGATATCACGGCGGGCATGAAACCCAAGGAGCTCGCGGAAGTCGACCCGTTCCTCAGCGGCAAATGGGAAGTCCTCGACGAGGTCCTCCAGGAAGCCCTTCGCTCCAACCTCAAAACGGTCGTCTTCACCCAGTACCTGGGCATGATGGATCTCATGGGCCTCTTCCTGAAATCCCGCAATGTCGGTTACACCGACTTGCGTGGCGACACTCACGATCGCCAGAAGCGGCTCGACCGATTTGCCGTCGACCCGGACTGCAAAGTGTTTATCTGCTCCCTGCTGGCCGGCGGCCTCGGTATCGATCTGACCTCCGCGAGCGTCTGCATCCATCTCGACCGTTGGTGGAACCCCGCGAAAGAAAATCAGGCGACCGATCGACTCCACCGCATGGGTCAGACGCGCGGCGTCCAAGTTTTCAAATTGATGATGGCCGAGTCGGTCGAAGGCCGCATCGCGGACATCATTCATTCCAAGACCCAACTCTCCGGCTCCCTCATCGAGGAATCCTCCGCGACCCTCAACGCGTTCTCGCGAGAAGAGCTGCTCAACCTGATCACGTCCTTCCCCTCAGCATAGACTGGACCGATTCCGCCAAAGGGCCTATCCTTTCACTATGGATCAAGCCTGTCCGTGGGACTTCCTGCCTCCGGCCGCCATCGATTTCTGTGAGGCGAACCGGTGCGGCTGGGTCGTCGAGCCGATGAATACCCTCTCTTCTTTCGCCTTTGTCATCGTCGGCGCGTTTCTCTGGAGAAAGTCCCAAAAAGAAGGTGCCACCGGGCTCCTCGCCGCTACCGGACCGATCTGCATTTTAATCGGTCTTTTTTCCGCCACTTTGCACACCTCCATGACGCAAATGGGGAACTTCCTCGACCTGGCGTCCATGTACCTGCTCGCCACGCTTCTGCTCTTTTTTAACTGGCGGCGTTACCGCATCATCTTCGGCAAACCCGTGCGCGAGCGTCGTGAGAGGCTTTATTACATCTTCACGATCTGCACACTCCTGCTGGTTCACGCGTTCTGGATGCCGGCTGGCGTCCCGATGTTCGGCGCCCTGGTCATCGCGTACGGCATTCTCGAAATCCTCCTCTGGATCTACCGCCGAAAAACAGGGAAAAAGATCAAGTATGGTCATTTTCGCGGACTCGCGCTCTCTTTCGGACTCTCCTTTTTGGTCTGGACGCTCGATATTTCGCAGACGCTCTGTTGGCGGAACAGTGTTTTTCAAGGTCATGCGATCTGGCACGTCGGATGCGCCATCTCAGTGATCTACGCCTATCTCTACTTCAGCCAATTCCCCCAGTCGGTGACCGGCGATCTCCGTAAATCTTGACTGGACCCCTGACGCCGCCCATTCTCTCCCTATGAAACTCATCCATGAAGCGACGGATTTCCTCACTCAACTTCAACGCGAGTTCGGTCCGTCCCGGGAACGCCTTCTTCAGAGACGATATGAACGCCAAGAAAAAATCCGGGCCGGAGAGCTGCCCGATTTTCTTACCGAGACAGCCGATGTTCGACAGGCCGACTGGCGCGTGGGGCCCTGCCCAAAAGACCTTGAAGACCGACGAGTTGAAATCACCGGCCCGGCCGAGGCCAAGATGATCATCAACGCGCTGAACTCGGAGGCCAAAGTATTCATGGCTGATTTCGAAGACTCGCTTTCTCCGACCTGGGAGAACATTCAAGGGGGCCAGCAAGCGCTCTTCGAAGCCGTTCGCCGCACGCTGACCTTCACCGCTCCGGATGGCGCCAAGAGTTACCGGCTCAACGAGCATCTCGCCACGCTCGTGGTTCGCCCTCGGGGTTGGCATCTCGAAGAGCGACACTTCAAAGTGGATGGAAAACCAATCTCCGCGAGTCTGTTCGATTTCGGAGTTTTCTTCTTCCATAACGCGCAAGAGCTCCTCCGCCGCGGAAGCGGCCCCTATTTCTACCTGCCGAAAATAGAAAATCATCGAGAGGCGCGCCTCTGGAACGAGGTCTTCAATTTTGCGCAAGATCAGCTGAAGATCCCCCGAGGATCGATCCGGGCCACCGTGTTGATCGAAACGATTCTTGCCGCGTTCGAGATGGACGAGATCCTCCACGAACTCAAAGACCATGCCGCCGGTCTGAATGCCGGACGCTGGGATTACATTTTCAGCTACATCAAAAAATTCGCCCATGACGGAAACCGGATTTTGCCCGATCGCTCGCAGATCACGATGGGAGTTCCATTCATGAAAGCCTACGCCGAACTTCTCGTGAAGACCTGCCATCGTCGAGAAGCGCATGCCATGGGAGGAATGTCCGCCTTCATCCCGAACCGAAAGGATCCGGAAGTAACGGAGAAGGCGCTCGCCAAAGTCACCGAAGACAAACGGCGAGAAGCGCAACAGGGTTTCGACGGTACCTGGGTGGCGCATCCCGACCTGGCTCCGGTCGCAAAGCAGCAGTTCGACCTCGTTCTAGGCCGGGGTCCCCATCAAAAGACGCAGAAACGGGAAGACGTGACCGCCAACACGACGACACTCCTGTCCCCTTCGGTTCCGGGCGGAAAAATCACAGAGGCGGGTGTTCGAAGTAATATTAATGTTGCATTGCAATATCTCGAACGCTGGCTCTCTGGAGTCGGTGCTGCGGCCATCCATAATCTGATGGAAGATGCCGCAACGGCGGAAATTTCGCGGGCGCAGCTCTGGCAGTGGATCAAACACCGCGCCCGCCTCGACGATGATCGCGCCATGTCGGAAGAAATTTATATTGGCATTCGAAACACGGAGTTGCATGCTCTAGGCGGAGAGGGGGCCGGACGGTATGCGGATGCCGCGCGGATTTTGGACGGGCTTGTGCTCGCTCCTGAATTTGCAGAGTTCCTCACCCTGCCGGCTTACGAGAGGTTGTAGAATTAAAATTTCTGACCCACGGAGATGACATGGCACAAGATCAGACGAAAGCCGCAGAAGACCTCGCCCACCACTGGAAAACGGACGAACGTTGGAAGGGGACTCGCCGCGACTACTCGCCGCTCGATGTATTCAAGCTCCGACCCTCGGTGCTGATCGAGCAGACGCTGGCGCGCAAGGGTGCTGAGAAATTTTGGAATCTCCTTCGCTCGGAAGAATACGTGACCTCCCTCGGCACGCTGACCGGCGCCCAAGCCGTGCAAATGGCCAAGGCTGGGATGAAATCCATTTACCTCAGTGGCTGGCAGGTCGCCGCTGACGCCAACCTTTCGGGCCAGACCTATCCCGATCAAAGCCTCTACCCGTCCAACAGCGTTCCCAACGTAGTTCGACGCCTCAATAACGCCCTGACTCGAGCCGACCAGATCGCTGGCATGGAGGGAAGGCGCGACGTCGACTACTATCTGCCGATCGTCGCCGATGCCGAAGCTGGCTTCGGCGGTCCGCTGCACTCGTTCGAGCTCATGAAGGCGATGATCGAGGCCGGAGCCAGCGGCGTGCATTTCGAAGATCAGCTGGCGGCCGAGAAAAAATGCGGCCACCTGGGCGGCAAAGTTCTGATCCCGACCTCCCAGTTCGTGCGCACGCTCACGGCTGCGCGGTTGGCGGCGGATGTTCTGGGTGTTCCCACGATCCTCGTCGCGCGCACGGACGCCCATAGCGCCACGTATCTCATGAGTGACGTCGATCCGCGTGATCGCGAGTTCCTCACCGGCCAGCGCACACCCGAGGGCTACTATCAGGTGAAGTGCGGCATGCCGATTACGATCGCCCGCGGCCTGACCTACGCGCCTTACGCGGATCTGCTTTGGTTCGAAACCTCAAAGCCAGATCTGAAGGAAGCGAAGGAATTCGCCGAGGCGATTCACGCCAAATTCCCGGGCAAGATGCTGGCCTACAACTGCTCGCCGAGCTTCAACTGGGAGCGGCATCTCGACGCGCCCACCATCGCGAAATTCAATCGTGAACTCGGAGCCATGGGCTACAAGTACCAGTTCATCACGCTCGCGGGCTGGCACTCCATCAACTACCATACGTTCGATCTGGCTCGGCAATTCAAAGAAGAAGGCATGACGGCCTACGTTCGCCTTCAACATGCGGAATTTGCAGCGGAGAAGAACGGCTACACCGCCACTCGCCATCAGGCCGAGGTCGGAACCGGGTACTTCGACTCCGTGCTTGAGGCGATCACAGGCGGCCAGGCCTCGACTTCTGCACTCAGCGGCTCTACCGAGACTGAGCAGTTCTGAGGGGTCAGGCTCCAATTGTTAACCTGCTTAAGAATTGGAGCCTGACCCCTCACCAACTACAGCCGGCTTGAGCGACGCAGGCCGAAGCACTCCTGAAAGTGGTGCACGTGGAGGGCGAACCGCTACAAGTTCCCAGGTAGGTGTGCCAACTACAGAGCGGAGCTTTCCGGTCACAGGCCGTACTCGTAGTTTCCGTGCAATAAAACGGGGTGTTACAGCACCTGTATGCGGGAGACCCGCCACAGCTGATAAACGGCGAATCCCACGCGCACCCCGCCACCGCAAAGCAAGCCGCGCCCGTGGTCTGCGAAGTACAGGCGCTTCTCGTGGTGAGGCAAGCGGTCGCTGGTACTGCGGCAGTATAGCTACAACCCGTCTGAGCGCGACAAATGGCCGAACTCGCGTTGAGTCCCACGCAAGCAGTCGGCGTACCGTGGCACGCGCCCGCCCGTGTTATGAAAGTCGTGATCGTTTCTTGCGCAGCCGAAAATACTCCACCGTCCGCACCCCTCAATTTTGAGCCCGGTAAAACAAAGTAGCTGGTAGTCTCCACTAGGCCGTTCAGCGCAATTCTCACCTGATCGAGGCGCCCAGAAGCCATCGCGCCCACCGCGCCAACACAGAGGCCTGTCACGGATCCCTCCCGAACATGAATCAAGGCATCGGGGTCGCAGGTGCCGGTGGTTGCTTGAGTAATGAGAGCCCCTCCGCTGGATTCGTAGAGATCGATGTCCTTGCTGAAATCGATCTCGAGGCTGACTGAAAACTCCTGCCCCACCACGCCGCTCACCGGGCTCACGCGGGTCGCCGTCAATTCACCAACAGGAACTGGAACCGCCGGGTCGCAGGAGGACAGGGAGCACCCAATCAAGAAGAGAACAACGAGTCGACCTAGAGAAAGCTTCATATCGCTCATATCGGAAAAGGGCGCCAAATCTTAAAATTTGAAGCCTGACCCCTTTTGGGCGTAAAGAGCTTCCATGGCCAATTTTTATGCCGACTCGTCAGAATGGAAATATCTCTTCCACCACGCCATCGACTGGGACCGAATCGTGCCGCTCTATTACTCGGCGTTTCCCACTCCCGAGGGATTTAAAAACAAGGAAGAGGTCCTCGCGTTCTATGAGGAAGTTTTGACCAACACCGGCAAATGGTCGGCGGAAACTGTTTTTCCTCGAGCGCGCGAACTCGATCAAGTGGGTGGAGGCCGACTCACTGAAAAGGGTACCGTCGAGATTTCCGAGCCCCTTCAAAAAACCTACCGCGAAGCCACCGAGATGGGTCTGCATGGTCTAGCAGTTCCCGCTGCATTCGGCGGACTCGGAATGCCCGTGGCCGCCGGCCTCGTTGCTTTCACCCAACTCACCCGCGCCTGCCTCTCTACCAGTACTCAACTTGGGTTCTTCACCTCAATAGCTGACATGATTGAGCGATTCTGCGACGCCGAGACACAAAATCGGCTGATCCCTCGAATTGTCGCGGGAGAGCTTTCCGGAAGCATGTGCCTGACCGAGCCCGACTGCGGATCGGACCTCAGCGCAGTTCGAACCAGCGCGGAAAAGCAGCCCGACGGAACCTACAAGCTGAACGGCACCAAGCGATTCATCACCAACGGCGGGGGAGGATTGGGATTTGTACTAGCCCGAGTGAAGGGCGCGCCCGCAGGACTCGAGGGCCTCTCCCTCTTTCTGGCCGAAGAATGGCTCGGCGACCGCCATAACTACGCGATCACGAAAATCGAGGAAAAAATGGGCTTGCATGGCTCACCCACCTGCGAAGTCGTGTACGATGACACCGTAGCGCGAGTGGTCGGCAAAGAGGGCGACGGATTCGCCCACATGCTTCACCTCATGAACGAAGCCAGAATATCAGTAGGCCTTCAGGGCTTGGGCGGAATTGAGCAAGCCCTTCACGTCGCTCGCACCTATTGCGAAAATCGCAAAGCATTTGGAAAGCCCGTAACCGAACTTCCCCTCATGAAACGGAATTTTCGCGACTGGGAGACGGAACGAGACGCTTTCCGCGCCCTCATGGTCGACACGGTTTCGTTCTTTGATATTTTTCAGCGCCTTGATCTCAAAAAGCGCCACTCAATCGAGCTCACGAAAGAAGAAGAGCACCTCTATAAAAAGGCGAAGGCCATCACGCGCCTGCGTACTCCGCTGGTGAAGTTCTATGGTACGGAGGCCTATACGACCCTTTCCATCAAGGCGATTCAGGCGCATGGCGGCTATGGATTTATTCAGGAATATGATGCGGAGCGAATCCACCGAGACTCCTTCGCCCCGCTGCTCTATGAGGGCACCTCACAAATTCAAGCGCTCATGGCGATGAAAGACCTCGTCAAGGGAATGCTGACGAATCCCGCTCGGTTCGTCTCCACTCTCGTTCAGGGCCATCCGATTGGAGCCCTCCTGGAGGACAGCGAGTACACGCGCTCGATCACTTCAGTACGCCACGAATTCCGAAAAAAGGCGGCGGCGCTGGTGATGAGGTGCTTCCGACCCGAGCTCGGAATCAGTGACAAAGGGCTCGCCGACACTCTCGCTCAGGTGCGCGGCGTATTTCGGCGCGAATACTGGCAGGAAGCCAACCGCTTCGACCGCTTGATGGAGCACGCGGAAACTCTGTGCCAGGCGCTCTGCTACGTCGAAACCCTGCGAGTCCTCGCCAAGCACGCCGTCAAAGATCCGACGCGGGGAGACCTCTACAAGCGGTACCTTGCGCTGGTCACTCCGAGGCTCACCGCGATTTACTCGGACTGGTGATCGACGCGGCACCTGGGAGCGGCCCTACCTCGCTCCCCCTCAAGAAAACCCGCCTTCCTCCCGACGTGAAGAAGGATGGATTCTCACAACGATCCCGAAACTCGAGTTTGGCTGCTCGCGCTGTGCCTGTTCACGACGCCGGTGGGAATGGCGACCCTGATTTTTTATTCCCGCCCCCCCTTGCCGCTCGCGTACGCGGCTCAAGCCAGCCCCCCGCCCGCTCCGACTGCCCTCGCCCTACATACGATGGAGATGGCCCGCTTCCTCGAAGAAAAAAAGGGGATCTCGCGAATCCCCGTCAAAAACGCCTCACGAGAGGATCTACGCCGCGACACAATTTCGCGAACAAGTTCCCTCGAGTTCCAGATTTTGCAGGAGGCGTTCCATTCCTCTCGCAATTTTTCCGAAACCTCCACTCTGCCTTCGGACATTCAGTTTCTCTCGCGAGCGGGATCAGCGGCGCCCGAAAACCTCGACCAGCTCGAGGCCATCCAAAAAAGAATCGACCAATCTCCCGAGAACTACCTCAACGCCCTGCTCGATACCCTTCCTAAAGTTCCCAGCTCCTACCCACAATCCCGCATGGAGATCGTCAAGCTCGCCATCAGCCTCACGCGCAAGACCGGGCGCTACTCCGAACTCGAAAGCATTCTCAAAAAAGAAATCGAGAACGCCGAAAACGAGTCCGAGCGACTCACCCTCATGGCCAGTATCGAAGCCCTTCGCGCCGAACAACGCGACCGGACTCCGGCTTCAGGAAACTAGAGCCCCGAAGGCAATACCCTCGGCGCGCTAAAAATCGGCTCGGGCACGTAGAGCGCCGAGCGAGTCAGTGAGATTTCGTTCGCCATGCCGGTGATCGACGGCTGCGCAACGCCATCCGCGCCATAGCCATAGCAGAATACCCGACTATCCGAGGTGGCGGCGCACATGGAGAACCCCGATGCCGAACTCCCTGGAGACGCCGTGGCAAAACTGTCGTCGATCCCCTTCGAGGAAAGACCCACAATCGAGACCCCGGTAGCCAGCGTCGGCTGCCGATTCACGAAGTAGGGCACGTACTTCGAGAAATAAAGCCTAGAAATAGGCAGTAAAGCCGAAATCTTGCTCCCCGCCACTCCGAAAGCCGCGCCTTGCCCCCCCCAACAGTACAGCAGGTTTGAGGGATTCACCGCGCAGGCCAAACCGTTTGCCACGGTCAGCGATTGGGCGACCAACGGAGTCAACGAGCCGTCGATCGGCAGCAGCTCTTTCGCGTTCATTTGCAGCACTCCGGTACTCGATTGGATCGGGTGGCCTCCGTCCCAAATGCGCCAGCAGAAAACGCGACCGTCCCGCTGCCGAATCGCGCAACCGGCGTCCTCCGTCATCTCCACATCGGAGGCAACCAGTCCCGCTCCATACCCGGCATCGGAAGGGGCCTCCCAAGTCGCGGACCTTCCGCCTCCGGTCAGCGCCCACCCGGCGGTTCCCGGCACGACAGCTAGTCCGTGCACTCCGAATTCGCCCGCTATGAAACGATATGCCCCGCCATTCCAGGCACGAACCGACCCAAAGCAGCGAACGGCTCCGTCCGCATCGGGCATGTCGTACCCAGGATGGAAAGTTCCGCCTCTTTGGACCGTACAGGTGAGCTGCCCTGAGGCGGCGACATCCAACGCAAGCTGAGGGACTGAGCCATTCATGACAACCACCGGGCGATTCGTCGAAGTCCCGCCCCCAGGAAGCACCGCTCCGAGCTGGCCGTATTGATTCCAACCCCAGCAATAAACCTGATTCTCGTCAGTTCGCGCACAGGCGTGGCCCCGACCGGTCACGAGTTGAACGACCGGTCGGTTCTGGGGCATCCGAACGCGATACCAACTGTTCATCGACACCACGGCCCCCGAACCTTGGGGAGCATCCGGACCGAGAACCGGGGAAGGCTGAGAACCGGCGCAATAGACCTCGGTATATCCATTCGCGACTACCTTCATGATCGCGCACTGAAAAGTCGGCGCGCGCACACCACTGGCGACCTCCGTATCATTTTCAACTGCGACTGAAACCATCTTGCGCCCGACGACCGGATTCTGCGCAGCACCCACGCCAGTCCCGCTGGCCTGCGCCCAACACTGCTGCTGGTTCAGAAGGTTCACCGCGCATGAACGATGCGGGTCAACGCGATGGAACTGAGCAGAACTCACGGTCCAGGTCACCGACTGTGGGTCAACGTAGCGCCCGTCCACGAGAACCAGGCCACTCACCTCGCCAGGAGAAGCCCTGAATGTCCCCGACGGCGGTACGATGCCCGGTGGAACCAACGTTCCCGGCGGCAACAATGTGGCCGAAGGACTGGGTGGACCAGATGGAGCAGAAGGACTCGATGGATCGGAAGGACCTGTTGGATCACCACCCAACGGATCTCTCGGGCGAGCCGGATTCCCGATCGTATACTTTGGCTCATTTTCAAGGGGGAGTTGCTCCGTCGGTGCCGGATCGGAGGAGCAGCCCGCTCCCAAAAGCATCCCGAAGCCCAATAAGAATAAACGCCCCGCGTCCGACCTTTGAAACCCCATAAAACCCCTTTTTGAGACACGAATCTCAGTTCTATCATCCCTGTTTTTAATGACGCAGGGAATGTGTCAATCTTGACGCATATGAAAATTCTCAGATTCATAATGGCCTCGGCGCTCTTGCTCCCGTCAGCCTTCGCAGGAGGCGACGATCTCATGACGGTAGCGGAAAAATCCGCCTGGAAAAAAACCGGGCGCTACGCCGAAACGATCGACCTTTGCCAGCGATTCGAAAAGATTTACCCGAAGTTCGTCAAATGCGTGAAATTCGGAACGACGCCAGAAAGCCGGCCGATGCTGGCGCTCGAAGTGAGCTCGTCCCAGGCTGCGAAAGATACGCCCACCGTCTATTTTCAGGGCGGTATACACGCCGGTGAAATCGAAGGGAAAGACGCCGGATTTCTCTTCCTTCGACAGCTCCTCCGGGGGGAATCGCCAGACGTCAAACTTTCCTGGCTGCAAGGGCTTCGACTCATCTTCGTCCCGGTGCTCAACATCGACGGCCATGAACGCTTCTCCGCGAACAATCGCCCGAACCAGAACGGCCCCGAGGAGATGGGTTGGCGAGTGACGTCCCAGAATCTCAACCTCAATCGCGACTGGCTGAAGGCCGACAGCCTAGAGATGCGCCAACTTTTGCAGTATCTGATTCCGAAAAATCCCATTCTGGTGATCGACCTTCACACCACCGACGGAGCTGATTTCCAGCCCAACATCAGTGCGATCGTCGCGCCCAGCCTCCGCGCGCTGGCCGAACCCGAACCGCTCCGCGCCGCGGGCGAACGCCTGCAAAATCAACTCGTCGCCCTCCTCAAAAAAAAGGGAAATCTCGCGCTCCCTTTTTACCCCGATTTTATCGAGCGCGACAATCCAGCCTCGGGCATCGAGGCCATTCCGTCCCCACCGCGCTTTTCCCAAGCCTACTGGGCACTGCGTAGAAAAATCGGCGTCCTGATCGAAACACACTCTTACAAGCCCTATAACGATCGAGTCCACGCCACGCGAGACGCGCTCGAGGGACTCGTCGCGATGGCGTTCGACCAGGCTCGCGGCTGGGAAAAATTATCCGCGCAGACGCTTTCCGAGGAAGCAAAAAAAACGGCGCGCGCGAAAATCCCGCTCGACTTCGGGCATACGCAACGGAATCGTGAAATTGAATTCCCTGGCTACGCATACGAACGAAAGCCCTCCCCGATCTCGGGGCAGCTTCGGATCACCTATAGCCCCGCGAAGCCACAGACCTGGAAGATGCCTTTCTACGACGAAACGAGGCCACTCCAGCTCGTCACCGCCCCAAAGGGCGGCTACGTCATCCCGGCCTCCCATGCGGAATGGGCGGCACCCCGGCTGCGACTCCATGGGATTCGTTTCCAGCCGCTGAAGCTGGAGGAAAAAAACGTGTGGGTTGACACGTTTCGATCCGAAAAACTCGAATTCGGGGCCAAGCCCTACGAGGGGCGGACTCGAATCTCAAAGATTGAAGGCAGCTGGAGAAGTGAAAACCGCACCCTACCCGCAGGTTCTCTGTGGGTTCCCATCGATCAGCCGCTTGCTCGCCTGGTGATGCAGCTTCTGGAGCCACAGGCTCCTGATTCCTGGCTCGCGTGGGGCTTCTTCAACTCCGCCTTCGAGCGGAAAGAATACATGGAAAACTATGTGACGGAGGCCGTCGCGGAGAAGCTGATCGCCGAGCAACCCTTCCTGAAGACTGAATTCGAGGCTCTCCTCGCCAGCGATCCGGAGTTCGCAAAAAGCCCCGAGAAACGTCTCGAATTTTTTTACCGCCGCCATCCCTCGTGGGACGAGCGCTACGGGCTCTATCCCGTGTTTCGGCGCTAAGCTCTACTATTTCAGTTTCGCGGAGGTGCGCCGATAGGCATTCGAGGTGCACGGTGGACCAAGCGCAATTCGTCCAACTTTTGACAGCCGCGGTTCAACACGGCGCGAGCGACATTCACCTCAGCCCATCCACCCCGCCGGCGCTTCGCATTCGGGGAGAGCTCGTCAACGTCAAGGCGCCCCCCCTCACTGAGACTGATATCGACACCATTCTCAAGGCCATGATCGCAGACCCATCTCTCGCGACCAAAACCGCGGCGACTCTGCGCGACTACGACGGCTCTTTCGAAGTGAAGAACCTTTGCCGCTTTCGCTTCAATATTTTCAGCCACCAGGGGCACAAGGGGGCGATCCTGCGGGTCATCCCCTCAAAAATTCCCTCCATCGAGCAGCTCGGCCTCCCGCCGGTACTCAAGCACATCGCCGCCATGCAAAGAGGGCTCATTCTGGTGACCGGTGCCACAGGCTCAGGAAAAAGTTCAACTCTAGCTGCAATGGTCCACACGATCAACGCGCACAGCCCCGTCCATATTTTAACCATCGAAGACCCGATTGAGTTTATCCATACTCCCATCCGCGCGCGGATCACGCAGCGGGAAGTGGGTCGTGATACCGATTCCTTCGCTATGGCGCTTCGAGCAGCGCTTCGCCAAGATCCCGACGTTATCCTCGTAGGCGAAATGCGCGATCCGGAGACGATCGACATCGCTCTCAAGGCCGCCGAAACCGGGCATCTCGTCCTCTCGACCGTCCACACCACCGACGCGATCAAAACCATCGGGCGCCTCGTCGCCGTCTTCCCTCCCAGCGAGCAGCACATGGTTCGGCTGCGGCTCGCCGATAATTTAATCGCGACGGTGAGTCAGCGGCTCATCCAAAAAAAAACCGGCAAAGGGCTGCTCGCCGCCCAGGAAATCATGGTAGTGAACAGCGGAATTCAGGAGTGCATCGCCAACCCACAGCTCACCGGCCAGATCGGCGATCTCATTTCTAAACAGGCCGGCTCTCCGCTGGGCGGAATGACTTTCGAACAGCACCTCGTCGAGCTCTATCGGAGCGAACAGATCTCGCTCGAAGCCGCCAAAGAGGCCTCGACGAATCCCTCCGATTTCGAGCGAAATCTTCGCTTCGGAGCAGGGTCCTCGGGTTTCCAGAACGATCAAAGCGTCCAGCTCGATCATGCTCTGAAAAAGGCAGGCTAACCTTCCGCACTCACTGCGTAAGCTGAGTCAGGAGCTTAACACGGTCCGCAAGCTGGGCGATTCGTTTCTCAAGTCCCTCGAGCTGCGCCTGGTTCAGCCAAGGCTCTAATTTTGGCTTCAACTCAGGCCAGGTTAATTTTCTGAACTTTTCCAAAATTCCAGGTTGAGTCGCAATTGCTTTTGCCGCCTCTTGCACCGGAACCGCAGGTACTTCCAAAAAGCCCGCTGAGGCGCTGAGGGCGATCGGCCTCAATTTTTTCCCAACTGTTCCGGCACTGTCTGGCAACGTCCGACGATCCGGATGGGACAAAAGGTAATCCAGCACGAGTAGGCGATCCGGCAGCGCGGCGCTCTCGCGCCATTGAACGTGTTTCAAACCCGGCGGCAGGACCACCCAAACCCCCTCAGCGGTCCCCCGTTTGCCAGGGATCACAGCCGTGAAAATATCGAGTTCAAACCATTGATCAATTAAGAATGCCGCTCGACCCAGGCGCGCCTCCGGCTGCGAAACCGCGACAAACCGCGCACGGGTATCGTGCTCGAATACAGCAAAGCCATCCGAGTCGACCTCCTTCGGCTCCAAAGTGGAAAGCTGTTTTTCCAGTTTCTCAAAAGCTCGCCTCGCGAATTCAAAATGCTTCGCTTCACGCGCGCTCCAGGCGCGAAGAAGCTGATCCATTTCCTCCACGTCCTCAACGATCAAGAGCGGCGAAGGAGACGGAGGAGACAGGGGTGCCAGCGGCTGCGAAACCCGAGGAGGGGGCGCACGGCGGGGAACCGACACCGAGGCGTGAACTTTTTTTTGAGGCTTCTCTCGAATAACAGGGGGCTTCGAGTGCCAGACAACCAACTCGCCAAGATGAGGCGCGAGTACGGGCACCACCTGTGCAAGAAGCCTCAACTGCTTCGCCTTGTCCGGCCGAAAGAGATCACGGGCATCCATGGGTACCACCGAAGAAGCTAGCCACGCCAGGCCCCAACCGACCGAGCTGGGACGCGCGTCCCCGCCTAACTCCCACTCAACGGCCAAGGTTCGGGCCAACTCAACTTCTCCCTTCCTTGCTTGAGTCGCAATCGGATCGATTGGAAAGTAAGCCTCATTCAAAACGGAGCACGACAGATCCGACTCCCAACGACGCTGGGCAAGCGACGGATCAAAGCGAACAGCACCCAAGAGAGTGCTCGCCCCCTCCCCTCCGCAAAGTTGGTCAATAACACGCAAAATTCTATAACGCCGCGCTTGAGCTGCGACCAGCCGCTCTTTTTCGATCGCCGCGGCGCAACCCCCAGCATCGCAAGCTGAGGCATCCCTCTTTCGAAGACCATACAGATTTTTCAAAACTCGCGATCGAGTCGCCGCCGGAAGCTCGAGCCACTCCGGTGAACGGGAATAGGCCAGCAAGACCAGCGTACGTGTCGAATACCCCGCACGCAGCGCTGCAGATTTTTCTTCAGTCAAGTCCCACAGCTCTTTCGGAGCGAACTCAGCCTCGGATACCGATTCAAACGTTTCTGCTCCGTCCGCAAAGGCCTCACTCGTCAACGCCGAACACCCTGAATTGGACTGACTCAGGTCTCCGAATCCGACTCCTGAGTTTTTTAAACATGATTCAAGACGAGACAACTCGGCGCCCGATCCAAGCGCCCCCATCCAGTCCCGCAGCACCAGATCCCTTGCTCCCTGTTTTTCAGACCTGCACGCTGCACGAACATAATTCAACCAGAGGGCAGATACCGCCTCCGGGACCTGGGTTCCCACCGCCGAACGTACTTCCTTCTGAGAATGCCGCTCCCGTGCGGCTCGATCGCACAACGCCCAAAAATCCTTTCCGATCACTCGACTGAGTAAAAACTGATCTTCCTCCGACCTCAAGTCGTCCGCGCCGACCGCACCCCAGCCCTCTGGCACTCTCCAAAGGGTGCGACACTGGGGAAGTCGAATCTTCTTTTCAATCAGCCGGTCCACCTCATCCTGAATGACCGGGGGAGTTTTTTTGTAAACCTCGACCGCATCGCGACACGAAGCCGTTGCTTCCTGCGAGAGCTTTCCCCGCGCCGTCGCCTCGAAAAAAAGCGCCTTCATCCGAAGCTGGCGAAACTGCGTCAAAACCTTCGAGTTCGCGATGCAGGCCCAAAACAGGATTCCCTTTTTTTGAGCGCACTCTTGCTCAACCTGACGACGCATCGGCACCGGTACGGTCGCGATGAATTGGTGAAGCGCGGTCTCCGCGGCGAGCCCCGCCTGCGCCGCCACCCTTTCCCGACACTCGAGCCCTCGAGCCCGGCACCCTCCTCCTGGACAACAGGCCGCCGTTCGCTGCGCAAGAACCGTCCGGAGATACGACTCGAACGCCTGCGTATCCGCCATCGCCAAGGGGGCGGTCACCAAAAAACCAATGAGGAGCAACAGAGAGGGATATGTCATCTATGCTTCAGTATAATATATTTTGAAGCTCTCCAGGGGGTGACTTCATCATTTCTTTGCTCATCGACGGCCTCCGAATCGACGACAAGAGCGTCAGGAGATCCCCATGAGTTCCAATAAAGTCGTCATTACCGTGAGCGAAGAACTCAAGTCGGTTGTCCCTCCGTTTCTCGAGAAAAGGAAAATCGAACTCCCCGTGTTGCGCACGGCACTAAAAACCGGAGATTTTGGGACCCTCGAGACACTCGGGCATCGCCTCAGGGGAAATGCCGGGGGCTATGGTTTCAACCGCATGGGTAGCCTGGGAGCCGAAATTGAAGCTGCCTCCAAGACGAAGGACTCCCAAAAAATTGAAACGGTGATCGACGAACTCGAACAGTATCTCTCGAACATCGAGGTCGTCTACGTGGCGGCTGGATAGACTGGTGGAAGCAGGCAACCACTCCGGAAAAAACTCACCTTGCTCAATGCCATGGGAAGGAGCATCAAGTCCATCGGAGGCGGTGAATCATGCAACTCCGTATTCTTCACCAGGACGAAAACTGGCTTGCCGTCGATAAGCCGGCCGGCATCCACGTGCACCCGCCGGTCGACTCTCCTCATCGTATTCGACATGAGGAAAACGCCATGGCGCTCGTCCGCGAGCAGCTCGGCCAAATGGTATTTCCCGTCCACCGGCTCGACCGCCCCACCTCGGGGGTCCTCGTCTTCGCTTTGAACTCGGAAGCGGCGGGCAGTCTCGCCGGCCAATTTCAAAACCGTACCGCTCGGAAAACGTATTACACGGTCGTCCGCGGCTGGATCGAAGAGGCCACGCTTCTCGATCGCGAACTCGATGAGGGCAAGGCATCGGAGACCTTAGTGACACCCCTCTCGCATGTAGAACTGCCCTTCGCCTCTCGTCCGGATTTTGCCACCTCACGATTCACGTTGGCGCGATGCGAGCCCAAGACCGGACGCTATCATCAGATCCGCCGACATCTGACCGGAATTTCACATCCTCTCATCGGCGACGCGATTCACGGCGACTCCAAGCAGAACCGCGCCTTCGCGAAGGCCACCGGCATCCCCGGCCTGCTGCTAAAAGCCTACCAGCTCGAACTCCTGAACCCGACGACCGGGAACCCCATCGTCCTGACCAGCCGCTGGACCTCACCCTGGCATCAGGTCTTTGACCTCTTCGGCGTCTGCCCACTGCACCCGGGCACCTCGTTTAAACGGAAACGTCGTAATCCCGAAGCGCCGCGGTAAGAGAAGTTTTCTTGTCCGTTTGTGCGCTTCGCGTTCCGATGATCAACGCGCAAGGCACACCGAAAGAGCCAGAGGGAAAGATCTTATTCGTGGTGCCGGGAATCACGACTGAGTTCCTGGGTACTCGCCCCTTGAGCTCGCGCACGGCCACACCGGTGACGTCGAAGATCTTCGTGCTCGCGGTCAGCACTACTCCAGCGCCGAGCACTGCGCCCTCCTCCACAAGGACTCCCTCGACTACAATGCAGCGGCTCCCGATGAACGCATGGTCCTCGATGATCACGGGCGACGCCTGCACCGGCTCCAGGACCCCACCGATTCCAACGCCCCCTGAAAGATGAACATTCTTCCCGATCTGCGCGCAAGAACCGACCGTCGCCCAAGTATCGACCATCGTGCCGGCCCCCACGTAAGCGCCGATATTCACGTAACTCGGCATGAGAATCGCACCGGACTCGATAAAGGCCCCCTGCCGTACCACCGCAGGCGGCACCACACGTACGCCTTCGGTGCCGTCCCACTGCTTCACCGGAATTTTGTCAAAGAACTTTAGATCACCGGCCTCGCTCGCAACCGACTTCTGCTGGCGAAAATAAAGAAGGATCGCTTTTTTCAGCCACTCCTGAGTGCGCCAGGCATCTCCGTCCCGAACACATACGCGGAGTTTGCCCTGATCGAGGGCGCCCATCGTTTGCGCGACGGCTCGAATCACGGCCGACTCGTCGTGCTTCAGCTTCCCCTCGAATGCGGCCTCAATGATCTCTCTGAAATCGCTCATACTGATCTCCCTTCGGCCACTTTCAGCGCCGCCAAACAAGACGGCACATGTATTTTCAAGACGTCTCGCGGAGACTGTCCGCGCTCGATCTCATAAGTCAACGTGGGCATGTCCCGCTCGATTCCGGCATAGGTGCCGAGTGATCCGGGCGTGGGATAGCCGATCGTCTCGACGATCTCGTAGCCGGTCAAAGCCCGCATCGCATCGGCCTCGGCGTGACACTTTCCGTTGACGTTGAGCATCGGCTTCCAAGAATGAAGACTAATGATGAACCTGGGCACCACCTGCTCGAGCCATCGGGTGAGCGCCTGGTTCTCCGGCTCGCTGTTCGCATGCGCGCCAGGCGGATAACGTTCGTTGAAGGCCTGCGGGCTCCAATCCCGCGTCGGCAGATTTCGATTGAGATCGACTTGATTTCCGTTCAATCGACTCTTGGCCACGACCCCATCTAGATTGAAAGCCGGCACGAGCGTCAGATTAACCTTAATGCTCATCCCCTGGAGAAGAAAATGATCGAGCAGCCCATGCGCGCACACGACGCCCTCCCCCTCATCCCCGTGCACGCCCCCGAGAACCAATACCTCTGGGCCACCACCTTCCCAACGATAAGCCGGAATCGGCAATCCGTTCGCGGTATGACCCATGACCGACACGGAGAGAGCGCTTTTCATACCCTTGACTTATCATGTACACTCGAGCCCATGAAGAGGACGATTCGTTGGGAAGGAAAAACAATCCAAGTCACCCGCCTTTACAGTTCAGGCGTCGGAGAGCAGTTCGCCCTCGAATGGAAGGACGCCTCCGGGACGCCCACTTCCCTCTTTCTCTCTGAGGATTTGATAAAAAAGAACCCTCAGCACCAGGGTCTCTACGACGCGTGCCAAGTGGCATTCGGCAATCCGACGGTATTCAATTTCCTCGGCCCGAGCGCGTAAAAATGATGTTGATATTACTTTGACGCGCGTAAAAATGATGTTAACATTACTTTCACGGTGGTCATTCTAGATCGAATCCTAACCATTAGGCTCAAAGAACTCATGGCGCCCACGGCAGAGGATACGCCCATGATTTTTCTCTCTGGCCCACGTCAGGCGGGAAAAACTCATCTCGTGCGGCAGCTTTGTGACTCTTATTTTAACTGGGACACCCCAGAAGTCAGAAAATCATTCCTAAAGGATCCCTATTTCTTTCGCTCAGAGAAAAAATGGCATGTGTTCGACGAAGTTCACAAACGCCGGGACTGGAAAAAGCTTTTGAAAGGCTATTATGACTCTCCTGAGCGCAAGGAGTCTTTTCTGGTCACCGGATCAGGAAGACTCGATACCTACCAAAAGGGAGGAGATAGCCTCCAGGGGCGTTACGACTCCTATCACCTCTGGCCGATCACCTATGACGAGGTCACGGGCATTGAAAAGAACTTCTCCTTAACTCACTTCTCACCCCGCGACTGGAGAAATTGGACGCCCCAGAGCCGAGCCTCGCCCGATCTTGATCTCGTTCGCCTCGGCGGATTCCCCGCTCCTCTCATCGCGGGAAGCGATCAACGACTCCGTAAATGGTGTGACCTCTACATCGATCGACTGGTCAGAGAAGACGTTCGCGACTTTTCGGCAGTCGAACTCTTGGATAAACTCGAGCTTCTGGCACGCCTGCTTCCCACTCGAATCATGTCTCCTCTCTCGGTGAAGAGTCTCTGTGAAGATCTAGACGTCAGCCCCGTCGCCGTGAATTCATGGCTGAAGCTCCTCAATACCCTCTATTTCAGTTTTTCGCTCAAGCCCCACCACCGATCGGTAGCGCGAGCAGTTAAAAAAGAACAAAAGTACTACTTTTACCAGTGGGCGTTTTGCGAGGATGCGGCGTCCCGATTTGAAAACTACCTCGCGGTTCAGCTCGGCGCCTATTGCTCGTGGCTCTCCGACCTGGGACATGGCCGCCACGAACTTTGCTACCTGCGAGACCAGGATCGTCGAGAGATCGATTTCGTCATCGTGAAAGACCTTAAGCCCATCGCGCTTTTTGAAGCAAAGCTCAGTGAGCAAGCCTGGCCTGCGTCGCTGCACTATTATGCCGACCGATTCGGGATTCCAACCTTCCTCGTCTGCCAAACCGCGAAGACGAAGCGAGTCGGCGAAGGCAAATGGACCCTCGACTCCGCCCATCTGCTGTCCGGCCTCATGACCGGTCAACACTGAATACAACTCAACCCTTCTTCTTCACCCACACATACCCGCGAGGGGCCTTCGACTCGCTATCAAGAGTAGCCATGCCTTTTGCAAAAGCCTCGACCGATCCCCAGTAGGGCTCATACCACTCCCGGTCGGTATCGAGAATCAACACTCGATCGTTCGCAGCGTCATACGCGCCCACCGGAGAAATATGACCGGCATCTGAATCAGCCGTAAAGCCCGACTGGAGAAAATTAGCGATGATGAAATCATCCGCTGATTTTTCGTTCGCGCGAAGAGCTGCTCTCAAACTTTTGAGTTGCGCCGGATCAGCGGAATCCACATGCACGACTTTGACCTCATACTGAGTCAGCCCATACTGCCGGAGAGCCGCTTCCACGACCTTTCCCAGAAGCGGCAAGGTCAACCCGTGCTTCCCCATCCAACCCAGCTTCGACATCCGTTCGGCCCAATATTCGGCATCGACCTTCTTGAGAATTCCCTCTTGAGTCACCAAGCCGTCATCGCTGGTCAAGCCCTGACTTCCCCGAATGGCGTTCAGCAGATTCACCACGCTCGCCACTGAACAGGCCGCGCCGTTGAACTGCGCCTGATAGAACGGTATCAGCCGCCAAAAATCAGGGGCGGCGGCTTTTCTAAAATAGGAGGAGTCTGCGGAGAGCGGAACCGCAATCGGCCGTCCCTCCGGACCATACTTGGGTTTAGCGGCCCAGGCTCCATTCACAGAAACAGAGAGGGAGCCCATCAACAGCGCAAACGAGATAAATATTTTCATAATTTTGCGGTGCCTGGCACCGATACTAATCGGTGCCAGGCTCAGTATTAAGCGCGGACTTTTGAATTGGCCTTAAAGAGTCCAGCAAAGGCCGGGAAATACGCCCAGCCCAAGAATGCATGCAACAACACCATGATGAGGGGCATCGCGACCTGGCTCATCGGAGTCAGGAAGAGGTGAAACAAGAAAATCTGCACGGTGACTGGAGCCAAAACAATCAAAGCGATCGGCGTAAACCGGCCGGTCAGAAGGACGAGCCCACCCAACGTCTCGGTCAGCTTCAGCACGGGGAAGAAGTAGCTTGCGCTCATGAGCCCTCCCAAAAACGCACCGGCTCCCTCCGGCATGGGCGGCATGGGCATGAACTGGAGGAACCCGTTCAAACCGAAAACAAAATAAACAAGACCGAGAAGTGTACGCACGACAATAATTGCAGTTTTCATAGACGAAGATTCTCCTTGTATGAACCTAAAGATAATCGGATTCATCATCGTTTTCCCAGCCAAAAATGAAACCCACCTATTTCAAAGACCCCGGAGTCTCCGGAGAGACTTCGCAAGCTCCCGAAACGCTCGATCTTCAACGGAGGCCTTTCTGCGCGCCAGATACAGATCGGTTTTACAAACGCGCCCCGGATACACCGAAGGACGTCTCGCCAAACGATACATGGCGCGATGTTTTCGATTATGCTCCGCAATAATGAAGGTTGGAAAATAGCCGGCGGCTTTGCCCTGACGACAGAGCTCGAGCGCGCTTTCCATCAAAGTGACCTGGTAACGAATTTTCCGAGGATAAGCGTCGTCTGGCCAGCCATCCAAACCCCGCACCCGGTTCGGGCTGCCGTGAATCGGAGCGCTCGGAGTGACAAAGGGGAGGTCTGACTGTCTCAGGCCAAGAAACGCATCCGCGCGCACGAAGACACCCATCTCCAGGGAAGTCAGCAATACATGTTCCAGCTCGGGATGAGGCACGGGCTGGTACGTGATCCCGTAGTCGGCTTTCCTTTCGACCAGCGCTCTCTCTAATTCACCCGGTATGACTTCATACAACGAAAACGGCGTGACGTCCCAGAACGGGCCAGCAAGAAATTTCAAAAAATGAGTGGAGAATACCTCAAAGGTCGCGATGCGAACGACTCGCTCACGCAAAGCACCGGTCTCCATCTCGGCTCGTAACTCATCAGCCGAATGCAGAAGCACCTGGGCGCGCTCGGCCAGCACTCGTCCCGCGTCCGTGAGAACGATATTTCGGCCCGCGCGGTTCACCAGCTTCACACCCAGCTCCTCCTCCAATAGTCGCGTCGACTTCGAGAGGGCGGGCGGCGACAGCCGGAGGAGTTCCGCCGCTTTTCGGACACTTCCGGTGCGGGCAATGGTCGTGAAATGCTTGAGACGATTGAGGTCCATAAGTTTACAATCATGTACCTTCATTTACTCGTTTTTATCAATCTCAATGCTTACTCAATAGAGACAAGGAGGCGTTCAAAATGAACCCAAGAAAACTAGTTCCCGCCCTGTTACTCATGGCCACCCTGGCGCAGGCAGATTTCAAAGCCCACGAGTGGGGCACTTTCACGTCCCTGCAAGGCTCGGACGGTCAGGTCGTGGAGGGACTCGAGATCGAAGACGACCCGCTGCCACCCTTTGTTCATTCCCGGGCTGAATCGAACGACACTCACTTTCCAGCCTGCGCGCCGCCTTGCCAACTGCGAGATGCCTGGAGCAACCCCCGCTGCGTCTGCCCCGAGCAGAGCGCGGTTCCCCGGCCTCAGCCCACGAAAGGATTCGAGTTTCAGCCTCAACCCGGAACAGAGTTCGCGGTCACCCAAAAAATGGAAACCCCGGTTCTCTACTTCTATTCAGATCGAGAAATTTCGGCTCAAATCAGAGTCGATTTTCCAGGCGGAGTATTCGGTCAGTACTTCCCCGCGCCGACGAGCTTCTCCCCCTCGGTCGGAAAGGCGACAGGATTGAAAAATGGAACGATGACGTTTGATATCACCGTGCTTAAAACCCCCGTGCCGATCCCCTTCGTTGAGGTTTCCAACATCTATTCCCCAGCCCGGGACGTGCGATCGAATGTGATTCGCAACCAACGGAATGAGGCGGAAAAATTCATCTTCTACCGGGGCCTCGGACGTTTCGACACGGTGGTGCGAGTGACCTCAAAGGAGCAGGAGCTGCGCATCGAGAACCGGGGCGAGCATCTTGTTCCTGCCGCCTTTCTGATCTACTCCAATGGCGCGCATGGAAAGATCGAACCGCTCGGCCCGATCTTCGCGGGACAATCCCTGCGGATCACCGAGGAGCAGGTGCGGAGAATCCGTGAAGTGACTCCCGAGACGGACGACGTTTTTCATCCTCGGGCTGAAGCACTCCTCACTGACGCGCTCGAAGCCACGGGCCTCTCTAGCGATGAGTCTCGGGCCATGACCAACACCTGGAAAAAGAGTTACTTCCGTACGCCAGGCATGAGGGTCCTCTATATTCTTTCGCCTGAGGAAACCGAGACCCTGCTCCCCATGCAGATCACCCCACGACCCGACGAGCTGATTCGCACGATGGTCGGTCGAATCGAGGTGTTCACCGATGCCGAGGAACAGCAACTCCTCCGGCTGGTTCAGAGCCTTCCGGTCCACACACTCTTGGAGAGAGGTCGGGAGATGGGAAGATTCATCCAAGCCAAGCTCCTGCGAGTCCAAGAGCTGACTGCGGACCGTCAAGTACGGGACAAGATCAAGGAACTCCTGGCCCTTGGACTCGGCTCAAGCCGGTAAAAACCGCACCACTCTCCAAAACTCGTTCGCCCCGGGAATTCCTTCCTGGGGCGGTTTTCTATCCCAAGCCTCAGGCCAAGCCCTCAATTTTGTGAATCTCATCGCAGAACTGCTCAAGTTCCCCCAGGTGCGCCCGAAGAATCGACTCGACGATCGCCGGATTGATGGCTTGATAGTCGTGCACGGCGATATTCCGAAAGCCCGCCATCCTGCCAAGGGCCTCGCCCAATTCAGCTGAGATCACTTTGTTTTCCGCGAGAATTGAAAATGAATCACGATAGCGCAGCGGCAAGCGCAGGCCACGCTTGGAAATCACGAGATTCGCCATGTCGATCGCAGCTTGCGTACCTCGCTGAAGCTGAAGCACGACCAGATCACACTTCTCCCAATCTCGAGTCACCACCCCAGGATCGCCAGCAGTCAGTTGCCCAATGGTCTGGAGGCAACGCCGAATGATTGAAATCTTATATAGTAGAGCATCATTTTCTAACACGTTGAATCACCCCTCCTAAAGCTCGCTCTATTGGAGCCCGCGAGCGTTTAACATCAGGATAGCGACTGTAAATCTGCGCCTGAAATACATGAGTTTCCGCCGGATTTCGATCCAGCACCTGATTCCCGTTGCCCAGAACCTGCATCTGAATGAAAGGGTCGGCATCATTCATGATGATCAAGTCGACTTCGCGTCCAAGCGCTTTCTCAAGTTGGGTCTTTTGGCGAACCAGCCAATCGAAACCGGGCGAGTTCAGGCGACTCTGCTCCGTCAAGCCCACCCAGACCGCGACATCCACATCACTCTCTGCGTTAAGCGTGCCTCTCGCTGCCGAGCCAAACACCCAAGCCGCAAATACTTCGGGCTCGAGGGCGCTTCGAACTTGAGAAAAAACATCGCTCTCGTTCATATCCCGAAGGATAACCCGACGCGTACCACTCGGTCCAGAGATCCCTCAACCGCCCGCGAGCTGCACCAGCGCCTTCTCCACGTCCAGTTTCCGCTCGGCCGCTTCCATCCATTTTTCCTCGAACTCATGCAGCAACGTCTGGGCTAAATTGTACTCCTGAATCAGACCCAGGGAGTTCTCCTTCTCCAGCCGCGCCGAAATCTCGGCCACCTTGCGAACCTGCTCGGTCACCTTGGCTTCGAACTCGCTCACCTGGCGCTCGACCTGGCGTAGCTCCCGATCGAGTGTCTTTTTCCGTTCACGATACTCGGCGTTGTTCGGAGCCACCCCTCGCGGAGGCTCCGGCGCTTTTTCCGGCGGCAGCGGCTTTCTAGCTGCGGCGGGATCCTCGCCCGCCAGCATCTGACGGCTCAGTCGCCACACATAATCATCGTAGGTGCCGGGATACACCCGTAGCTCGCCGTGACCTACCTCGAGAATTTTCGTTCCGATGCGGCCGACAAATCCTCGATCGTGACTGACGACGATCACGGTCCCAGGGTATTCCTTGAGCGCCTGCGTCAGCGCCTCGACCGTCTGGAAGTCGAGATGATTCGTCGGCTCGTCGAGCACGAGGCAAGTCGCTCGCTCGAGCAGAATCAAACCCAGGGCGACGCGCGCTTTCTCGCCCCCGGAGAGCACCGAAACCTTTTTGTGAGCATCATCGCCTGGGAAAAGCAGCGCTCCCGCCAGATTCAGCACATCCTGCCGCGTAACTGACGGATGCGCGCGAACCGCCATGGCCTGCACGACGGAGTGCGCGGGGTTCAACCGCTCCGCCACGTGCTGCGCGTAATACCCGATGGAAACCTCATAACCCGTCACGAAACTTCCGCCCTTGGGCTGCAGCTCTCCGGCAAGCGTCTTCAACAGAGTCGATTTTCCCGCGCCATTCAACCCCACGACGGCGACATGATCGCCACCCAGGATCTGCAAGCTCGCATGCTTGAGAACCGTTTTTTCCGGATAACCCAACTCCGCATTTTTCAGCTCGATCACGAGCTTCCCCACGCGCGCCGGCGGTAGAATCGGAATCTTGGCGCCGACCGGAAGCGGCTTCACTTCGATCGACTCCATCTTCGCCAAACTCTTCAGGCGAGACTGCGCTTGCGACGCTTTCGTCGCCTTCGCCCCGAAACGGGCCACGAAATCCAAAATCTCCTTGCGCTTCTGCGCGACCGAGAGAGCCCGCGACTCAAGCTGCTGCCGCAACAGGGCCTTCTGCTCGAAGTAATCGTCAATGGAGCCCGGAAATTGCGTGATCTGCCCCGCTTCGACCTCGAGAATGTGGGAGGTTGTCCGCCGAAGAAATTCGCGATCGTGAGAGATCAGCAAGAAGGCGCCATCGTACCCTTGGAGAAAATTCTCCAGTACCATGAGCGTCTCGAGATCAAGATAATTCGTTGGCTCGTCGAGCAGCATCAGGTTCGGCTCCTGGCCGATCAAGGCCAGCAGTTTCGCCCGCATGCGGTAGCCGCCCGACAGAGAGGAGATCTCACGGGAATAGATTTCGTCGTTCAAGCCGAGGCCGTTTCCGAGCTGCTTCACTTCCCAAATCGGCATCGTCACCGTGCGCTCGAGGTAGCCGTCGATCGTCTCGCCCGGCTCCCAATGATCGTGCTGCGAAAGATAACCCAGACGGAGGCTTCTCGAACGAACGATCACGCCCTGGTCGAGCATCTCTTCACCGATCAGAACCTTGAACAACGTGGTTTTGCCCGCGCCGTTCGGCCCGATCACGCCCACATGGCTGCCCTCGTTCACGGCAAAGGAAGCCTCGTCGAAGAGAAGCTTCGAGCCAAAAGACTTGGTTCCGTTCTGGAGCTGAAGAAGTGTTCCGGCCATGTCAATACTTCCTCGCTAGGAATAGATGAGTGAGATAGATTTCGAGCTGGCGCGCATGTTTGAAGAACAACCAAGGCACCTGATCCGCCTCGCGTTCAATCGAGAACCCGGCGCGCTCGTACAACCAGCGTACGGCTGCGGCAGAATCTCGAACCCCTGCGGGAACCACCGATCGAAGCCCTGCCGCCACCGCGGCATGCCAGATGTAGGGGCAGCTCTGCACCGCGACACCTCCGGCGCGGAGAAGGTCATTCTGAAGCGCGGGCAAAGCGGCGGGATCATCGAGCATGTCCATGAGATTGAGGGCCAGAGTTGCGTCCCACTCTCCGCGCGCCAACGGCGGAGCCGTCACATCACCGACGACAAAATCAGCGTTTCGGGTTCGCACTGGAAGCGAAGGAAGCGATACTTCCCGTGACGTCACTCCCGCGAGCAAGTCTCCCGGAATCTGAAACGAGCGGTCCCCGCCAATCCCCAGAGCGAGACGGCGCGCCCACACAATGCTTGCAAACGAGCTATCGACCCCCAAGTAACTTTTCGCGCCCTGTTCAAGCACGGAAAGCAACCCGCCCACCCCGCAGCCCAGCTCCACCACGTCTCCCGCGATTTCCTTCGACCACTGAGCAATTTCCGAAAAAGGGCCGCGATCCCAATGAGCGCGAACCATGTCATCGACGAGTGAACCCTTCGCACTCCCTTCGGCTCGCCACCAATCTCCGCCCTCGGCACGCAAATAGTGAGTGGCCAGATAGAGCGCGTTCACGCGCTCGGCCTCGAGATCCTCCTCGATGTGTTCCGTCCCCAGCTCGGCGCGGGCCTGCTTAAACGACCCGCGGTAGCGTTTCGGAATTTCCGCGTCCGGCACCGTTCGAGAAACCCCCTTCACATGCTCGACCAGATACCCCTCGACGTCCGGCACCAGCAGCGCCACTCCGCGCAGAATGGGAAACTCCTTTCCGCACTCCGTGCAAAGCAAGCCACCGGAAACCACCTCTTCGCCGTCGCAGTGCAAATCTCGCGCAAACTCCAGACCCTGCGCGCAGCAAGGGCCGCGCAATCGAGAACTCGTCGATTTCTTCATAGCGCCTAGAGCGTCTCCCGAAAAAGATCTTCGACCTTCTGCCGAGCCCAAGGCATGCGCCTCAGAAAAGTCAGACTCGATTTGATGCTGGGATCATGAGTGAAGCAACGAATCGGGATGAAGCGAGAAAGATCCTCCCAGCCGTAGACCTCGACGAGCTTGGTCAGCATCGTCTCTAAGGTAATTCCGTGCAGCGGATTATTCGGCTGCTTCTGGCTCTCGTCGCTCATGCCCCCCTGGCTACCACGAAAAGCAACGCTTGAACTAGAAAACTGGGTTCGTGGGATCCTGCAATCCCGCTAAACGAGGAACCATCTCCGTCATCGACACGTCGAATCGCATCTCAGGAAGCGGCTGAAGTTCGCCCGGGTAGTCACTCTCCAGGGACCGCGTCAATGCGGAAAAAGTACGTTAACGCGTGAATGGGTCACCCGTTGGATCAAAGGAGCGAACTATCGAACCCTCGACCGCCT
This sequence comes from uncultured Bacteriovoracaceae bacterium, assembly GCA_964363305.1. Taxonomy (GTDB): domain Bacteria; phylum Bdellovibrionota; class UBA1018; order UBA1018; family UBA1018; genus CAYIHX01. The sequence continues at coordinate 3,610 of CAYIHX010000040.1, read as the reverse complement.
CGCTGATCAGGAGTTCGCTAGCAGCAACCCGGAAAGCTTTCTTTCGCAAAACGAAACGGCACCACTGCAAATCGTCAACGAAGCGCAAAAGGCCCCTGCCCTCTTCGACGCCATCAAAGTACGAGTTGATGAAAATCCCCGTCCGGGCGAATCAGCCGACAGCGTCTCTTCACCCTCACCGCAGCCGAAGCGTTGGGCCTCGACCTGAACCCAGCGACTCACCCGTTCTCTCTCAATTCGACGCCCCGGATTTCTCGTGCTCAATGGTTGCGCCACCTTGAACGCGGTGGCCTCCCCGCGATTTTTGCGGTCCGCGAGGGGCCCGCGCGGATGGAGCTTTTCGATGATTGGCTACAGACCACCGCGTTTCGCGACCTTGCCCAATTCAAAGCCGCGCGATTCACGGGAGAGGAAGCCATGCGGGCTCTCGCCGTCCTGGCCACGGTCGATGACCCCACCGTGGCATCAGTCGCCGCAAAGTTGAGGAAGGAGGGCAGAAGAATCAAGCGCCTCTTCGGGTTCCTGGAGCAGCTCTTCGTCCTTCATCGAATCGATCCCCACCCGATTTCCACGGGAAAGCCGAACTACTATCTCTGTGACGTTGCATTGGCTCGATTTTTGGGAGCCCCCTTTGAACGACAAATCGAAACCTGGTTTCTCCACGAACAGCTCGCGCAACGAGCCTACCGCATGGAAACGGGCATTGAGCTCAGTTTTTTCAGAAACACCAAAGGCAACCGGGTCCATTTCATTATCACCGACCGAAAACATCCCAAACGCGCGCATGCCCTCAAACTTCTTTTCTCCGAGAAGTACGACGCCCGAGAGGCTGAAATCCTCCATTCTGTCGACAAACGCCTTCAACGCGAAGGAATCGAGGTTGATAAGCTTTTCCTCGGTCCCTCTGATTTCCACCTCAAGAAAGAAGGACTGCGTTCGTTCCGCTGGGAGAGCGGCGCGTGGCTGTTTCAAGCGCGGAACCTCAAATCCCGCCCCCTCAACCCAGCCGCACCCGCCTGAGCCGCAACGCATTCCCGATCACCGAGACCGAGCTCAGACTCATCGCCGCGCTGGCGAACATCGGGCTCAGGAGCAACCCGAACCACGGGAACAACAGCCCAGCCGCGAGCGGAACCCCGAGCAGGTTATAGCCAAAAGCGAAGGCCAGATTTTGCCAGATATTTCGGAGGGTGGCCACACTCAGCGTTCGCGCCTGCACGATCGAAAGAAGATCGCCCCGCACGAGCGTCACCCCCGCGCTTTCAATCGCGACATCCGCGCCGGTGCCCATCGCGATCCCCACCTGCGCCTGCGCCAAGGCCGGAGCATCGTTGATGCCATCGCCCGCCATGGCCACGAATCGCCCTTCCTTCTGCAGTCGTTGAATGATCTCCGCTTTCTGAGCAGGCAAGGTATCCGCGATCACTTCCGTGATCCCGAGCTGCTGGGCGATCGCTTCGGCGGTGACTCGACTATCCCCGGTTACCAGCACGAGGCGAATACCCACCGCTCGCAGGCGTCGAATCGCCTCCGGGGTCGACCCTTTCAGCCGATCCGACACCCCGAAAATGCCCGAGACCTTTCCGTCGACGACGAGAAACATCACCGTCTGCCCGGTTTTGCGCATGTCTTCCGCGAGCTTCTGGGCATCCTGGTCCCGCACGTTCAGCTTCTCCAGCAACCGCGCGTTTCCGATGGCCAAGCTCTTGCCTTCAAACTGCGCGGAAACCCCCATCCCCGTATGCGATTGAAAGTTCTGCACAGCCCTGACCGCCGCCCCCCGCCGGCGCGCCTCCCGAAGAAGAGCCGACGCCAAGGGGTGCTCACTTCCCTGCTCCAGGTTCGCCGCATAGGCCAGCGCAGTCACCTCATCGATTCCCTGGCGCGCCACGATCGACGTCACGCTCGGCTTGCCTTCAGTCAGCGTACCGGTCTTATCGAAAACCAGCGTATCGACCTTCTCCAGGTTTTCGAGCGCTTCGGCGTTCTTGATCAAAATTCCAGCCCGCGCACCCGCACCGGTCCCGACCATGATCGACATCGGAGTCGCCAATCCGAGCGCGCACGGACAAGCGATGATCAGCACCGCGATGGCGTTCACGAACGCGTAAGACCAAGCCGGCTCGGGCCCGAAAAACCACCACGCAACAAAGGTCAGCATCGCCGCGCCAAAAACCGCCGGAACGAAAATACCCGAAACCCGATCCGCCAACCTCTGAATCGGAGCACGGCTTCTCTGCGCAGCCGCGACCATCTGAACGATTTGCGCAAGCAAAGTTTCCGCCCCCACCCGTTCCGCGCGCATCAGAAACGAACCGGTTCCGTTGACCGTCGCGCCGGTCACCTTCCCGCCCGCTTCTTTCTCCGCCGGCACCGCCTCACCGGTGATCATCGACTCATCGACAAAACTCGTTCCTTCGAGCACCACGCCATCCACCGGGATCTTCTCACCCGGACGAACCCGCAATATATCGCCCACTCGCACGTCATCGAGCGGAACCTCCTCCTCCAAACCCTCTGCAGACACCCGACGCGCCGTCCGTGGAGCCAGCCCCAAGAGGGCTCGAATGGCGCCCCCGGTCTGAGCCCGAGCCCGAAGCTCAAGCAGCTGCCCCAGAAGAACCAAACTCGTAATCACCGCGGCCGACTCAAAATAAAGAGGAACGCCACCATGAGCATGAACCGCCGCAGGCACCCACTGGGGCGCCACGAGCGCCACCAAACTGTACCCGAAAGCGGCCAGCACGCCGATGGCAATCAACGTGAACATATTCAAGTTCCGAGTGCGAATCGAATCGAATCCGCGCACGAGAAGCGGCCACCCACACCAGAAAACAACCGGCGTCGCCAAGACCAGCTGTACCCAGGGGGTCATACCCACCATCGCCAGCACGAAGAGCGGAACGGTGAAGACGAGACTCGCCTTGAAGCGGCGACTCATATCGATCCACTCGAGATTCGGCGCCTCCTCCAGAGTGACCTTCTCAGGTTCGAGCGCCATACCGCAGATCGGGCAGTTCCCCGGCCCCACCTGCCTCACCTCGGAATGCATCGGACAGACGTAGATCGCATCGGGAACCCGCGCTGTCACTCGCTTCACGCGCGCGCCTTCATCGAGATGTTTCTCTGGATGCTCGCGAAACTCCTTCAGACAGCTCCCCGAGCAAAAATAATAAGTCACGCCCTGGTAGACTAGCGACTCCGAATCACTCGGGTCGACATTCATCTCACACACCGGGTCTTTAAATAAAGAAGGCCCCGGTTCGCCATTCACGTCACAGCAATCAGCCATGCGTTCTAAATATACCCATTGGAAGCCGGCGCACAAAAAAAAAGAGGCGCCGGCCATTTGCCGACGCCTCTTTAAAACGAAAAAACTTAGTAACGACGTCCGCCGCCACCACCGCCGCCGCCGAAGCCGCCGCCGCGATTTTCACGTGGAGCCATTGGCTTCGCTTCGTTGACCGTCATCGGACGACCTTCGTAATCGGCGCCATTGAACTTGTTGATCACATCTGCAGCTTCTGCATCCGTCGACATTTCGACGAAGCCGAAGCCCTTGCTGCGACCGCTATCGCGGTCGATGATGATCTTGGCAGACTCAACGGTC
>CAYIHX010000039.1:0-34542 GCA_964363305.1 uncultured Bacteriovoracaceae bacterium | reverse complement strand
GTCGCGACGGCGCTCATTGGTTGAAAAAACGCGACGGCAATTGCACTCGAAAAGAGCCGAGGAAAAAGGTGCCTCATCGGAGCATCCGTCGGACGATTGGATCGAGCCGATCCACCGGTAACCCGCTGGCCTGAAAGAGGAGCGGGACTCGCAGGGTGCTATAGTTCATTTCTGAATAATCGAGATTGAATTCACGTGAGTCGTCCACCTCGGTCTCGCTCATGAGCAGAGAGACGCGCACGCAAGCCGGTATCTTGGGTTCTTGGCCGGGAACGAGGCTGGCGACCCCTGATATGGGTGGCGTAATATCTGTGGGGGATTTGACCTGAGGAGGAAGAACGTTTGGCACTGACGAAGGGCCAGGACCGGTAGAAGACGCGGGGTTACACGCAGCCTCCATGGAAGCTGCGTTGCCAGCCTGGGTCAAGGGATGGGCCGCAAATTTGAGAAAGGTTTCACGGAGGTATTCCATGACCATATTCCGAAAGTAGGTTCGGGTTTCTGGCTGGTTACTCTGGATATCGAGATGGATGCTTCCGGTGACGGTCAAGCGATCAACGATTCTCTTCAGTTCTTCCTGCACCTGAGTCGAGACAAAAAATAGACTTCCAGAGATATTCTCAAGCTCCTTGAGCGCCCGGAGAGTTCTTCGAACCTGAATTCTCCCCGTGAAGTGGTCTGAGTACTTCATCGGAATTCGAAGCTCGAGGGTGTTCAGCGGAAGGCCGGTTCCACCGGTGAGAGCGCGGGCCAGGGACGGCTCTAGGGTGAGGGGGGCCCGGATTTCCACGGGAAATCGATCGAGCGCGATGGAGGAGCGGCACTCGTCTCCGTCCAGAGTGGTTGCGATGCCGAAAACGACTCGAAGACCTCGCTCCTCCTGAGCGTTCGATGCGCCTGAGGAGGTACTGATGCTGGGGACAGCGAGCTTCAGCCCGCAGACCGGTGCAGGACCGATGATGCTTGCCCCAGGGTGCCTGTTTTCGAGCGCCTGTTCCGCCTGAAGGAGAGCGATCCGACCGGGCTTCGGAAACTGCGCTTCGAAACGATAAACGGATTCTTTTCCACCGTCGGCCCTTTCTTCAATGGCGTGAGCAAACGGCGAGGTATCGATGATCCTGCTATTTTCAAATTCGTCCCGCTCCACTCGAGAGGTTCGGACAGGAGTGATGATACTGGGGACATAGTAGTACTGACTGGCATTGTCGTGGCTTTGGAGGAGCTGAAAACCTCGCAGCTGGAATGTCGAGCCGTCATAGATGCTAGCGACCGAGTCAGCGCGAGCGCCTGTGGATAGAAGACCGAGAACAAGAATCTGAAATAGCATTTTCATAGTCCGATTTCCTCAGAGAAAAGGTCATACATGGGGCAAAGAGCACGGGAAGTGAACGTTCCGGTACGCGTGGAAGCACTCTCGGAATCCCGAGGGAGTCGGGACCAGCACTGGTAGAAAGGGCTCTCGTAGAGTCGTCGGAGGGGACTGAGCGAGTGTTCATCCAGCTGAAGGTGAAAGTCGAGCTCCGCGAAGAGATTGAACTCAGCGAGTCCGAACTGACGATAGGCGACCGAGCGGTGCTCCGACGCAGCGTGAGTCGTTTCGCCGATAGTCACCCGGGTAACGCCGTCGAGGAGTGTTTCCACTTTGGAATCAAAACCCACTTGCATGAATTCGCTCAGTACCCGGGCTTTGGCGGTAGCTGAGTCGAAGACCTGCGGGTCTTCGACCTGAAGGTGGAGCTCTTCCGACAGCGAGGCCCAGGCTGACTCAAGGTGAGTGATCGTGTGAGCGGCGACGCAATCAAATTCCTCTCGTCTCTGGGTGCATTCTTCTCCGACCTTCCAAAAGAGGAATTTTTTCGGATGGCACTCTGTCGTCACTTGAACGCGGCAGGACCGTGGAAAATTTTGATTCCTGAAGCGTGCAATCGCCTCGGCGGACGCCGAGATCCAGGCTCGGCCGAGTTCTCGATGGGTCTGAAAGCTCAGCCTGCCGCGGAGGAAGTTTGGCCAGCTGACGGAGGAGCCCTCAAGAGCCGACACGAGTTCGGGCAAGAGGGTGCCTTGAAGGATCGGCACTCGGCGTATGATTGAAAGGGTGGAGTGATCAGATAAGATGATCGTGTCTTTTTCGGAAGAGATCTGAAGCGGCAACATTTTGACCTGAAGGAAGCCGGATCCGGGGCACCGGGCGGAGTCCTGATAGAACAAAGAATCGGCAGGGAGCCGGCCTGCTGAAAAATCGTTCAGCTCTTGAGATTTTCGACGATCTAGCTCGGCACGAGCGAACGATTGAATCCGGCTCTCATCAAAGCTCTCAGGCTTAAATTTCATGCTGACGTACCCGATGGGCTGAAATCGGGACGCTTGCAGGTGTGCGAGCTCCACTGCGACGGAAACGCTGCCCGGGACCGGCTCCCAAGAAAGGGGAACAAAATACCATTCCCAGCAGCTTTGCATGGACTCAAAAAGGAGGAAGCCTCGATCGTGGATCGTTGCCGCCGGACCATGCGTCAGAAAGGATTGCGCTCCTCCCTGAGCGGTGGAGAGCGTACTGAACAACAAGAATAGAAGAAGGATTGCTCGAGAGTATTTCATCGTTTACTCACTGGTCCCGACATTTTCGGCTGAGACCCAGAGGAGCCCCTCCGACGGGCTGATTCTAGATTCGTCCCGGAGTGTTTGGTACTGCCTTCGTGTCGTTTGCATCTCGCGAAAAACCTGCGCCATCTCCGCCATGCTGGGTGGATCCATGCTGATGGGCGGAAGCTGAACTTGGATCACCTTGGTCGGCAGATGGACCTCATCGACCTCGAAGGTCGAATATTGAGGGAGATCTCGCCAATGGAGCTGAATAACGATTTCATCGGATGCGGATTTCTTGTCCTCGATCGAAAACAGCGAGGAAAGCAACTGATGTTGCTGGTTTATAAAAGTTTTACTTTGTTGGTCCGTGCTCCAGTCCGCGCCTCTCGTATCCAGCCGGTACCAAGGATAGAGAGCTACGGCTTCCCGCTCGCATGGAAGGTTTATTGCAGAGGAATGAGCTTCGAGCTGGAGAAGAATATTCAATATTTTTTCAGGCGAATCGAGGCATGATCTCGATTGGAGTTGTCTCAGGTTATAGGTAAGGGCTTCTCGATTCATGAGGAGAGATACCATTCGAAACCCTCGGACTGGCACGGGAGAAAATTCTACCTCGATTTCTCGTGAGTCGAAGTCCCGCGAGAGCGCTTCCTTTGCCTCCGGCTCCGACTCAGGGTCGAGAGCGTCAAATTCAATCGAATAGTCGAAAAGAAACCCTGGTGATGGGGTCTCGAGTGTTTGCCTTGAGGGATGCCCTGGAATTTTACTAGCCGTGAGAAGTCGGAAGAACCCGGGAAGATTAGGATGCAGAAGATCGCGAAAGACAGGGCGAAATGAGTAGGAGTACCTCGATTGAAATGCCATCCAGGTGGTATTTTCATGGAGTCGTCGGATCCAATGGGTCCGCCCGATCGGAGCTTTTGACGGGGTCAAGAGAGGATAAACGTACTGTCGTTGCCCCAATGAGTCGGTGACGATGTCCTCGCCATTAATTTTTCCAATGGCTAGAGGAATATAGGGAGGGAGATTGACCTTGCTGTAGGTGAAGTCATCCCACACTTGGGCACGGAGGAGCTGAGTCGTGTCTGGCTTGTAGTTAGCCGAGTGAAGCGAAGCCTCTCCACAAGCCGAACCACATGCAGCCGTCGCAGCACCTAGGAATGAATAAAAAAAGAGTCGGACTTTCGCGGTCACTTCGTCGGTCCTCCGGGAAGTTCTGAACCGTCGGTCCAAAGGGGTTGATCGGCTAAGGAAGCAATCCCCGTGATTTCTCGGAATAGCTCGTAGTTAGACCGAACGAATGCAATTCCTGAGTTTGTGAATTCTGCTGGCATTCCGACGCTGAGATCATAGGAAGCCGGAATCGGATCGAGAGCGAAATGATTAAGTGTCGATGGTGGTTGATAGGGGGCGACGTTAACGAATGAATACTGAGTGTGCGGTCTTTCTGAATAATGGGCCAAAAGCCTTGCTTCATTATGAGGAGAAGGCGAAATGGAGAATAGTCCACGAATGGATTGACGTTTTGATTCCATGACGTCGGCTTCCTGCTCTGAAGACAGCCATGGCATTCCGCGACTGTTGATTCGGTACCAAGGAGAAAGGACAATATCGGTATGGAGCGAGTCACCTGGCTTCTTCGAACAGGAAATATGTTCATCTTTTGCGCCCGAATGAAGAGTGAGGATGATGTCGCTGATTTGATCGGCAGTCAGCGAGCATTCTCTGTCATTAATTGCAGATAGATTGGACTTGAGAGTTGGTAAGTCGATAAGAATGGATACGAATCGAACGGAAGGGATGAGTGCGGGTACAAACGTAATTGAAATTTCTCGCTCCTCTTGCGCTGCAAAAAACTGATCGCGAGCGGATGGTTCCGAGTGGGGGTTTAGCGCGTCGTAAGTTACCTCGTATTTAAATTGGCTTTGAGCATAAGGGGTTAGTTTTTGATAAAGGTACCCATTTGGAAGACCGACTCCTTGTCCAAGTTGAAAGGCTCCTGGGAGATGACGAAATGAATTGGGAATTTTTGAAATTTCAAAACGAAACTCGTAGGTAGACATGAATGCCATAATCGGTCGTCCCAATATCTCTCGATTATGCCAGGTAGTGTATCCTCTCCGAGTGTTCATGGGGTCAAGGCTGGGCGCCACGTACGCCCCCCTTGATGATTTCTCAGTGATTTGAACCGCCCCGTTTTCCGTTCCAATAGCGAATGGCGTTTCTTCAGGCAATTGAAGGATTGCTAGAGAGAAGTTTGCCCATGATCGCTCTTCGCTCAAATCTACGGAGTTGGAGGGGGCGTCCGGACGATGGAGTGCTGGCGGAGGCGCCCCACACGCAGTGTTCATTGTCATGAATAGAAGGGAAAGGGCGAGGAGCCTATGGGTCGGTACTGAAGTTGGGGGCGAGGAATATTTTGACATCGCTAGAGTCTCCAAGAGTTAAAGGTTGGTGCAGCTGTTAGTTTGATCGAGATCTACTGCGTAGAAGCCTGAGTACCGGAGGGGAAATCGCCCCCTTCTGGCGACGGATTGGCGACCGCAAATAAGCTCAGGAGAGTTGAGTATCCGTTCGACATAGTTCGTTGAGTTGCTCGGAAGAAGGCCTTCGAAGGTGATGGGAATGTGGGCCTGAGCAAGATATGTTTTCGATTCTTCAACAGAAAATGATCGATGAATTCGTGATGAAACAGTTCCATCTCGGCCGAGGTCAACTTTTTCGGTCATGAAGATGTTCTTTCGCAAGGAATCGTACTGTGCTTCGAATCTTGAATTGAGCCACATGGTTACAAGTTGGTTTCTGAGGAAATCGCGTACGCTGATTTGTTGTTGAATTGAGCAGTCATCAACATCTGCGCAAACGGTAATCAACTTGTCGAGAGACTGAAGGTTGGAACTAAAGATAATCCGATAATTGAGCGTATCAACCGAACCCTCGGAGCAGTCTGTTCCTTCTTGTGTTTGCTCACACCCTTTTAAATGGGTGACAATTAAAGGTGGAGGGCAATTCATTATTTGCTTCACATGTTCGGAACTCCCAAAGAGAAGGTGTCCAATGAGCGCTCCGACAGGTCCACCCATCATCGCGCCAGCAACGGCGCCGGTAGGCGATCCCGATTCTTCGGTTTGCATCGAAATCGAGCATCGCTGGTTGATTATTTCCGTGATGAAATTTGCGGAAAGGATGCCATCGATTTCAAGGCGCGCACTCGAGAGTTTTTGATGAATATTGAAAAGAGCGCCCGCTCTTTTCAGCCCAAATGAAGCATAGTCTCCGGCGCCTACGCGGGCAGAGGTCTCTGGTTCCGACATCGGATCGAGGAGATCGCTTACCAGGGAAATGGGGATCATCGATCCCAACGGGATCAGATTTGGAGTCCCTCTCCTATCACCGAGAGAGATCCGGATTCGTCTCGTTTCAGTGGTTGAGTCACCTATGGCGTCGTTATCTGAAACGTCTCGTAGCCCAGAAACGTTGAGCCATCCGAGATTGATAGCTTCAGGAGAGACGCTTCCGTCGCAGTGGAGGAAATCCTCGTACCCTTCCCGCTTTCTTTGCGCGATTTGGGTGACGATTGCGGTCTGAAACGCTTTGTATTGATCGGGGGTGAGGTCTGGAGCTCTTCCCCAGTAACTATATTTTCCTAAATATTGTTGGGCCTCAACCTGTCGGGTTAGAAGTGAGAAGGAAATTGGCGATATCTCTTCGTTGAATCCGGGAGAAGACTGCGGAACTGGCGCGATTACGTCAGGGAGCATGTACCAGGTGGTACAACTTCTTAGGCTCCGATAGGCCCAGATCCGTCGATCGGAAGGTTGCCCGGTTCTAAATCCAACTCCGTCGGGCAATACCGTATCGAGGGCGGGGCTTGGACCTTCCATGAATGTCAGAACCGGCGCTGTAATGTCCGGCGTGGCGGCGATCGTGGTCGCGGAGACCCCGCTTGTTCCAATGATTAATATGGCGGCGAGTAAGATAGCTGTATTTGGGCAAGGTTTTTGTTTCATCGTGTGTTCCTTCAAATTAGACAACAGCAAAACATGTGCCACGCTCAGTTCGATGGAATATCACCTATGACGCTGATCGAGAGGGATAGATATGTAGGGATTGTTCAACATATGTTGTGGGCATAAGACGACAGAGTTGGGTTGCGCTGCCATGGAGTAAGGTGCATGGGCTGTTGAGTGTCGGCACATTCCTTGCTGATAGGCGGAAGTGAAATATCATTTTTGGATGCTTGCTCTCTTCTCTCTTCTGACTTTTGTGGATTTACCCTCCAGCCATTGCGCCGAACGGCGTCCTGGTACTGCTTTCGATACCTTTTTTCATCGCCGCTCCCACTTTGTGGCGGAAACCGAGGCCTGCACTCGCGCCGACGGGAGTCGAGGTTTGAATCAGAGTTGGGTAGGGGAGTGCGGCGGACTGGCGAATCGCGACCTGCGGAAGAACTCCTTTGTGGGGTACACGCTTGCGGGCGCGGATCTCACTCGTGCCTCCCTTGTGGGGAATCGGACACTTCGAGGGATTTTGCTTCAACAGACTCGGCTTGATCGAGTTGACGCGAGCCACAGCGTGTGGGAGACGGGAACTTGGGCAAGGGTATCCGCTCGAGATGCGAATTTCGAGAACTCGACTTGGATCGATCAGCGCCTCTCCGATGTCAATTTGTCCGGGGCGACGATGGCGGGGATTCAGATACAGAACTTCGTGGGGGAGAGGATCAATTTTTCTCACTCGTCGTGGCAACGAGGAGGAGTCCAGTCTCCGAGAACGATCGGCCGCTTTCTGTGTGACGGCTGTATCTGGGACGATGCTGATCTTTCTGGTCTCCAATGGAACGGCGCGGAACTCCAACGCGGGTCATTTTTACGGGTTACGCTCCATGGAACGAGCTTTAAAGATTCCAATCTCTGGGGGGCCCGCTTCATCGGGGGAGTGGAGATGGATGCATCGGTGGAATTTAAAGGGGCCGTGATTGCGTTCGCCGACTTCTCGAGCGGAAGCATTGAGGGGACTTCGTTTGAATCGACGAACGCGGAGGGGAGTATTTGGAGGGATGCCCGCCTTTCTGGGTACATTCATTTTAGAAATTCGAATTTAAGATCGTCGGATTGGACCGGTGCCGTGTTGGGACCCGTGGATTTCGACGGGGCCGATCTCAGTGATGCCAATTTTTCGGGTGCGAGCCTTTCAAGAACCTCGTTTCGAGGGGCGAAGTTGAACGGGGCGAGATTCGATGGAGCCCGAATGGATGGAGTAGAGGGAATCACGCAATGAATGATCTCAGTTGGGTCCGCCGGGCATTATGTCTGAGTTGTGTATTCCTGATCGGGGGAGGTTCCTCATTTGGCATGGGCCGATCCCTTCCACGTCATTGCCAATTTGATTTCAGACAAACTCAGCGCCAACGACTTTTGGATGGTTGCATCTACGAGGGGATCGATCTCAGGGGCGCCAATCTATCCGGCGCATACTTTCGCAACTGTACCTTTCGTAGCGTAGACGCCACGTTGGTGGATCTACGAGGGGCGACTTTTGAGAGCAGTCAGATCGAGAGAAGTCGACTCGATGGGGCGTCTCTTGACGGAACAAGATGGGTGAAAACCCGTTGGTGCGGAACGAGTGAACTCGGCGCTTCATGGCGAGGCGCTACTTTTGATGAGCAAACCAGCAAGGAGGACGAATGCGACAGGGAATAGGGATCATGGCATCTTTGATGCTCGTTATGGGGCTTTTTTTTTGGGGTTCCGTGGAGAGTCGTGCGGACGTCTCAAGCGGCGAGCGAGTGGATGGGAGCGGTTACGTGCTGGCGATCACGGGACTTCGGTTCTGCAATTTCCAAGAGGAGAGCTTCTCGAGTGAGAGCGAGTTTGAAAAATCGTTTTGGAGCTGCGAAGCGCGTGACCGCTTTCAGGGGTGGCTGAAGGTCAGCCAGGTCGGGGCGCAGGGGGGCGCGCTCGTCGGTCTCTGTGTGGGGCTAGGCGCACCGGTGAGCATCGGTCTCGCCAGCGCCGCATTTGGAATGAGCGTGATCGACGCTGTTCTGACGGTTGCCGACTGTGACCGCTCGATGTCCGAGCGCCAGCTGCGGGCGATGGTCAATCAAATGGTCTGTGAATCGATGAATCGAAAAGGGATCGCATGCTCTCCGGACGAGCTCGAGTGAAGCTGATTTGGCGAGCAACTCAAAACTTCCGTAAGTCTCCGCGAAGCTCTCGGGCCCAGCTCCAGGGGCGAGGATCTGACAGCTCGTAGGGCATTCCTGCGACGTAGCGTTTGACCCATTGGCGGGAGTCGCTTCCGCCTTCAGTCAGATCGCTGGGGAGGCGCGCGAGAAGGGAATGGACGAGACGATCAACGGAGGAGTTGCCGCTGGCGGGAAGAGTGTTTCCTGCGACGTTGGGTTCGCGCCCCAGCGGAAAGAACGGCGTCAGCGAAGGGAGGGTCCGAACCCCGTGTAGGCGGGCCCAGGCGGTGGCGATGAGCGCGGACGAGTCGTTGCAGATGCCGAGCGGGCCGTAGCCGTCCGCGCGGAGGTTGCCCCGCGCCGCCGACTCGGAACGAATCTGACGAAGGTACGAGCCTGAGATCTGCGCGAGGTCTTTCACTGATTCGCTGTTCCATCTGGCGCTGATGCGCTCGCCGGTCCAGGTGGGGCGGGCCGCGATTTTTGGAAAATAACCGACGCCGTCAATGCCGAGATAGAAGGCGGTGAGGGCCGTGACTTCGGGCCCGCGCAAGATCCAGACGTGCTCTGAATGGAGAGCGGGGACGGTGAGAGTACGGCCGGTCACTCCGGGAATCGAGAGTCCGGTATCGAGCCACAAGGGGAGGCGAATGGGGCGGCCGGGGGCTACACGCTCATCCGCGAGGGAGGCGAAATCAGCGAAGGTTCTGACTTGTCGGACTTCCCATTCGTGCCCTTGGCTGTGGGCGTAGTCGATGAATTGAATCAGCGTATCCGTTCCCGCTTGAGTGGCGGACCAAGCGGTCATCATCTCAGCGAGCTTTTTCGACTGGGCGACGGCGCAAGCGTCAAGTGCGGGATGGGTGCGATGCCCGGTCGCGAGCCCGACCTCCGGAATCAGCGCCGTACGCCCGGTGCCCTCGAGTGCCTCGCAGGGTACACTTAGGAGCGCACGCCAGGCCGTTTCGGCGCTGCGTGGGGCGGTCAGCGGTGGGCGAGGGCCGACAGCGTGTGCGAGCGGCGTCGCACCGACAAGATCTCTCAACTGGCCGAGTGAGTGAAGGGGGAATACCAGCGGACGGGCGCCCGTGGTCGGTTGATCGAGCGCCTTGAACAGGGCGCTTGCTGCCGTTGCACTGATTCGAGGATCCCGAATTTGCCCGTCGAGGCGGCGCTGAATCGATTGAACGACGATGCTCTTTTCTTCAGGGGTGAGCGAACCCACCCAGTCACCGAAATCGAGGTCAGGAGCGGGGTCCAGGCTCGCGAGCGAGAGCACTCCGAACAGAAGAGTTCCGAAGAGGATGGTGCTGATGAACCAAGAGCGGTGGGGCTTCATGAGGCCCCGCTGAGTCGGGCAAGCCCGAGGGTCAGAATTCGCTCCCGCGCGGAGGAGCCGGAGGCCAGATCAGAAATCGAAATGATCATGGCACTCGTGAGATTTGAAACATATCCGATCCCTGCTTCTAAAATTGAATCTTTTAGGCTGTAGGAGTTGGCGCTATTTGCAAGTTGAATGAGCTGCGTCGAGGTGAGGTTGGCCACTTTCGGGAGCAAAATGTTCATCGCACGAAGAGCGTTTGAATTTGCCGACATGAGGTTCATGATGAGTTGCGCCGACTCTACCGTGAATGTCTGGGTCTTCTGGACCAATTCGAGGATGAGCGTATCTCGATTGTCGGAGGGGTAAAGCGATTGACTGACAGGCGTATACCAGTGAGAGAAATCGATGTTTGCTCGTCGCGAGAAATAGGATTGCACGACTTCGCTGCGGCCCGACATCGAATTGAGTCGAGAAATAACGTCATTGAGGCTTTGTGCATTCATGTCTGACACCTGCCCGATGCAACGAATGGTGAGATTCTTCGCGGATGAATCTGAGGTGAACCGAGCGATGAGGGAGATCAGATCCTGACGTGAGTAGGCGGTGAAGCGGGTTGAGACAGATAAGATGACCTCGTCGCGGGACTGGCTTGGATAAAACACGTCGAGCAATTGAGCAAATTGAGGGACGCTCAAAGTATTGACACGGGCATGATGTGTCTGGAGCCAATCTAAAGCGACAGAAGGAGAGAGCGAGGATGCTGGCGAGAGAACCTGTTGAAACGCCGCGAACGTGAAGGGTTGCATGACGGGCAAGAGGACGCTTCCGATGTTTGAGAGGTGTGAGGATGAACTGACCCGCGTGATCAACTGCGCGGCTTCCGGTCCAGAGACGGTGGAAAGCTTGCGAACGAGCGCTAGGATCAGTCGATCTCGGGATTCTCCCGGGTAGAAGAGATCAGACAACCTGATGGCCTCGGCATAGGTTACTCCGCGAGCCGACGGGATCTGTTCACTGATGAGTGTGTATGCGTTCGTAGGTGAGACGCGATTCAGAGCAGCAGCCATGGGAATCAGGTCGGCCATTTGCACAGCGCCGCGTCGCTGGAGAAGGGCCCGAGCGTATTCGACACTACTCTCCGAGGTTGAGAATCGGGCCATGATCGCATCAACTTCTGAAGGAGCCGGAAGGGGAGCCTGAGCGAGAATGGATCGTAGAAATCGGTCTCGGCGTGATCCGGAGTAAGAGGCGTCGGCGACCGTGAGGACGCGGCTTACCGTGAGGCCCTGAACTCGTGAAAGGTGGGCTTCGTAGAGGTCCAGCTGAGCTTGGGGCTCTAAACCCACTGTAAGTGAGGTCAGCAAAGCGAGGTCAAGCGGATTGCTGAGACGAAGAAGCTCGCTCGAGAGTCTTAGGGTCGCGGGGGCCCCAGAGACAAGCGCCAGGAGGGCCTGGGTCTCGGAAGCGCTGATGGAGGCCAGGCTCACGAGGCTTCGCTCTAAGGCGCGGAGGCGCTGATCAGAACTTGAGATGATCCCGCTGAGCGCGGCGAGCTGAACCGCCGTGAGACCCTCGATTTTTCCGGACAGGGCGATCAAGAGATTGGCTCGCTTCTCGTCGGCACCCAATAAATTAGAGACCTTGAGCGCATCAAGATAGGTGATTCGAGGCAGGCGGCTGGCAATCGGGAAGAGGAGAGAATCGCGGAGTTCGCCGACCGGAAGGCGTTCCGCGAGCGAAATGAGCAGGGAAACAGTGGGCTCCGGCGTTTGGTCGTAAATCCTGGCGGCCAGTGTTGCAGCGGCCCCGATCGCACTCTTTTTAATTCCAAGTTCGAAAAGAAGCCGGTTTTGTTCGATCGTGAGGTCGGGAAGTCGCTCAAGTAAGGGAGCGAAAGCAGGAGTCCCCCCCAGTGGGTATAGACGAGACAAGAGCTCAAACGCCTCGTCAAAATTAATTTCAGAAACCTTGGGTAATCCAATTTCAAGAATCCGTTCCACGCTCCATGCTCGGTTTTCTCCGCGCTCTTTTTGCGACCGCAAGAGTGCTTCGATTCGAGCCGCATCCGGCACGGTAGCCTCGGGGCGCGTGATCTCTTCCAGGGCTTTATCGATGGCCTCGTGTCGATTCCACGTGATGTAGACCTGGTCCACCAACGCGCGAAGTTCATTGACCGTGAACGCTTCAGCCTGATTGGCTCGTTCTACCAGCGTTTGATGATACTGCTCGCCGGGACCAGCACCTGCGAACGAGGGCTTGAGTGCCCAAGCGTAGGTGGTTTCATGAAGGGTGAACTGAGGCGCAACGCTTTCGTCGCGAGTCAGGAGTACTTCGAGTCGAGCACCAGATGCCTCGTAAAGAGGGAACAGCTCTTGATCTCGATAGATGCGAATGGATTGCCCCTGGGGGTTCCAAAATTTTAGGACGCTGAGCTCGAACTGAATTCCTCGAGTGTCTTCGAGACTCGTCCGCAGGCGGAAGGGGCCAGAGATATTGCGAATCACTGATCGTCTCTCGATCATTCCATCGGATTCACGCGAGTAAACAGCCTCGATCTGAAGGGTAGCATCCTCGAGTGTCGAGTCTTGAGCATTGTCTCGAGTCTGGAGGGTCAGCGCGATCTCATTTTCTATTGGGTGCGGCGGAGCGTTGTCGGAAAATGCCGTTGGCAGGACTGAAAAGCCTGCGGCTGAGGCGAGAGAGAGGGCAATGAGACCGATGAATTCCTTTTGAATCAAGAAGGAGCGATGTTTCTTTTTCATAGGTTACCTCGCGGACCCCGAGTCGGGGCCGATACCGATGTTGAGTGAGGCTCCGATGCCTCCCGTTTCTCTGCTGTCCGGCAAATCGTTTCTCCTCATGAGGCGCCCCGAGACGCCAGCATAGAGTGCCCGTTTCCTTCCTTCTTCACCGAAGGTGATGAGCGGGGCATTGAATTCGAGCTCTCCGGTGGTGATGCTTTCGCCACTCACGAGGAGCGCATGTGCGATTTTCGCAGCCGCGATCCATCCGCTCTCACCGGCTAGTGAAATGCGAAGACCGATGACTGGGCCGCCCTCGATATCACGCTCCGTTCGAACTGGGCTGGTGCCGTTTGATCCGAAAATCTGATCAGGAAGGGTGAGGAGAGCGCCGACGCTTGCGTTCACCAGCACGACATAGGATCCATCAGTGCAGGCGAGGCCGCCGGTCGCGGAAATGGATACGTGATTGGCCGTGGTCTCGCGCTCGTATCCAGTGCTCATGGATGCCGATCCCCCGAGAACGGGTGAGCAATCGGAAAGAAAGCGGGCATCGACCCAGCGATACATGATTCCGCCTTCGAGATGAGGGGTATAGCTGCCATTTCCGACCGTGTTTCCAGCTCCATCGAAGGCCACGCCCCCGCCGAGCGACGCGACCTTCAGAAATGCGGCATGCGCGCCTTCCGCGGCCACGCCGTCGATTTCGAGGAGCCCGAGGTTGAGCTCGAGCCCAGGGCCGGCGAGCCGGGGGCCGGTGGTCACCCCGAACCGCGCTGATCCGTAGCGCATTTGAGTAACGGCGAGCCCCTCGGTCTCAGCCGTCTCAGACGGAGGGGCAGCGGTGACGGGGGGACTCACGGAGGGTTCGCTCTCGGCGGGCTCAGGTCGTTCACTGATAAATGGGCTCGCCTGAAGGGCCCCTTCCGAGGGCGTCACGACTGGGACTTGTGCCATCGCTGACGAGATTGTTAAATAATAAATAAACAATGAAAGCATGGCTGGAAGTCCTCGGTGTTTGTCCGCTAGGACGGATATTTAGAGCGCTCCGCCGACGGTGATGGAATGGCTGGTGGACTGCGCTGGTCCATCATCCAGTTCGGCCTGAGCGAAGTCGACCTGATAGGCCACTTCGAGATTCCAGCCGTCTTCTTGCACGGGAATTCTGAGTCCGACCCGATTGGAGATTCGAGACATGGACGTGCGGGATGACACATATTGGGAGAAGTCGAGCTCATCGAAGAGGGATACTCCGCCGGGAAGGTTGTGAAGGCGGGCGCAGACGCGAGCGGCTCCCACCACGGCAATGTCGAAGTCGTTTTGAGTTTCACTCACTTCGCCCGTCGAGGCGGAGTAACTGCTGCGGGTGTGGGACTCTCGTCCGGCCCCGATTCCGAGCCGAGCCTTCAGGCAAACCTCGAAGATCAGTCGTTTGCGTCGAAAAGCATCAGGGCTGAACCTGACGAACCCATGAGCGTCCAAGGCAATGGCATCAACGCGGGCCATGATCTTCGTGAGACTATCTTCTAAGGATGGCTGCAAATGGATGATGTCAAGTGCCAGGGTTCCCACGTTGAGGTCGGCCGTTGCGGTCTCCGGATTTAATCGAGTAAGCCGAGACTGAATTGCGTGACCGATCTGCAGTTCTCCCTGAGCTTGTTGAAGGGTGGCGGTACTAAGGCCTGAATCCACGCTCTCACTGCCTGGAGCAGGCGCCCATCGCTCATGTCCGGACACGATATTCGCTCTGACCTGAGGGTCGAGGACGCCGTACCTCCTCTGGTGGCCCAATGATCGGTCCTCCGGGTTTTGTCTAGCCGCAGTAGAGAGGCTCGGAGCTGCCGCCTCGAAGTTCAGTACGATATTTCCTTGCGTCGAAACTCCGAGGTTGTAAACGACCCGATTCGTTCGGAATCGGAGGGCGTCTCTAGCGTCCTGATCTTCCTGCGTAGTGCTTTCCGTTTCCGCCTGCGGGGAGCTTTCCTCGCTGGAATCTTGGGAATTTGAATCTCGAGGCGTCTGCGCCCAGGCCGTGACCGGCATCAGGGCGATGAGACCGGCGATCGAAATCTGTTTCAAAATGTGTTTCATAAAGTTCTCCTCTTGAGGCAGAAGATGAGCAATGGCCGTGCCAGCTACATAGTCAATAAATACAAAGAGATGGCTACGTTGAGCTGACCAAGATCTGCGGCGGTGTCAACGAGCGAGACAGCGCTGTCTAAAGTTTAGGCAGTTCGTGGCGTCAATGCCGTTCACATCAGCTCCCGGATGAATCGAGTGTTATTGTAAAGATAGGGGGTTTCCGGGCTTCTGATTTGCCTGGGGCATTTCCTGCTCCAGTGCTCTCGCCATTCTGACGTTTTTTTTCCAGAGGAGTTTCAATTCTCGGAGGACCCCGTGGACTCGTTGAAAGAATCGGCTCATATCCAGCGAACGCGCTTGACGACTTTTCTGGGCCTCTGCGCGCCTCTCTACGAAACTTTCCGAGCGGCTGGAATGAAAAATCTCTCCACCTCTCGAAGCACGCGCGTTTAGACCTGTTTTTGAGCGTATAAACGCGTCTCTATTTTTCGATTCACTCTCTTGAAAGCGAGCCCCAAAAATACCCATGGTATGAACCACACAAATGTCATCACACCTTTCAAATGAAACTCTCTGGGAAAAAATCCACGACGCCCGCGCGCGAGAACGCGTAGCGATGACCGAGCTGCTCGAATTTCTCCTGGAGATCGATCGCAGAAAGCTGCACTTGGCCCGCGGTTTTGAGAGCCTTTTCACTTTCCTGGTGAAGGGCCTGGGTTACGAAGAGGGCTCGGCCTATCGACGGTTGCAAACACTTCGAGCTCTGCGCGCGGTCCCAGAAATCAAGGATCGCCTGGCCCGTGGCTCACTTACGCTCACCAACATCGCCGCGACCCAAGGTCTCATCAAGGCCCTGGAAAAAAACCGGGACGTCCCGGCGGGCGAAAAACGCGCGCTTTTCAAAGAGATGGAGGGCCTGAGCAAACACGGCGCCGAACAGCTCATTCTCGTTCACGCGGCAAAAGAGGGGATCTCGCTTCGAGGCGTGACCACGCCGCACGACCTCATCCGCGCGATTTCTCCGGCGAAGGTGGAAGTTCGCTTTGAGGCCTCGAAGGAGTTTGAGGAAAAAATTCGCCGCCTCAAGGAGCTGTACCTCGAGAAAAAGCCGGGCGCCTCGCTCGAAGAGCTTCTCACTTGGGCCGTGGACGAGACGTTGAATCGGCACGACCCGATTCGGCGCGATGAGCGGGCGCGATGAGCGGGCGCGAGCGAGAGAAAAAACGATGAATAAAAAACCAGCCACACTCACACACCGCCCCGCGGCCTCGCGGGCCCAAGAACAGACGAATCCTCAGTCGCCAGCACCATCCCCTCCGATGCCAACGCTCCAATCCCCACCCACGCCCTACCGCCCGCATCTTCCAGCCTCGACCCGCCGCATCATTCTCCGGCGAAGCGATTTTCGCTGCGAGTACCGCGACCCCCAGACTCGGCGCCGGTGCGCCTCGACCACGTTGCTTGAGATCGATCACCAAGTGCCGCTCATTTTCGGGGGTTCGAGCACGGAGGAGAATTTACAGGTTTTGTGCTGGCCGCACCATCGAGCGAAGGGGATTGCGGGGTGATTCGCGTGGGTGAGTGGGTTTGGCTAGGTGGTCGATCGACCACCCTCCAACGATGGCTGCTGAGATCCCAGCGATGCCTAAAGTTTAGGTAGTTTGCGGCGTCGAACCGAACCCCGCCAAACGAACGACCCCATCAGGCTCAAGGCCACGACCAGGGCCGCAAACGGCGCGAACCAATCCCCCCACCGCTTCATCAGGGTGGGGATGGGTTCGTGAATGGGGATGCGAACGTTCAGAATCTCGGGCTTGAAAAGCGCCGTCTGCTGCTCGACGGATCCGTCCGTGAGAATAAGGGCCGAAATACCGGTGTTCGTCGCACGGAGCTGCGGCACCCGCGCCTCAATGCCCCGAAACACGGTGAGCGCGAAATGAAGCTGGGGCTCGCCCCAGGGGCCGAACCAGGAGTCGTTCGTCACGTTGATGATGAGCCGAGAACCTTCGATGACCGCCGGTAACGTGTAGCTCGCAAAGAGGGCTTCGTAGCAGATGATCGGGCTGACCGGCACGCCCCGAACCGTGAGAACCGAGGGGCCTCGTCCACGGCCGAAATTTCCAACCTGGGGAAATTGCCGTTTTAACCAATCGAAGTACTCAGAGAGCGGCATGTATTCGCCGAACCAGAGCAAAAGATTCTTCTGATAAGTCTGCAAATCAGACGGCGCAGCCGGTGGCGCGAGAAAAAAGAAGGCATTGAAATCTTTGCCGCCTTGATGATCGTACCCACCAAAGAGAAGAGACACATTTCGGGTACGGACAAACTCCGCCATCTGTTCGTCGCGCTTTGTTTCGCTTGAAGTCGAGGGCGTGCGAAAGGTGGAAGGGTAGGCGGTCTCTGGCCAGATCAAGGCATCAGGGCGAGGGGAGAGGGTCATCGCCTCGTCCGAGAGCTCAAAGTACTGACGGAGGATCTCATTCGCAGCGCCGCCGATTCCGCGTTCGGATGCGATTTTATCAAAGTCGCCGATATTAGCCTGTATGACAGCTAATTGGAGATGATCCGCTGCCGAATCCATTTTGTTTCGGATATCCTCAACGCGCCAAATCCCATATCCCACCCAGCCTGCGCTCATTACAACGATCCAACCCACCCAAACGCGATTGCTCCTACCCCAACTCAAAACAGCTCGCTGAGCGGGGGCCTTTGAGGCGATGCTGTCTTCCAACGCACGCCAAAAAAAGAGCGAAAGCGCGACCGTGAAGAACGTGAGGAGCGCGGCACCCCCTAAATCGGCGGCCTGTCGCAGCCAGGGCCGGGCATAATAGGCGTGGCCCGCGGTATCGGCGAAGAGCTTCGGTAGACCGTAGTCGAAAGCCGCGTAGGCGAGCGGGATGAGGAAACCGGCCGCGCCCGCGTAGCGAGGAAACTGCTTTCGCAGAAAAAACCAAAGAGGAGTAAACAGCCAAAACTGAGGTTGGCAGACGAGCCCAAAAAGAACTAAAACGACATACGCCAGTGGCATCGGAAGGCCGCCAAACTGACGGACCGCATAAGCCACCCAGGTAAAGGAGATCCAGGCAATGATCTGCGACATCCAAAGCCCGTCGAGCGCAGCCTCTTTCCAGTTTTTTCTCCGATGCAGGGAAGCGAACCAGAAACCGAAGGCAGGAAAAATGAGAAATGGAAAATCGTAAGGAGGAAAGGCGAAGCAGTAGCATACCGCTGCGGGAACGATTCGCCAGTCCGGGAGCCAAGACTTCATCTTCGCGGTGAGCATCGGCCGAATCTTGACTTGGATTCGGCCAAAACCCAAGCCGGAACTCAGCCTTTAAGGGGAGGAGGGGACGCGAAGCGCCTGTTGTCGGCTGCGAGGAGATTCGTTTTGGGCCGTGCGAAGGTTGTTTCGATAATTCACGGTCGCCTGCATCGCCCTGTAGGCGTTAATCCTTCCGCTGCTTGCGACCTTGTTTTCCAGTTGGGGAAACAGGTCGACGCTGACTGAGATCAGTCGCTTCAGTTCTGGCGGCGTGAGCTTCGGGTTCTTCGCCAACATCAGGACCGCGAGGCCCGTCACGACTGCAGTGGCCTGGGAAGTTCCCGACATAAAACCGTACCGCCCCTTATTCAATGGCAGCGTGCTGTAGATGTTTTCGCCGGGAGCGCTCACGTCGACGCGCACTTTACCCCAGTTGGACGATTTAAGAAGCTGGTTGTGGATGTCGGTCGCGGCCACCGAGAGGATGTTGCTGAGGCGATACGCCGAGGGATAGTAGTAGTTTTGAACCAGATCGGTGTTCTGCTTTTCATTGCCGGCTGCGGCAATGAAAAGTACGCCGAGGGCCTCGGCCTTCTTGATGGCAAGGTATTCTTCTTCTGAGAATTCGGGGCCGCCACCACTATAATTGATGATCCTCGCGCCATGAGCAACCGCGTATTCGATGGCTCGAATCGTATTTCGTAAATTAACCGGGCCCGGATTCGCATCGGAGTAATACCGAACCGGCATGATGGAGACCCGCTGAGCCACGCCCGCCGTGCCGGTCTTCGCGTTCAACACCGCGCCGATGATTCCGGCGACATGGGTCCCATGACCGTGCTCATCCGTGGGATTGGGCGTATTTTTAACAAAGTCCCAGCCGTAGATTTTCGGGTTCTTCGGATCATGCCAGAGATTCGGTTTGAGATCGGGGTGGTTCGGATCGATCCCCGTGTCGATCACCGCGACGATGATGTCTCTCGAACCCTGTTCAATCTTCCAGGCCTCGAGCGCCTTGATGTGAGAATTGTCCTCGGTGTTTTTGATCGCCCAGTTTCGGAAATGAATTTTTTCGAGATTCAGCGAGCCCGCTTTCTCTGCGTTTCCGAGGCGTGGGCTGTACGCAAACGAAAATGCGCTGATTGATGCCACCGCCGCCAGAGTGGCCAATCGAACGTAGTATCCAAGTTCAGACTTCTTCATCTCGTGCCCCTCCAGAAGGGCGACCTGATCTGACCCCAATGAAGCAAGGGGTGTGCCGAGATTGACCCAGGTGGTCAATTTTTTAAGACATTGAAATTACACTAGTTATCTTAATGAGAGGGGGAGTATGGCCTCGCGGCCTGACTAAGAAGTGAACAGCTGAAGAAGATTATCCAATAACAGACTAAATCGGTTAATAAATGTCGGTTTTTTGCCGATAGGGGCTTTATGAAGAGGCCCTCGGCGTACTCGGTCGCAATTCTGCTCGGTTGTCTCAGCTTCGCGGCTGGGGGGGGTTGGACGGACAACGGCAAGATGTCGTCCGGAGGGCAAGACATGGAACGAATCCAGCAATCTCTTCTCGTCCTGGCGAAAATTCCGTCGGGGCGACACGTCCTCGACCGAGCTCGAAGGTCTTGGGGGCTGGAACATCCGGCCGAGCTGGTTCGATACTTTCGGTGGGCGGATGTTTCGAAGACCGACGCCGTCCTGACGAGAAAACTGAATCCCAAAACAGGCAAAGAAGAGCGAGAGCGACGAGTGCTCGTCTACCTCCGCAAAGACCAAACTCAAGACGATTTGCTTCTCGATATCGCCCACGAACTCACTCATGCGAGCAACGGCCCCACCTGGGACCCCTACGACCCTGATCTCACTGCCGCCGAATACATCTACTCGACGATCGAGGCCGAGGGCGGCGAAGTAGACGCCCTCGTCGCCGAGTGCCGGGTGGCGCTCGAGCTCAAAATGGAAGACGGCCTCTCCGTAAGCCGCTGCAAACGCTACGTCAGCAGCGACGCGACCACACTTCCGATCCGCCACAAGGTGATGGCGGATTTCTATCGCGTGGGAAAATGGAAAAAAGACGTGGAAAAAAAGCTCGGCCCGGACATCGAGAGGTTTCCGTTGCTGAATGAGGGCTCCGCCCAGCTCTTTTCTTCAACCGGGCAGGCGCCCTATCCGATGGCGCTCATCCGGGAGTATGAGGAAATCACGCAGGTCGCGTGCGAAAATTCTCGGAAACGCCTCGATCGGTTGGTCGACCAAACCCCCTCCGCCCAGGGCGCTCCCGATCGAGCGCCTGCAGGCGTCAACACGATCCGCTCGACGACTGAACACTTCCTTAAACGACGCTGCCAGGAGTAGGACGTCGTGCGCGCGCTGCTTCTGGTTCGCCATGCCCATCGCGACACGAGCAACCGCGGCCTCGACAATGGCTTGAGCCTAAAAGGACAAAAACAGGCGAACGCACTAGCTCGCTATTTCGACAAACTCGGGTCGCGAAAGCGGGAAACCCTCCTCCTCTCGAGCCCCAAGCTACGATGCCGAGAGACGATTCAAGGCCTTGAGAAAGCTGCGAACACGTCCGTCGAGACGCTCGATCTCCTGGACGAGCAGGGCCCCCGGGAGACCACCGGAGAGTTTCAGAGGCGCGTTCGCTCGCTCTGCCGCTGGTGGGCCCGAGAAAACATCGACCTCACCGTCTGCTGCACCCATGGAGACTGGATTCCCGCAGCGATGCGGATTCTTTTCGGTCTAGAAATCGAGCTGAAGAAAGGGGGGATCATTCTCATCGAGCGCACCCTCAAACAAAATCAGATTGTAGAAATTCGGCAGCAGCTTCGATAAGAAGCTCCATGGCCGAAACTTCGCCCCTGCAGTGGATCCAAAAGATCCGAACGGAATGGAAAATTCACGATTTAGACACCTTTGCCCGCCTTCTGCATTGCACTCGTCCTGATCTCGAGGCTTGGCTCGCTTCGCCGTCGACCGAGGACGACGGAACGGTACCGGCCAGATGCCAAGGAGCGCATGCGTTGATTCAGATTCGAAAAAAACTTGCCGCCGCCATCCCAGAGCCTGAAGAACAACTCAAATGGCTCTTCGCCGAACGAAAAGCCTTCGACGGCGCGAAGCCGATCGACCTGATGGGATCATCAGCGGAGGACCTCCTCTGGGTCTCTTATTACCTGGAATCGATTTCGTCCGTACCTAAAGACTAAGCCGTACTTTTCCCCAGACGTACTTCTCCCTGCATCGCGGATCTTTTGCCATGGACGCCCGCGTAAAACTCCTGAATGCGAACGAAATCCTTCTCGATGTCGCCGGTCGGGAAGAGCGCCGTGGATACCCCCGCCCGTTTACGGCCGTAGTCCAGGTAGCCGAGAATAATCGGCACTCCAGCGCTATGCGCAATCCAGTAAAAGCCAGACTTCCAACCCTTCGACTTAGAACGCGTCCCTTCAGGCGGCACCATGACCAGCATCTCGGGCGCTTGACGGATCTGCTGAGCGATGGCCTCGACCGCCCCTTGTGGGGCAGTGCGGTCGACCGGAATTCCTCCCAGCCTCCTCATGAAGCTCCCCCAAATCGGCACCGTAAAGAGGGTGTGCTTTCCCACCCAATGAATCTTCATCCCCAGAACCCAGGCCACCGCGAACGAATAGACGAGATCCCAATTGGACGTATGCGGCGCGGCGATGATGACGGCTTTGCTGTATGCCGGAGGGCCACCATCGATCTTCCAGCCGTTTACGCGCAGAAAAAGGCGTCCTAAAAAGGCCGCAAACTTCGATGCCCTAGGTTTCATGGATCGACTCTGCCATAATTCATGCACGAGTGAAAACTTCCTCAGGCCGCCCTCCTTTCTCGAAGTGGTACTCACGAGCATTGATCGCCACGGTCGCGCTCGTCCTCTTCATCCGTCACCTTCCGGGCTGGGACTGGGCAGACCCGTCGGGGATCCCGGCTGACTTCCGAGTTTATCTTCACGCAATCGAACGCTATCGCTCAGGGCTTTCACCCTATGACGTCGCCGACCTGATGACGTACAAATACGCCCCCGGCCTGTTTCCTTTATTTTGGCTGGGCCTCGGCTGGGCGCCGAACGCCGCGATCGCCTGGCTCACCTTTAAGGCCTTATCGCTCAGCTGCTGGGCCGCTGGCGCTTGGCGATCGATCCCCTCGACTTCTTGGCGCGATCTGGGGCTCCTTTTCGTCGGCTTGCTCTTTACATGGAAGAGTCTACTTGAAGCCCTTGATTTCGGTCAGCTCGAAGTACTGGCCTTTCTCCTGCTCTCACTCTCTTTTTCGACCGGGCGCCTGGCGGCTACGGCGGCTGCCCTTTTTCCTTTCTTGAAGCTTCCGTGGGGCGTCTTCAGTCTCGGCTGGTCCATCCGTACTCGAGCAAAATATTGGAGGACCGCCAGTCTCGTCGTCTTCCTCTTCGGTGTGGGCGCACCTCTGCTGATGTTTGGCGGACGAGGCGGGCTTCAATCCTACTCGGACTGGTGGCATGTCCTGAACGCGCAACCTGCCTCCATCCTGGTGAAGGAGGTGGCGAATCAAAGCCTGAGCGCGCTTTTTGGACGGCTCTTCGGCTCGCCCTGGGTGGGCCTGCTCAACGCGGCGCTGGTGCTTGTTGTCACTGCAAGAATCTCGTGGAAGAGGCGAGGGGAGGAGGGCTCGCTCACCCCGCTGACTCGATGGGCGGTGGCGGCCTTGCTCGCCAATCCCCTTTCCTGGCGTTGGGGAGGACTCTTGCTGCTCGCCACCCCATGGGTCGTGGCCGACCGCTGGCAGCGCCTAGAAACGCGCGGATTGACCGCGGCCCTGATCGCGCATTGGCTCTTCCAGCAAACGCCCGTCGTGAGGGCATTCGGCTGGAATCACTGGACGGATCTCCATCCCTATGGATTCATCACGCTCGGATGGCTGCTGGTCTGGGGGTTGTGCCTATTGCCCGCGCCCAGAAAAACCTCATGGAATGCAAACCTTCCGGAGCGACTTGCCGTCGCCCGTTGAGCCGGTTAGGCCCGAATGCATGAAACACCTCATTTTGATGTCAATGGCTGGAGCAATCACCCTCATGTCCTCGTCAGCGGGCGCGACGACGTTTTCATGCGCGACAGACGAATACACCAGAGGTCAAATTGCCGAATTTGCGGCAGATCACGAAAACCAGGATGACGTCCGCTACGATCTCACTCTCGAAAACGGGGCTCTCGCAGGCGTCTTTTTCGCGACTCAAGTCGCGGCTTCTAAAACTCAGATCCATACAATGTTCCTCTGCGGCGCTTCCCTAAACTACTTCTACGTGAGGGATCTCAACCCCAAAAGATTCATATCGAAGGACGAGACCGAATTTAAATCCGTCTCGAGCTATGAGGGCTCAACGATCCACCAGGATGAAGGCCTCGTCTCTCTCGATTTCGTAACCGAATCCCTCAACGAGCAAACCGGTGAAGTGGTTCTGAAGGGTTTCTTCCGCCTCTACAATTTGGCCGATAACGAAGAAACGGACGTGGGTACTTTCTTCTTGAAGCTTCAGAAGAAAGCCACCCGTCCTACCGGCAGGTAATCGCAAGAATCGTGTCGGCGTCGGCGCAGGCTTCCACTCGAAGAACCCGGCCGTCTTCGCCGACTCGAACCGTCTTGTTGCTCGGGCTGAGTTCACAGCGTTCATGGGCGGCGAGCGTGTCGTCGACGTAAGCCCGTAAGCCGAAATGTTTACAGACACCGTCGCGATCCGAGTGATCATTGAAGTAAAGGCGCTTGGAAGGATCGTTGCGATCCGCGTCGGCAAGCGCGAACCACGGAGCAAAGAGGGTGGTGGTTCCGTTGTTGTTTTGCACGCGTTCGAGATAGGTGTCCGGAATCACAAAGCGCCAGCCCGCCGGCGCGCAACGGATCGATCCAATACTCTCGTTGCCATCAAAAAGATCGCAAATATTTCTCTTCGTAGGAGTTCCGAAACGATCGATCATCACTGTCGGGAGGCGGCAATTGTCAAAACCCACCTGGGCGAAGACCTTGACAGTCTCTTCTAATGCTCCCCCAAAACCGAAATGGCGGCAAACGCCGTTGAGGTCTGAACCGTCGTTGATGCGCAACTCGCGTCGTGGCTCTCGATAACGAGGATTGAAAATCTGCACCGTGCCATCCGTATAAACGGCCACTCGATCGTAAGTGGTGCTGGGGGTTTGCGCCCAGACACTCGAAATACTGGAGAGAAACACCAAGGCAGGGACTAAAAAGGCGGAGGAGTTCATTTTGGCCGAATAACGCAATGCGCCGTAATTGACAAGTATCAAGAAGACCGTATTTGACAAGATTCTGAAAATCCCACTACTTATGGGTATGGCCACTACTACAACGCCGTCTCCCGCCCATTCCGTCGCCCATACGAAGAACCCGCATAAGATGCTCAAACGACAGGACGCCTTCCTGTCGAAGGGCCGTCGACTTATGGAGAGTCTCTCCAAAAGGGGGGCTTTGCTCGGAGGAGTCGCCCTGGCGGCGGCTCTGGCCGTGGCCTTAGGCGTCTGGGCTTTGGCTCGTCGAGACACCCACGAAGCCACCGCCGCAAATGCCCTCTACAGTGCCCAAAAGACGCTCGATGCAGAACTAAAGAAAGTGGCGAGCGAGCTGGTTCCTTTGCCAAAGGCAGATCCGAAGAAAAAAGAGGCTTCACCCCCTCCCGGGGCCGAGGCGATCGCATTCAAAAGATTCAACGTCGAGGCAAAGCTTCCCGAAGGCTTGCAGGCTCTTCAGAACGTCGCGCAAACGCACCCCAGCACTCGGGCCGGCTTCGAGGCCTCCATGAAAATCGGAGACCTGCACTTCAACCACGGCGACGCAACCCAAGCGCTCGACTGGTATCAGAAGGGAGTGGACCACGCCCGGAACAGCCTTGAAAAAGCGTTTTCCTGGTATGCGGTGGGTACCGTAAATGAAAACCTGGGTAAGTCGGCCGAAGCCATGGCGGCCTATGAAAAGGCCTGGGCCAGCAAAGAGGCCTCTCTCGACGGTGAGGTCGCCCTTGCCTTGGCAAGAGTGCAGCAAACGAGCGGAAATTCCTCAGCGGCCAAAGCAACCTACGAGAAAATCCTCAAGGATCTTCCCAACACTGAATACGCCAAAACCGCCGAATCATTTAAAGCTCGGTTAAAGTAAGATGCGCTCTACGAGGTCCGCTCATTCACTCATCCTGGCCTCTGCGCTTCTCCTGGTCGGGGGGGCCTGCGCCCAACGGAACATTCACCGCGACCTCCGCGAGAATGACGAAGTTCTTCTTCGGCGCTGGACCCTACAAACCCGAAACTGGCTTGAGAGCGACTCGGGAGACCGGGGCTTTGAGTTTTCAAATCCCGTGGTTCACCAAAACACCCTGATTTTCGGTAGCCACGAAAAGGGATTGATCTCCATTTATCCGAAGCTGATGCAGCGACGGTGGATGGTTCCGATCCCGCAGGGAGTACAGAGCGAGATCCTGATCGATCACGGTTCCGTGTATTTCGGCGGGGGAGACGGTTTTCTGTACTCAGTCGATGCGGAGACCGGCCGGATCAATTGGCAGTATGAACTGCGAAACCCGCAAATTTCGAAACCCGTGGTCGACAGCAATCGCCTGTTCGTCACGACGACCGACGACACGGTATACGGGTTTGACGCAGCAACGGGAAAATGGCTTTGGCACTACCGGAGAAGAACTGCCCAGACCGCGACCGTAAGAGGGGCTTCGTCGCCGGTCGTCGATGGACGTCAGCTTTTTGCGGGCCTCAGTGATGGATATCTCGTATCGCTTGGCGTTGAGGATGGGCAGCTTAAGTGGGAAAAGCGCCTCCATCCCGGAACCAAATTCATGGACGTGGATGCGCCGGTCTTGATGGATGAATCCAGAATTTATGTCCCAGCGTACGACGGTTCGCTGTTCTGCCTGAAGAAAAACGACGGGGAAGTGATCTGGAAGATCGATGCCGGTGGAGCGCGATCCATCTTGCTCGACGATTCACGCCTGATTTTTCCATCTACGGATGGGTTCGTATATGCTCTAGACAAAAAATCGGGCAAACAGCTCTGGAAGTTTGAACTCGACGGGGGAGTCCCTACTGATGTCGTCGCGGCTGACCGATATTGGATTGTCGCGTCCAGCGCGCAGTACTTTTACGCGCTCGATCGCATGACCGGCGAAGGAGTCTACCGCTTCAATGCCGGCTGGGATTCCGGCTTCAATGGGCCCCCGGCATTTGATCCAGCGACGCATCGAATCTACGCTCTTTCAAGCGCCGGAAACCTCTATTCCTGGTTGATTCGCAAGCCACTCAAGACGATGGCGGCGCTCGTGCCACAGAGCCAAGCGCCGCTTGAATTAAAGCGCTGATTGATCATTTTGAATGGGCCAAGCCTGCGGACCTTTTGAGTCTGATAAGATATATTATGTTAACTCATGAATGCCTGGTAATCGACAATTCGCTGGGGATTAGGTATTATAAAAGGTATGAAGTCGAATACCAAGTCCAGCATCACTCTTCCTCCTGATGAGCTGGCGATGGTCGAAAAACTTCGGCGTCGCCTGAAAGCATCATCCAAAGTCGACGTCGTTCGGCGTGGTTTGAAGCTCCTCCTTGAAACAACCGATCGAGAAGAACTCCAAAAAAAATACTGGGCTGCGGCAGAAAGCGTCCGCGAGACGACCCAAGAAGAACTCGACGCTCTGGACGGCACCGCCAGTGACGGACTGGATCATGATTGAGTCGATTCGGCACGGGCACCTTTGTCTGGCTGATCTTCATCCGAGATCAGGAACTGAGCCGGGAAAGATTCGGCCGGTCGTCGTCATCCAAAGCGATCTATTAAACGATACTGGCCATGCCTCGACCTGGATTCTGCCGTGCACGACCCGGATGCGGGGAGAGAGCCTCTTGCGAGTCGTGCTCCCTCGGGGAATCGCTGGAAACGAATCCGACTGCGAAGTGATGATCGACCAGAGTCGAGCCATCGACAATACCCGATTTCGAAAATTGCTCTCACCTCTTCCCGCTCTTCTCTTGAAGGAAATTAAGGAAAAACTGCGGCTCCTCGCCGAGATTTAGGGACCTAGGGACGATACCAAGTCGGGCTGGTCGTGGCCCCTTCCGCGCTCTCGCTCTCACTGACATCAGAGGGCCCGCCCGCGGGTTCCGACGGCCTGCTACCATCCGAGGCGTTCTCACGTTGGAGGGTGCGAGTCCTTGTGCTCATTCTGAAGCTACCATCGGGTTGGCGCTCAAGCGCCCCTTGATCGCGGTCGACGGAGATCAGCATGTTATCGATGGTTTCATCCGGGGCGGAGAGATAAATATTTCGACGATCTCCCGAGGCCCGAGCCATCGGTGATTCGTCGAGTCCTGCGCGATAGTAGGCATCGGCAGCTGACTGCGCGGCCGGGTTGCCGGGAGCGGTACCCGTGACCGCGAGAGCACCCTGAGCTGAAGGCGGCGGGGCTCCGACCCAAGAAGGGGGCCTCGACGTGGTCCGAGGGGCACGACTCCCTCCTGCAAGACGAGAAATGGGTGAAGCTCGCGCGGCGGGCGGGCGAAAATTTTGGAGTTCCTTCGACGTCGTCTCACGAAAGACGCCGCGCGCTTCGAGGTACGCGCGCATGTTCACGCCGGTCGGAGCACTGACTCCCGTTCCGCGAGCTTGGGCCAGTTCTCGCGCGCCTGCCACGTTGTCGAGAATGAAATTCTGGATCACGCCTCGCGTGGCGATATCCGCCTGAAGACCAGCCGCGAGCTGCCGAAATTGCCCATCTAAATTCGGAGAGATGATTCCGCTGGTACCATAGACGCGCTCGTATTCATTGACGGCCGTTGCGAAAGCCCTGCGGTCGTAACAGATGCCCCCGCTCGACGAGAGCTGATAATTCGCCCCTTGGCAACTCGCCGCCGGAATCGAGCGAATTCGAGTACTCTCCCCTACTTTTTCAAACGCGACGAAATCCTCGAGGCGCGGACGAGTCGGGCCCTGCCCTCCCCCGTTTAACCAGTCGAGGTAGGTACTTTGCGCGGTTTGATCGTCGCGTAACACATACCGAGAGAGAGCTCCTCCTGACGCCGTCGCCAACTGCTGTTGGCCGATGGCGTGCAGGTCAGCGATTTCGCGCCAGGAAAGAAGACTCGGCGTGAGCGCCTCCCGAGCGACCGTCTGCCCATTGGCGGCGGTAGAGGAGTCATAACCAGAAGGATCGAGCTCACGCACTGCGCTCCCCTCGGCATTGACGTCGTCCGTGGAGATACGATTGACCGTCATCGCTGCCTGGTAGCGACGAATCGAAGCGTAGGCGACAGCCCTGATGCGAGTTTCACACTCATTCCCTGTAGCGCCATCGCAGATCGCACGGCCCGCCTCTCGAGCAACCGCCCCTTTCTGGCCCGGAAGGGCGGCATCGATATTCTGCACCAGCCGATAGTAGTAGAACGCCTGCAGAGCGAGGTTCTCGTTCGCCTTCTGGTATAAGCACTCTTGGCCGCATTCGCGGTTCTTCTCCCGGCCTGGGCCGGTCCATGGCAACGCCTCGGCAACCAGAGGAGAACCGGCCGGGGGCTGTGCAACGCTCCACTCTGCGGTGGCAAGCTGCATAGCGGCACCGAAGAAAAAAGGCAGAGCAAAGAGTGTTCGTCGTCCCGGCTGAATACGCATCGAGAGAGCAATCCCCTACTCTCTATTATTGACTATTTTAGTTTTTTTGTGTGTGAGAATTAATATCATTTAAATTCAAATAGTTACATTTAAAACCTCAACTCAAACCCCTAAAACATCGAACCCCTCGGCTCGGGCCGCGAGAGCAAGCTCCCGGTCGTGAGTCGCAAAACGGAGAGTACCTCTCCCCTCCTCGCGGAGAATCAGGGCGGTCACGAAGTGAATCGCATCCAAAGTACCGAGTCGACCGCGCAAGGGGCCGGCCACTCGCTTCAAGACCCGAGAGTTGAGGCCCACGAGCTGAATTCGACTCACCACGAGAAACGCGCTATGGAGGGCTTGGCTCGTCTGCTCATCCGACCACCGATACGCCAGGCTCATGCGCTCCAAAGTTCGAAAGACCTCGGCCTCAAGAAGCTCACTCGCGCAGAAAACAGCCCTGTCTGGCGCAACCGACAGAGCCCCTTCCTGTTTGAGAATCCAGCGCAGCGGAACGGACGAATCAAGAAATAGAATTTCACTCGCCATGATCACGCCCCCTCCTGCGCTCATTCAGGAGAAATTCGACCCCATCGAACTGATCCAAGCCTACTGCGCTTGTTTTTCCCGCGAGATCCGAGAGAAAACGCGCGGTCAGTTGAGCCGCAGGCTCCCTTACTACCACCAAGGGGGTCTCTCCAACCTGTACAGCGCCAATAGGAAAAAGCCGCGCCACGGGAGTTTCTCGATCATAGAGCGTCACTTCCGCCCCCCCTCTGACCTTCCTCACCATTTCACTGAAATGTGCCTTGGCTCGGCTGAGGGTATACCGATCAGACTGCGAAGAACTCGTGGCTTTCTTCCGTTTTTTTGCTCCGCTTTTCATATGACCTATTATGACCTAATAAGGTCACCATTCATAGGGTGTCGTAAAGCGCTTCGCTCATGGCGCACCACCGACCGCTTGAAGTCGCGGAGACGCCTTGAAATTCGCTGCAATTCCGGGATGCCGCCCCTCGCGGCAGAAAATAAAGGGTTTCTTCGCTCGCTCGCCGCCGACCTAGGCTGCGCTCCATGCAGGTGCATTGTGCACCGGGAAATCTGCCTTCGGCCGTGATGACGTGCCGATCTGAAACAAAAGTGCCGGTGCAAATCGAAGAACCTGCATCGCCCTTGGTGAACTCGAGTTTCACTACGGCTTCGAGGCCCGGGTCAGTTGCCAACGGAGCAAGCGCCGCCCGCACCATGCCGAACGCATCAAACGAAGCAGTCCCGCCTATCATTGCTAAGGCTAAAGCGACGATCATCGGCCGGAAATTTAGCAGTTAATACTAAAATGATCAACTATTAAAATCTCTTTAAGTTCATTTCACGCAACGCACTTCATGTGGGCCAGGAAAGCAACTGAAGACACCGATAGCTCCCTCGAACGCACAAGGAAGGCTTTGGGCCGTGCGTGGCCTGAACCAGAAGTCATGAACCTCCGTAGTGCCCTCCGCGTAGTTCAGGCCAGGAAGAACCTGTGGGGTATAACCGGCGCCCGACCAGGCTCCCCAAATTCCTCCACGAAACCCGCCCATATAGGTAGCCAGCCGGACGACATCCTCCTTCGTGGGGAGTTCAGCGCCGATTCCCTCGCAGTAACCGGCTGCCTCAGACCACTCCAAATGACGGATCGATTTATCCTCATTCCTCACCACATCGTCCCAGACCATACCACTGGGATCGCGCCAGGCTTCGCGGAAAGTGGGGACGCTCGTATC
Organism: uncultured Bacteriovoracaceae bacterium; assembly: GCA_964363305.1. Lineage (GTDB taxonomy): Bacteria > Bdellovibrionota > UBA1018 > UBA1018 > UBA1018 > CAYIHX01. Next base: position 3,953 of record CAYIHX010000039.1, on the reverse strand, counting down.
CCGGGTAAAGAGGTGCTCTTGGCCGTTAGCGCCATAAGCGATGCGCGTGTCAGCCAGTCTCGCATGCACCTGAGCATTCACGCTTGAGGCCGACAGCGCCATCCCAAGGACCCCGCTTAACACCGAAAGACCGGAAACCATTCGTACCTTCATACTTCCCAGCTACAGTACGAGTATCGGAGGCACAAGAGTTGTCCGAGTCTTGTTGCATCGTGTGCGCAACCCCTTCTCTTCTCCCTGGTTTGACATATAGCGCCATAATGATGAATCGAACGACAGTGCTTTGCTTAGGAGTACTCGCCATTCTCGTGCCATCGCTTCACGCGGAGGAGGTCTTTCATCGAAGCGGAAGCCACTGGAGCTGGCCCGGGAGAGACCTCACCGGAGACTACCTCCGCTCCCCCAATCGGGCCCTCCTCGAATCACGCCCGAACTGGAGCGATCGCGGCGTTTTTGGAGGGTACGCAAGCACGATCGACCTTCTCGAAAGCCTCGGCTCCTCCGCATTCCAAGAACCTGAAGATCGCGTTAGCGATCTTCTTTCCCGACATTCACAGCAAATCCGCGGCGGAGCGGAGTTCCGGTCTCTCTTGACGGACGTCGCTTCTGATTCCGGTATGTTCATCGTTCTCGAACGGTTCTTGGAGGCAGGCGGAAGTTACGAGGAGATCGCGGCAGGAGGGCGCTACACCCCTGCTCCGCTGAAGATCATCGCCGCCCTGAAGAACGAATCCGGGGTGTCCACGGGAAAAACCCTCTTCCACGAATTGCTTCATTCATACTTCGACCGAACCGACTCGGTCCTTTGGGAACTCAAAACCGGCGGCGGCGCCGACCATTTGGCGATCTCCGCGCTTGAAGACCGGTACCTCATCACGAACGCATTTCTCAAAAGCAAAACTCCGCTGAATCGACAGATCGGAGGTCTCTACGGATTCACTCGCGATGGATTTGAGGGGGACCGGATCGCGCCCTTGCTGCGCTCAACCTCCCGAGTAAATATTCGAGCCGCAGTCAATCGGACGGAGAGCGAAAGCTTCTACGGCACTTGGGTACAATCCGGCATGGTCAGCGTGTTGAGTAGTCGCGAGGTCGCGGCTCGTGCCCGTGACACCGCGGACGCGAACCTGCTCGAGGCGTGGACCGAAAACCGCACCGTCGATCTCGCCTTTCTCCACGCTTGGAACGCCCAGGTCTATGCGATGGGCATCCGAATCGCCGCGGAAGAAGCGCTTCGGAGTCGCCGCAGTATCGAAGCGGTGATCCTCAGCGGCGATACTCGGGCGAAGTTCCATAAATTTCTACGTGCATTCGTTGACCTCCTGCGTGTCGACCCAACGATAGGCCCGCAGGCAGCCGCAAAGCGGGCCGATCGCGAGGGCTGATTGAATTTTTGCGCTAAACCGCCTATACCCTCCGCATGGGCGCACAATGGAAACACGCAGGACAGCAGGCTAACGCGAACAAGCGCGGAGCGATGATCGGCAAGCTCGTGAAAGAAATCATCGTCGCGGCAAAAATAGGCGATCCCAACCCGGACAACAACTCCCGCCTGCGCGCGGCACTCGAGTCCGCTCGAAAGAGTTCCGTGCCCCGCGACACGATCGAGCGCGCCATCAAGAAAGGCGCGGGTCTTCTCGAACCCGTCATCTACGAGACCGTTCTTTATGAAGGCTTCGCGCCGCACCAGGTGCCGGTCATCGTCGAATGCCTCACTGACAACCGAAATAGGACCGCGAGCGATGTCCGCGTGCTGTTCCGAAAAGGGCAGCTCGGTAATCAAGGCGCCGTCGCATGGATGTTCGACCGATGGGGGGTGGTTGAAGCCACCCTCAATCAAAAAGGGATCGACATCGAAGAGGCCGCGATCGAAGCGGGGGCTGAGCAAGTCGAACCCCTGGAACGAGGTGACGTCGGCGACGGACAGACCGGAGCCCGCTTCATTTGCCACCCCCAAGACCTGGATGCGGTGACAAAAGCGCTCGAAAAATTCGACTGGAAGGTCTCCCAAAGTGAAATGAGCTACCTTCCGAAAAACCCTCTCGAAGTCGAAGAGGAGAAACGTAAAGAAGTCGCCGAGTTCCTCAACGCCCTCGATGACAACGATGACGTTCATCGAATTTATGTGGCGATGAAATAACCCTCGGTCCTCACCGCTTACCGCTCGCCCAGTAATCTAATATCCGTCGATATGACCACGCATCGGGAAAAACCGGCAAATCGCCATGATAAAAGAATACGTTGTCCTCGATTCCTTCGAGGTCGATCGGAAATCGTGAGTCCGCGGACGAATGTCCGGGGGTCCATATTTTATAGCCGTACCCTTTGAGCAATTCCCAGATATCACTCGTGCGATAATCGAACATCTTGCAGGTAGCAGGTTGAATTTCTAACAGTAACAGGGGCTTCCATCGAGTTAACATCTCATGAGCGCCACGCAGCGCGAAAAGCTCTGCGCCCTCGATGTCCATTTTCAGAGCGTCGACAGGTCCAACATCATTCGCTTGAATATATTCGTCGAGCGTCAGTGCCTGGCATTCAAAGTCATCCAAGCTTTGGCGACGCTCGGCCGCCGTATAGGTACCGAGATTGTCTTCTTGTCCCTTCTGGCGGGAAAGATGAAGGGTCTCGCGCTTATGCCAAAGAGCCTTGTCTACTGGAATAATAAGGTCCGACAACTCATTTTCTTCAACATGACGCCGTAGCTTCTCGCAATTCAAAGGCACCGGTTCAAACGCGAAAACTCTTCCACCAGGCCCAACCGCCTTCGCCGACATCAACGAGTAGAAGCCGACATTCGCACCGACGTCGATCACCGTCATGCCCGGTTTGAGCAACGAAAAAAACAGGTAAGAATCAATGGGTTCGTAGGCGCCATAAAAATAAATTTGTCGTTGCACATGATCACGGAGGTCGCAGTTCATCCAGACGTCATGCCTCATGCCTCGACATAATCCCTCCTCGTGCAAGAGATATCCCCATCGATCAATGGCCTGATAACGATAGCCGGGCGCACGACCGATCTTCCCCCAAAGATTGAAAATTTCCCGACCGCTGTTTTTTAATAAGGGGTGATTGATCATATCTATTTGTACTCTAAGTAATAGGCCTCGAGCGACTCCCCCACTCGACTCCAGGAAAAATCAGCGGCAAGACCTTCCCGTAATGACCGGGAGAGGCGCGCCCCCTTCAAGAGCTGCTCAATTTCTGAAGCGAGGTGCGCCTGCGAAGCATTCGGCGAGACGAGCCGCGCGAACGGGCTGAAAATATCCGGCGCCCCTTGGGCCTCAGTCATGAGTACGGGGGTGCCGGCGAGCGCCGCCTCAAGCGCAACAATCCCGAAGGTCTCAAAGCGACTGACGAGCCAAAAAACAGACGCAGCGGCATAGGCGCTCGGCAAAAGCGGATCATCTGCGCGGAGAGGGCCCAGAAAGTGAACTCGAAATCCGAAACGAGCCGACACCTCGAGATCCTGGGCCAACTGCCTGAGGCTCCGAGCATAGGCCGAAGCGGACACCTCTTCCCCTCCGATGATCACCACCGTCTTGCCGAGCTTCGCCGCCACACGAAGAAGAACATCTTGTTGTTTGACCGGATCCAGACGAGCGACAGACAGGATAAAATCCCCCCGAATCCCAGTCTTTTCTCTGAATAGTTCAGGTTCCGCGTTCAGATATCGATCGTCCACGCCGTTGGTCAGAACGCGAATCCGGGCGCCTGGAATTGCCCAGTAGAGACGCAGCCCGGCGGCCTCTCGTTCGGTCGTCGGAAAAAAGCGGTCCACTTGCGACCACTCCTCAGGCCACCTGCCAAGTACTCGCTTCGCAAGCGCACGAAGCCGCCAAGAAAATTTGACAGGAAAGTAAGCGACCGGCGTCACGGCCAGACGCGCCTTCGGAAATTTTTCGCGCAAGTGAGCCCAAAGCGACGACTCCCGGGTCGAAAAAAAATGA
>CAYIHX010000038.1:0-37172 GCA_964363305.1 uncultured Bacteriovoracaceae bacterium | reverse complement strand
GTGGGCGGCATGGACCTGCCCCTGAAGCCGCGACCCCCACCATGGGCAATTCTCGGTGGCCGCCACATCCGGTAGCCTGGCCTTCTCCGGCAGCACGTCGACCCGCCGGTAGAATGAATCGACGACACCGAGTCTCCGCCATGCGAACCGCTCGACGGCGACATCGAGATCAAGCCCCGTCAGCTCCTCCAGCAAAAATCCCAAGGTCAAAAAACCGATATCGGAATAGAGCGTCCGTGTATCCGGCGGTACCTCAGGCCGAATCGCAAACACCATTTCGCGCATGAGGGCCTGGCGCTCCGGGATCGGCAAAAGCGCAAGCTTCCGCCCCCCCAGTCGATCTTTCATTTTTTGCCAAAGCGGCTCCCAGGCGGGAAAACCGGCCGTGTGCGCCAGCAAATGCCGCACTTTGAGTGCCGGATACCTATAACCAGGAAGTAAGGCCGAAACCGGAGTCTCCCAGCTCAGCCACCCTCGATCGACCAACTCCGCAGTCAACGTCGCGGTCGCAAAAATTTTAGTCAGCGACGCGATGTCAAAAGGGGTCCGTTCATGAATCGCCACGCCATCGGGCGGCAAAGCCGTCTGGCCGAAGAATCCCACGAAAGCCCGCTCGCGACCCCTCCCACCCCCGATCACACCGAAGGAAAACGCCGTGGCCACACCGGTCGCGAACGCCTCGCGAATGGTTTGCCAGGAACGAGGGAACAACTCCTGATGAAAAGGCTCATAATCGAGAGGATGTCGCTGCACTCCGAGATTGTCGATGGATCTGCGGGGGACCTCAAGGGCAAACCGCTTCGGCATCCCAGCCGCCTCTAGGTCAACAGACGCCCCGCCCCGATCCAGCGCACGTCGCGAGCGAGGAGCTCATCCCGATCCTTTACCCCGACGATCAATACTTTGCTTCCCAAGTACCGCCCCAAGAACGCCCTCGCTGACAAATTCGCCTCAGCTATCCCCTCGTCGTCCCCCAGGGCGATCACGCCCAACACGCCGTTTTTGCTTCTGAAGCAAAGCGGAACGAAATTTCCGCTCCGGTCCCGAAAGCTGAATGTCTCCACCTGCTCATCCGGCCTGTAATGCACCTGCACACGCAGATGATGAAACAAAAAGGCAGAAAGTCGAACGCTCTCCGCCTTTTGATGCGGCCCCAGTAGATGGTTCCACTCTCCAATGTCTTCAAAGAAGAGCAAAGGCTTCAGGTAGTCGCCCTCGCAAGGCACCATTCGAATCAGGAAAAGCGCTTCAAACGCCGCTAGAAGCTTGCGCAAGGTCGGCAATGAAATTCGTGTTTCGCGGGAAATCTCGGCAACGTTCAGCGCCCCGCCCACTTGCTTGGCCAAAGCCGCAAAAAGTCTACGCAGACTCTTAAAGCCGAGACTGGTCTCCAGGATCAGACGCAAATCTCGCTCGAGAATCGTCGCGATTTGCGTCTCAAATCGTTGAGAACGAATTGCGGGATTACGAACCGCGAACACCCCAGGAAGCCCACCCATCATGATTGCCCGCTCATACGTCTTCCTGTTAAATCCATCGCAAGGCCGCAATGCCATCCCGAATTCCTTGGCCTTGATCAACCTCAGCAGGCTACTCGGAAGGGGCGCCTCGTGCTGCTCAGACCAATCCATGGGCAAAAGTTCCCAGATAATGATTCTACCGGTCAACGCCTCCCGGATCGCCTTTCGACTCGCGAAACGAACTGATCCCGTCAGCAAAAATTGTCCGGGGGCCCTCCGAGTCCGAACCCATTCCTTCAAAGCAGGAAAGAGAGGGGGCGCCAACTGGCACTCATCGATGACGGTTGGGGCACCTGTCGATACATGACTGGCGAGGAAAGATGCAGCATCGCTTTGAGCATTCGCCAGGTCCTCCGCTACATCCAAGGTTAGGTAGCGGTCAGCCAAGTCGGAGACAAGAGTCGTTTTGCCCACCTGACGGTGCCCGAGAATTCCGACAATCGGCGAGAATCCCAAAGTGCGACGAATCAAGTCGGTCAGATGACGCCTTCTCTGATGAGCCATGCACAAAAAAGGATACTCCCCTTTTCACAAAAAGTGAAAGCCCCCCTTTCACTTTTTGTGCACCCCCTCAGATCACCGCACCCTCACGAATCAGTCGCCCCGCCTCGAACCGCCCGCCGCTCAGCTCGGAGATATCGAGCGTCTCATACCGGCCATGCACCATCAGCTCGGCCAGCAGCAGCCCCGCTGCGGGCGAGTGCATCGCCCCATGTCCGCTGAAAGAGTGCGATTCGAAGACTCGCCCCGTGCCGCGCGGCGCCCCGAGCTCAACCTCGCCGATGATAGCCGAATCATCAGGCGAAACCTCGTACTGCCCCGCCCACCCGGTAAGATGCTTCAAGCTCTCAAACTGCGACGAGCGTTCATAAAGCGCCGGCCAAATCAGCTCATTGAAAAAAGACTCGCCATCGTATTCAAAATTCACGCGCGCTTCAGAATCGTGCAAGCAAATGCCCGCTAATCCATTCGTCGCTTCGGGGTGAAAATACACGCCCGAAGTATCGATGATCATCCCATAAGGCGAGAGATTCAATCCTCGACCATCAAAAATCGAAATCTGCTGCCGCTGAGGTTTCGAGGGGCAGGCATATCCCAGGGCGCGCGCGACTGCTGGCGCCCAGGCGCCCGCGCAGTTCACCACTCGCTCGCACCGAATCTCGACGTCGACTTCCTCCTCCGTGATGTCCCGGCCTGACAAAGATGCCGCCAACCCCTCTACGCCCGGATGCTTTTTCCAACGCTTCCCCAACAAAAGAACGCCTGCGGCGGTCAGCTCGACCGACAAAATGCGAATGCGATCTTCAAACCGTACCCCGAGCGCGCGCGCCTGACTCCTAAAGTGAGTCTTGAGAAGATTGGGGTTCAATAACCCATCCCGCGGCGCGAAGCTCGCGCCCCCTAAATCATCCGTTTTATCGAGTAGCGGCACTCTTCGGCGCAACTCTTCCACATCCCACTCCTGCACCTCCCAGCCCAACGCGCGCTGACGCGCGCGAACGGAAAAAGTCGCGGCCATCGCTTCTGGTGTGCGCAACCAAAGGTAGCCACAAGCGCGATAGCCCACCTCCTTCGCCACCTGAGAGAAATAATCGATCGAGAGCATGGACATCCGGATATTCACCGATTGACTCAGCGTGGCCCGCACCCCCCCGGCATTCAGCTCGGAAGAAGAAAGCGAGCCGTCCAGATCAAGATCGAAAACCGCCACGCCCGACTGACCCAACCGGGCCAGCTGCCAGGCAGTGCTGCTTCCGATCAAACCAGCGCCAATGACGGCAACTTCGCAGGACAGGATTTCGCGGGCCATAAGAATGGGCCGGACTTACCACATCAGATTAGTGAACGTCTCGGCGATAATGCGGGGTTTCCCGGCTTCTTCCGCGATGTAGAGAATCTTCGTTCCCCGAGAAATATGCCCGGGCCGTCCGCCCTTCAAGGTCGATCGATAGTTCTGAGTAAACGTCAGCATCGAGTACTTGGGATGGCGGTAGTACATGACGTTCTCCGGTCCGATCGAGATCGTCGCATACCGGGAGTTCAAGCCATTCTTATACGACCTCCACCGGGTTCGATCCATGCCGTTCGCCGTAAAGTCCGAATGGTAGGCCTCGATGTAGCCATCCGAATCCTTGCCTTCCCAAGCCTGTATCCACTTTTGAAAGAAACTCTTCAGCGCTTCGTCCTTACCCGGATTAAGATAGGTCGATGTAAGCTCTTGAAAAACCAAAATCGGGGTCAAACCCAGGCGAATGGAGGGTTCGATTTCCCTGATCTCCTCGTTTTTCACCACGATGCACCCTTCGCTGTCGTAGTCCTGCTTGAGGCGCTCTGGCTCATCCGTCGCATGCAGCATGATATCGAAGCCATTGCGACCCGCCAACTGATCAAACGTATTGGGATAGTTGATATAAAACGCCAACACTCCGAATTTTGGCTTGATCGATGGAGGAACCAGGCGGCTCGAGAAGGTGTAGATCCCTTCTGGCGTCTTGAGATCTCCCTCCTGCTCCTTGTCCCCACGCACCTTGCCCAAGGTGGCATGATAGGTTTTCAAAGTTCGATACGAGCCATCGAGGTACTCAGTCACCAAGAGCGTGTTGGTCTTCTTGTCGACCAAGATAGCGGTCGGGGTCTGCCTCGCTGCAAACGCGGGCGCAATCGAAGCGCACGAAACGCAAAGCGCGAAAAAAGTAGCCCGCGACGCAAAAGGAAACATTCCTCTTATTTCAACATCGTGTCAGCGGGGACGCAAGCGGGGGGAATCTGACGCTGAACGCGGAAACGACTCGCAGCAAGCCTGAAGTTCCAGACGCGCCGAAGCGCCTCCATCACGATCCGCCGGTTCATTTTAGATTTACCGACCTTTCGATCCTCGAACACGATCGGAAACTCGACCAGCCTGAAACCCTTGAGAAACGCCCGGTACTTCAGCTCGATCTGAAAAGAGTAACCATCCGAACGAAGAGAGGGCAAATCGACCGCCTCGAGAACGCTCCTTCGCCATCCATTGAAACCACCGGTAAAGTCACGTACGGGCGCGCCCAGAATAGTCCGAGCATAGAGACTACCCCCTCGGCTCAAAATCTTACGGCCCAAGCCCCAGTTGACCGTCCCGCCACCGGGAACGTAGCGAGATCCAATCACGACATCGTAACGATCGAGCAACTGCAGCATCGTCGGAAGAAACCGGGGATCATGAGAGAAGTCGGCATCCATCTCGATGAAGCGCTCGAAACCCTGACTGAGCCCCCACTGAAAGCCGGCCACATAGGCCGTGCCCAAGCCCATCTTTCGAGCACGATGAAGCGCCTGAACTCGAAAGCCCTGAGCACCGAGCTCATCGACCTTCTTTCCCGTCCCGTCAGGTGAGCCATCATCGATGACAAGGAGACTCACCTCAGGAGGAATCACCTCATGAACGCGACGAATCAAGGTCTCGATGTTTTCCGCCTCGTTATAGGTCGGAATGCAGATGAGGGTCTTCAATCAATACTCGCTCTAGTTCAGAATGGAACATCGTCTTCAGTGAACGAAGGCTCTGGCGCCCCACCCATGCGAGCCCCGCCACCCGGAGCCGAATGCTGAGCTGCAGGAGCATAACCCCCACCGGAGTTGGCTCCAAATCCAAAACCCGTATCCGCATTGTTGCCGCTCATGCCGGCATCCATCGAATCCCGAGGAGCGGCACTGCGCTCACCGGCCTGGCCACCGAGAAACTGCACCGTCTGAGCTTGAACCTCAGTCGTGTACTTCGTCTGACCATCCTTATCCTGCCACTGACGAGTCTGAAGACGACCCTCAATGTAGGCTTGACGACCTTTCGCCAGGTACTGCTGACAAAGCTCAGCCACTTTTCCCCACACGACGATCCGATGCCACTCCGTGCGCTCTTGCTTCTGGCCGGCTTTGTCGACCCAGCTTTCGTTTGTAGCAACACTGAAATTAGCGACGGCAGCCCCCGAGGGAGTGTATTTCACTTCTGGGTTCTGACCGAGACGGCCTACAAGAATCACTTTATTTACTGACATGCGTACGGAGTGAGCCATAGCCTGGGCGTACCGTCAAGGAGAGTTCTCCTGGGATGGCGCGCTAGGAGCGGGTTTCTCGGCACCCTGCGAGAGCTGCTCCGGATCACCGGGAAACGGAAGCCCCCGATCAGCGAATCGTTTCCGCCAAAACTGCTCAACCTCTGCCCGAGCTCGACCGGTGTCCGCCAGATACAGCGTCGGGTCAAAACCACAGCTATCGCAAACAAGATCGGCCCGCGTCCGCAGCCGGTAGACGGTCTCAAAGATCCCCCAGATCGGAACAAAGACAATCGCCCCCTTCCAGCCCGCCAGGGGCCAGAATGCCAGCATCACCACTGCGGTCGTCAGGCCGACCTGGAAAAAATGACGAGCCGTCCCGGCTTGTGGCCCATGCGAAAGAGCCCGACGGCTCTCACACAGGGGACAAAAGAAGGTCCACTTGCCAGTTCGTTGATCTCGGAATGGCAATCCACGCCCGATTTGATCCAATTGCGGTATCTTCCGCTCAAATCTCCTGGCTAAAAACTCCGCTGGATCCCGAGGTCCCTTCCTGGAACGCATTCATCTCACCCCACTGCTTTCTCTAGTTTAAATGGAGCGTCACGTATGCGAAAGACCCCTGATGAAAGTAACGCCAACCGTCAAATTCCCCTCGAACTGGCTACGATTTCATGAGGAATTTCTGCCTGCCTGGGTCAAAAGCTCCTTTTCCCCTCGCGAGACCTGGAAAAACAAACCCTTCACTCGTGAGGATAGCATCTTCTTCGGCAAAGGAATCGTCGAGCTTTCCGAGCTTTTTACTGAATCTCGCCCCGCTCGCCTACCCGCCTACTTTCGACATGAGAGGTTTCGATCGGCCTATCTCCTCTACTTTCTCCCTCTGCAGGCTTCTAAATTTGTCGCACTCTTCCAGGAAAAGGGGTTCATCCTCTCCCACGCGCTCAAGGCCGCTCGCGAACGACCTGAGGGCACTCTGCGAGTCCTTGATCTTGGAGCGGGCCCCGGTACCGCATCCATCGCGCTCTTTCTCTCCCTCCTGGACCGTCCGACCGAACTCCCCAAGAACCTCCGCTTCGAATGGTGGGATACGCAGGAGCCCATTTTAAAAAATGGCAAACAATTGCTGGAGGATTGGCTCGATCGCGACCCACGCTGGAAGGGGCGAGTCGAAATCGTGATTCGAACGGGCTCCTGGCAAGAAGGCGCCAGACGCACGGACCAGCACGACCTCATCCTCATGGGTAACGTCATGAACGAGACGCCGGTGCGCACGGACACGCGAAAAACACGGGACCGCCCCTTCTCCATGATCGAAGCCGAAGAAAGTCTGCCCACGCGGGAAGAAAAACCTTCTCACCCCGAGCAGGCAGAGATTGAGCTTCTGCGTTCGAAAGCCGGCGCTGGCGGGCTCCTGATCGTCGAGCCCGCCCTGCACCGCACGGCTCAAGGCCTCAGCCAACTCCGAGACGTCATCGCAGGACAATCCTCCGACGAGAAAGTTCTCCCCTGGTTCGGCCCTTGTCTGCACGCCGGCCGCTGTCCGATGGCCCGTGGGCGCGACTGGTGTCACTTCTCCATTCCGGTCGAGATCCCCGGACGCTGGTTTCTCTCGTTCTCCATTCGGCTCGGTTCTCAACGCCAATGGCTGAAATATTCGTACCTCTGGCTTCGCGGCACCGACCAACGCAAAGCGATTCCCGCCGAGCCACCGATCGCAAAAGACGCTCGCCTCGTCATCACGGACAGCCTGCGCCGTAAAGACTCCGACCTCGCCATGGTTCTGCTCTGCGAACCCGATCGGACCCGACGCCTCACGCTCTCCGCGCGAGATCGAATCGGCCGAGGCGACGTCATTCACCTGAAGGAATTCGAACGACAGGAAGAGCTGACCCGTGCCGCGCGGCCCCCCGCCGCAGGGCGCGACTTTCACGAACCCATCCGACGCGGGCCTGCATCAAGAAAGAAAAAACATTAATACGCCATACGAGACGGTGCATCGCTTTTAAACTGCCCCCTTTGAGTGTGTATGAACGCAAGGGGGCAGTTTACATCGCTTTGTGCGTTATCTCGCAGAACGATAGAAAATCACTCGCTGTTGCACGCCCAAACACCGCATGTTACCCGCCAGTCACTTATGAAAAAAATATTTGCCATATTGGCCGTGACGCTTTCTGTTTCTGCGATCCCATCCACTGGATTTGCCGATGATTGCCCGAAAAAAATTCGAGTCGAAGCCCACACCTTCTCAAGCCTGAGCTCCTCCGATTCAAGCGTGCTCGATCGAATTTTCCAATCAGGTGACGGCCAAAGCGATCGCGCCTACATCCAAGAAATTTTGCGAACCGCGGAGACCCTTTCGGCCGTCGATGCCGTACTTTCCTATTCACCTACGAATTCTCGAAGACTCGGCGGGTGCGTGTACCGAGGCCCGGGATTGAAATTAAGAATCGCTCGGACTTCTGTGCGCCGCGACCACGGCTATGTCGCCGAACTGAAATTAGGTCGAGTCGACTATGTTTCGGATCATGGCGGAAATCCTTCCTCTCATCATGGGAACGCGCTTTCTCTCACCACGCACTTCTCCGCGGTCAGCGCCTCCGCTCTCATTCCCGCGGCGCGCCGGGTGAGCAGCTTGAGCTTCGAACTCCTGGTTCAAGTACCGATGGGTGATTACGGAACCGACGGATACTACGAACCTATCGAGATCGGTCGCGCGGACACCGTCCGATATTCCATTGTAGAATAACGCGAACTGCTTTAGGAGTGCGCCGCCTCAAACGTCAATTTTCATGGCTCACGTTCAAACAGAACGGTACACTGAGAAACATGACCCTCAGACTCCTCCTCTGTGCCGCTCTCGCGGTGGGTTCTTGGCTCCCCTCTCCGGCAGCCGCTCGCGAAGCCAAGCCCCCGAGCGGCCGCATCTTCCGCATGAGGCTTGCGCTCGAGCCAGCCACCCTCGACTGGCAACTGGGCGACATCTCAATCCCCATCACCCAGAACATCATGCGCGGACTTTTTCGGATCGATGAAAGCGGAAAGGTCATCCCTGACCTGGTCGATTCTTTCTCGAGCAAAGAGGCCGGCAAACGTTGGTTATTTCAAATCAAGAAGGGCGTGAAGTGGTCCGATGGCGTGGCCTTCACCGCGCATCATGCCGCGGCGGGGATGCGCCGTCTCCTGAGTCCCGAACTCGCGAGTAGCTATGCTTACTTTCTTTTCAATATCGAGGGCGCCCGGGGGTATCACGCTGGAAAACCCTCCCTCCTGGGTATCCATGCACTTTCGGACTACGAGCTCGAGGTCGTCCTCGATAAGCCCCTGGCCTTCTTCCCCTCGATCCTCACACATTGGGTGACTTATCCCGTCCGAATGGATCTCCTGCTGCAATCGAGAAGCTACTGGCAAAACCCCGAACGGATCGCCACCCTCGGTCCCTACAAAATCAAAGAATGGATTCAAAACAACCGGCTCGTCTTGGTACCCAATCCTCACGCCGAGCGACCGCCCTGGTTTCAGCGAGTCGAGGGCTGGGTCGTCGTGGAAGACCAGACGGCTATTAATCTATTCGACTCGGGTAGCCTGGACTTCGTCCCCGATCCAGGGCCGGGAGCGGTCGCGCGCAAGGATCTGGTTCAAAAAAATGGACCCATTCTGTATTTCATCGGGCTCGGCCCCGGACACCCCTTCAGCTCCAAACCCGAGGCCCTACGCGCCCTCTCCGAGGCCCTCAACCGAGCCGAGATTCCGCTCGCGCTTAACGCGCAACACCGCCCTACTCGCTCCCTCGTACCGCCCGAGTTACTCGCTCCCCTCCATGCCTCGCCAGAGAAAATCCCGACCTCCGCCGATCTCGGCAAGGCCCAGACGTTGCTCGCGAAAGCTGGGTTCACCGAGCCAGGAAAAGTGCCCGTGCTCAAGTTGCAGTTTTTCAACCGACCGGCGATTTCCGAGCTCGCTCAGTGGATACAAGCCCAGTGGCAAAAGCATCTCGGGCTCCGAGTCGAACTCGAGGGGCACGAACCGAAGGCCTACTGGTCGACCCTTGAGAAGACGCCCAAAGCATTCTTCATCAATTCGAAGGGCGCGGCCTACCCCGATGCCGATGCCTTTTATCGGCTCTTCGCCTCCGCCCACGGGCAGCTCAACCTTCAGAATTTGGGGCGCTGGCAAGATGCCGAATACGACCGATGGGTCAACCAAGCCGCCGAGACCATCGACCCCGACGAGAGAAGGAAACTCTACGACCGCAGCCAGCAACGCCTCCTGGTCGAGAACCCCGGAGCCATCCCTCTCTTTTTCCGGTCCACCGGCTACCTCGTCAAATCCTATGTCCACGGACTGACGATCAATCCCCTCACCAGCATCGATTTCTCAAAAGCGACTTATGACGGCGCGCCTTTAAACCAATAGCCAAGATAAAAGCCGTCTCCGAAGGGGGCCTCCTGTGGCAGTAGCTCGAACTCGCCTCCCCACTCAGCACCGGGAGTCTGAAAGGAGCGCACGAGTTCTCGTCCCTCCGAAGGCAGAACGCTGCAAACCGAGTAGATCAGCGCGCCGCCGGGGCGTACCCGCTCCCATGCCTGAGCCAGAAGCTCGCGCTGCAGCCGATTCAAGCTACGAACGTCTTCATAAGTTTTCAACCAGCGGACATCAGGATGACGCCGCAAGATCCCCGAACCAGTACAGGGAGCGTCGACCCAAACCGCATCATACTGATCCGATGCCGCGGCCAGACTCTTCAACTCAACGACTTCCGAGCCGCCTTCGACACCCAATCTTCTGAAGTTTTGACGAATCAATCCGAGTCGATCCGTGGCCGAATCTGTTGCCACCACCCGAAAACCATTCCACGCGAGGCCGACGCTCTTCCCACCTGGCGCCGCGCACAGATCAAGAACACTCGTCGCCTTCCGCTTCCGCAGTATTTCCGTCACCTCTTGAACCAGCTTCTGACTCGAGATGTCTTGTACAAAAAAAGCGCCGGTCTCAAAGCCGCTCCAGCGAATCAAAGGGCGCTCCGCCTTCAGTACCTGCAGGGCCCCTTTCAGCGACGCAGGAGCCACCGCCAAATCCCCCGGCTCAGGGCTCCAGCCCTCGCGAGCTCGAAGCCAGAGGGTTGGCCTCTTGAGGCTCGTCATTGCATACTCAGCCGCCCAAGCCTCGCCACGCGCCAGCGCCAACGGCTCCCAGATCCAAATCGGCAGACTGGCCCACTGAGCCTTCTCCTGCATCGAGGCGCGCGCGGGAAAAGGAAGCTCCGCCCACTCGCGACGTTTTTCAGCCAGGCGTCGCAAAAGGGCATTAGCAAAGCCCGCCGGCGCCTTGCCTTCACGCTCCCGTACGAGCTCGACGGTCTCATTCACGACCACCGTGGGATTGACGTCATCTTGCGCAAACAACTGATACGCGGCCACCCATAGGGCCTTTCGCAGCCAGCCAGTGGGTTTTTTCTTCAGCGCGATCGAATCAATAGCGAGGTCGAGCCGCCCCTTCCAACGCAGAACCCCAGAGCATACGTCCTGCATCCAGGGGTGATGATCTGGCGACTCTTGAAACATTACGGTCAGTACGTCGTCGAGCGCTCTGCCGTTGGAAAGCACCTCCACCAACACACGAATGGCACGATCCCTAGGCCGATTTTCCGATTTCGAAGGTTTCAAAGAGTTAGCTCCCGGTCCAGAGCCAATACATCCCTGGAATGAGAGAGTGAAGCGAAGGTGGCAACGCCGCCCGCCCTGCAATACTGCGGTCACCTAAAAAGATCTCTGAGAGCCTTCCAATCCAAGACGATGATGCGGAAGACTGAGCTTCCTCATCCGGACCATCGTCCATCAGAAGGTCAAAGAGGCGCGAATGCCTTTTCTTGTCGGCTCGAACGAGCCTGGGTTTTCCCTTGATCCCGGCGATCTCGGCAGCGCCCCGGATCGCATCGTCGATGCCACCGAGCTCATCCACCAGCTTGAGCTTCTTGGCCTGCGCCCCCGAAAAAATTCGCCCATCCGCGACAGCGGTCACGACATCCAAAGGAAGCTTCCGACCTTCGACAACCGCTTGCTTAAACTGCCCGAGCACATCATCGATCATCGACTGAAGCGATGCTCGTTCCTCCGGCGCCATATCCCGGTAGTCGGCTCCGGAATCCTTGAAGCGTCCCGTTTTGAGAACATAACGCTTCACCTTGGCCCATTCATAGAGTTTCTCGAGATTCACAAACTGCATGATCACCCCGATCGAACCCGTGATGGTTCCCGCGTTCGCGTAAATCCTCTTGGCCGCAACCGCGATGTAAAAGCCCCCGCTCGCCGCCACTTGGCCCATCGAAACCACCACCGGCTTTTTCGAATGCTTCACGGCATCGTAGATTTCTTGTGAAGGAGCCACTGCCCCCCCCGGCGAATCGATTCGGAGCAAAATAGCCTTAATGGTTGAATCATCCTCAAACGTCTCCAGCTGCCTCAGCATCTTCTTGGAGTCCGTAATGATACCGGTCAATTCGACGATTCCAATGCCGCCCTGGGCGAACAGAGCCGCTCCAGGAACGGTCCCGCCGGACCGCTTCGACCCGCTCATGAACAAAGCCCCTGAAATAACTACGAAAACTACAAAAAATGCCGAAGAAAGAAGAAGCACAAGGACCAGGGGGTTCAGCTTTTTCACACGAGGATCATCCATAGGGGCCTATCATCCCCGAGGTCGCGAATCGCCACAAGAGGTTTGACTCCTGTCTCCGGTGGGGATAACCCACCGCGTATATGCAGTACCTCCGTTTGGCCGTGTCCCTGGCAATTGTACTCGCCGCCGTTGCGGTCGCTCACCCCTCACACTCATCGGTTCACTCCGAGTTTGACCTCGAGCACCTTGCAGGGTTTTCGTGCCGCACAGAAGAAAACCCGACCGGCCCGCGCATCATCGTGCGCCTGCAGTCAGAAACTGAAGCCGAAATCTCCATCTACGAAAATTTTGTTCTCATCGCATCGATTAGCACTCGCGCCGACTTAAGTACCCTCGCCATGGGTGATCTCGTCTTCTCGAGCGAATCTTTCGGCCTCGTCATCAATCCTCGCCCAACCGAGCGCAACGTCCTCAACGGCGAAAAAATCAAACTCTATCCGGCCGATTTTCTCGCCGTTCTCAAAGGCGGCCGCTCAATGAATGGGGCCACGACCTGCGTCGTGCTGAGGAAATAGGCGCCCTCAGTATCTACATCTACTCAAAAAAGGCCAAGGGGGATCGAGAAGCGACCAGACGGGGGAACTCTCGCCTTCAAGCCGTGACGAACCTGGTCCGCAATCGACCTCATGAGAGCCGCGCTCGTCGACGAACTGCCTCGCTTCACGAAATTCAGACCCGCTTCAACCAGGGGCCAATCTGATTCGGGGTCACGATAAGGAAGCCCCCAATAAAAATTCTGCTCTTCAATCTCAAGATGAGGACCGGTGATAAACGCACGCCCGCGCCCTTTTTCAAAAGTCAGAATCGCGGGCAAATGACTCTGCGTGAAGCGGGCTAGCACTCGGACTCGCTGAGCCAACGACACGCGCTCCTCGATCCGCCAACCCGAACCCTCGAGCAGTAAAGCCTGAATTCTGCCAGCCGTGGCGCCGCTCTCGTCCAATACGTCGAAGGGCCTCACCCCGTTCCGAAACTCCTTCCGCAGCTGGGACACGTTCGCGCCGTCCACCGCCACTGAGTCGAATAACCCAATCCCGTACGGATATATGGCCGTCTCCGCCTCGTGCCGCCCACCGGTAGGGAACGGGCCCTCTCGCATCGAACTGGCGTAAAAACCTCCCGCACAGATTCCGAAATACCCGCCCCCGGCTTCGACAAAGTTCAGAATCGCCTTGCCGCCTACGGGGCCGAGTTTTCGTAGATACTCCCAAGACTTTCCCCCGGGCATGATCAGAGATGAAAAGGAGTCAGCCCGCAGCTCTCCATGGATAATTTTTTCCGCATTTAATACCTCATAGCTAAAGCCATGAAGCTTCATAAACTCTTTGAGATGAGAAACGCCAGGGCCCCACACTCCGTCATCGACGTACAGTGCCACCTTCTCCGCCTGGGCGGCGAAAGCCGCCTGATGCTGCGCAAAGAGCAAGAGTATGATTGTCGGAAGCGCACGAAAGCCCATGTCATTCCATCGTCTCAGAAGAGGCCGACCTTGGAAATTCAAAAAAAAACCGCCCGAGCCAAAGGCCCGAGCGGTTCATGAGATCTTCCGAATACTCGGAAAAATCTTACTCGTCTTTCTTGTCCTTCATCATATCCTTGAGCTTCTCGCCCAAGAGATCGCCCATGGAGGTCTTCTTGGAGCGCTCGCCGACGTAGGACTCGTAGTTGGCACGTTCTTCGCTGCGACCGAGCTGCTTGATAGAGAGCCCGATGCGGCGCTCCTTCGGCTCGATCGAGAGAATTTCCGCGCGCACGCGGTCACCCGCTTTAAGCACGTCAGCCGGCTTCTCGATGCGGTGATCCGCGATCTCCGAAACGTAGATCAAGCCCTCGATGCCCTCTTCGATTTCTACGAAAGCGCCAAAGTCGGTCAACTTGGTCACAGGCCCTTCGATGGCCTGACCCGTACGATAACGAGACTTGATGCTTTCCCAAGGATCGCGCTCAAGCTGCTTCACGCCGAGAGAGAACTTCTCGTTGGCCTTGTCGATCGCCAAGACGACGCAACGAACTTTGTCGCCCTTCTTGTAACGTTCCGACGGGTGAGCGGGTTTCTTCGACCAGGAGAAGTCGCCGATGTGCACAAGGCCATCGATGCCCATTCCCACGTCGACGAAAATACCAAAGTCGGTGACCGACTTCACTTCCGCCTCTTCCATGATCGTTCCGACTGGGAACTTCACTTCGAGATCGTCCCAAGGATTCGACTGAAGCTGCTTCAAGCCGAGGCTGATTCGCTTCTGTTTCGAATCGACTTCCAATACCTTGCATTCCACTTCGTCGCCGATGTTGACGACCTTCGAAGGATGCTTCACACGCTCGGTCCAAGACATCTCGCTCACATGAATGAGACCTTCGATGCCATCGTCGAGTTCGACGAAAGCGCCGTAATCCTTCAAGCTCACGATCTTGCCCTTCACCGTCATGCCGACCGGGAATTTGAATTCCACTTCGTCCCAAGGATTAGCCGTGACTTGCTTGAGGCCGAGAGAAACACGTTCCTTCTCGCGATCATACTTCAAGACCTTGACCTTGACTTCATCGCCCACCGCGAACAGTTCGCTCGGGTGCTTGATGCGGCCCCAGCTCATATCCGTGATATGGAGCAAGCCGTCCATGCCGCCGAGGTCAATGAACGCTCCGTACTCAGTGATGTTCTTCACCGTACCGGTCACGACCATGCCCTCTTGAAGGTTCGACAAGGTCTCCGCACGTTGCAGCTCGCGCTCCTGCGAAACCACCGCGCGACGAGAAAGCACGATATTCCCTCGCTTCTTGTTGAACTTGATGATCTTGAACTTGAAGCGCTTACCGACAAATTTATCGAGGTTCTTGACTGGCTTGGTATCGATCTGGCTGCCAGGCAAGAAGGCCTTCACGCCGATATCGACAGAGAGACCGCCCTTCACCTTCGCAATCACGATCCCTTCAACCAGCTGATCATTTTCGCAGGCCTGAGAAATTTCGTCCCAAGCACGGATGATTTCGGCTTTGTCCTTCGACAGGAGCATGAAGCCGTTTTCCATCTCCATGCGCTCGAGATAAACGCTCACGACGTCACCCACGTTAACGTGGGCCACGCCCTGCGCGTCCTTGAACTCCTGGGTAGGAACCAAGCCTTCGCACTTATAGCCGATGTCCACTGTCACGTATTCGGAAGAGAGCGCGACAACAGTACCGTCGACGACTTCGCCCTCCTTGATTTCCTGCTGTTGCTGGGAAGCTTCAAAAAGCTCCGCAAAGGTCTCTTCTCCGCTTTCGTGAGAAGTATCAAGATCCTCGGCGTCACTGAACGAGCTGAACTCAGCCATCCAGTTTTGGTTTTTCGGAAGATTTTTCGTGGAGCTATCTGCTCCAGCGGTTTGTTTACTGACCATGTATTTGATTTTGATCCCTCAGGTGAAAACCTCAGGGCCTTTCTATGAGAAACCGTGGACTCAACATCCCGCAATGCAAGGACTAGCGCCAACTCTCACGGTACCCTGGGGTATAGAAACCCCGCCACCCCTTGTCAAAGCCTATTTCAAGCGCCCCCCCGCTGGGCTAGGATACCCCTCATGTTCGACGTGATCGTGATCGGAAGCGGTATGGGAGGCCTTACGGCCGCGAGCCTGCTCTCGCAACTCGCCGGGAAAAAAGTCCTCCTACTGGAAAAGCATAAAAAGCTCGGCGGTTTCACCCATACGTTCAAAAGGGCCGGAAAGTACAAGTTCGATGTCGGCCTTCACTACGTCGGCGACATGCAACCGGGGGCCCCCTCCCGCCACGTCATGGATCTGGTGACGGCCAAGCAGGTCAACTGGCTACCCATGCCCGACGTCTATGACGTCTTTCGATATCCTTCCTTTGAGGTCCGGATGAAGAAGGGCCCGACCGGTCTCCGAGATTCTCTCCTGGCCTCCTTTCCATCAGAGGCGGAATCGATCGATCGCTACCTGAAAGCCATGCGGTCGGTCCTGAGCAGCATCAACCCACTCCTCGCGAAGGCCTTCTTACCCAGCCTCATCTCGACGCCTCTTTCCCTTTTGCCGACGCGTGGACGTCGCCTCGCCCTGATGACCACCGAATCGGCCCTCGAAAAACTGATCCCCCACAATCCGCACCTCCGAGCGGCGGTCGCATCTCAATGGGGAGACCACGGCCTTTCTCCTGAAAAAAGCGCTTTTATGATTCACTGCATCATTGCGAATCACTATGCGAACGGAGGCTTCTATCCCGACGGTGGAAGCGATACGATCGCTTCCACCGTCAAAAAGGTCATCGAGAAAGCGGGCGGCGAGGTTCGCAGCGGTACGCCCGTGACGCAGATCCTCGTTGAAAACGGAAAGGCGACCGGCGTCCGGCTAGAAAGTGGCGTAGAAATTCGAGCCCACTGGATCGTCTCTAATGCGGGTGCTCGCAACACGTTTCTAAAACTGCTTCCGGCCGAAACCCCTTTGAAGTTTCGACCGGAACTCGAAAATTTCCCCCCTGGAACCGGGTTTGTAACCCTCTTCATCGGACTCAAGACAACCCCCGCCACCCTGGGACTACGAGGCGAGAACTACTGGTTGTTCGCACATGAAGATCACGACCGAATCCTTCGTGAACAAGACGAGCTCGCACGGGGCCAGGTTGGCATGGCCTATGTTTCGTTCGCGTCACTCAAAGACCCCGGCACCGAGGACCATACGGCGCAGATCATCGCTCCCATGAGCTGGCAAGCCTTCGCGCCCTGGAAAGACCAACCTGCGAAACAGCGTGACGAAAATTATCAGGCTCTCAAAAAGCGCATCACAGAATCGCTTCTCACATTCACTGAAATAAATATCCCAGGATTTCGCGCGCTCGTCGACACCGCCGAACTCTCCACGCCTCTTACAACGCACCACTACTGCTCGCATCCATTGGGCGAAAACTACGGTCTGCCGGCCACCCCCGCTCGCTTTCGAGCTCGCTGGCTCAAACCAAGAACCCCCATTCCCGGCCTCATTCTCACCGGCGCCGATGCCTTCATGCACGGAATCACCGGCGCCATGATGAGCGGAGTTTTTGCCGCCCGTGCCATCGGCGGCATGAAAATTCTCGGTCAGGTTTTCTCGAAACGCTAAGATCTGTTCACCCAACGCCGTTCCCGGCGCGCGAGAGCACGATCATAGATTTTCAGCGTTCGGACCACTCTTTGCCGTCGGTCGTAGTTCAAGCGAACGTGTTCGCGGGCCCGCTGCCCCATCTGCACCCGCTCCAGCGGGTTATCCAAAAGGAATCGCAGCTTCTGCTGAAGATCGAACGCGTCATGAGGCCGGACCAGCACCCCAAATTCCTGATCGGGCCCCACGATCTCGGATGCACTGCCCCCGCTTGAAATAACAATCGGACACTCTACCGCCATGGCCTCGATCGCCACGAGCCCAAACGTCTCTTGCCGCGAAGGCATTACGAAAATATCGAAAGCCTTCATCACCTCTGGGATATTTTCCTGATATCCGGCGAAAACAACATCATCCTGCATTCGAAACTGCGCAACCATCAGCCGCAATTCATCCAGGTAATTCGATACCCTTCCTAGTGTTTCCTCGCCCACGATGACGAACTTAAGCTTTTCGCCCAGTCGGGGGTTTTTCAGCAGCCCAGCGGCCGCCTTGATAAAAACATCCTGGCACTTCGCCGTATCGATGCGCCCCACCACCCCGATCACCACCGTCTCTTCGTCCGCACCCCACGCGGAACGCTGCTTCCGTGGGTCCACCTTCGATGGATCGAATCGATCAAAATCAAGACCGAGATTGACCACATGAACTTTCCGTTCCGGCAGCGGGTGGGTTTGAAGAATATTTTTCCGCAGCGCCTGACTCATCGCAAGCAAAGCATCCACTCGGCTGTAAATAATCCGATGAAAAAGCGTGCGCTTATTATGAGCGTTCATAATGTGTCGAGAAGCGATCAAAGCAACCCGAGAATATTTCCAGATCCAGGGTACTACTGAACCAAGAAGGGACGTCTGATGCGAATGAACCAAGGTAATTCCACCCACGATCATTTCTAGCAGCTGAGCCCTCATCTGGAAGTCGAAGAGGTCACGCGGCTCAAACCCCACAGGAACAAGCTTTAAGGTCGGCCTCGACCTCAGAGCGTTATGGATCGGGCTCCCATCCAGACAAAGGACACGAACGGGAAAGCCCAGAGCGGCGACCTCTAGGGCATCATTGGCCGCTACCTGCTCAAGTCCGCCCCACGAATGCGAAAGGCAAATGACCAGGACGTCAAGACGCCCCTTGAGGCGCTCCGCTACTTGCTCAATCTCTGAATGGGATAGTTCCTCGGACGACACGCCGAATCTCCTCGAATACTGAATCGGCTTGAATGCCTTTCAGACACTGTAGCTGCGCGGCGGGAAGCTGAAAACAGGTATTTCGCTCGCAGGGCCAGCATTCAATCGGATTGAAGATCAACTGGACGCGACCCGGCCCCAACGGTTTCGTGTGGCGGGGATCCCCTGCCCCCCAAACCACGAAAGTCGTGCACCCGTGAAGCGCCGACAGGTGGGCCAGACCAGAATCGTTCACGACGCTGAAACGAGCGGATGAAAAAAGCCCGGAAAGACGAGGCAAGGGCCCTTGCGCGGTACGATCCAAAAGGCGCAGCGACAAATCCGCGCAAAGGCGGCTCGCGAGCGGTGCCTCCAGAGGTCCCCCGACGATCACACCTTGCAGATCAGTACTCTGAGCGATGCGTCTGGCCAGCACCGAGAAGTACTCCAGCGGCCACCGCCTCGATTCCGCCTGCGATCCTGGCGCCAGAATCCAATAATCCCCACGAGGAAGAGAAAGGGCCTCGGAGACGCCCCACTCCGCGACTGAATTGAAATGATCCACGACACCGGGCACTGGTTCATCTAAGTTGTTTTCCGGCAGCTTCGGAAAAAAATCATCCAAGGACTCCGGCTTCGCCTCTTTAGGGAACGCGAGACGCAGGTAACTCTCTGCCCTGGGAATCCCCTGCAATTCCTCGAAATCCCTGCGGTCGGTCAGAAGAAAACCCCGCCCCTCGAAACCGTATCCCCGACGTTCGCGACAACCGCTCCGATACAGCAGCCACGCGGCAGAGAATGAATTCGGCAGCGAGATTCCAAGGTCCCAGGGCCCACGCCCCTTCAGCTCGCCAGCCACCTCTTCCAGAAGACGAAAGCGCTCCCACTTTCCCGCGCCTCCGGCCCGCGGCAAAACATGGATCTCGTTCACCGAGGCACGAAACTGGATGTCCAAAACCCAGTCCACGCAAACGACCGTGATCTGCGCCTCCGGATATGACTGCCGAAGCCAGTAAAAAAAAGGATAGGCCAGGATCTGGTCTCCTATCCAGTTCGGCGCACGAACGAGAATCTTCATTTGCGAAGGTCGCCGTCCTCGATACGTTTGCACTCGGCGATCACGGTGCCGATCTTCAGCTTCGCTTCGAGCCGGAGCATATAGCGTCGATCATCGTCCGAGAGCCAGATGAAGCTGTCTCCACGCTTTTGCATGATCCCATTAAATTTTGTCTCAGGTTTCAAGACAATGGCCTTGTATCGACCCATTGGAGTATTGATCTCCTCGCGCCGCACCACGGACACTTCGGCTTCCCAATTCTTACCTTCCGATATCACGGGAAAGGTCAATACGGCACCATCCGGCATCGGCAGGACTCTCAGATACAGAAGCGCCGAAAAGCTGTCCTGGGAAAAGGGCACCATTTCTTTGAACTCTTTCGATTCATGAAGGCCCCGCTCCTTATGGTTCGATCGGTTCCAAAAAAAAGTCTGCGCTTTCTCGTGATCATAGAGTTCCAAAGCATCGCGGGTCTGTTTGGTCTCATCCTGAACAAGATGAAAGCGATATGAAAACAATCCCTGAAAATCCCAGAAGGTCTCGATGTAATCGTCAATGCGATAGAACATGCCGAAAACGTCAGAACTCTTGGCGGTTCCCTTGACGTGATACACCGGGCGCCCATTGATCACCTTGTCCGAAAGGACGTCGATCGTGAACTCCCCACCCTTCACTCCAAAGTAGGTGATGTCGAAGACGTGCTTTTCATTATGCCAGAACGGATCCTTGAGAGGCCTCCGGTTCGGATATACGAAAGGCCCAGACGTCCTCGCCGACTTCGCCGGGCGACCCTTCTTCACTTTTTTAGAAGAAGGAGACGGAGCCGGAACGGAGGGAATCTCCCCCTCGAGTTCCGTGACGGCAAACCGATCTTCAGCGTCGGCCATCTCAGCTGGCAAGGCAACATCCTCTTGGATGCGCGCAAGCTGGCCCCTCGCGCAAGAGAGCCCTGCGACCATCAGCAGACCTGCGAGACCGACAACTTTTGCTCGACTGCGCTTCGAAGCGACGTTCTTTTCCACTTTCAACCCAGTCTACGAGTTCAATCCTGACTTGTCTATTTTCTGGCTCGGCCCTGCCGCCACTCTTCCGCCCTCAAAGGGGAACGGTCTCCTTTGAACCGTCGGTGCGTCCAAAGCCATTGTTCGGGGCATTCCCGCACATGACGCTCAATGACTTGAACGTACTGGGCCGTATTCAAGGCGATCTCTTCCTGCGGATTCTCGTGCGAAATCCAAGGCAGCGATGGCTCGACGCGCACCAAATGTTGCCCGTCCGGGAGTCGATAGTTCAAAACCGGCACCACCGGCGCACCGGTCCGTTTGGCGAGAACGGCTAGAACCGTGTGGGTACCCACTGGCACGCCAAAAAGGGGCACTCGCACACCCACCGGCGGCCCGGCGTACTGATCGAGTACCACGCCGACCGTACCCCGAGCTTTCAGGTGTCCCAACACGTCACGAAACGTGCGGGGCTCATAGGTTCCCTTGACCCCACAACCCCGTCGGCCACGCTCCATGCCCCGATGAAACCAATCCGGCTTGAGCCTCTTCGTCACGAGCATCAGATCGATCTGATGAGTCCCACCAATGGCGGCCATGACCTCCCAGTTCCCGACGTGGCTCGAGAGAAACAAGACCCCCTTGCCAAGGGCCTGGGCCGCCTCCCAATTTTCGAAACCCTGAACCTTTTCATGCCGCTTGACCCAACGAAAAAGAAGGCCGCGGGGGCCAAACAACATCGAGATCTCGAGCGCCAACGAAACCAAGTGCCGATAAGCCGCGCGCTCCAGGTGTGAACGAAAACGCACAGCTTCATGAGTCTCACCGGGAAAAGCGATCTTGAGATTTTCGCGAACGACCGGTCTCCGTGGAGCCAGAAAGAGGAGCAATGCCCCGAGCAACGACGCCACCAAGCCGCGAAAACTACTCGGAAGAGAGGAGTAGAAGAGCCCGACTAAGCCCAAAACGATTCTCATCAAAGTTCCCACAGAGCTTTCTCCCAGGCCTCTCGTCCCTCGATCCACTCCACGGTGGGCTCAACCCACTCCCCTTGCGTAAACCCCAAGGCCTCCCATTTGACCCAGTCTTTGCCGGTCGTCAGCAACCGAGTTCCCGCCGCGGAAGCCGCCGTAGCCCAGCTCTTGAGCTGATCCAACGAATAACGGACATGATCCCTCCCCGAAATATGACGAACGATTGAATAGCCGGCCTCCGTCAAGGATTCGCGAACATGACCGGGATCCCCTACTCCAGTGACGAGCCAATAATCCGTCGCAAGCTGAGGCGGGCGGTGAGCCAACCGAACATGACAGCTCAGACGGGCTTGATCGAGAAGCGCCGGTCTCTCCCCTTTAGTCCAGACGACGAGAGAGGCCCGAGCAACCCAACTGTCAAAGTCTCGATAGAGGCGCCGAGCGCGAGAACTCGACGTCACCGCGAGAATATCGACGTCACGATCTAGCCCGAACTGCTGAAAGCCATCATCCAGAATCACGAGACCCAGCCGAGATCCGACCCGCTTCTCGACCGCAAAATAGGCCCCCATGCGATCCGCCCCGACCCCGATCCAAGCCTCGGGCACCAGCAGATGAAGCAATGCTGCCTCATCACCCGAAAGAACCGGATTTACCCTCTCAGCACCGGGCGCGATCACTCCGCCGATTGACTTGCGCGACCACTCGCCCCCGTAGCCACGGGTCAGGATGCAAACACTCCCGCCCCTTACCACCGCTTCCCGAGCTAAATGCGCGACGAGCGGAGTCTTCCCGCTTCCCCCCGCCTGCAAATTTCCGACGCTGATCACCCGACAGGGCAATTTCGAACGTTTGAACCAGCCCACGTCGTAAACCGTTCGCATCAAGCCATTCACCGTCGACCAGAGATCAGAGGTCAAACGGGTCAAAATCACGACGTCCTCTTTTCGTCATACAGGCGAAGAATCTCCCTCGCAGCCTTCAGACTGGGGCTCGATCCATCGCCGAGCACCCTGCCTCGCATCTCCTGAAAAGCACTCTTCATCTTCGCGATATACTCAGCATCGAACAGCAAGCGATCCAACTCTTGCGCCAATCGCTCAACCGTCACTTCGCTCGTCAGAATTTCGGGAACGATTCTCCTTCGAGTCGCCGGCTCCCAGGAATCACCCGGTCTCCATCCTCCCACGAGGTTCACCAAACCCACCGGCCCGAGATACTTCATCAAATACTTGAATATCCACGCGGTACTGCGACTCGTTTTGTAGACCACGACATGAGGCAATCCCAGCATGCCCGCCTCCAACGTCGAGGTCCCCGACTTCACAAGCCCGGCCTCCGCCGCGACCAGGCAACGCGCGGACTCGCCCTCATAAAAACGAAATTCGACTTCGCTATGGGCGAGCGGCGCAAGTTCTCTCTCCACCCAGCTGCGCTGCTCCGGCGTGGCCAACGGCACCAACGCGATGGTTCTCACCTGTCGCTCCCGCGCTACCCGAAGCACCGCCCGTGACATCGGCGTAATGTGCATCGCAAGCTCATGGGGACGACTTCCTAAAAACAGCGCAACCACCTTGGCGCCAGTCACCGGGAGGCCGAGTTCTCTCCTCGCCTGTTCTTGTGAAAGCTTCAAGGGAAGTTGATCCACCAACGGATTCCCCACATAGAGCGCTGACATCGAATTCTCCGCGTAGAACGCTTCCTCAAAAGGAAGAATGCATAAAACTCGATCATAAACCGCGCGCATTTTTTTGATGCGATGCCTGCGCCAGAGCCATATCTTAGGAGGAATAAAATTCACCGTCGAGATTCCCAAACCTTTCAGCCTCTTCGCAAGTCGAAGATGAAAATCTGGATAGTCGATCAGAACGGCCACATCTGGCTTTTCTACCTGAGCTGTGGCGGTCACCACCCTCAAAGCTCGAAAAATCTTCGGTAGTCGCGCCAGCACCTCAGTGAAACCCATGGAAAGAAGGTCTCTCGCATGGAAAAATTGGCGCTGCCCCGTCGCCCTCAGAAGAGGCCCGCCCACGCCGATCACCTCGAGCTTCTCTCCCCTCTCCGACAAAAGCGCGCGAAGAGCGATCACTAGGCTTGCCCCGTGAGCGTCCGACGACGCTTCCGCGGCCGAGACCAGAAGCTTCACCGAGTCATGCCCACTTTACCGACCCGGATAAACTCGACTAACTGCCGAACCTCCGGCATCTCGCCGTACTGAGACTCGATCTCCAGCAAGCACTGTTCTTTCTGTACGTCCGAACGCATCCACAACTTGATCGACTCATTGATCTTTTGAATCGTTTCAGCCGAGAAGCCCCTTCGGCGCAGACCCACGATATTCGCGCCCTTGACATGAGGAGGTCGCTGCCCCACCACAATACTAAACGGCGGGACATCCTTCTCAATTCCTGACTGCCCACCGACATAAGAGTGCGCCCCGATGCGAACAAACTGCACCACGCCGGTCTGACCCCCTAAGATCGCATAATCTTCCACCGTCACATGGCCTGCGAGCGCAGTCCCACTGGCAATCACACAATGGTTCTTCACCATGCAATCGTGCCCCAAATGAGTATAGGACATGATCAAATTGTCGTTCCCCACGCGGGTCACCCCACCGCCGCCGAGAGTCCCGAGGTTGATCGTGACCCCTTCCCGAATGCTGTTGCGATCACCCATCTCGACCCGCGTACGTTCGCCATTGTATTTCAGGTCTTGAGGTATTCCGCCCAATACCGTGAACGGAAAGATCTGGTTGTCCGCGCCAATCGTTGTGTCACCATCGACTACCACGTGGCTGAACAGCCGAGTGCCTTTGCCAATTTTTACGCCAGGCCCGATCGTGCACCAAGGGCCGACCTCAACCCCCACGTCCAGCTCTGCCCCCTTCGCAATGATCGACGACGGGTGAATCATTTCACATCCCCCTTGAGAATCAGATTCGCCAAAATATTCGCCTCAGCCACCTTCTGTCCCTCGACCGTGATGACTACCCGAAAGCCCCAAATTCCCGCTCGACATTTCTCAACGACCGACTCGATCCGCAAGGTATCTCCCGGGACGACCGGCTTCCGAAAGCGAGCCTCATCGACGCCCACCAAAATGCACTGAAACCTTTTGGTCACATGATCCAAATCGCCGGCTGCGTAGGGATAAACAGAAAAACTCGCGGCTTGCGCCATCATCTCGATCAGCAAAACCCCGGGCACGATCGCGAAGCCGGGAAAGTGCCCCTGAAAATAGGGCTCATTGAAAGTGACATTTTTCAACGCCACCACTCGCGTCCCGACCTTGTCCACACCTGCGTTCAGCTCCGCGATATTCCCCTTCGGCTCGATTTCAAGAATTCGATCGATGAGAAGAAAAGGCTGTCGATGAGGGATAAATCTCTGAATCTGTTCAATGTTGAGTCGATAGCTGTTTTCAGGCACTTCCAAACCCCTTACTTCTTGAGCATGCGATTCAACATCGCATGGATTCTCAAATATTGCCGATGCTCCCGCTGCGGGTTCCCGGCTACGGTCGTCCCAGAGGGAACGTCCTTCGACACGAGGGTCATCGCCGCCACCGTGGCGCCCGCTCCCACATGCACCCGATTCGCAAGACCACTGATCCCAAGAACCAGAGCAAATTTTCCGACGCTCGCGCCGCCGGCCAAGCTATTTCCGCCACAAACAACCGCACCCTCTTCGATCCGAGTGTTATGCCCAAGCTGGCAAAGGTTATCGATCTTCGCACCCTTCTCGATCACCGTATCTCCGAAAGTGCCCCGATCTATCGCGGTCAATGCGCCAATTTCCACGTCATCACCGATCACGACTCGGCCAAAATGATAGATCTTCTGATGCCCCACCACCGCCGCGCCCTCCCGAACAGGCGCATACCCGAACCCATCCGCACCGATCACACAGCCGGCGTGAATTCTGGTTCGCCGCCCGATCTGCGTCTGTTCGTAGATCGCCGTGTTCGGGAAGATCACCGTATCGTCGCCAATCGAAACCTGAGGCCCGACGAAAACGCCCGGATAGAGCACCACACGATCCCCGACCTTCGCGCCTTCCTCGATCACCACTCCCGCCCCGATTGACAGGTCTTTTCCTAACCTCGCCGACTCATGGATCTCGGCGGCGGCGGATACCTTTCCAAAAAAGGAAGGCCGCCGTCCTTCCCTCACTCCGGGAAGGTGGGCGACCGAAACCAAGGCTGCGAATTTCTCAGAAACTCGAGCCATGGCAAGGTAAGGGTCCGCGCATGCCAGCACCGCTGTTTTTTTCCAGAGCGGAAGGCCCGCTTTTTCGAGCGCTTTCACGAACGGCTCACCGGTAATCAAGATCCCCGGATTCGCGTTGGCGAGCTGATGCTCAAAATCCCTGGAAAAGAAAAACGAAATATCCAACTCCCGCGAACCTGACAGCTGCGCAGGGCGCTCGACTCGAATTGAACCCAGGTGGGCAATGTCATTGACGACTCGCCCGCCTGTCCATTGGAGAATCTGTTCAACCGAGACCGACATCAACTCTTATTCTGCTTATTGAAAATCTGAATGACCTCGTCGGTCAGCTCATCTTTTTCCAGCGAGAAAAGAACCGTATTCTCGTTCTTTTCAAGAACGACGCTCATTCCCTTCTTCTTCGCCACCTCGGCAATGATGGTTCGAAGACTAACGATCAAGGGCCCGGTCAGCTCTTGTTCCTTCTGCTGAATCTCGGCCTGCGCCCGCTGGGTCATTTCCTGAAATTTCATGAACCGCTCTTGCAGCTCCGCTTGCTTCTTGGCGCGAGCGTCGTCATTCAAAACCAAGGCCTTCTTCTTGAACTCTTCCCCGAGTTTCTTGATCTGAGCTTCCTCTGTCTGGAGGTCTTTCTTTTTCGCGTTAAACTCCGTTTCGAGCTTTGACTTCGCCTTCCTGCCTGCATCAACCGACTGCAACGCTTTCTGCATGTCCACGATACCAATCTTGATATCTTCGGCCGACGCTTGAACAAAAACCGACGACAAGAGAGCCGACAACACCACTGTCACTATTCCAAAATTTTGAACGTTCATACCCATGAAAAGACCATAAGCACGAGGCAAATTCAATTAGAACGGAGGGCCAATGAAGAACTGGAACTGACTGGGATCCTCGCCCGGCTTCCGGACCAGGGGAAACCCCCACTCGAAACGCAGCGGGCCAATGGGAGAGAACCAGCGAATACCCATTCCGAGGCAGGTACGCAGCTCAAACTGGTCAACCGGCCAACCACGAAAGCCATTCCCGACATCAAAGAACGCAACGCCCTTGATTCCGGCTTCCTTGATAATCGGATGTTCGACCTCAAATAGACCGAACATCTCGATCTCCGCACCGATGGGCTCACGCACCAACCTCGCATCGTCCTTGCTTGCTGGACGCATCCGGTACGGCCCGACGCCAAAAGCCTGAAAGCCACGCATATTATTGGGACCGCCGAGAAAAAAGCGCTCGGACGGCGGGGTGCGCTCCCCACCTAAGGCTGCCATCTGTCCAAGTTCAATACTGTTTCGGAAGACAAAATCGCCGAAGAGGCGCTTGTAATACCGATTGTTCACCACCCATTTCAGGAATCGCTTTTCGCCACCGACGCCAGCCAGCTCCAGCGAAGCACTCTGAAAATTACCCCCGGTCGTCTCGAAGCGATTATTCCTTTTATCCCGGATAAAGGAAAAGACCATGGACGAGAGGACTCCATCGTCCGCCGCCACGTCGCCCGGGTCGATCACCGTGGTGTCCACCGCTCCCTCGATTTTCAAACTCTCCAACTTATAAGTCAGGAAAAGATTCGCATACTCAAAAACCGGCCGTCCCAAACGGAGATTCGTGCCCAACTTGCGGGTATCGTACTTCTGATAGATCGGCAGCAAAACATAGAAAAGGTCACCACCGGCCGTCCATCGGGTATCAAAACTATAGGGATCGGTGAAACTCAGATTAAAGCTCTTCGCCGAGCTCGAGGCCGCCAATTGCATCATGAGACTCACGGTCTGGCCTCGACCAAAAAGATTAATCTCCGAGATCTGGGTGGTGAAGAAGAACCCGTTCACGCTACCGAAGCCCGCTCCCAAGGTAATGGTTCCGGTCGAACGCTCCTTCACCGTGATTTCCAAATCCACGACATCCGGCTTTCCCGCAGGAGATGCGGTATTGAAAATCAGCTCCCCCGGCGCGAAATAACCGAGGCGCTCTACATTTTCTTTCGATTCCCGCAGGCGCGACCCACTGTAGAGCTCACCTTCCATCACCTTCAGCTCTCGGCGAATCACCTTGTCCAGGGTTTTTGTATTCCCTAGAAAATTGATCTCCCCGAAATAAACTAAACTTCCCTTCTCGAAAGCGTACTCGATATCCACCAGGCGAACGTCATCGCGCACGTTCATCTTGGGAATCACGTTGGTGAACGCGTAGCCGAGATCCTGGTACTTCTCGGTGAGCCGCTGAATATCGAGATTTCGCTTCGTGATCGCAAACGTATCCCCGGGACGAAGCGAGAGCTCCGAAAACAGCTCTTCCTTCGAAAAGAGCAAATCGCCCCCGAAGTCCATCTTGCCCATCGAATACTGTTCACCCTCTGAAACATAGATCGTGATGAACAGATACTTCTTGTCTTGGCTTACCGTCACGACGGGGTCAGTGAACTGAAATTTGACGTATCCATGCTCAAGATACCAGTACGTCAGTCGCTGAAGATCCGTCTTGAAGGCGGCATCCTTGAAACTTCCGGCCCCGGTCAAAAAAGAGAATGCCCCGCCCTCACGAGTCTCACCGAGCACTGCCTTCAGCTGCTCGTCCGAGAACACCTTGTTATTCAGGAAAGTAATCTTCTTGATAGTGACCTTGTCGTAGTCGTTGACCCGATACGTCAGAGAGACTTCGTCGTCTTTGAGGTACTCAACGGAGTAGCTCACCTTCGCCAGGTAAAAGCCCTTATCCTCATAATGTTTCTGGATCAGCGCCGTATCTTCTCGAACCTTATTGACATCGAAAATCGACCATTCCTTCACCTTGATCACTTCTTTGAGATCACTCGTGCCGATTCGCTCGTTCCCGTCAAACTCGATCTTGGCAACCACCGGGCGCTCTTTCACGCGGAAGAGCAGCTTCACCTGGCTGCCAGCGTCCTCACCTGCCACCTCGATATCGTCAAAATATCCGAGATTGAAGAGTGCCTGGATGTCCGCGCGCGCCGACTCCCGGGTCACCACCTCGCCCACCTTCGAAGCGATCTTCGCAAGGACCGCATCCTTTTCGATGCGCTTCAAGCCAACCACCTCGACTGAAACCACCTTTTTTCCGTAGAAGGCAGAGTTCGCACGAGCGTGCGGGCAAGCCCCAAAGCACGCAACAGCGAGAGATATCAGGGCGGTGCCCAGGTATTGGCGGAGAGTCACCCCCTGGTTCTAGAATGCCCTACCAGTGCCGTCAATGATCTCAGACGAAGAGTCCGTCTTTCATCACCAACGTCCGGTGCATTCGCCGGGCCACCTCTCGATCATGGGTCACCAGCAAAATGGAAATTCCGGTCGACTGATTGAGCCTCGTCAACAAATCCATCACCATTCCTCCGTTCGAGGAATCCAGGTTCCCCGTCGCCTCATCCGCCAACAGCAGACGAGGACGGAGAATGACAGCACGCGCGATCGACACTCGCTGCTGCTCGCCCCCGCTGAGTTCTGCCGGACGATGGGTGATCCGGTGCCCCAATCCCACGAAATCGAGAAGCTCCTTTGCCTGCTTCTCAGCTGCCCCACGGGCATGCCCCGCGATCAAAGCCGGCATCATCACATTTTCGAGCGCCGAAAACTCCGGCAAAAGATAATGAAACTGAAAAATGAAACCCAACGCACGATTCCGAAAAAGTGAAAGGGCTCGCTCGGAGAACTTAAAGACATCCTGATTCTGAGACCCAAAAAATACGCGCCCAGCCGTAGGTTTTTCAAGCGTTCCCAGGATGTGAAGCAACGTGCTCTTGCCCACGCCGGACGCCCCGGTGATCGCCACCATCTCGCCCGAATGAATCGTGAAATCAACGCCCCGAACGACCGGAATCTCGGTCTTTCCCTTAAAAAAAGACTTACGAATCCCCTCCGCACGAATGAGAGGAACCGTTTTGGACGGGGAGAGCGCCTCGGTCTGCATGCTCAAACGCTATCACTCGTACCGAATGCCGTCGAGAGGAGGACGCACCGCCACTTTGTATGCAGGATAGATCGTTGCAAGAAAACAAACAGAGAACGATACCACCGCAATCCACAACACCTCTTCCCACCGCGTCACAACCGGCAAAAAGCCAATCGAATAAATATCAGCTGGCAAATCAATGAGGCGAGTTCGCGCCAGGAAAACATTGACCGCAACCCCCAAGCCCACCCCAATCGCCGTGCCAACGGTTCCAATTCCGATCCCCACCAGACAGAACAACTGAAAGCTCTGCCCCGGCCGGAAACCCATGGCCTTGAGAATCGAGATCTCCTTGGTCTTGTCGTAAATCATCATCATCAATGTGCTCACCACGTTGAACGCCGCAACAATCACAATAATAACGAGACAGATGGCAATAACGACCTTCTGATGCTCAATCGCGCGAAAAAGATTCTTATTCAACTGCGACCAATCTCGCGCGCGAAAAGGATATCCGAATCCCTCGCTCAGGCGATCGGCCGCCTCCCGCGCGTTCGCCTTCGAACTTAACTTGAGTTTGAAGGTCGTAATTCGCCCCGGATACGCCAACATCTTCTGAACTGAAGCGAGATGCGCGAAAACAAACTTCGAATCATATTCGTGCATTCCCATCTTCACGATGCCCACGACTCGGACCGGAAAAACCCGCGGAGCACCCGAACCAGCCCCCTCCTCGCCCTCTCCCCCCAGAAAGGGGGCCACCAGCCGGGCCTCCGTACCTATTTTGGCGCCGATTCGATCCGCAAGCGAAGACCCCACCATGACCTCCGCCGGCTCCGTCGCCGGGGCCGCCTCCTGTAGAGGCGTCGGCAATCGGCCCTCCCGAATGCGGGCCGGAACGGCCGTCACCGCACCGATCGTCTCCGGATCGATCCCTTCGAGAATGGCACCCGCCACGGCGTTCGGGCCCGAGATCATCATTTCAGCGACGAAAGACGGCGTCGAAGCCAAGGTCGAAGGCACGATTCTGCGAATTTTTTCCTCAACCGCGCCCCGATCACGCAGCGGCTCCCCACGAGTATAAAGAAGAACGTCGCCGTTCATCCCGGTGATCACTCGCACCAGCTCACCCTCGAACCCATTGATGACGCTTGTCACCACCACGAGCGCCAGCACCCCAAGCGACACCCCAAAAACAGAAACCCACGAAATCAACGAAAGAAAGCCGTCGGAGGCCTTCGACATCATGAACCGCCACGCCAGCATGAATACTGCCGGGTAAGGGCGACTCATTCCGGAGTCTTCTCCCTTACGGGCTGCAAGGGGCGCATCTGCGGAAAGAGAATGACGTCCCGAATACTAGCTGAATCGGTAAAGAGCATCACCACCCGATCGATGCCGATTCCCTGTCCCGCCGTCGGAGGAAGACCATACTCCAGCGCCGTAATATAGTCTTCGTCCATATCCGTCGCCTCTTCGTCACCGGCGTTCTTCGCCTCGACCTGTTTCAAAAAACGTTCTTTCTGATCGATCGGATCGTTCAGCTCGGAAAACGCGTTCGCCATCTCTCGGCCATAGATGAAGAGTTCGAAGCGATCGACGACGAACGGATCTTTCTCATTCTTACGAGAAAGCGGCGACACATCGAGGGGATAGTGAGTCACGAAGGTCGGCTGGATCAACTTCGCCTCGACCTCCTCGTCGAAAATCACCATCATGAGCTGGCCCACCGACATCTTCGCGGACATACCGAGGCCAGCCTTTTCGCCATAGGCCAGCAGGGCGTCCCGATCCCGAATCTTTAAAGCGTCCTTAAAACCGGACATCTCCAGAATGGAATTCTCCACGGAGACTCTTCGCCATTTGCCACCCAGCTCGATCTCCGTGCCCTGGTAGGTCAACTTCGTTCGTCCGCACACTTTCTCGGCAACGCGGACGAAGAGCTTCTCGGTAAGATCCATCAGGTCTTCATAGGTGGCGTAGGCCTGATAGAATTCCAGCATCGTGAATTCCGGATTGTGCTTGATCGAGATTCCTTCGTTTCGAAAATTGCGATTGATCTCAAAAACTCGATCGATGCCGCCGACCACCAAACGCTTCAAATAAAGCTCAGGCGCTACACGCAGATAAAGCTGCATGTCCAGCGTGTTGTGATGCGTAACGAACGGGCGTGCGGTCGCACCACCGGCGATCGGATGCATCATGGGAGTCTCGACTTCCATGAAATCGTGTTCGGTAAAGAAGCGCCTCATCTCATCAACGATCTGAGATCGCTTCCTGAACGTCGCCCGGGTTTCCTCGCTCATGATCAAATCGAGATACCGCTGGCGGTACTTGATCTCGACATCGGCGATTCCGTGAAACTTCTCCGGCAACGGGCGAAGAGATTTCGTGGTCAGTTCAAATCGGGTGCAATTCACGGACAATTCATCCGTCTTGGTCTTGAAAAGGTCACCCTCCGCGTAAACAAGATCTCCGAGATCGAGTTCCTTGTAGCGGGCGAAAATATCATCGCCGAGCCGATTTTTTTGCAGAAAAAGTTGAATGATTCCGGAACGGTCCTGTAAACGAATGAACGCAGCTTTCCCGAAATCACGAATCGCCATCACTCGCCCGGCAACCGAAGTCGAGGTAGGCGCCGCCTCAAGCTCATCCTTTTTCTTCTCGTCGAAAAGCCGGTGTAATTCCGAGGCCAGCCCCGTCGGAACAAAGCCATTTCTATACGCGACCTCTCCGCGCTCAAGAATTCTGGCAAGCTTGCCATAGCGGACCCGTACCTGCTCGCTCTCGTCTACTACCCCGTCGATCATGGAAGTCACATCTTGTTCGCTCACGACCCAGCCTCAGTTATTCTGTTCCAGAAAGCGCTCCGCATCGATAGCCGCCATGCATCCGGTGCCGGCCGCCGTCACCGCCTGCCGATAGACATGGTCGGCAACGTCACCCGCGGCAAACACGCCGGGGATATTCGTTCGAGTG
This sequence comes from uncultured Bacteriovoracaceae bacterium, assembly GCA_964363305.1. Classification (GTDB taxonomy): domain Bacteria; phylum Bdellovibrionota; class UBA1018; order UBA1018; family UBA1018; genus CAYIHX01. Next base: position 4,509 of record CAYIHX010000038.1, on the reverse strand, counting down.
GAGCCCGCTTGTACCTGGATGTACCCGGTCTCATCCGTCTGAATCACGTCCCGAAACAGACGAGTATTCGGCTCATGACCGATCGCCACGAAAAGACCGGTCACCTTCAGCTCTTGCTCTGCCCCAGTTTTAAGATTTTTCAAACGCACGCCGGTTACTGCGGCCTCGCCCAGCACATCGACCACCTCGGAATCCCAGACAAACTTGATCTTGGGATTTTTCGTGGCCTTGTCCTGCATGATCTTGCTGGCTCGCAACGTATCTCGGCGATGAATCACGGTGACCGAGTTCGCAAAACGCGTCAGGAACGTTGCTTCTTCCATCGCAGTATCTCCACCACCCACTACGGCGATGTCCTGCTTCTTAAAGAAAAACCCGTCGCAGGTGGCGCAAGCGGAGACCCCTTTTCCCATGAGGCGCTTCTCGGCTTCAATGCCGATCCATTTTGCCGACGCACCGGTCGCAATGACCAAGGCCTTGGTTCGAACCGAACTGCCGTCCTCAAAAGTAAGGGTGAAGGGGCGGCTCTTGAGGTCAATTTTTTCAACATTGCCCCGAACAAAACGAGTACCGAACCGCTCCGCCTGTTTGCGAAACGCCGTCATCAGATCAGGACCCATCACCGGTTCAGCGAAACCAGGGTAATTCTCCACATCGCTCGTAATGGTCAGTTGCCCCCCCGGCACTTCACCCTCCGCCACGAGAGGCTGAAGATTAGCCCGCGCCGCATAAATGGCCGCGGTCAGGCCCGCAGGGCCCGTCCCCAAAATTACGATACTCTCACTCATGACGAACCCTCCCCTGACAGCTCCCTGAGCCACCCTTTCCCCACTCGATCCCCTCTTTCGTGCTCAAGAGTTCGAATCGTCGTCTCTCAGCTCTTCTAGGGTGACGTATTCCGCGTTGGAAGCGTCGTCCGGCAGTGATTTCAGGTGTTTTTCCACATCAGAGAGCTGAATGACGCCCTTCGCGATGTTTCTCTCGAGAATCCGGGAATCAAGCTTCTTGGTCACAATTGAGTCGTGTAGCAAAGTCATGTGCAGTGGAGTAATGCAAGCCAGCAACCCGTGTCAATGCCAGGTCTTCGGGCCTCCGTCCGCCTCGTCATCCGAATTTGGACGCCGCCCGACCAACTTGAGATGCGAACCCCTCTTTTTCTTCTTCTGACTTACAGCATTAAACCAGGAGCCACCCCGTTCTCGCCGCATCCTTTTCAGCGTCGCCTCCGACCAGAGATAGACCAAACCCGCTATCATCCCGCCTAGATGAGCCGCCGACGACAAACCATTTCGCCCGGAAAACAAGCTGCTCAGAAACTCGACTCCCATCAGAATCCAGACGAACTGCTTCGCCTTCATGGGAAAGAGCATCATAAACAGAAGGGTGCGCTCCCCAAAAAGAAGCCCGTAAGCCACCAGGAGGCCATAGATCGCCCCCGAAGCCCCGACCATCGGAGTCTGTAAGCCTTCCCCCTGCCAGAGAAAGACCTGCAACATCAAATACAGAAGGCCCGCCGCAATCCCGCAAACGAGATAAAATCGGACGAACCGCCACTGGCCCCACAGCGCCTCGATCTCGCCGCCCACAAAGGCCAGCATCAACAGATTGAGAAGCAGATGCATGACATCGCCATGCAGAAACAGATAGGTGATCAACTGCCAAAACTTGTGCTCAACCACAAATCCATAGGGCACGAGCCCAAGGGTGCCGGTGATATTTCCCCCGAAAAACCGGTCGGCGGTCTGCTGTACAAGAAACATCCCCACACAACCGATGAGCAAAAATTTAACAGTACGGGTCAGCCGAATAGGCACTAAGAAGCTCCTTGTCGACGCTGCGGCTCCATGATTTCCACGAGGATTCCGCCAGCGGTAGAGGGATGAACAAAGTTGATCCGCATCGCATGAGCACCGGGCCGGGGCTGCGGATAGATGAGTCGGAAACCTTCGCTGGCCAAACGGGCGCAAGCGGCATCCAGCTCTCCGGCCTCCAGAACGAAGGAGAGGTGATGAATCCCCGGTCCCTTTTTTTGAATAAACTGGGCCACGGTCCCATGGGGGTCTGAGACCTCGAGAAATTCGAGATGGGAAGGCTCCGCCGGCAATTCAACAAAGTGAGCCACGACGCCCTGCTCCGGGACTGCTTCGGTTGAGCCAGACGACAACCCCAGCAGAGAGAAAAGCCGCTTCAAGCGCACCAGGCTCTCTGGATTCGCGACGGCGATACCGATGTGATTGAGGGAAGCAGGCATGTAGAGAAATTTAACGCAGAAAAAGGACGAGGACCACTACCATCCGTTGCTGTACCCGACCTAAGCCCTCCTCGAGCTCGATCAGCAGATGATAGCGGTCCCCAGTCAAGTTGCCTAAGCGTCGAGTACCCACCAAAGTTCCTCTAGCCTAGACAATGTACCTATCGGCGGGGTGCCCAAAGACTTTACAAAAATTTGCATAAAAAATGAGCACTGAGCGCGCCTCAAATTTACAGACTCAAATCCCTCGCCTCAGGCGTCTCCAAATTGACGCTCGCCGATCGCCCAGCCAGTCAAGATCAGCAGACGACAGAAACACCACATAGGATAAGATCATCGCGGCCGCGAAGAACGGAATATTCATATAAACAGCAATCACGAAGTGCATCGCCACCCCGCCCAGGAGCCAAAAGCGGCGCGCAACAGAATGCAGCATCGCAGCCGGAAAGTAGATCTCCCAGAACAGCGTGACGAACGTCGGCAACGCGATCAGTGTTGGGAAACGCGCAAGCCACGTGAAATCCAGAGTCACCACCTGGGGGTTTGAAATCACCCACCAGAGAGCCTCCCCTTTCCACCAACTCACGCCCTTCAGTTTTTCCCAACCCGAGTAGGCATAGATGATCGCCACCTGAAACTGCATGAGACGCAGTGAAAGCGAAGAAAGAAGATTCCTCCTCCGACCCCCGGTCGACAGCGCAAAATAGAAAAGAAAAGCGGTCGCGACCTTGTCAAAACCATAGAGGGTAAAAAGGGCCCGATGCGCAAAAGAGAGATGAAGAACAAAACACAGCCACCCTAAAGCCACGGACGAGTACCCGAGCACCACGCCACCGAGCGAAAGCAGCAAAGTGACATAGAGCCCATAGAGCCAAGGCGCCGACGTACTCAGCCCAAGAAGAGAAATTCTATACTTGGCCATTTCCGGAGGAACGATCTCGGCGAGGACATGCACGGGAAAAATGCCCTTCTCTCCGTAAACGAACTCAAGATCCGGAAATCTCGCCAAATAAAACAAGAAAAGAAGACCGCAAAACAAACGCCCGAAGAGGCGCCATTGCCGTTCGGCTGGCGCGTCAAACCAGAACCTCTGCCAGGCAACCCAGCCTCTCATGGCGAACGCTCCCGTTCGCAGAAACTATGGGAGACCCACTGACGAATAGGTTGCGTATTCAGACCCAACTTCTGCGTGCCCTCGGCAAAAGGCTTCAGAGGCGGCACGCCATAGATCGTTCGCCAGAGAGAAATGCTCTGCGCCTGCGGCAAGGTCCGACAGAGGTACGGAAGCATCGCTCGCTCGGTGGCTCCCTCGTTCATAAAAATATAGCCCACAATGCTCAATCGCAGCGTCTGCCGCTCTCGGTTCCAAAAAGGACTGGGAAAGGCGGGAAAACGTCCGGTGCTTCGAACCCCTTTCTCGTCTTCCGCTTCCCACTCCAAAAATGTCGGGGGAGAGCCCGGCTCTGGCGCGAAAAAACTCCAGGTACTCCCAAACTCCAAGGCCGCCCAATAGGGGTGAAATACAGGGAGCAGCGCCTGATGGAAATAACCCATCGGACTCGGCCCAATTAAAATTGCGGTCAGGTGATAGAGCACAAAGAATGAAGCGATGGCGCGTTTCCAAGAGATCGCGCGCCATCGCCATCCGAAAAAAGTCTCTCGTAACCCCATCGAAAGGGGCCGGTTAGAACGTTCGCCCTGTGGCGCCAAAACCGCCACCCCCAGCCGAGTAGGAGCTGGTAATCGTCTGTTGGTACCGCTGTGCGGCTTCCATCATCTGCTGCTGAGCGACCATGGCATCCTGTTGCTGCTGAGCTGCACGCTGAGCCGCCTGCATTTGGGCCTGAAGAGAAGCCTGATAGAGCGCCATGTATTGGGAATTCATGGCTCCTCCGCCACCTATCCCGCCGCCGAAGCCGCCACCCATGCCACCACCCATGCCGGGATAGCCGCCCATGCCGCCGCCCATCATGCCACCCATGCCGGGATAGCCCATCATACCGCCGCCACCCATCATGCCGCCCATGCCGGGATAAGGATTCATCATGACGCCACCTGGATAGAGGGGATTCCCCATCATGCCGCCACCACCCAATATACCGCCGATGATGCCACCACCCATGCCCGGATAGCCACCCATCATGCCGCCCATGCCCGGATAGCCCATCATACCGCCACCCATACCAGCATAGCCGCCCAACATGCCGCTGCCACCACCCAAGATGCCGCCGATAATCCCACCACCAAACCCGGCAAAG
>CAYIHX010000037.1:0-37280 GCA_964363305.1 uncultured Bacteriovoracaceae bacterium | reverse complement strand
ATCTACTGAGCACCTAACGCCACGCGTCAGGCGCTGCCGGAAGCCGGAGCGAGGGACGAGCGTAGGCCGGAGCCGAGGGACGAGGCTCCGAAAACGCAAAAACGGTGGAAGAGAGGGGGAAGCAATTCTCATTTCGTGCTCGATCCGCCGGGGCCGGGGCGATCGGGAACTATGATCAGTGCACCTTCATGACGCGTGGAGAGGGGACGTTTCGGGGGGTGGAGGGGACGCGGCCTTTTCTGGGGAAACCGGGCCAGGTCGAGCGGGTTTCTGAAGTGAGAATCGAAACCGTCTTTTCGAAAGGGCTGGAATCAGTCGTTCTGCAGGCGATGAAAAAGGCGCACCCATATGAGGAGGTGGCTTTTGATCTCTACCCGGTGGAACAAGGTCCGCTGCCGATGGGTTTGCACTCAGGAGTCGGTTATGGGGTCTATGGTGATTTAGTTGAGGCGAAGTCCTTTTCAGTGTTGGCTCAGCATGTTAGACGCGTCTTTCAGGTCGATGGGTTTCTGGCCTCTCAACCGCTTCCCAGCGAGGTTCGTCGCGTGGGGTTTGTGGCGGGGAAGGGGGCGTCGTTTGTCGGTGCGGCGATTGCAGCAGGTTGTGATCTCTTCATCACAGGCGAGGTGGGATATCATTCGGCACTCGAGGCTTCGCGCGCAGGAATGTGCGTGATCGAGTTGGGCCATCGCGAAAGCGAGTTCTTCTTTTTGAAGACCGCGACGCAGTGGCTCAGGTCGGATGGCCTAGAAGTCGAGATGCAGAACGTGCCTACGCAGAAGATCGTCACAGCCGATTGAAAAGGAGAATGCCGAGTGAGTCAGACATTGTCATTACAGAATCAGTTGATTCGAATTGTTCAGTTGCAAGAACTCGATCTGAAGATCGATGCGCTGAGTAAGCAAAAAAACGCACTCCCGGCTGCTTTACAGGCTCTTGATGACGAGCTGGCCGGGCTAAATCGGCAGATCGTGACGAAGGCGGCTGCGCTCGAAGAAGTACAGAAGAAGGAGCGGCAGACAAAGGCCGCGGTCGATCTCAATAAGGAACGGGAGACGCGGTCGGGCGAGAAGCTTGCGGGCGTGAGCAATTCTCAGGAGTTTCAGGCGGCGAACAAAGAGATCGACCAGCTGAAGAGACAGCAGGCGACTTTGGGCGAGCACGTAAAGGGGATCTCGGCTGAGGTAGCGAGCGCTTCTGCCGCGCTTGCGGCGCTGAAGACGAAGATGGAACAAGTTCAAGCGAAGAGGGATGCCGAGGCCCAAAAAATTTCGGGGGAAACTTCCCAGCTCGCGGGCCAGGCGGATGGCCTGATTGCCGAGCGCTCTCAGTATACTCTTCAGGTGGAGAAGCGCATTCTTGCGCTTTATGATCGTGTCCGTGGAGGTCGCGCCGGCGTGGGGATTGCTCCCGCCGTCAGTGGCCGCTGTGGGGTGTGCAACATGATGGTGCCGCCCCAGATGTACAACGAGTTGCACAAGGGCAAGGATTTGCATTCTTGCCCGAGCTGCAATCGCATCCTGTACGTTCCGGGGCAACCGACCACTTAATCAGTTTGCAGGACGGGCGGCCGCCGGCTGAGGGCTTTGGCTCGAAGCGGGAGGAAAGTCCGGGCTCTTCAAGGCAGGGTACTGGTTAACGGCCAGGCACGCAGTTCGCGAGGACGGCGTGACGGAAAGTGCAACAGAAAGCAAACCGCCGCTACCCTCGGGTGGCGGTAAGGGTGAAAGGGTGAGGTAAGAGCTCACCGCGCCCCTGGCGACAGGGGTGGCATGGCAAACCCTACCCGGAGCAAGATCAAATAGGGGAGGAGGCGCGCGAAAGCGTGCCGCGGGTGCCTTGACCGCCTGACTCCCGGGTTAGATTGCTTGAAGCGTGGAGTAATCCACGTTCTAGAGGAATGGTCGCCTCCGCGGATTTCGGCTTCGGTCGAGACGAGCGAAGACACAACCCGGTTTACCGTCCTGAAAATTTTTTTGGGTTCAGGCTCCAAATCTTAAGATTTGGAGCCTGACCCCTAGAGCATTGAATTTTATGTGTCGGCGTAGCTAGACTTTGGGGATATCTGACCAGCCTTTTCAGAAAGGGATCCTCGTGCTTATTTTCGCCCTCCTGTTGTCGTCTATTTCTGTGGTCCACGCCGATTCTGCGACCGCTGTCGGGTGGCAACTCTCTCCGAATTACGACCATGTTCGAAGTCACCTGGCCGAGTTGGCGCGGCAGAATCCCGATCGCGCCCGTCTCTTCGATTTGGGGGTTGCCGACTCCGGTCGTACGATCCAGGGCTTGGCCCTCGGCGACGGACCGGTAAAGACGCTCGTGGTGGGCACCCATCATGGTAACGAGTATGGCTCTACCGAAGTGGCGAAGGCGGTGGCTTCCTCGCTGGCGGAGCAGCCGCTTTCCGGGATGACCGTCTATGTCGTGCCGGTTCTCAACATCGAAGGTTTTGATCAGCGTAGCCGCACGGAGCGGGGCAACGATCCCAACCGTGATTACCCGGGCCCCTGTGGCACGGACGGCCCCTTTCACTTGAAGAGCACGCGTGCCCTCGCGGACTTCATCGCACGAGAGAAGGTCGTCACCGCGGTGACCATGCATACGTTCACACCGGTCGTGGCCTACCCATGGGGAGTCTCCACTCGAGATACGCACACCATTCACCATATGATTTTTGAGGAGTTAGCCCAACAGGCGGTCATCGAGAGCAAGTACCCTACCGGGACTTCGACTGAGACGATTTATCCGGCCGACGGGACCTTCGAGGATTACGCCTACTGGGAGCTGGGTGTCTGGTCGTTTCTATTTGAGCTGGGCCGCAATCATAGGCCTTCGTATGATGACGTCGTGGAGATGATTCGCGTCAACGTGCCCGGCATTCGGCGCATGCTCGCGGCCGCTCCGCGCGAGCGAGCGGAGAGCCACGGCTTCACGGTTCAGTGCGACTATCGGTTGAAGGGCCTTGATCGTCGGGACGAGTAGTTCCCTTGTTAGTCGCAACTCGCATTTCGATAGAAGAGGGTAAAGCTCATGTCGCTGCTCGGATCGACGAAGTTAAACCAATAGGGCGAAGGCAGTCCGGTGGGTAGGGTGAGTACGACGGATGCTCCGGGAGCCAAAAGGCCGGTGTCCAGGTCGCGATCCGCGCCGCCGACTGCGCCCAGTATTCTTAAGCTGCGCGTGGAGGTTGTGCGAAAGCGGTGAGGTACGCGATCGCCGTTGATGATGCGAACGGTTTCACCTGCTGTCGTGATGAAGAGCGAGGAGGGCGACGGGCTCACGCCATAACCGTCATCCGAGATGACAATCGTGCGTGCGGGGACGTCTGAGAATAAATCGCCGACATCCCCGATGCTCAGGTCATCGCAGAGGTAGTCGTGACTCAGTCCGGGCAACGGATCCATCGTGAGAATTTCATAGATACTCGGCTCCACCGAAACCCATTTGATGTTCAGGCTTCTGCATGTTCCACTTGCGGGATGGTTTGCTTGATCCATGGGAGTCGCGTGAACGCTGAATTCGTCGTACAGGGCGCCGTAAGGGCCGGGCATCGTGGGGGCTAGCGCAGAGAAGTCGAAACGGTGGCCTAATGCGATGGTGCCGTCAGAGTGAGGGAGGTGGCGGTACGTCGCATAGACCGGACTTCCGTCTGGCCGTCGGAGTTGGAAATCAATGTGATCCAGAGGGCGAGCTGTGCGCCAGATTTTAAATTCCAAATCGAGGGTGCTCACCGTGGTGGGATTGAGTACGATCCAACCCGAAGTGCGGGTCGGGGTACTGTAGTTCGCACGCAGACCGGGCCAAATCCCTCCGTCGACGTAATAGGGGTCAGCGATGCCTTCTTCCCGGTAGGTGACGTTGGGCACAAAGGCGAATTCGCCGTCGCTGTCCACGGTGGGTATCGTGGGATCAGCGAACGGAATCAAGTCGATGGACGCAAGGGTCTCCAGGCGAAATCGGAGTTCGCTGGGGAAGGCTCGTTCTTGAGCGGCGATCGAGAAGTTGGGTTGTGGGCCGCCGTTGGGATTGCGATACGGGGTCCCCTCGTCGCCAGCACGAGCGATAAAATCGAGGGAAGCACGCACTTGAGTGAGGTAGGCATCAGCAAGAACCTGGAGATCGGGCGGGGGGGGGCGTCGGCGGTGGTCAAGTGCGGAACCAGCCCGCGATACGCAGCGAACCACAGCATGTGACTCATATGATCTGTGGCCAATTCCGCGGCGGCTTTGTTCAAGGGCAGTGGAGGGGTCCACTGTCGATCATTGCGTAGGGTCGCGAGGTCGATGTTACTCGCCCAGTCGTTGAGTGCAGAGAGAGTGGGTTGATCAGCAGTCATCGGAGGCATGGAACCGTCTGCCGGAGGTGCTTCTCCGCAGTCAGAGCCGACGAGGCGGAGCGCCGATGAGGGAGGAGAGATGTGTTCCCAGGCGTTAGAGAGGACAGCGCCAGAGAGGCGAGCCCAGGCTGACGTAAAGCGGGTGGCGGCGTTCGTTGTTTGCAGCGCGGAGGCGTCTGTATTCCCAGGGGCGTCCAGTTGTTCGGCAAGGGCGTTGAGGCGTGAGGCGCGCACCAACGCGGCAATATTTTCGAAACGCTCGGTCGCGGTGATCAGGCTGTGGATATAAGTTTCAATCTCGGACCAGTGATTGAGCGCGAGATGGGCGGCGTCGCGCGCGCGCGGGGTCACGGCGGTCGATGATCGAACGCCCGAGATGAGAGCATGAAGAGCAAGCGGGTCATGCCAGCGCACGGCCGTACCGCTGAGCAATGGAGCAAGCGCCTTCTGGTTGCGGGCGACGAGGGCGTCTTCCCGCTCCGTACGGTCGCTGCGAAACGCCCAGTAGTCGCTCGTCTCGGGGGTGGAGCCCGTGTTGCACTGAGCGCCGGCGAGAGCGACAAAAAGGGCAGCGAGGAGACCTGTGCGAAAAATACGATTCATGAACATGGTTGACGTTGGCCTCCGGGGAGGACGGATACTACCTTGGAAATAATGCAGCGCGCAACGTCTCATTGCCTTCTTTCCGTTAGGAAATTTTTGTATAAAACTGTCATAAAGGGACAGTTTTATACAAAAAACAGGTTAAGCGGGTTGAAATAACTCGCTTTCTGCTCAATACTGTCAATTGATGACAGTATTGGACGGGAATAAAAAACTCCCAGAACTCATCCTCAGACAGGGGAATCTGCCCGAAGTCCTCACCGACACGGATCTCGGACACTTGATTCAGGGTTCGGATGATCGACGCTACAGCCTGATCAAGCGTAGCCTTGCACGGGGTGACTTGGTTCAGATCCGGCGAGGTCTCTACGTCCTGGGGGATCTCTACCGCAGGAAAACGATCCACGCTCTCGAACTCGCGCAAAAAATCTACGGCCCCTCCTACATCAGTTTCGAATCCGCGCTGAGCTACTGGGGGCTGATTCCTGAGGCGGTTCACACCGTCACCAGCGGATCTCTGGCGCGCTCTCAAGATTTCGAAACTCCCTTTGGTTATTTTGCCTACACCCGAATTCCTGTCCGGCCGCTCTATGCGGGGGTGACCCGCAAGATCGACGACGGAGCGACTTTCTTGATTGCGCAGCCCCTGCGGGCGTTAGCGGACTACGTTTATGCCTCCAGAAAAATTTGGAAAGTGAAAGACCTTGCGGAGTCCTTACGCATCGCTGAACTGCCGGGTCTTGAGGCCGAGGAATTCGAGGCAATGAGCGAATGGTTTCGGAACCATCGAGTGAGGATCTTTCTCGAAGACTACAGAAAAATGAGGCATTCATGACCGTTAAAATCATTCAAGACCGTTTGGACGAGTACGTTTGCCGCACCGAGCTGGAAGAAGAAAATGCGATCAAGGAAATTGTTCAAGAGGTCTGCCTCGCGGGTCTGTCACGGTCGGGCTTCTTCAAGGAGGCTGCCTTTCAGGGAGGGACTTGCCTTCGAATCCTCTATCGTCTTCCGCGCTTCTCCGAAGACTTGGACTTTGTTCTGAAGGAGCCGAACTCGCACTTTAAGCTGACCAGGCACCTCGATCACATGAAGGAAGAGCTGGCTATCTATGGTTTCAATTTTGAAATTCAAGATCGCTCGCAAGGAGCGGGCCCGATCTTGAAGGCGTTTCTTAAGGATGAGTCGTGGGGACGGATCCTTTCATTCCAACACGTGCGCAAATTGGGAAGCACCGTGAAGAAGCTTCAAATTAAAATCGAAGTCGACGCGAACCCTCCGTTGGGCAGCGGCTATGAAGACAAGATATTGGATTTTCCGCTCCTTTTTTCGGTGATCGCCCAAGACCTTCCATCGCTTTTTGCGGGCAAGAGCCACGCCTTGCTTTGCCGTCCCTACCTGAAAGGCCGGGACTGGTATGACTTCCTTTGGTACGCGAGAAAGAAGATCCGTCCGAACATGCTTCTTTTGGGAGACGCGCTCCATCAAGTCGGACCATGGAAAGCACAAAAAATCACGGTCGACGAAGCCTGGTATCGACGCACCTTGTCAGAAAAGATCCGCAAGATCGACTGGCAGGAGGCGCGCAGGGACATTCAGCGATTCCTGAAGCCCCAGGACCTCGCCTCCCTCGACTATTGGTCGACTGACTTTTTTTTGGCCCAGATGGAAGGACTTATGTCCCTTTAGCTTCTGAATGCTTGCGGGGCTGTCCTGCAACTGCGCCGCCAGCTTTTTTCTTGCGCGCCGCGGCCAAATCGTTCAAGAGCCTGCACCTATGCAGCACTACGAACTTTCTTGGGCCCAGCTAGGATGGTGGCCCTTCGGGTCTGATCGCGCGGGCCGAGCACCTCCTTCGTTGCCCGGCATTCATCCCGGAGATCGCGTCGCGTTTCTCGTCGTCGCGCCCTGGTGTCCGGATTGCCAGGAGCTGGTGCCTGCGATGATCCTCGATGGCTTCGCGGAGCAGGCCCTGCCCGGAAAAACCTGGCTCGTCGGCGAGTTCGCTCCTGAGCGGGCGGTCGCTGAGTTTGCGCGCGAACGCGAACTGCATTGGCCCCTCTTGTGCGGTACTCAAGAGAAGACCGAAATCGCTCGTATGGAGGCGCGTTTCGCTTCCGTTCGGCGGGCCTTTGGCGACACTCGTTACTGGGGCCTCCCCACCTACATCGAGGCGGTAGTACAGCCCGGAGGATCTTCTTTTCTCATCGACACGGTGACCTGGCCCGAGTGAATTGTTCCTTTGCACTCCCGGGGATGGGTGATAATCGGCGCCCATGAGAACATGGGGAGTTTCCGATTCGTTGAAGACCTATAACATCGAAAACTGGGGGGATCAGTACTTCAGCATCAATCCCACCGGGAATCTAACCGTTCATCCGAAGCGCGGTGAAGGCCCGGGTGTCGATCTGATGAGCGTCATCGACGAAGTGAAAGCCCAGGGGCTTGGGATGCCCGTCCTCATTCGTTTTCAGGACATCATTCGCCACCGCGTGGTGGCCTTGAACGAAGCGTTCCGGAAGACCATCCAGGAATTCGGCTACAAAGGCGTTTACCGCGGGGTCTACCCGATCAAGGTCAACCAGATGAGCGAGGTGGTTGAAGAGATCATCGACGCCGGACGGCCCTATGACTTCGGCCTGGAAGCGGGCTCGAAAGCCGAATTGACCGCCGTTGTGGCGATGAACCTGAGCCCGAAATCTCTGGTCATCGTCAACGGCTACAAAGATTATGCCGTGATCAAGACGGCTCTGCTCGGCATCAAAATGGGCAAGCAGGTCATTCTCGTGGTCGAGAAGCTTTCTGAACTCTATCAGATCATCGGGATTTCGCGCGAGATGAGCGTGACGCCGATGATCGGCATTCGCACCAAGCTCTCCACTCGTGGCAGTGGCCGCTGGGAGTCGAGCGGTGGCGAGTTCGCTAAGTTCGGTCTTACGACCCCGGAGCTTTTGCATGCCGTCAACGTGCTGAAGAAGGAAGGGCTGCAGGACTGTTTCAAGCTGCTTCACTTTCACATCGGCTCGCAGGTCACCAACATCCGCGTTATCAAAGATGCCGTTAAGGAAGCCACCCGCATCTACGCCAAGCTTCGTAAGATGGGCCTCAAGCTCGAGTATCTTGACGTCGGCGGCGGCCTGGGCGTCGACTATGATGGCTCGCGCACTAGCTTCGACAGCTCGATCAATTACTCATTGCAAGAATACGTCGGCGCCGTCGTCTACTCGATCAAGGAAGTCTGCGAGGCCGAAGAAGTTGACGAACCGAACATCGTGAGCGAGAGCGGCCGCGCGCTCGTGGCGCATCACTCAGTGTTGCTCGTGAACGTTTTCGGAAGCATCGAAGTCGGAACGACTCCGATCGCCTTCGAGGAGACGGATGACGAGGCCGAAGTCGTGAAGGAGATGCGCTATCTATCGCAGAACTTGACGTCGAAAAATTTGCTCGAGCATTTTCACGATGCTTTGACTCGAAAAGAAGAGGCACTCAGCATGTTCAAGCTGGGAATTCTCTCTCTCGAAGACAAAGCCAAGGTGGAGCATATTTTCTGGCAGATCTGCCGCGTGATCCACAAGAACGCGACCGGTTTGAAGTACGTGCCTGACGAGGTCGAGGCCCTGAACAAGCACCTGGCGGATCAATACCTCTGCAACTTTTCGCTCTTCCAGTCGATGCCCGATCATTGGGCGGTTTCGCAGCTCTTCCCCATCGTGCCGATTCATCGCCATGACGAGGAGCCGACCCACTCGGCCACGCTCGTTGACATCACCTGTGATTCCGATGGCAAGGTTTGCAAGTTCATCGATCTGCGTGACATCCGCGATACGTTGCAGCTGCATGCCCTGAAGGCAAACGAGCCCTACTATCTGGGATTTTTCCTGATGGGTGCGTACCAGGACATCATGGGCGACCTTCATAACCTCTTCGGTCGCGTGAACGAAGTACATGTCTTCTTGGATGAGACCGAGCCCGGTGGCTACTATATCGAGGAAGTGATCAAAGGAAACAACATCGCGGGAGTGCTGTCCTGGATTCAGTACTCCGCGACTGACCTTGCCAAGCGGGTGAAGGAGCAGATCGATCTCCGCGTTCGCGAGGGCAGCATCAAGCCTCGTGAAGGGGTGGAGCTGCAGAATTTTTACGAAGCGGTTCTGCACGGTTACACCTATGTTGACGTTGAGAAGCAGAGCGGATTGAATCAGATGGCTTTGGATGAGGCGGCTCGCCACAATGGAGGCGCTGGTCTTACGGCTGTTCCAGAAGCGCTGGTTGAGACACCGACGGGAGTGCTTCAGGCCGTCATTAAGTGAAGGGCGCTATGAAAATTCAGAATCAGGGCTTCGATCATGTGGAGTATATCGTTCGGGACCTGCGGCAGTACGCGGGTGTTTTTGAGCGCATGGGCTTCGAAAGGGTCGGTGCCGCACAGCTGGAAACGAAAGGCCTTCAGCGTGAGCTCTGGGCTCAGGGATTTGTGCGGATCGTTCTGACTGCTGATGACGGTTCTGGGAAGGGAGCCTCGCACCCCAGCGTGCAGTTTCTGAAAAATCATGCGGAGGGCGTGACAGTACTTGCCATCGACGTTGCGGACGCGGCCGCCGCATTTCGAGAAACGGTCGCGCGCGGCGCGAGACCGGCGCTCGAGCCGACGGTGTTTGAGGCCCCCGAGGGGCGGGTGGTTCGGAGTGAGATTTTCACTCCGGGCGACGTGCGCTATGCCTTCATCGAGCGGCATTCTCCCGGTGGCTCCGCGAAACCGGCGCTCTTCGACGAGGGGCTTGTTGCTGCTCGCCTCGAGAGCCCTTCGCCTTTGAATATTCGGCTCATCGACCATCTGACGAATAATATCGACATGGGTGAAATGAAAGCCTGGGTGAAGTTTTACACGGAGATCTTTGGTTTCAAGATCACCCGGCATTTTGACATTTCGACCGGTCGTACCGGGCTGACCTCTGACGTGATCGAATCTCCTTGCGGTAAAATCAAGGTGCCCATCAATGAAGCGACGGAGCCCGAGAGCCAGGTGCAGGAGTTCGTGAAGCGGATGAAGGGAGCGGGTGTGCAGCACCTTGCGTTCCTGACGACCGATTTGCTTTCAACTTTGAAGGATCTCCGCAAGAAGGACTTCAGATTCCTCACGGTTCCTCATTCTTATTACGAAATCGTGCCGACTCGCGTGCCTGGCGTTACCGAAGATTTGACGGAGCTCGAACGGCTGGGGATTCTCCTGGATGGTGAAGGTGAGGGCTACCTCCTCCAGATTTTCTCGGAAGAGATCATGGGACCTTTTTTCTTTGAGTTCATTCAACGCAAGGGCAACAAGGGCTTCGGCGAAGGTAATTTCAAGGCTCTCTTCGAAGCCATCGAGCGCGACCAGGTGAAGCGCGGAGTGCTGAAGGGATGAGATGCTGCTGAACCAGGTTTCCGGAGAATTTCAAGCCCGTCGTCACGCCTTGATGCAATCCCACGCCCATACGGCGGTCATCTTGCCGGGGGCGGTTGAGCTGACTCGGAATGCCTCAACGACTTTTCCTTTCCGGCAGGACAGTTCGTTCTATTACCTCACCGGGTTCGAAGAGCCTGACGCGATTCTTGTTTTAGTTCCCTGGGTCGGGAGTCCTAGCAAAACTCGGCGATTCCGCTCCGTAGCCTTCGTTCGAAAGAGGGACGCTGAACGTGAAATTTGGGAGGGCGAGCATTACGGAGTCGAGCGTGTCCGTGAAATCTTCGGTTTCGACGAGACTTATCCGATCGATGAGTTTGAGAGTCGACTCGCGGGTCTGCTCTCTGATTCAGAGAAGGTGTTCTACGCGTTGAATCAGCCCCGGGGTCTGGATCGGGTCGTGCTTCCCGCGATTGAGAAGGCGACGAAGGCTCGGATGCGCAGTTCTCATCTTCCGATGAGCATTCATCACCCGGCGACCCTGGTGGGGGAGATGCGCCTCCTGAAATCGCTGTCAGAAATCGAAAATATGCGTCGCGCGGCTCAGATCAGCGCGGAGACGCACACCGAGGTGATGAAAGTCGTACGCCCTGGAATGACAGAGTTCGATGTAGAAACGATGCTTGAGTACGGCTTCAAACGTCGCGGTTGCAAGCGCTCGGCATACGACAGCATCGTCGCGGGTGGAAAAAATGCGACCTGCTTACACTACCGTTTCAACAATGAGGAATTGAGAGACGGAGACTTGCTCTTGATCGATGCCGCTGGCGAAATCGGTCTGTACGCCGCTGACATCACTCGCACTTATCCGGTCGGGAAGAAATTCACTCCTGTTCAGGCCCGCGTGTACGATATCGTGCTTCGCGCGCAGAAGGCGGGCATCGAGCTGGCGAAACCAGGTTCGACGATCGAGGATGTGCATCGTCAATGTGTGGACGTTCTGGTGGATGGGCTGATCGAGCTGGGCCTTCTCAAAGGCAAGCGTACGGATTTGGTGCAATCGGGCGCGTACCGCCGCTTTTATATGCACAATACGAGTCACTGGCTCGGTTTGGATGTACATGACTCGGGGGCATACCGCGAGGCGAGCGGATCGAGAAAACTTCTGGCTGGCAGCGTGATCACGGTCGAGCCGGGTCTTTATATGCAGCACGAGGATCAGACCATTCCGGCGGAGTACCGTGGTATTGGAATTCGGATCGAGGACGATGTGCTGATCACCGAGTCGGGCAACGAGGTGATGAGTCGGGCGGCCCCGAAAGAGCGCGAAGAGGTTGAAGCGCTCCGGGCGTGAATTTGCCCGCGTCTTCGTCACCCAGTCCGATTCGTTTAGGGCCCTTCGAGCTCGAGCACCCGTTTATCCTGGCGCCGATGGCTGGTATCACCAATTCACCTTTTCGTCGGCTGATGCGCAAGCGGCATAGCGCTCTCGTGGTGTCTGAATTGGTGTCGGCCAATGGTATTCAATACGGAGGCCAAAAGACGCTTGAGCTTCTTAAGTTTCATGAGGATGAGCGGATTATCGGGCTGCAAATTTTCGGGGAAGACGAAGAGCGGCTTTGCAGGGCGGCTCAGTACATTGAGGGGCTTGGCGCGGATTTCGTCGATCTCAATATGGGCTGCCCGGTTCCGAAAATCGTGAGCAAAGGAGGGGGGTCGGCGCTGTGTCGCGATTTGCCGAATCTCTCGAAATTATTGACCGCGATGGTCAAGGCCACCCGTATACCGGTCACGATAAAAATTCGAACAGGATGGGATTCGCAGTCGGTCAACGCCCTCGAGGTGGCACGCGTGGCCGCCGATGCTGGCGTGGCCTGGGTGGCCATTCACGGTCGTACGCGGGCACAAGGCTATAGCGGGTTGGCCGACTGGGACTTGATGGGGACCGTGAAGGCGAAGGCCTCTCTTCCGATTATCGGCAACGGCGATATTTCGACGCCGGAGGCTGCGGTGGAGAAAATGAGAGTGTATGGGGTTGATGCCGTGCTGATTGGACGGGGAGCCCTTCGAAACCCGTTTCTGTTCGAGCAAGCGCGGGCGTTGTGGCAGGGGCGCTCCTATTCCCCGCCCGGCCCGGAGGATTACGTGGCGCTCATGCGGGAGCAGCGGGAGTATCTGGGCGCGGAGAAGGGTTCTCGGGCTTCGATGATTCAAGCGCGGAAATTTCTGGCCTGGTATTCGGCTGGCTTTCCAGGTTGCCATGATTTTCGTCGGAAGCTTTTTTCCGAGCCCGATCCCGAGATCCTTTGGGGCGAAGCCGAGCGGTTCTTTTTAGAGAAGACACAGGCTCGCGACCTACGGTTCATGGCTGAACCTTTTCTCATGGGCGGTCACGGCTGAGGCCCGCCTACATCCAGAAAATGCGCGGGCAGCTCTTCCAGATTTCCTTCATCGGGCTTTCTTCCGCTTCCCGCACGAGTGGCGAAGAGATCGGTAGAAGCATGGGGAGGGAGTCGGTCTCTTCCCTGGAAAAAATTTTTCCTGGGGTTTGCGCTTCTCCCCAAAACTCAATCTCGTCGCATCCGCTTCTGATCGCCTCGTGAGCGGCAAGCGACAGGAAGAGCGCTTCCTCTTCGGCGGAGGAGGCATCGAGCCAAAGAATACGGAATTTTTTTTCTCGGACGTCGAACGTCCAGGCGGCATGACACTCGCCGTTTGCGGCTAGCACGGCGTGACTGTCGGCGCGGGGCAACTGAAGTTGCAAACGATAAAAGGCCTCGCGCTCCCAGTGCCAGTCCGCCTGGGCGGTGGAGGCGCAAAGTTCAAAGGAGGCGGTCCGGTCTCTCTTGCTCCAGCTGGCCTTCGTGGGGCGACTGTCGTGGAGGTATCCGATCTCAAGGAGGCGTGCTCGTGCTTGCGAGGGCGAAAAGTACTGCTGCAACTCGAGAGCGGACCACCGGGTTGAGAGGGCGGGAATGCTTCGATAGCCAAGCCGGGCGTAGATTTTTTCGCCGACATCCGAAAAGAGAATGATTGCGTGGAGGTTTGGAGTGGTCGATTTCAAAAGGGGAACCAAAAAGCTGAGCAACGTGGAAGCGTGTCCGTGACCTCGGTGCTCCTCCGGGACAAAGACGGAGCATATGCCGAAGGTCGTTCCTGGCTCCGCGTGATGGCGAGAGGTCATGCGAAAAGTCTCGCAGGAGGCAAGGCGTTCGCCTGAACGGGGGTCTTCGAGAAGCCAAGTTTTCATGGCGTCTCTCGACCAGGGGTGCTCCCTTAAGACTTGTTCCCTGTGAAGATATTGGTCAGGGGTGAGTCCTTTTCCCCAGCTCGAGTAACTGTCTCGGTCGATCTCGTTCAGCTCATGCGCCCTCGCGGGACGGACGAGGAGGTTCGTGCGCATGATTCTGCATTAGCACACCGGCCGGAAATGAAAAACCCGGCAAGCGCACCGCTTGCCGGGTCATTTTAAAGTCATTTCATTGAGTTGTCGTTGCCACTACCGAGGGCGAATGGGGCGACCTGGGCGACCGCCGGGAGGGTTGACGATCACGACTCCTCCGGGGCGACCCGGGCGAACCGGGGGTCGTACGATCGCTCCACCGGGATGCCCAGGGCGGATCACCGGAGGACGACCGGGGAAACCAGGACGACCGGGATAACCGGGGCGACCGCCGGGGTAGCCGGGACGACCGGGGTAGCCAGGACGGACGAATACCGGTGGGCGGGGCCGTACGATCACGACTGGGCGACCGATGTACGGAGGACGAGGACGACCGATGATCGGAGCGTAGCCTTGGAAGAAGACTGCCAACTGACGAACCCGTACGAGAACGAGGTTCAGTTGATTGTGCACGTTGGGGCTAAAGCCAGCGTAGTAGAGCGAAGAGCGCAGGTTATTCAATGCTATTTGAAGCTGCATGAACTCATGATTCGCGAGGCTGGGGTGGTCGAAGCGGTCCTGCACTCGGGCTAGAAGCTGACGGGCCTCGAATTCAGCTTGTTGAGCTTGGCGAAGCGACTCTTGTTGATTGCCGTCGTACACTTCGTTTTGGATGAGCGATCGCAAAGTCGAGATCTGCATCAGGGACTCGCGAACCAGTTGAACCAGGCTTCCTGGCCGAGAGATGGAGTCGGAACCTCGTTGATAGAGGAAACCCAATCGAGCCAGCGTATTGTCCATCTGGTCGAGAATCTGTCGGATCTCGTTTGAGTGGTAGAAAAATGCGTAGGCGTTTCGGTCGGCATCGTCCTGAGCTTGTTGAAGTTGGAGGTATTCGCCGTATCCTGCGTCCACGTCGCCGCTCCATGCCTGCACCGCTTGGTTAAAGCGAAGGCTGGAGTTGGCCAGACGATCGATGGAGGCAATGGCGAGCTGGAGTTCGCTATTATAGGGATCCGCTGATTGGCGGGCGACTTGCTGCAAGTATTGCGTGTCTTGCTGAAGGCTGAGGGCGAGCGAGCGAATTTCTTCCCGGTTCGCATGGACAGGCCCTGGTGAATAGAATTGCGCTTGGGCCGTGCTCGCAGTGACGAGTGCGAGGGCGGCGTAAGCAAGAACGGGAACGCGATTCATCGATAGCAGTTTCATTTTCAATCACTCCTCTCAAAAGTGGGTGGCCTGTTTCCATGCCGTTGTTGCTGGGACCTAGAGCAAACTTGATGCCAACGCAAGAAAGATTATGCATTGCATCAAGACGCTGATATTCAGGCGCTTCTCATGGAATGAGAGATCCTCTGGGGTGGTGCCAAAAATTTTTGGAGACAAGCTGGCACCATCGGGGGTGAAAAGCCGCACCTGCGATTATTTTGAGGCGAGGGGGACTCGCACTCCCTGAACACGGAGGAAGTAATTCTTCGAGTCTTCCTCGAGATGTTTCAAGAGTTCGAAATAGGGCGTTCTGAGAAACTTCGCTTCCTCTCCGCGTTTCAGGCGGGCGACGAGGCGCCCTGGACGGTAACTCAGGCTCGATGGAGCGAGGGGCTCGTGGGTCTCATCACTCAGTCGTAGCTGGTATCCCCCACTGGGGTCTCCATCGATGCCCGCGACGAAATAGGCCGTGTCTTCAACCTCGATGCGTTTCGATTCTCGGCCGACCTTCAGGAGCCAGCCTTCAGGCGTGCGCTGTAGACTCTTCGCAAAGAGTTGGCGCGTGGGCTCATGCGAGATCTCGATCCCGTCGGAGAGCCAGACACCGTCACAGTTCAATAGAATGACTTCGGTATCGACGAAGAACGGCGCATTCATGGCTTGGGAATTAGCATAAATCAGTGCCTGACGCCCGTCTTCCTGTTTCTTGTGCCGCCCAGGACCCCGAAGCGTTCATCGCCTTTGGCGATGAAGCGAACGATCTTTGGCGTGTATGATTCGTAGTGATCGTGGCTCATCGGCAGGTATAGCCATTTCGCGAGAACAGGGTGTGGAATGAGGCCCGGAAAGTCGCGAAGAATAGTCCGGTGATGTTCGCGTGACGTGGGGATGAGAATGCCGTTCCAGATGCCGAATCCGAAGTTTACGCCCTTCCATGTTCGGTTGTCTTCGCCGCTCTCCATCAGGACGATCACCAGGGTCTCCCCCAGGTAGATCGCAAGACCGCCGAACATTCGTTTGGCGGTGAGTTCGGGCCTCTTCAGGAGGGGTTCAATCCAGTGGCTTTGGCTGAAGGCGTCCAGGGCCCGTTGCGTTTTCAGATCGAGGTCGAGCATGGCGTGTGGCCAGGATGGCGCGAAAAAGGGGGTGGCGTCCAGACCTAAAGGAGGTCGTCTCGGGAATCTAAATATCGTCATTTTTTATTTTAACTTAGATTAAGTAATCATATCAATGTGTAACTATTTGAAATAATATAGATTTATTTATACATATTATATAAGTGATTACATAGGTAATCAAATGGATTGACTACCTGCGAAAGTCCTGCGATACTGACTAAAGTGGTCGGCTATTTCGGCCGGTTCGAAAGGAAGTTATGAAGACGGGAAATGCAGTTCGTTTGTTGGGTTTCATGAGTCTTTCGGTTTTCTCGGCCGGATGTTTAGGTGCCGCTGCCGTAGGGCCAGTTACGCTTCAAAGCAAACCCTATGGAGCGGCTGCCGCGGCGAAGGTAAGCTCCTCTGTGGGTCTTTTTTCTCCGTTGGCCCTCACGGCGATTTCGGGTTTTAGTTTCTGTGTGACGAAGCTGAAGGTTGAGGCCGAAGATGGCTCCGTCATCCAACATGAAGGAAGTGATTTGATCGATGTGAAGCTTGGCTTGATCGATGCCGGAACGGTGGACTCCTCTCTCGTCTGGGGTAATGCGGATATCCCGGTAGGGACCACGATCAAAAGAATCAAGGTCGAGATTCATCAGGATCCCGAGCTTTGCGGCGGTCAGCGGTATTCTGTTCGGTTGAACGGGAATGAGCTGACTCAGGATCTCGAGTTCGTTTTCAAGTTCGCGAATGCGAAGCCGCTTGCCGCAGGTGAAACGGTGACCTTCTCGCTTGATCCGATTATCAATGCCTACCTTTCAGCTTTTGATGCAGGAGCCTTCAGTGACTCGCTCATCGGAAGCTATGCAGAGGGAATTGAAGCTGATGCAGATGGAGAAAACGACTGATGCACCAGAAGTCGTCGGTCGTGAGGCCAGATATCTTTGGTTATCATGACTACCGAATCTTCCTGAAAGACTGGCTCGCCTTTTTGAAGGCGGGCCAGTCAGGCTTCTCGATGAGGGAGCTTTCAAGGCGGGCCAGTCTCTCCGCCGGATTTCTCCCTCAGGTGATATCGGGAAGGCGGAGTCTCTCATTGGGCTCTGCCCGCGCGTTGGCAGCGGTCATGCGGCTCAGGGAAAGCGAGTCTTCCTTCTTTCGGGCTCTCGTGGAGCTGGGGACGGCGTCAGACCAGGATTCCCGGCATCGGGCCCTGTCGGCGATGCGGAGATATCCGAGCTACCGGGCCAAAAACCCGAAGGAAGCAGAAGTTCATCGCTATCTTGCCGAGTGGTACTACGTGGCGATTCGAGAGATGGCGTCGATTCCCGGTTTCAAGGCGGATCCTGTGTGGATCGCGGAGCGCTTGGATTTCAAAGTCGGCGTTCCAGAAATTCGTTCAGCGCTCGAGTTTTTGGAGACACAAGGGTATCTGAAAAGGGCGCCCTCTGGAGGGTACTCTCCTCCGGATCGATCGATCGATTGTGAAGGCGGAATTTACAGGCTTTCATTGGGTCATTTTCATCGGGAGATGCTCAAGCTCGCGGCTGAGTCCATCGAGGCTCAGGGCGTTGATGAGCGAAGACTGCAAGGATACACTTTGGCTCTGACCGAACAAGGCATGGCTGAGGCCTGGAAGATCGTCGATGAGGCCTTGGTGAAATTCAGAAATTTGGCGAAACGCGATGGCTCGGTCGAGGGGCAAAGTAGGCTTGATCGAATTTATCATCTTGAGCTGGCGTTTTTCAGGTTGGTCCAGAATCGTGCCAGCAAGGATGAAGGAGAAGTAGGATGAGATTACTACTGGCAGGGCTTTTGGCGATCGGGATGGTGCTTCAGGTGCCGGGTTGCGGGGGCACGGGAACAGGCAATCCGTATGTTGATATGCGAAGCCCGCCCTATTTGACAGGTGTCTCTCTTTACGAGCGCCTCATCAATCTTGTTGGGGTGGCGTCGGCTTGGGCTGCTGCTCCGGTTACGGAATTCAAGTTCTGCTCGACGAAGCTTAAGCTGAAGAACGAGGCGGGCGAGGCCGTCGGTGGAGACGCTACCGGCGCGGTCGAGGCGGTGCTGGGTCAGGTCGACATTTCAAACGGAGCCGTCACTCAGACGTGGGGTCGGTTAGAAATACCGGTCGGGTTCACCCTGAGTCGTATCGAGTTTGAGCTGCACTATGATCCAGAAAAATGCGCGGGTGCTGATTATTCGATTCGGTACAACGGTGTCTCGATCACTCGGGATTTGGATTTTCGCTTTCAGTTTAGTCCGGCGATCGTGCTGGATGCTGGGGACGTCCTGAATCTGAGGGTTCAGAATATTCAGGCGAAACTCGCTGAGGCGGAGACCGCTGGCCAGCTCAACGATACCAACGTCGCGAGCTATCTCGCGACGGTCGAAGGTGAGGGGTCGGAGGATTAGGGGATTGGGAGCTGTCCAAAAATAATTCTTTATTTATTATAAAAGTATAATATCATAATAAGTATGAACACTGTGGACAGCTTGATGGACAAGACCAAGGAGATCAGTCAGGTCTTGAAGGCCTTGGGCCACCCGGATCGCCTGAGGCTCCTTTGCCTATTGACCGAAGGTGAGCGCACCGTGACGCAGTTGGTGGACTCGTGTGGGGTCTCGCAATCGCAAATTTCACAGTTTTTGGCGAGGATGCGGGCAGAGGGATTGGTTACGGCAAAGAGAGTCGGGCAGTCCGTGAGCTATCGAATTGCCCGTCCGGAGGTAAAAAAGTTGATACGACAACTGAAAAATATTTTTTGTGATGGAGGGCGGGACAGATGACAACCCAGGTGAAGAACTTTTCTGAAGTGGTGGCGGACGAAAGCAAGATGCCTCCGGGTTGGGATTTGCGCGCAATCGTGAACGACGACAACATCACGTACCTGGCGTTTCATCGTGAGGCAAAGGAGGCGGTGTTCGTGGATCCGACGAGGGAGGATCTCTCCGTTCTTTTTGAGGAGGCGAAGAAGCTGCAGGGTTATCGTTTTCTCGCCGTGATCGATACCCACACCCATGCCGATCACGTCTCGGCCGCGGCGCTCCTTGCAGCAGAGGTGGGGGCGCCGTTGTTGCAGCACGAGCGCAGTCCGAGTCGCCGGATACACCTGCGAGTGAGCCAGGATACCCACCTGCCGAGCGCGGCGGCGCCGCTTCAGATTTGGACGACCCCCGGACATACCCCTGACAGTTTGACCGTCGTGTGGGGCCCGTTCGTTCTGACCGGCGACCATCTCATGCATGGCGATACGGGAAGGGATGATTTGCCCGGCGGAGATCCAGAGGCACATTACGAGAGCATCCAGAAATTGCGTGCGCGGCTCACTCCGGAACATATCATTTTACCGGGGCATGATTCGAAAGGGGGGCGTGCGACAAGCTGGAAAACGCAGTTGCAGATCAGCCCTTCGTTGTCACAGGATCGGGATACGTTTGTTCGAGAGGCGGGGGAATACAACGGGCCGGCGCCGAAGAGTTTGAAGGAAAGTCTGTTCGAAAATTTTAAATAAGGAGAATGTAATGAAAGGTCGGATTTCGATGTTAGAGCTGAAGAAGCATGTGGATCAACTCACTAAGAGCGAACTGGTTCTCGATGTGCGGGCGCCGGGAGAGTATCGGGAGGGGCATATTCCCGGAAGCCGGAACATCCCTCATGACAGTGTGGCGCAGTATGCCCCGGAGCTCATGAAGTATGAGACGGTTTATGTTCATTGTCGCTCGGGTGGTCGGGTTCAGATGGCCGTGCAGGAACTCGAGCGACTGGGCGTGAAAAATCTGGTTTGTGTGGTGGGTTCCGGAATGCCTGACTGGGAAGCCGCTGGCTACCCCGTGGAAAAGTAGGATCCCCTGGGGTGACGAGGTAGCCTTGCAGGTTGCTTCGTAGCCCCTGGCCCGGTATTCCTGAACGTATGATGCGTTTTGGGGTTTATGACTCTGGAGTGGGCGGGATCACGGTGTTGACTGAGCTTCGCCGCCGGTTGAAGGGCGCGACCTTCGTTTACCTGGGAGACACTGCGAACGTGCCCTACGGCACGAAGAGCGCCGCCCAGGTGGTGCGACTCAGTGAGGCCTGCGCCGCCCGGTTCAAGGACTGGAAG
Organism: uncultured Bacteriovoracaceae bacterium; assembly: GCA_964363305.1. Taxonomy (GTDB): domain Bacteria; phylum Bdellovibrionota; class UBA1018; order UBA1018; family UBA1018; genus CAYIHX01. The sequence continues at coordinate 17,164 of CAYIHX010000037.1, read as the reverse complement.
GTCGACGCCCTCATCGTTGCGTGCAACACGGCCTCGAGTTTGGCGCTGCCGCAGATTCGGGCCGCGATGGGGAATACCCCCGTTATGGGGGTGGTCGAGTCGGGTGTCGAAGCGGTGCTCGAGGGGCTTTTTTCCTTGCGCAATGGGAAACCCATTCAAGGCCAGCCCAGGAGTCGCTCTGAGTTGGCGCCGGTACTGGTGCTGGCCACCACGGCAACGGTTCGAGCCGGGATATACGGGAAGCTGCTGCGGGAGATTCTTGAGTCCTCCATCAGCCTGGCGGAACGACCCTACCCGATCATGGAGCAGGCCTGTCCGCTGCTGGTTCCGATGATTGAGGAGGGCTGGGTGGACCACCCGGTGCTTCATGCGACATTGAAGGAGTATGTCGACGGGTATGCGCGTGCGCGGATGCCCGGGGTTTGCCTCCTGGGGTGCACTCATTATCCATGGATTCATTCTGCGGTGGAGAGCGCGTTGCCGGGCTGGCGCGTGATTAACTCCGCCCAGGCGGTGGCCTCGTCCATTGCGCGAGGTAGTTTGTGGCAAAATTTTCAGAAACTCGTGGGTCCGAGGTCCCATGATAGTGGGGGGGGGCTCGTTGAATGGCATTTTACGGATTCAGATGCGGTTCCTGAATTTGCGCAACGAACGATTCAAGGGGTCGAGCGACAGGCAGGTCAGAATATATGAATGAACCGAGTGTCTATTCGGGGTCAGACCTCACCTATAATTCCTATCTGAAGGTACCAGAGCTGTTAGCCCTTCAGCAGCCGCAATCAGAGCCTGCTCATCATGACGAGATGCTTTTCATCATCATTCATCAGGCCTACGAACTCTGGTTTAAATTGATTCTTCATGAGATCGACTCAACGATGGCGGCGATGGTGGCCGGAGACCCGCTCAGAGCGCACCACTTCGTGAAGCGTATTGTGGAGATTCTGCGTGTGTTAGTTCAGCAGATTCACATACTCGAGACGATGGCGCCGGTGGATTTTCTCGAATTCCGCGACCGCCTCATGCCTGCCAGCGGTTTTCAGAGTCTACAGTTTCGTGAGGTTGAGTTTCTGTGCGGCCTGAAGGATGAGCGCTATTTCGGGTACTTCAAAAACCGCCCGGAGATGCTGGAGACCCTGAAGCGTCGCTATGAAGAGCCCAGCCTGATTGACGTGTTTGACGGTCTGATGAAAAAACTGGCGTTCGAGGGCGCGACATTGGCCGCGTTAAAGTCGGTTTATCAGGAACCGTCTTTTCATTTGCCTCTCTATCTTCTGTGCGAATCGTTGGTTGATTTCGATCAATATCTGGGTTTGTGGCGGGAGCATCACGTGCGTGTCGTGGAGCGAGTGATCGGGTTTAAGCGTGGAACGGGTGGCTCCTCAGGAGTCGAGTACTTGAAGTCGACGACGGGAAAGAAGGCGTTTCAAATTCTTTGGGACGTCCGTTCGGAACTCAGCAAGAGCGGAGGTGGCTTTGATCGGCCGCAAGACGCTCGTTCGTAAGTTTCGAGCTGCTGTTCTTTTTTTCTGTGCGGGCGCGGTCATCGGCACTCTTTGCGACAGTCTGCACGTCCTCAACGGAGTCGAAATCTATCCGGAGTTCGAGGGGTACCCCTTTATGTTTCGGAGCGGGCAGCCCTTCTGGGTTCCGATATTGATGGGAAGTGCCACGGTCGTCATCGCCTGGATGCATCTGTGGACGGACCGGTGGCTGCGAGAAGGGTACGCCCGTGTTCTTCCCGGATATCGGTCTTTGCGTTGGTGGCTGCCAGGCCTGGGGTTCGCCATCGCGGCTTGGCTAGGGAGTGGATTCTTGCCGCTTCAAGGCCTCGTCACTGATCTCGTTCTGGCCTCGGCGGGACTTTTTCTTTGGGCGAGTCTAGATCGAACTCCTCCCGGCTTGCTTCAGGCCGGGCTGACTGCGATCGGAGGGGTCCTGGTCGAGGGCTTTCTGAGTGATGTCGGAGCCTTTGGATATGCGCCCTTGGCACAGGGTCCGTGGGGGGTGCCGAGTTGGCTCCCTTGGATTTATTTCGGGTTTTCTCCTGTAATTGGGGGGTTGGCACGGAGGTTAGTTCGAAAAAAAGAATAGTCAGCGAGCCTGGGCGTGGGCTATGACGCATTGCATGATTTTGTGGCTTTTGCTTTCATCCGGCCTCGTACATGCTTCAATTGAATCTGATCCGGCCATTCGGGCTTCGCGGCTTATCGCCCGTCGGGTTCAGTCGTTTTATAACTTTCGAGCTCAGATTCAGTTCGCGACTTGGGAAAATGACTCAACGGGGATCTGGCAGATTCGCGATACTCGAGCGTGTTACGAGGATCTGCTTCGTCAGGGAGTTCCATTTGAGGAGGTCGAACAGCCGTCGGTGCTCGTGCCCTCTCCGGTGCGGATCAAAGGGGATGTTGCCGGCGTGCGGTACAACGCGGTGATCGTTTCTTGCGAGATGGCCCGTCGGCTTCCGTTGCTCTCGGTCATTTTGCTACGCCACGGCCTGGTGGAAGCACGCGTCATGTCGGCCTATCGCGATCACCCTCGGACGAGTTTTCACACCATGGGCCTGGCGCTCGACCTCGCTGGCTTTCGGGATGCTCGAGGAACTTCCTATTCGGTCTTGGAGGATTTCGTTGAAACCCCGCGGGAAGAAACCTGTAAGCGAGCTCTTCCGGTGGACGGAAAGGCCCGCGTCCTTCTGGAGCTGGCTTGTGATCTTTACGGTTCGCGCCTTTTTTCTTCTGTTTTGACGCCGAATTATAATGCGGGTCATCGCAACCATTTTCATGTCGATATTCGTCCTGACGATCTGCGTTTCTTTTTGAGGTAGGGCGGAAAGCCGGTTAGAGTTGCGTCGAAGCGCTTGCGAACGCATACTGCCGCACATGTACTTCAGTGATTTGCCTTTCTGGTCCTGGTGGATTCTGGCCTGCGCGCTGATCGTCGCGGAGCTCTTCACCATGAACTTCGTGTTTTTATTTTTTGCCGTCTCAGCTTTTTGTGTCGGGCTGGCGCAGTTTTTCGGCCTTCAGAACGGCACCCTCGCGTTAGTCCTGTTTGGAGCACTGGGGCTGGTCCTGATCATCCTGTTTCGGAATATTTTGCTCGCGCGGTTTCGCAGCCCGAAGACTTCGTGGGATCAGGGTGCGGATTTGAAAAATACGCTCATATTGGCGAGCGCGCTGGCTGCACACGCCGAAGCTCAAGCCGAGTACCAGGGAACGACGTGGACGGTCGTGAACGATTCGAACCTCAGGCTCGAGGCGGGGTCGACGGTGGTCATCCATCGGACAGCCGGTATCAAGCTGATTGTCGGTCCGACCCATTCCCAGAAAAATTAGGAGAGAAGAAGATCATGGAAACTTTATTCGGCCTGGCGTTTGTTGTCGCGATTCTGTTTTTCGCCTTTAGTGCGGTGAAGATCGTTCCGCAGCAGCAGTGTTTTGTGGTGGAGCGGCTAGGGAAATTTCACGCGACTCTGAATGCGGGGTTGCACTTCGTCGTCCCGTTTGTGGATCAGGTTCGTTACAAGCACTCCCTCAAGGAATTCGTGCTCGATATCCCGGAGCAAGTGGGGATTACCCGTGACAACGTGCAGGTGGGCGTCGATGGGATTCTCTTCTTTCGGGTGATGGATCCGGAGAAAGCGTCCTATGGAGTGTCGAACTACGCGAACGGTTTGATTCAGCTCGCTCAGACGACGCTGCGTTCGGAGATCGGAAAAATCGAGCTCGATAAGTCTTTCGAAGAGCGCGAGCACATCAATCAGAGCGTGGTCATGGCGATCGACAAGGCCTCGGATCCCTGGGGTGTGAAGGTGTTGCGCTATGAGATCAAGACGATTCAGCCGCCGAAAGACGTGCTGGCTTCGATGGAGAAGCAGATGCGGGCGGAGCGCGAGAAGCGCGCGGTGATTCTCGAGTCGGAAGGGGAGCGCGACGCGAAGATCAATCGCGCGGAGGGGATCAAGCAGGAAACGATTAAGAATTCTGAAGCGAGCAAGCAGCGGCAGATCAATGAGGCCGAAGGGCAGGCCGCCGCGATCCTCTCGGTCGCGCGGGCTACGGCGGAAGGTCTCTCGGGAGTCGCAAAGTCTCTTTCTGGCACCGGGGGCGTGGAAGCTGCGCGATTGAAGATCGCGGAGGAGTATCTCAAGCAGTTCGGAGCGTTGGCGAAAGAGAGTACGACGATGATCGTTCCGGCGACGGCGAGCGATATGTCGGGCATGCTGGCGACGGCATTCTCCCTCTTCGACCAGTCGAAGAAGGGCGGCATGGGTTCGAAAGCGCTGAGCGAGTGATTTTTCTCAGAACCCTCCAAAAGTAGGGTTCCGAGAAAAAATGCGGACCGAAAAATAGGCGGAACTCTACTTTTGGAGGGTTCCCATCATTTTGACGGGCCGCTGGGCCAAGTTCCGAGCGCCGAATAGAGCCGTGCATCGGTTGCAGTAAGGATCAGCGCCAGGACTAGATTCGTCGGAGCGGCTCGCAGCCCTCGGAACGAGGATCTATGAACCTGGATCTGTTTAGCGATGCGGGCCGCCGGCAATTCGAAGGGGCTACTGAGTAGGGTCCGCATGAACAGGTTGCGGCACTTTCCCTTTGTTCGCGTGGCATCTGTCGAAACTCTCTGGCTGATCGCGAATGCTCTTTCGAGGACGCCCAGGTCCGCGACGCCGACATTCAATGTATTTTTAATCGGCGCCGGAGTGCCGGCGGGATGAACGGAAGGATCGCCTGAGATGTAGGCATGGAATTTTGCGCAACCCTGCGAATCGGCTTTAAAGCCGAGCTGCGTGAGTATTCGGCTGACGTTCGGCCAGGGTTGAGCCGTTGCGCCGATGTAGTCGCGATGAGTAGAGAATTCCCATTCAAGGGGGTCGTTGCAATAGCGTTTGCGGCAGGGGTTGAGGTGGACGTAACGGATCTGAACGGCGAGATGGCTGAGGTTGGGAATCGTTCGTGGCTCGGATACGGCCTGCCAACGCAAATGTGATGATGATCGCCTTTGGATGGCGCTCTGGAGTTTGCGCAGCGCTTGGGCGACGAATTCAATTTGTTCCGGAGCCAGGGCTGGAGTGATGACATGGAGATGGTCTGGCATCAGGACGGCCGCGTAACATTGCGGAAATATTTTCTGGAGCTTGTGCCAAGTCCAAACACAGAGTTCTCGGTCGCGCCAGGGCTCCGCGGGAAAGCCCACTCGGAGGGCCCAGTGAAGTGCGATTGGGGACGTGCTTTGAGTTTTCATTCGCGGTAGCGTTTGCACGAGTCGTGCTGCCGGCAGAATCGTTTCGCGCACAATAGAGCGATTTGTGATTCGACATTTGGACTGTCGAACCGGAATCCGGACTCTGCCTTAATTCGAAGACGTTCACGGGAACCCTCCGGAAGTAGGGTTGCGACCCGCGCCGGAGCGGTGTTTTTTCCGGGAACCCTACTTCCGGGGGGTTCCCGTTCATTGCGACGAGAGGCGGCCGCGCTCCTGTGTCTCGGGTCGGTGGCCGGGTCCGGCGTGACACAGGTTTTTTTCCGCGGCGGCTGGGCAACTCGTTGAGATCAATGACGAACGAGTCTGGCATCCTGCGTGCTTTATCTCCTGGTGTAAGGCGCTGCAATTCCGCAGCACCTCCTGACCGGAGCAACACGTATGGACCAGAAGCGTTTGGAAGCAAACCTCGAGGGAATTCATCACCTCCTCTCACACCTCCACGGTGAAGTCACCGCCCTCGAGGAGTGCTACAGCCAGACGCTTCTGGTGCTCCGGAAGCTCGAGGGGGTCGCCAACCTCGATGAGCTCACGGGATTAATGCGGCGCCGGTCTTTTTTCCAGGGTTGGAACGCGCTTCTCGATGAGTGCCGCAAGCTGAACGAGACCTGTGGCGTTTTGATGATCGACATCGATCACTTCAAGAAGATCAACGATACCCACGGTCACCCCACGGGTGACGAGGTGATCAAGCGTTTGGCGGCCTTGCTGAAACAATATGAATCCCCGGACTGCGTCGTCGCTCGGTTTGGGGGGGAAGAGTTCGCCGTGGCCATTCGAGGCACGGAAGCTGAGATTCTCGGTGTGGCGGAGTTTATCCGTCGTGGCGCCGAGCGACTCCATGGACCGGTCATCGGGCCCGGCGGACTCCCTTCTTCTTCAGTAGAATGGAAGTGCACGTTGAGCGTTGGGATGGCTGCGGCGACTGGGGCGAAGGGGCCGAGCAGCTATAACCCCAGCGCGCTGCTGAAAGCCGCTGATGATGCCTTGTACGATGCAAAGAAGCGCGGCCGAAATCAGGTACGGGCGGCGTGAAAAAATGGCGAGCCTATTTCTGGCGTTTGAGGATCTCATGGAGGGCATAGAGCGAGAGGCCGGCGAATAGGGCGGAGACGAGCTGGGGGACCGGTGCGGCGATCTCTGCCGGCAGCAACAAGGTCGTGACGAGCAGAAACGTGCCCTGACGAACGAATTCGAGCGCCACGCCCCAGGCGCGATGTTCGCTCAGCGCTGACCAGGCCAAGAGCGAAGCTAGGATCCACGACACGATGAACAGAGCACTGCTCCGAGGCAGGGTGTCTTGCAGCAGGAGCATGAGTACGACCACAGTCGAAACGACGATGAACTGGCCCGCGATGTAGAGGGAGACGCCTCGGTAGGGATTGCTTGAGTACTTCAAGCGGGAGGCCGGTACCCGAGCGATGGTCAGGGAGCCCCCCAGAGAGGCCGGCCGCCACTCCGGCGGCGCGATCCACGCGTAGAGCTTTTCGCGGAGGGACCTCGCAGCGCTCGAGAGCTTCAAGATCTCGACCCAGCCCGCGGTATTTGCCCAAAGCGGGTTCCAGCTCTTGAGTGGTTTGACGGTTCCGTAGTGAATTGGCCCCCTCTCTTGTTGGAAGGTGCCGAACAACCGATCCCAGATGATCAGCATGCCGGCGAAGTTCTTATCGATGTATTGTGGATCGATCCCGTGATGAACGCGATGATGCGAGGGTGTGTTGAGCACCCATTCGAGCGGCCCGAGGCTTCTGATGAGCTGAGTGTGAATCCAGAACTGGTAGAGCGTATTCACCGTGATGGTCAGGAGGAGCATGAGCGGGGGAAACCCGAGGAGGGCCAGCGGCAGGTAGAACGGGGCCGACATCAGCCCTTGGAAGATACTTTGCCGGAGCGCCGTACTGAGATTGTATTCTTCGCTCTGGTGGTGAACCACATGGGTGGCCCAGATGAAGTTGACGCGGTGGCTGGCCCAGTGGAAGAAAAAGTACGCCAAATCGACGAGGATCATGATTCCGAACCAGGCCGCCCAGGAGTTCATTTCGATCGTCGCGAAGCGGAAGTTTTCATAGACCCAGACATACCCGGCGCCGAGCGCGACCTTGAGGAAAATCCCCACCATCTGCTGGCTGATGCCGCAGGAGAGGCTGGAGATGGCGTCTTCGAAGCGGAAGACCTTCAGGTTTCGGGCTCGAGCGATCAGATACTCGAGTCCGATGAGCATGAAGAAAAAGGGGATGGCGGCAGCGATGGCGGTAGAATCCATAATTAGACTATAAGACGTGTTATCCTCTGTCTGGAATGAGACTCCTTCAAATTTTTCTGTTTTCTTGCGGATTGGCATTTGCGCAGGCCGCTCCGCCCATGGTGGATCCGGCCGAGGAGGCCGCAGCCGACATCCTCGAGATGCGGGAGGAGATGCAGAAGGCGGTCGCCCCGGTCAATGCGGCGAACCCCTTTACCGAGGGGGCGCTTGGCGTAGCTCCGACCGGTGGTGGCGGTGCGGGGGTCGTGCCCTCCGCGAAGTGGATGGAGGCTCTCTCTCATCCTGCGTTTCAAGCCTATTTGAAGCTTCTGACCGACTCATCTTTTTTGGACACGTTGAAGGCGCTGACTCAGCACCCGAATCGGCTCAACTTGGTCTACGCCGAGATCGCCTGGTTTTTTCTGCTGATGCTGTTCCGGTCGTGGCGCTTCGGCAAAGCTAAGGGTTTTCTCGGGCGTTTATGGATCCGTTTTTACACCTTCGGACTCGGAACCGGAGTGGGGAGCTTGCTGATTCCTTACTTACTGCTGGGGGATGGCTTTAAGCGGGTGATCACCCAGGTGGCGGAAGCCAGTCTTGAAGTTATCTTAAAGCTGATTTGATTGAGCGGGGGCTAGAAACAATAAAGGACTCTGAGGAATTACGCCTCAGAGTCCTTTATCGCCACGGGAACCGCTTCAGTGTGTGTGTGGGGGGGAAGTGGGGACCCCGTGGAAGTTCAAATTGTGAGTTCCTTATAGGCTGTTCTTTGGCTAGGCGCAACAAGAAAATCTGAGATTTTTGCTCACATTACGGCTGGATCTTGACTTTCTAAGTATTACCGTATTACCGTATTACAATGGGTGCGATTAAGTTGTCCCGACTGACTGAGAAATACCAAACGACGATCCCCGCCGAAGTCAGGAAGGTGCTTCGTTTGAAGAAGGGCGATCAGGTTGTTTTTGAAGTGAGGGCGAATGATCTGGTCGTGGTGCGGAAGGCCGTGGATCAGGATCGGGAATGGAACGAGGGCTTGGAGAGCCAGTTGAGCGAATGGGTTTCGAAAAACGATGAGAAGGCTTATGGAGACCTTTGAAGCCTATGACGTGGTGGTCGTTCCATTTCCTTTTACGGATCGACAGGCAAGTCGGCGAAGGCCGGCTTTGGTGCTTTCCAAGCGAAAATTTCAGGCGGAGATCGGCCACGCGGTATTGGCAATGATCACGAGTTCAGACAACTCCGCCTGGCCGCTCGATGTCGAGGTGACGGATTTGGATCGTGCAGGTCTCACTTCTTCATCCAAAGTGCGGATGAAGATCTTTACGTTGGATGGGTCTTTGATTTTGAGGAAACTCGGGGTTTTAGCCAAGCCAGACCAGAAAAAAGTCCAGCAGGCTTTGGATTCCCTTTTTTAATTTTGCCCGTTTTTTACTCGCACCGCACGTTGATGGCGCGAACCTGTTCGCGTTCGGAGGAATTGGGAACTTCCCCCTCTTTGCACATCTGGTTTAGGCGTCCGTGGATTTGAACCGTTTCGGTGCGGTCCCGGAAGTACCCTTCGACCGGTCTTCTGGGGAGTCGGATGCCGATCATGCAGTCCGCCTGGCACCGATAGCTCACCGGGGGTGGTGCTTCGCCGCCGGAGCAACGAACGATCAGGTTCGTCCCGAAGCGATCGAGCAGAAAGGTCGAAGATTGACCGGGTTGCAGAAGTTCGACGATAGGTGGTCCCGCCTGGACGGGGGGAGCGGGGAGGGAAATGACACTCAACAATAGGGCGAATAATAGGGTTTTCATCGGTGCTCGTGTATGGCGCCCTGGAGGCCTCTGCAAGCGATGTTGACGCGATGAGCAAATCTCACGAAACACCGCGTTTCGGGCTTAGAGAAATGTAAATTTCTCAGCAAATTCAGCACATTGACTAATCTCGCTTTCGGAGAGGCCGATGAGAGTTTGGGCGATCGCGATCTCGCCCGGGAGCGTGAGCGCGAAGATTCCGGGGTCGTCCGTATTGATGCAGACCGGAACCCCTGCGCGCAGCAGGTCTCTGAGGGGATGCTCCTCTAGCGAGGGAACACTCCGGGTGAGCCAGTTGCTCGTCGGGCAGACTTCGAGGCAGATCTGATCGCGTGCGAGAGTCTCGACTAGAGCGGGGTCTTGGATGGCATGAATTCCGTGCCCGATGCGTTTCGCGCCGAGGTGTCCGAGCGCGTACCAGACGCTTTCGGGACCGACGGATTCTCCGGAGTGAATCGTGATGTTGGAGCCTTTTCGAACGGCGGGGCGGAACGCATCTTTGAACTTCTGGTTCGGCCAGCGGGTCTCGTCGCCGGCGAGATCGAGGCCGATGAATTGAGTGTCATACTTGAGAAAGAATTCGACGGTTTCGGCGACCGAATCGGCGCCGTAGTCGCGCGAAGCGATGCAGAGAAGGCCGGCCTTCATGTCAGGGTGGAGTGAGAGCGCCCGTTTCATCCCGCGCTCGAACGCATCGAGGATCTCCCAGTAGGGCATGCCCGAGTGCTCGGCGACAAAGCTCGGAGAAAAGCGCAGCTCTACTTGTCGGATCCCCTCCTGATAACAGTCTTCCACGGCCTCAAACGCCACTCGATCGAGGACGTCCGGGTGGTCGAGCACTTGCTGAAAAATTTCGAATTTACCGAGCACGGTGCCGAGATCGGTCATGGGTTCGAGGATGAGAGTCTTGGATCGAAACTCCTCGGCCGTGAGGGCTCCGAGAGTCAAACCGCGTTTCGACGCAAGCTCCCACAGGGTGCTCGGCCGAGTGCATACGTCGAGATGTCGATGAAGTTCGGTGAGGGGCCCGAGCGGCGTCATGCCCTGAGTGTGCCTCAGTCCGCGCTAGTTTCAATGGTGTATCGAAGCATCGTTTTAGGGTTGTGGGAGGGAGTTTTACCCCTGCCGATCCAGAGGCGTCGGGCCGGGGCCAGGATGGCCCGTTTCGGCCCGCAATGACGGACGAAATGTGCCTCGGAATCGGCAGGGGTAAAACTCCCTCCCACAACCCTAAAACGAAACTGCGCGCGACCGAGTGGGACGAGAAAGCCACGACACACCATTGAATCGCGTGCGAAGGTCGGGCAGAATTTCGAGGTGACCCGAAAAAAACGAATTTTCAGATGGGCTTCCGTGGGGTGGGGAACGTGGTTGACCTATTTCACCGCTGGCTGGCTCTCATTGGCGTTTCTCGCCTATGGCCTTGCTTTGAATCAGTATGGAGGAGAGCTGCGGAAGGCGCCCGGACTCGTCGCCGCCGACGAGGTGGCGAGTCGATGGGCCTGGGGGTTCGGCGTTCTCGGGGACACCTGCTTCCGCCTGAAGAACAATCATATCGGCTGGTTCTGCGTGTCGCAGAGCCACCTGGTTCCCGACAACGGTCATCCTGGAAATCTCTTTTTTCAGCTGGCGCCCGGTACTCCGCTCAAGTTGAAGGCACACGCCGGTAAAGTCACTGAGCTGACTGTTTTTCCGGATGAGCCGCAGCGTCGCAAGACCCTGGTCGTCTACGGTTACGCCATCGGCAAGATTCAAGACGAAATGCGGAATGGCGTCTCTGGGATGGGTTTTATTCTTTTGGGCCTGCTCATGATGCCGCTTTTTTGGGCGGTCAAGCGAGGATATGAGCGCCGCTATCGACGAACATAGTCGTGCCCGTGATGTGCTTGGCGAGGGGCGAACAAAGAAAGGCACCGAGGGTGCCGACATCCTCCTGATCGATATTCTCTCGCATCGGAGCTTTCTCCGCCGCCTTGGCCAGCATGGTGCGGAGGTCTCGAACGCCCGAAGCGGCCAAGGTTTTGATGGGTCCCGCTGAGATCGCATTGACTCGGATTTTCTTCGAGCCGAGGTCGTTGGCTAGGTATCGCACGGAGGCCTCCAGCGCGGCCTTGGCGACTCCCATCACATTGTAGTTGGGGATCACTTTCTCGGCGCCGTAGTACGTGAGAGTGAGTACGGCTCCCCCCTCGGGCATCATCGGCTCGGCCCGTTGCGTGAGAGCAACGAGAGAGTAGGCGCTGATATCCATGGACTTGAGAAAGCCAGCGCGCGAAGTTTCAACGAAACGACCTTCGAGGTCCTGCCTTTCCGCAAAAGCGACTGAATGGACCAGGATGTCGAAGGTTCCCCAATGGTCCCGCAGTTTCGCAAAAACCGCGTCGATCTGCGCGTCGTCTTGCACGTTGAGGGGCTCGACGAAAGTGCTCTTCACGCTCGCGGCGAGTGGGCGCACTCGGCGTTCGAGGGTTTCGCCTTGGTAGGTGAACGCTAGATTTGCGCCACCCAGGTGGAGCTGTTCGGCAATCCCCCAGGCGAGGCTGCGTTCGTTGGCGACACCGATGATGAGGGCTTTCTTGCCTTGGAGAGAAGAATGCATATCCCTTGGATTTAACTGGGCGCACGCCGGGGTTCAAGGTTGACGCGATGCACATAGTTGAATATGTTCAAAGCCGTGGCGCTTATTGTTCAGAAATTCGGCGGAACCTCGGTCGGTACGGTCGAACGGATTCAGCATGTGGCTCGTCTGGCCCTGGATTCTCAGGCCCGGGGGGACCGCATCGTTTTGGTCGTCTCCGCGATGTCTGGAGAAACCAATCGCCTGGTGGACTTGGCGAATCAGATCAACCCGATCCCGTTTTCGCGTGAATACGATCTGATCGTCGCCTCGGGAGAGCAAATCGCGGTCGGGTTGGTCGCGCTGGCCATCAACACTGAGGCGGAGCGTCGGGGGTTGATGGACCGCTCCGGCATGCGCGCCAAGGGTTTTTTGGGTCACCAAATCGGTGTCATCACCGATAACGTCTATTCGAAAGCCCGGATTCGGGAAATCAAGACGGACTTGGTTCTGCGAGAGGTCGGCCGAAATGTGATCCCGGTGATCGCGGGTTTTCAGGGCGTCGATGCCGACGGAAATATCACGACCCTGGGGCGGGGTGGCTCGGATACGAGCGCGGTGGCGATCGCGGCCGCGCTGGGTGCGGATGATTGCGAGATCTACACGGACGTTGACGGCGTCTATACGACGGATCCGCGCCTCTGTTCGAAGGCCCGAAAAATTGACAAGATCAGCTACGAAGAGATGATGGAACTTGCGTCGCTCGGGGCCAAGGTTTTACAGATCCGGTCGGTGGAAATCGCGGCCAAGTACAAGTTGCCGCTTCATGTGCGATCTAGTTTTGACTCGGTAGAAGGGACTCGTGTGGTGTCACAGGAATTTTTGGAGAGCGTCGTGGTTTCCGGAGTGGCGGCTGATTCGAATCAGGTGAAGTTCACGTTGCAGAATTTGCCCGAAGGGCCGGGCGTGGCGGCTAGGATATTCGGAGCTTTGTCAGACGCGGCGATCGTAGTCGACATCATCGTGCAGGATGTGGCCTCTTCCGGGCATCTGACCTTGAGTTTTACGGTCGGGAAGGTTGATCAGCTCAGTGCGATGCAGGTATTGAACGATCTTCGGGGCGGCGATTGGGCTGAAATGAAAATCATTGAGGAAGCGAATCTTGCCAAGGTGAGCATCGTGGGTGTTGGCATGCAGAATCATCCGGGGGTCGCGTCCAAGATGTTCCAGTTGCTCGGCAAGAACGAGATCAATATCAAGCTCATCACGACTTCAGAAATCAAGGTGTCCTGCTTAATCGAAAACGCGTTGGTGAAGAGGGCCGTGGAGGCCCTTCATTCGGGATTTGGTCTCGATCGAGTGGATTGAGTTTTTCAGGGCTTGGGGCTGGTGCGAGACCTGAGAAACGCAACCAAAGCACTGGCATTGACTGGTTTTTGGAAGAGCTCGTCGGCACCGAATCGAAGCAGATCATCTCGTGAATGGTCCGAATAGGCCGACATGAATGCGAAACCGAGGGGCTGCTTGGCGAGTTTTCGAATCTCCGAGACGAGCCAAACGCCATCGCCATTGGGCATGCGGATGTCGGAAAGGATCAGGTCGGTCGGTGTCTGCAGAAAAAGGCGAAGAGCTTCCCGGCCGGAATACGCGCGCACCGCATCAAAGCCCTGCATTTCCAGGAGTTCGGCGGTGATATCGACGAGATCGGGTTCGTCGTCGACAACGAGGATGCTCATTTTGGCTTGCTCCATGTTCCCCGCATTATAGGCGTGGAGCGGGGTTTGAACAATCCCTAAGTTCTATTCGCTCCGAAGCGCTTCGATGACTTCAAGCTTTTCGGCTCGGAGAGCCGGAGTCAGCCCGCTCAATACCCCGACCGCCACTATAGAGATCAGCGAGATGGCAAAAGCCCAGGGTTCCACGATCCACTCAAACTTGAGTTTAGACACGAATTGCGCGGCAAAGTAGATGATGGCTTCATAGGCGGTAAACCCGATCACCAGCCCGATGAGGCCGGCGCAACCGCACAGCAGGGTCGATTCCGTCAGAAGCTGAACCCGAATGCTTCGGTTTGTGGCGCCGATGGCTTTTCTGAGGCCGATCTCTTTCAGGCGCTCGTTGACCGAGACGAGCATCATGTTGTTGATGCCGATCCCTCCGACGGCGAGCGTAATCAGGGCGACTGAGCTGATGAGGACTGAAAACAAGCCGAGAAATTTACGAATTTGAGCTTGCATGAGGGCGTCCGAGCCGACGTAGATCTCAGCGGAGTCGCCATACTTGTTCTTGAAAAAGTTTTTCACGGCGTCGGAGAGTTTTTCCGCGTCGGCGCCTTCGCGTGTTTCCAGCGCGATGCGATTGAGTTGCGCGTTCCAGAAGTCGAGCACGGTCTGCAGGTAGGTATAGGGAAGGAGAATCGTGAAGTCCGGCTTGAGCCAATCGCTGTTCGTGCTTTGTTGGGCGAGCACTCCGATGATGCGACAGGTAAAGGGCGAGGCTGAATTGCTCGAGGTGAGGAAGATGATCTCTCCGAGCGGGTTGTTCCGGCCTTGAAAAAGTTGCTTGGCGATCTCGAATCCGACCACGCAAACCGGGCTTCGCTGCGTGACCTGGAATTCACTTAGGCCTGTTCCCAAGAGGACTTCATGACGAGACATGCGCAGATAAGCCGTGGAGGTTCCGATCGGACGGATATCTTCGGTGAGCGTTCTGCCGGCGAAGGAGACGGTGGAGGTACCCCAGACCTGGATCACTGGCGTGTAGTCGATGATGTCTGGAAAAATTTTCAGAAGAGGTTCGATGTCTTTCTGGAGGCTGAATTCCCGAAATTCGCTCGCGGGCTTTTTGGAGGCGCTTCGTCTCCAGTTTCGCCAGGCATTGAGGGTGATCTTATTGGCGCCGAGGTCGGCGAAAGACTCGAGGATGCGACGCTCGACATAGCGGGAGAAAGTGACCATGGAGAGCACCGCGCTGATTCCTACGATGACCCCGATCATGGTTAGGAACGACTTGACGCGATTTCGCCAGAGGTTGTCCCATGCAAGAGGAAGTGAAGAGAGGATGGTTCGGCGTAGCTCGGGCCAGGCGGCGAGCAGCCTTTTCAGGCGGCGAACCAGCGGAGGGCTGGAGGGCGACCGTTTTCCATGATTCGTAGGCTCCGCCTCCGGGCCGGGCAACGGCTCGAGACCGGTCGGTTCGTCGACGAGGCGTCCGTCGCGCACGAAAATCGAGCGGGAGCACTGCTTGGCGATTTCGAGATCGTGCGTGATGATGACGATGGTTTTCCCCTGGCCGTTGAGCTCGCGAAGTTCGTCCATGATGGCGGACGCGCTTTTCGAGTCGAGGTTTCCCGTGGGCTCGTCGGCGAGGATGAGGTCGACGTCTTTCAAGAGGGCGCGGGCGATCGCCACGCGCTGTTGCTGCCCGCCGGAGAGCTGATTGGGGTGACGGTCGAGGAGGGGGGCGAGTCCGAACCGCTGGGCGAGAACGCGTGCGCGTTCCGTGTAGCGGGCAATCTCGGGGTCGACCCGTTCCGAGGGGTAACGGGCGGGAAGCAGGATATTCTCCAAAACAGTGGCGCGCGAGAGTAAGTGGAACTGCTGGAAGACGAAGCCGATTTTCTCATTTCGAAGATAGGCGCGCTCATCCGACTTCATATGCGTCGTCTCGACGCCATCGAAGTAGATTTGGCCCGACTTCGGCTGCATCAAGCAGCCCAGGAGATAAAAAAGGGTTGATTTGCCCGAGCCAGACGGGCCTTGAATCGCGACGAAATCTCCTCGCCGGATCGCCAGCGAAACGCCGTGAAGGATGGGCGTCTCCGCGGCTCCCGGCTCCGGTGAACGATAGGAGAAAGTGAGGTTTTTCGCCTCGAGCAGGACGTGGGTCTTCATGGTCGCGGCTTGAAGAAGTCGATGGTTTCCACTTCATCCCCCTCTTTTAACCCCTCGGTCACTTCGAAGGCCTCGTCGGTCTGCAGGCCGAGCTTGATTTTGCGTCGTCCGGAGTTTCGAACCGTCGAGAAGTATCCATCGCCTTCTCGTTCGATGTATTCGTGACCGATGGTCAGGACATTTTCCCGGCGGTCCGAGATGATGTCGACGCTGACCGACATACCGGGCATCATGCGGGCGTCGGGGTTCGTGACCTGGATTTTGACCGGGAAATCGACTCGATCGCCACTGCGTCCGCTGGTGTCTGGAAGCTTGGATGCGATGGCGATTTCGCGAATCACTCCATCGTAGGTACGATCGCCGATCGCGGATACCCGGATCAGAACCGGAAGCCCTACCCGCACCTTGGGGACGTCGATCTCCGAGAGATCCCCTTGCACGCCCAGGGCGGTGAGATCATCGACGCGGACGATCTGATTGCCCATTTTACCCGTTTCGACGTACTCGCCCTCGCTTTTGTCGACCGATACGACGATGCCATCGAAGGGGGCACGGATGGGAAAGATTTCCTCGCCGTTGGAATTGAGAGACTGGGTGATTGAGACGAGTGGCGCGCCCTCTTTGACCCGCGAGCCGATCTTTACGAAGATTTTCCGGATGTAGCCATTGTAGGGAGGGGCGATGCTCGACGTCTTTTTGGGGAAGACCTTCCCCGCGATGGTCACTCGTTGAATCAAGTTTCCGCGTTTGACGAGGCCGGTTGTGTGCCGTTGGCGAGCGTTTTTCCGGGTGAGAAGCCAGGAGCCGCCTAGTGCCAAGAGGACGATGAGGATCGCGCTTGCCATGCGTTTTTTATTTCGTGAGAGCTTCATAGAGATCTCCCTGATGGTAGTGATATTTCGCCAGCGATTCGAGGACTGAAAAATAGGAGTTCGCATAGGTGGTGCGGGCGTTGAAAAGGCTGTCGAGGGCGGTAATGAGGTCGAGGTAAGCGGCGCGGCCGAGACGATACTCGGAGTTGAGCGATTCATAGCTCTCCTCCTCCAGTTCGAGCAGCTCGAGGCTCAGGTCGAAGTTTTTCCGGATGCGGGCGAAATCGAGCATGAGCTTCTGAATGTCGCTGCCCGCCTGCTGAACGGATTGTCGAAGCCCGTCGTTGCCCTGGTCACGCTTGAGTTCGGCCTGTTTCCACTCCCTTCGAAGTATGCCCCAGTCCCAGAGGTTGTAGGTGAGCTGTACTCCGACGTCCCAGCTGAAGCCGGGGTTCGGTTGAAATGACCCAGGGCTCCAGCCGGCGTTGCCCTGGAGAGTCAGGTTCGGTAGCCACTTTCTCCGAGCCAGGCCCACCTGAACCTCGTTGATCTCGGTGCTCACCCGCGCGATTCTCGCTTCGAAATGGGCGTCGATTTTTGG
>CAYIHX010000036.1:0-38080 GCA_964363305.1 uncultured Bacteriovoracaceae bacterium | reverse complement strand
CCGAAGGACGGCGACCTAAAGCAGGGTGCCCCCTTGGTTGCGGGGGCGATCCGATTCCGTGATCCGAGGTTGCCTGCCGCTAAACCGGATCATATTTTTCTGATCGGCCGTCCCAAACTCAACCAGGCAAACGTGAAGCTTGGTTTTCCGGGCGTGTCTCCTGCGGATTCGGATTACCCTGCGGCTCAAGTACTGAGTGCTCTATTGGGGGAATATTTTTATAGCCGGTTAAATCGGGTGATCCGGGACGAGAAGGGCCTCACTTATTCGATCGCGACGAGCCTGAGCGCGCTCGAGGAGGCCGCGATGTTTTCCGTTTCGGCGGCAACTCAGAATGCCAAGGTAGGGGAGTTGGTAGCGGAGACGAAAAAAATTCTATCGGCGGTCGCTTACGGTGACATTACTCAAGAGGAGGTCACGACGGCCCGAGATTATCTTATTGGTGGATTCCCGCTGAGCGTCTCGACTCTGGGCGCGATTGCCTCGAAATGGGTTGGCGCGCGCCTTTATGGTTTGGGAGAATATTATCTCGAAGGGGTCGTGAGCCGGCTCAAGACGGTGACGCTTGAACAAGTGAAGAACGTGGCCAAGAGTCGATTCAAACTGGATCAGCCGACGATCGTTGTTGCCGGAGAGGAAGGCGAGGTTACAGCGAGCTTGAAGCGAGCGGGGATGAAGCGGATCCTCGTTGTTGAGACGAAGGATCTTCTTTGAGTCGTTCAGTGCCCGAGTGCTCCGGCATTTTGCATTCGCCCTCAAAGTAGGCGCCGAAGTCGACGGTGAGCGATGGCGTGAGGATATTACCCACGACGCGTCCAGTTCCAGAGATCGTGACGCGAGATTTTGCCTGAACATCTCCTCGTACGAATCCATCAATGAAAACGTGGTCCCCGAAGATATTGCCTTCGATCATCCCTGACTCGGCTAGAACAAGAGTGCTTCCGTCTAGTGCATGAACCTCGCCCGTGAGCGTGCCGTGTATACGAGACATCCGATCGAAGGTCATTTTCCCGTCGATGCGCGTATTTGGAGAGATCAGGTTGATCGAGGTTTCCTCAAGGGGTGTTGTCAACGGGTTCTCCAGTGGCTTCGGCCTCAGGGATCGGTGAAGGAGGCGTGGTGGCAGGTTCGGCGACTTCAGCGGGCCGCGGTGGCACGGCAGGCGTCGAGGGTTTGATGCGCTCAAAGTAGATCAACCGGTTGTTCAGATCGAAGATGAGGATGTCGACGTAGTCGATATCCTTCCGAGAAGCAAAGGGACCAAAGTCCGCGTTTACAAATCGTAGACGGCTGACAGAGAAGTATTCTCCGCGTTCAGGTTTTACCTGGATGGCCTGATCGGTGGCGAATAGTCCCTGCGGATAACCGGCAATTTGTTGTCCCCCCCTTCCGATCAGAACGATTCGACCCTGCTGGTTACCGCCGTCCTCACGGATGTATTCGATCTTGAAACGGAGAGAGAGCATGTTTCCTCTCCACTTCAGGGTCTTCGTCTGGAGATTGAAGGGGAGTTCGGTCGCCGACGGGGTTGCAACCTGGGCGAAGTCGATCAGGGCAGCTGCCGGAGGTTCGGCGGCCTTGGCTGAGGGTGCTGAAACAGGGGGGGCGGCTGCAGTGGGAGCGAGTGTTCGGGCGTCTTCGACGCTGGCTTTTAATGCGGAGACTTGCCCTTCGAGGTCCCGGACGTGACTCGGGTCGATATCTCGCGTGAGTTTATAGGACCGCATTGCAAAGAGCAGAGAGGCGAGCGCGAGCAGCGCCAAAAAGCTGACACTCCATCCGAGCCGCGAGAACCATTGAGCGGAGATCGTCAGCGTTTTTGAACTCAGATTGTCCTTCATGAGGAGGACGTGAATCACGGGAGGGGTGGGGGTTTCTTTTGACATGGTATTTTGGAGGAGAAGTTCTTCGAAAACGGTAACTTCTTGAAAAATCGCTGTCAACTCGTGCTCGCGCTCTGCCGATGAGCAACGTAGATGAAGGTCCTTCTTCTGAATCCTCACGTCGACGCAGAGCGAAAAATTCAGGAAGCTATGGCTTCCCGGGGATACGCGGTTTTGATCGCAGGGGATGCGCAGGAAGCCTGGCAGATTTTACAGATGCATGGGACGACGATCGATCTCGCTGTCATTCATCGTGAGACAGTGGATTCGAAGCGCACTCCGGGTATGGATCTGTTGCTGAGAATTAAAGCCGATCCCCAACATCAAGACCTGCCTCTGGTTCTGACGAGCGGCGTCTGGAAGGATTCAGAGTTTGCACACCACCAGTCGACCCCTCAAGCGGCAAACGCCTATCTGGCATGGCCTTTCGAGACGGACAACTTTTTGGGGGTGGTTGATCAGATTTTTGGCCCTCCCGCCGCTCCGAGTGAGGGCACCCGACTTGAACCCTCTGAAGTCGCTCCTCATCAGACGATGGGTGAGATTCAGCTAGATGCGCCGGAGAGTCCGGTCGAGGCGGCTCCGGAAATTGTTCCTGCTCCGCCGCGCGCGTTCGATCCGAGTCAGCTTGAGCCCGTGCCTGGCCAGCCACCCGAAGATGTCGACGGGGTGATTTCTGATCAGATGCCTTACCTGATGAAATCGTCGTCCCCGATGCTCGGGTTCGCGAAGTCGATCGGCGATGCCGTGGTCCCGGGCGGTGCCGCGAATGCGCCCGATATTGAAACGATGAGGCAGTATTTGCTTCTTCGCGAGCAGGATGTAGCGGCGCTCTCGAGTCAGCTTCGAACTGCGCGCGTTCGTATCCGAGAGCTGGAGGGTATGAGCACTCGGGAACAAGGTCGGAGCAGTGAGCTCGAGCACCGAGTACACGAGCAACAGAAACAGATCGAAGAATTTGAGCGCGAGAAGCAGCTGGCCCTCGAGGGTTTGCAAGCCGAGATCAACGAAATGAAGTTTCAAATGAAGGCGCGGCATGATCGGGCTCGTGTGCTGGAGAGCCAAGTCAAGGATGCCAATTTGGAGATGGAGCGCGTAAAAGACCGCGTGCGACTCGACCTTAGAAAAATTCGTGCGCGAGAACGAGAGCTCGAAAGCCGCATTGAGATCATGAAGGGCGACTCGGAGGCTTTGATTGGCGCCCGGGAGGGCAAAATCATTGAGCTGAAGAGGAAGCTCGATCTGCTCGAGTTCAACATGGATCTCATTCAGGACCAATATCAACGAGAAAGAGATCACTCCGAGACTCTGCGCGAACGCTTGGCCAAGGCGGCGCAGGTGGTTCGTGTCGCGGGCGGCGTGCTGGATGCGAGTGAAAAGAAGGCGTCATGACGCAGCCTGATTCGGTCTATCGGGCGCTTTTGATTGAGGATGATCCTCGGCAGGCCGAGGTGATCGGTGACCTGTTAAAGGAAATTGGCGATTTCCGGATTGATCTCATGGGTGGCAGTGACAACGCGATCGATTGGCTTTCGCGAGTGGATTATCCTCTTGTTGTTCTGGGGACGGAGCCGGAAGGTGCCTCCAGCCTTTTAGAAACCCTTGAGCGAATTAAGCGAGCAAAGCCCATGACGGCCGTGATCGTGCTGTCTTCTGAGTCATCCATCGAGCAGGCGGTTGCGGTGATGAGGATGGGTGCCGACGATTACCTTCAGAGGCCGGTTGAGCCTTCTCAATTTCAGTTCGCAGTGAAGAGAGCTTTAGATCGAAAGGCGATCTACGGGGAATCTCAGGACGCCAGCGGGTTGCTTGATCTCATGGTCTCCTGTCAGCTCATTTCCGGCTCTCTCGATGAAATTCACGTGCTGGGGCTCATCAAGGGGTACCTCATGCGGTCGACGGCCTCCGATTTTTCCGCCGTGTACCTTCGGAAGGAAGGGAAGATCGTTCCGATTGATCTGAGCGATCAAGGCACCGGTGAGAGCAAAGATCAAACTCTGGGTGAAGTTCTCGAGATTACTTTGCAGGCCATGAATCCGTTTTCTGGCTGGGACTCGGGACAGAGCGGTTTTAGGGTTTTGGAGAGGGGACAGCTCACCCCAGGTCTCTTTGTGTATCGATTTGAGTTCGTGCGCGGGGAGGAGTACTTTGTCGCCTGCCTCTCGCCCAGGCTAAAGACCTCGATCGAGGATTTTGAGAGCCGCCTCCGACTCTTTCACGCACAGATTGACGTGACCTCGCGAAACATTGAACGGTACCGTGGCGTACAGCGGTTGGCCTACGTTGATGATGCGACGGGTCTCTACAATACGAGGTATCTGAACGATCTGCTCGAGAAGCAGATCGAACTGGCCAAACAGAGCGGGACTTCGTTCGCCGTTCTATTTATGGATGTCGACCATTTCAAGCAGGTGAACGACGGGCATGGGCATCTGGTCGGGACAAAAATCCTCAACGAGCTTGGGAAAAAGCTGCGGCGCTATGTTCGTGAGACGGATACTGTTTTTCGTTATGGTGGCGACGAGTTCATTGCGGTCCTGTCGCCTTCCGATTTGCCGACCGCCCAGACCGTGGCGGAGAGAATACGCGTCGCCGTGGAGAAGAATGTTTTCGTGAAGAGGGAGAACCTGAATCTCAAGCTCACGGTCTCGATCGGAGTGGCCGTTTTTCCTGATCACGCCGACTCGAAACGCACGATCATGGATGCCGCGGATCATGCCATGTACACGGCGAAGCGATCGAGTCGGAATGCCGTATACGTGGCTGAGCTGATGAAGCCCGGTCTTGTTACCGTCCCGGATGGCGTGCGCGAAGAACGAAGAAAGAAGAGCGTGAAACCGTGAAGATCAAGTTGGTGGTCAGCGATTTTCATCTTGGAAAGGGCCGTACACTCAGTGACGGAACGCAGAACATTCTCGAAGACTTCATTTACGATCGTGAATTTTCGGAGTTCCTGGCCTACTACAGCACCGGGCCATACGCGAATGCGGAAGTCGAGTTGATTTTGAACGGCGACATTCTCAACTTGCTGCAGATGGACAGCTGGGGCGTGCACACGCATCTGATCACCGAGCGCGCGGTCACGCGCGCGGTGCGAAAGATCGCGGAGGGGCATCCGGAGTTTTTTTCAGCCCTCCGGAGCTTTGCGGCGGCGTCTCAACATTCAATTTGTTACATTGTAGGCAATCATGATGTCGGGATGCTTTGGCCTGATCCGCGTCAGGCTTTCAACGAGGCGGTCGGAACGACCGTGGTGTTTCACGATGTGGCTTACGAGTTTGACGGCGTGTACGTTGAACATGGGCAGCAGTATGAAAATTTCGCGGCGATCGATATGAAGCGGCCATTCATTACCAGTGGGTTGCCGGAGCCGGTATTAAACCTGCCATGGGGGAGTCTTTTTACAGCGCTTCTGTTGACGCATATCAAGCAACAGAGGCCGCACGTGGATAAGGTCAGGCCCTTTCAGGTGTTTCTGCGGTGGACGCTCATTCATGATTTCTGGTGGAGCATCAAAGCGTTCATCCTGATTCTGAAGTTCACGTTCGATACTTTGGTGTTTAGAAGCAAGTATCGCGTGATGGAGGGGGTGGGCGTCAGCATCAAAATGCTGAAGGAGATTTCCATCTATCCGAACTACGACAAGATCGCTTTCAAGGTGCTGGAAGCGAAGGAGGATCGCCATACGGTGATTTTCGGGCACACGCACATTCTGCGTTACCGGCGTTGGCGCAAGGGGAAGCAGTATTTCAATGAGGGCACTTGGAACGAGGTGACGGGCCTGGACCTGGGTGAGTACGGCACGAAGACTCGCCTGACTTTCGCGTCGATCGAGTACCCGGCGGACTCCCCGGGAGAGACCCCGCCTCGGCCCTTCGTGCATATGAAAGAGTGGCGCGGGTTCTGGCATCCGGAGACGGCGGTTTTGCTTTGAGCGCAGCCGCAGTTCTTGAAAAGGAGCCGGTCGAGGATCGTGACGCCGTATTGACGAAAGAGCTCGCTGATGAGCGCGTGAATAAATGATTGAGTGACGCCACTCATCCCCTCGAAGTTGAGCGTCACTTTTTGGCCCTTTTCCAGGGCAGGCACGATCCGCTCCAGACGCAGTTGGCGGAACACATCTTTGTTCTCCGCGAAACTCCCGGCGTGATCTTTGATGCGAATTTCAGTCATATGAACTGGGGCCTCCTCCGAGGGCATTCACTTCCTGGTTGACGATGGGGCTTGGGATGCGGATTCTCATCTATCAGGTGAAGCGTTCTCCAATACCTCAGCAACTTTCGTTTCGATCCAAGCTGGAGTGCATCGCTTCGGGTATGGAATATTATGCTCTTTCAGTTCCGGTGAAAATTACCCTTGCCTTGGGAACGAAAGGACCTGTTCCGGTCTTTGCGCGAGTCAATGGCTCAGAGACGTTTCTCGCAAGCTTGTTTCCGGTTGGAGGTGGGCGTCACTATCTGCGGGTCAGGAATAAGATCTGTAAGGCGGCGGAGATCAAAGAAGGGGATCGCGTTGCTGTACAGATCACGGTTCGCGACCGTGCCGCTGAAATTTCTATTCCCAAAGACTTGATGAGTGCTCTTCGAGCGGAGGGGGTGCTGGAAGAATTCAAGGCGCTGCCGATCGGCAAGAAGAGTTACCTTCTTCGACTGATTGAGGAAGCGGCCAAGCCTCAGACTCGTGATAAACGAATTCAGTCTGCGGTGGAGGAAGCTCACCGGAAGAGGGGAGAGCGGATCGATCGTTCCACTTGAGTCCTTTTTTTGGATTCCTTTCAATTGTTTATCCATAAATAATCCATAAATAAAGTTGACAATTTCGGTATTAAATAATAATGGTTGATAAACTTTTATTTATTATGACAAGGAAAATCCGTATGAGACTAACACCGCCCTCAGTTGTGACCCTTGCC
Organism: uncultured Bacteriovoracaceae bacterium; assembly: GCA_964363305.1. Taxonomy (GTDB): domain Bacteria; phylum Bdellovibrionota; class UBA1018; order UBA1018; family UBA1018; genus CAYIHX01. Next base: position 31,285 of record CAYIHX010000036.1, on the reverse strand, counting down.
GTGTGCATGCTAGCGATGTCTGCATCCACTGCGGCATTGGCGGATGGCGCTGTGCAGATCGACTGTATTCCGCAGTGGACCAGCAATGATTTTAGACTCGCCCAGTATAATCAGCTTGCCATCGTGCACGCGGCCCATGCTTCGCCCACCGCGCAGTGGTTCGTGGACGCCACGAAGATGATTGGGTTTGATCCCACGGCTGCTGATCATGTCGGTGTGTGGGTCGATTCGCAGGGCGTCTATCGCTATCTTGCAAGCACTGCTAAAAAGCGGAACTTCGGTCCGGATATTTCAGATATTTATTTCAACACCTGGCTCACGGAAACAAGTCTAACAACTCTTACGATAGACCCGACGCATCCTTCGAGCTCGACCATCCATCTGCAACTTCTTCGCAAGGTTGACTCTAGCCGTTCTGAGTTCAGGGAGTCAGAGCACACGACTTTGGATGTCGAGGTTTCGGCCTCCTGCACGATAAAAAGAAAAAGGGATCCGAGCACCTTTTGATGTCTGGCGCGTCATTTTCGCGCTGACGCAGCGGGCATCAAAAGGTGCTCGGATCCCTTTTCGTACCAGAGCACGTGATTTCCAACTTTCGGGCCCAAGCTGCCGCGGAGGCAGGTCGCCGGGTTCGGCGAGTTCGATCCGCCAGACAGCGGCGCATTGAAGAGGGGTGATTCAAATCCATGCTGCTCGTCATACACCTGGATGACCGTGGAATCCGAAAAGGGGTCGTGAATCCACCAGGTGGCCTGGAGAGGAAGCGGAGACGGTGTGGCCCAAGGTGCTGAGAGAGAGAGAGGGCCTGTTGATGCGGGAAACGTTTTCACCAGCAGTAGCTCTGGAGAGGTTTTATACAGAAAGGTCGACCCGTCTGGTTCAGCGAGAGCGAGATGGCGCGGGGAGAGGCTGTGCAGAGTTCTCCCTTTGAGTTCAATTTGGAGCTGTTGCCATTGATCGCCTTGGCCCTGAAAGAGCAGAAGCTTTTGCCCGGTCGTATCGAGGCCGGCGGCGGCCAGGTAGTTGGGCTGTTGGAGGAGGCTCTGAATCATCGATATCGATGAAAGTTCGCGCACCTGCTCGAACGACACAATCTCGAGGATTCGAAAATGCGACATTCTGAATTCGAGGAGGTGAAGTCCGTCCGGGAAAGGCATCGTGGATGCCTCGGAAAAAGGCCGAAGTTCGCTCAGGGGTTTCCATCGGCCTGACTCCAGCTCAAGTAGCCAGGTTCGGCCCTGGGTGTCGCTCAAATTTGTGGGATTCAGATGGATCTCAAAGATGATGCAGGTTTTCAATGTCGATGCGCATTTGTTGGCGTACCAGAGGGCGTTGCCGGGTTCGACGGGGAAGCGAATCGTCTGAGTCGTCAGGCCATCGGGTTGCGGCAGAACGAGTGTTCCGGCTTGATCGGCAGTGGGCACGACCCAGCCCGCGATTTGACCATCGGACACGAGAGTCATCAAGGGCACGGAGTCGTATCGGGTGGTCGTTCCATCGGTTCGAAAGATCCAGAGTTGGCCAGAAGCGGCTTGTGGGCGTGCCCGAATCAGCGTGAATGAATTAATCCACGCAAAGCGGACGTCTTCCAGCTCTTGAAACGCGATGGAGTCGAGTGTCTGCCCGTCGGAATTCACGACATCCACTCGATGATCCGTGGGCGTTGGATTCGAATAGGCCAAAGCCACGTCTGCTCGTGGAGAGTAGTGGAGCCAGTGTTTTCCCTCCGGGGGGAGGAGTGGGCGGTTGTCTGAGAGCCGGAGGAGCTGGAGGTGCTCCTTCGCGTTTTCTGGCGTGATCCAGCCCATGAGGGCGTCGAGTGGATTGTTCGACGGGGGTGGAGGCGGTCGATTGACAGAGGTGATGGCTACGCCCTTCTCGCTGATACTCAGGGTGTGATCGGAGTCCGCGCGAAAGAGATGGCTTCGATAGAGGGATTTTCGCCCGCCCCAGCGAGTTTTTTCATCGTCCTTGGGCTCGGCGCTGAGCCAGAGCGAATGCTCGAGGAGTTGTTCATAGTGGAGTGTCTGGTCTCCCCAGGAGAACGTCTGAGTGCTGATTTTTTCACGAAGCGTTTGTTGAAAAACTTCGTCGCCCGCTGCGATGAATTCGCCTTGGAGGGCCAGACTTTTCCGGAGCGTGTGGTCTCGTTGATGAGAGTGGTTCTGGCTCCAGCTTTCGGACAGGAATTCGCAGGGGTGCTCGCCTGCGCAGTTTTTCAGTCCCTCCTGGACTTGTTTCGCGCGCTCGTCGAGGCTCGCTTTGATCCGGGGGAGGACGTGAGCGGGCCAGACGGAAGGACTCACACCCCAGCGATCAGCGATAGATTTGCGGGGGTCGCTGCCGAACCAGCCTTCCCGCCATGCGATGGCGAGCTGTCCGAGCCGGAATGAGAATCCGTCGAGCTGCAGGAGGAACTGTTTTTGAGCTTCACTCCAGACTCCGGGCAGCTCACGGCGATTGGGAAGCTGCTCAATCAGCTTCTCGATGCTGTCGAGGGTTTCGGAGAGGCGCTGGTCTCGGCCCGGAGTGCTGTGCGCTTCGAAGGCAGGAGTGCCTGGTTCGCAGGTTTCTCGCTGGCAGGTTTGAAATCCCTCCTCGACGATTTGGATTCGTTCGTTGAACTGCGTTTTGAGGTACTCAATGAGGCGTTTGAGCCTCTTGCCAAAATCGATATTGGGATTCAGCCGTCGGATGACCGAATCAGCGAATGACTGGTTATCGGGCGAAAAATCAGGCGCATATTGTTCAGCCGAATAGTGAGGGTGGCTTACTTCTGAAGTCAGCACCCAGGTGCCTTCTGGGCTGCGTACGGGCCAGCGCACGCGCAGAAATCCACCCTGTCCAGGTGTGGGACGCCTGCCGTCAGCGAAATCATGGCGCATGAGTTTTCTCACCGAGCGCGGAGTGGTCGAAGCGATGATCGTGATCGGCTCAAACGATTCGTCGCTCAAATCGGTGCGAGCGACGAACTGCGTGTGACCGGAGCGGGAGTGCAGGGAGAGGTGGTGAACGCCTGGGAGAAAGGTCTCACGGCGGATCTCGATCGGATAGCTGTCGTTGAAAAGCGAGTGCGTATAGGTGAGGCGCAGAACGTACTCGAGCGAAGCGAGGAAGCGCGCGTCCATTGTCCAGTCGTCGTGTTTCGTCAGCGGCGCCCAGCTCTCATTGTAGACCTCGTGATGAAAGAGCTGTCCCGCTCCCATCAGGTGAAAGGCGGCGGGAAGGCCATGGATGCGCGAGAAGATCCAGCGCAGGGCCACGGCGACGTCCGCGCAGTCGGTTCGAATGCGGTGTTTCTCGAAGAAGGTTTCGTCGACGTTCTCGGCGATCCAGCGCGCGTAGCGTTCTTCCCATTCCCATGACCAGGCTTCCTTGGCTTCCCAGAGGAAGTTTGCCTGGGTGGGTAGGGGGGCGGATTCCAGGGATTTTTCTTGAGGTGCGCCCTCTTCGAAAGGGAGTTTCTCCCGGCGAAGGAGATGCCAGGCCGCGTTTTCCGCGGCTCCGTGGCTCGGGTAGCTGCGCTCCCAGATCAGTTCAGGAGGGTGGCGAGAGGTGTTTCTGACTCGAAAGAGGCGATGAAATCCATTCTCAGGTGCGATGAATAGCGCGTCTTGCACCCCCAGCGGTCGAAACTGAGTCCAATGATTCTGGGAGGCGGTCGCGGACTGGCTCAGGAGGGCCCAGGCGGCAAAAAGGAGAAGCATGGCCCGTCCTTACCTGGGCTAGGAAGGGTTTGAAAGGGGGTTGCGGGACGTTGCAAGTGGCACGAGCTTAGACTTGCGAATTTTAGTGTCCCGAGTCACTAGGGGGACGCCATGTACGATGCTGGTCGCGGCGATCAGCTCATCCGCGGGGTCTGATTTGAAATCAAGATCGTGAATGGCTCGACAGACCGGCAGGGTGAGCGGCCAGACGTGAATGCCGGAGAGGCGAACTTTGACTTCTGGATCATCAAGATTGACGGCAATCCGTCCCAGTTGGACCAACTTGGAGAGTTCCCAGAGGACGATCGCTGAGATGCTCCAGGGCTGGGACGCGAGAAGTTTTTTTTCGGAGGTTTTAAGGCTTCCTTGGAGGGCGTGGATCAGGATGTGTGTGTCAAGATTCAGCATCCCACTTGATCCCCGTGGAAAGGAGATCCCCCTTGATCTGGATTTTGCTTTTTAGTGACCCAATCAGGTCTGCGCTTGTCCGCGCAAAGGGAATGAGCTTGGCAACTGGTTTGCCATTTTTGGTGATGACCAGGCCTTCTGGGCCGATCTCCTCGAGTATTGAAAGACAATTTTCCTTGAATTTTGCGGCACCGATGGACTTCATGGTGTCAAGTTTAGCTGTGATTCATAAAAAAGTCTACTTTTTATGACTAGTCATGATAGATGGACACTATGCAGAATTTAAGAAGGAGACGAATCGACGCCGCTTTGGGGCGAGTCGAGTGCGATTTGATCCTGAAAAATATCCGCTATCTCGACGTTTTTTCGTGCGAGTGGCGCGAAGGTGAAGTTGCGATCATCGATGGAGTGATTGTCGGTTTGGAGCCCGGTCTTCGCGGACGTCGTGAGATTGATCTGCGAGGCAAATGGGTCGTGCCCGGTTTCATCGACGCCCATGTGCATGTCGAGAGTTCGTTGTTGGTGCCTGAGAACTTTGAGCAAGCGGTCATGGCGCGGGGAACGACGACCGCGATTTGCGATCCGCACGAATTGGCCAACGTGATGGGCGTGAGGGGCATTGAGTACTTCCTCCGTCAGGCGGAGCGCCTGAGCCTCGATCTGCGGGTCATGCTGAGCTCTTGCGTGCCGGCCACCCACATGGAGACGAACGGCGGCGGCGTGATTACGGCTCACGCCCTTCTGCCGTTTCGTAAGCATCCGAAGGCTTTGGGTTTGGCCGAGCTGATGAATTTCCCGGGCGTCTTGAATCATGATGCCATCGTCGCGGAAAAGCTCGAGGCGTTCGGCGACGGGCGGATCGACGGTCACGCCCCACTTGTGCGGGGACGTGAGCTCTCCGCGTACATCGCGGCGGGGATCTCGAGCTGTCACGAGAGTTCGCAAAAAGAAGAGGCGCTTGAAAAAGTTTCCAAGGGTATGTCCGTCTGGATCCGCGAAGGAAGCGTCGCCAAAGATCTGCACGAGCTGGCGCCGATGCTCAACCTGGCTCGCTCGACGAGCATCGGGTTTTGCACGGACGATCGGAACCCGCTCGACATCGCTACGGAAGGGCATGTGGATTATTTGATCCGCGGGGCGATTCGCCTCGGCGTGGCGCCCGAGGTGGCGTATCGATCGGCGGCCTGGTCGGTGGCCCGTCACTACGGTTTGAGGGATCGGGGAGCGATCGCGCCAGGTTTGCGGGCGGACCTCGTGATCTTAGATGACCTGCGCGAGGTGATCATCAGCGATGTGCTGGTCGGCGGGCGTTCAACGGTGGAGTTGCCGATGTTGCCGATCGAGGCAGACCCACAGGCGCTCGGTTCGGTTCGGGCGGTGGTTCCAGAGGAAGAGGCTCTCGAAGGGCCGACGGGCCCGGTGCATGTCATCGGTGTGATGCCGGGTAAGATTCTGACCTCTCGGCATGTGCTGGATTCCGCAGCGCCCGGTGTGGCGCGCTTTTCGGTGCTCGAGCGGTACGGGCGCGGTTCGAAGCCCGCGAACGGTTACGTGCTGGGCTTCGGAGAATCATTCCGTGGAGCGATCGCGGCGAGCGTGGGGCATGACAGCCATAATCTGACGGTGGTGGGCAGTGATCCTTCACAGATGCGAGTCGCGCTGGGCGCGTTGATCGCTTCGGGCGGCGGGTTTTGCGTCGTGCGTGATGGCCAGGTGGCCGCTCATCTGGCGCTTCCGATCGGTGGCCTGATGTCTTCGGAGTCGCCCGCTTCGATTTCTCGCGGTCTGTCCGCGCTTCGGGCGGCAAGCCGGGACTGCGGCTGTGCTTTGGAGGAGCCATTTCTTCAGATGGCGTTTCTCAGTCTCCCGGTGATTCCGTCGCTGAAGTTAACGGATCGTGGACTCGTGGACGTGGATCAGTTCAAGATCATTGATGTGAGGGCTTCTTGATGAATCAGATGCGGGTTCTGTGTGGGGTGATGGCGCTGGGCTTAGTGGCGTGCTCGAAGGCGAAGCCGCCGATCTGCCGCGAGGACTCGGTAGGGCGTTGCACGGCGTATTCTGGTTCGGCGTATGAATCGACCGAGGCGAAGGCGGCGATTGAGACCCGCTGCGGTGCTGCTGGGGGTACCTATCTTTCGTCGGGGGAATGTTCGGACGCAAAGCAGGTGGGCCGCTGCACTCGGAACGAGGGTAAGGCGTTTGAGCAAGGAGATCGTCACTACGAAACCAGCTCGAAGACTGCGACACAACTCGAGGCGGATTGCGTGGCCGAGGGGGCACTCTGGCGGAACTAGAAGAGGTGGGATCTTCGCGTTTTTTTCGGTGCGTGCTCTTTGTGGGTTGCGGGTATTGTGGGTTCAGGAAAGAATAAGAAGGTGAAGACGAAGATACTCGACGAAAAGACTCGTGCGATGTTGGAGAGGATCGTTCTTGCTGCTCATCCTTTAAAGGTCATTCTGTTTGGTTCGCGAGGTCGAGAAGATGCGAAGGTGGATTCAGACTACGATTGGCTCGTGATTGAACACTCGGTGAGTTCGAAGTATCAAGAGGTACTGAAGATCAGGAAAGCGCTTCGAGGGTTTGGTGTTTCGACGGATGTGATCGTGGTCTCGGAGAAAGAGTATTTAGAGCGTAGCGACCTTCCCTCTAATGTCTATTATTGGGCAAAACGCGAGGGGCGGGTTCTCTATGAGGCCGCGTGAAGAGGCGGAGAGGCTGCTCAAGAAATCAGCTGAGGATGAGGCTCTGCTCGACCAGACTCTGACGAATCAAAGCATTGCCGATGCAACCTGGGGATTTCACGCACAGCAGGCGGTTGAAAAAATACTCAAGGCGGTGCTGGCTAGCCGGGCGACGCCCTATTCAAAAACCCACGATTTGGCGGCTCTCTCGGAACTCATTTCGAGTCAGGGCTTGGTCTGCCCTATTGGGATTGATGCGTTAGATGCCTTTACTCCTTTTGCCGTTTCCCTTCGCTACGATGACGACTTCGACGTTGAACTCGATCGAGTGGAGGCTCGCGCGCTCGTTGCTCAATTGCGGACATGGGCTGAGAAGCTGGTTCGGGTCTAGAAGCTGCGCAGGTCGTCGAGGCACTCAGCGCCGAAGAGCGTATAGCTGCCGGAGGTGCTCGCCCGGTCGGTCATGTTGTAGAGACTGGCGAGACCTTCATGTGCCCAGTACATGACGCAGTCGGGGTTTCCGCAGTGAGCGCCGTGGGTTTCGGCAGCGGAGGCTTCACTCGTGAATTCTCGGTGTAGCGGTGATTGTTTCGGAACGCCATGGTCGACGAGGCCCACGACATGGCCGAGCTCGTGCACGAGGGTGGACTGCTCCAGCCAGCGAAGCGCCAGGCCCGAGTGACTTGCTGACGCCGATTGGATGACCTGCTTGAAAACGACAATCACGGTGGTGTCGGGGATGCTGACGGCCATGACGTTCGTGGCGGGTTTTCCGATCGTTTCGTCGAGGAAGTATCCATTCACGAAGACGACGAAGACCCGTCCGGTGGTTCCGTCTGATTTGTTCCGTCGGTACTGACCTTCGATAGTGCGAAGATCGTTGGCGCTCCAGACGGCTCGATCTTGAGGGGGGAGCTCGCTCATGAGCGAGGTTGAGTCGGGCACATAGACCTCGACCGAACGACTACGTGTGTCATAAATGGCCGTAAGGTTCTCGCGTGTGATGTCCCAGGTTTTGAGTCCCTGGTAGGTACCTCCGTAGGGTTCGGCTCCGGGCTCGTAGGCTACCTCGAGTTCGAGTCGTTTGGTCTCGTCGAGCAGGTAGCGCGCGTCGGCTCCAGGATCGAGCGCGGGTCCGCAAGCGGCCCACCCCAGAGTAGTCCCGAGACAGATCAAAAATGATGCACCGCGCTTTTGCGGTGCAGAAAAGGGGAGCATCTTGATCTTATTATCGGATATAAATAGTCAAATATTGAGGGGGCCATTCTTTCACATGAATTTTTTCTCCGGTTGCACCGAGGCGGTTCAAAAACTTACGGTGGGAGGATGGATACTTCCCCGGCATGAAGGGCATCATCGTCATCCCGGCTCGCTTTGCCTCGACGCGGTTTCCAGGGAAGCCGCTCGCGGATATTCACGGCAAGCCGATGATCCAGTGGGTATACGAGCGGGCTCGCCAAGCGAAGCGGGCTGAGCGCGTGATCGTTGCAACCGACGACGAACGAATCGTAGCAGCGGTTCGCGCCTTCGGGGGCGAGGTGGTCATGACCTCCTCTGACCTCGCCAGCGGAACGGATCGCGTCGCGGCGGTCGCCGAGAAATTTCCGGCCGATTACTACGTCAATGTTCAAGGGGATGAGCCGCTCATCGCGCCCGGCGCAATCGACGCGTGCGTCGATCTTCTGCTCGATCGCGGTTTTGAGATGAGCACTGTGATGGCGCCGCTCAAAAATTTGGCCGATCTCAATAACCCGACCGTCGTGAAGGTGCTGGTTGATCGAAACGAGCACGCCCTCTATTTTTCGCGCTACCCCATTCCGTATAGTCGGAGCGAGCCGGTCCCTGGGGAGACATTTGCCAGTCGTCGCCATGTGGGGCTGTATGGTTATCGCTACGATACGCTTTTGCGCCTGAGCAAGATGGCCCCCTCACCGTTAGAGATGGGGGAGTCGTTGGAGCAGCTCCGAGCGCTAGAGGCTGGAATTTCCATCGGAATTCGGGAAATCGATTTTTTGTCGGTCGGGGTGGATGTGCCGGAAGATTTGGAAAAGGTGAGGGTCATTCTTGCGGACCCGAGTTAAACTAGGGATGAGCTTGGCGTCGGACCCGGCTCAAGCTAAGGAATAGAGTCATGGCCAAACAGAAAAAGTATATCTTCGTCACGGGCGGGGTTCTTTCAAGTATTGGAAAAGGCATCAGCGCTGCCTCGATCGGCATGCTCATGGAGCAGCGCGGGATCAAGGTGACGATGATCAAGATGGATCCCTACTTGAACGTCGACCCGGGCACGATGTCCCCGTTTCAGCATGGCGAGGTTTTCGTGCTCGACGACGGAGCGGAGACCGATCTCGACTTGGGGCATTACTCCCGCTTTGTCCATGATGCGAAATTTACCCGAAAGAACAGCTTCACGACGGGCCGTATCTACGACACGGTCATTCGTCGTGAGCGAGCCGGCGGGTATCTCGGAAAGACGGTTCAGGTCATTCCTCACATCACGGACGAGATTAAACGGCACATCCGGGACGCCGCCGAAGATGCCGACCTTGCTATCATCGAAGTCGGAGGGACGGTAGGCGATATCGAGTCGCTGCCGTTTCTCGAAGCCATTCGTCAGATGCGTTTTGATGAGGGCGCCGAGAACTGCCTGTTCGTGCATTTGACGCTCGTGCCCTACATTGCCGCGGCCGAAGAGCTCAAGACCAAGCCCACGCAGCATAGCGTGAAAGAGCTGCGCGAGATCGGAATCCAGCCCGATATTTTACTCTGCCGCTCGGATCGCCCCCTCCCTCGCGAGGTGAAGGAGAAGATCGGGCTTTTCTGCAATGTTTCGGCCGATCAGGTCTTTAGCGCGATCGATGTGAAGTCCATCTATGAGGTTCCGCTTTTTTTTCACGGCGAGAAGCTGGATGAAAAAGTCGCGGAGAAGCTGGGCATGTGGACGGGGCGACCGGACCTTTCGAAGTGGCAAGCGATGGTCGACCGAATCCGAAGCCCGAAATCGGAAGTCTCCATCGGGATCGTGGGCAAGTACACAGATTGGCGCGACAGTTATAAGTCGCTGTCGGAAGCTTTGAGTCATGGGGGCGTGGCCAATCAAGCTCGCGTGAACATGGTTTACATCGACAGTGAGGACATCGAGAAGGGCAATACGGATCTGTTGCGTGAGGTCGACGGGATTCTCGTCCCGGGCGGCTTCGGCGAACGTGGCATCGAGGGAAAAATTCAAGCCATCGAGTTCGCTCGCACCGGGGGAGTTCCGTTTTTTGGCATCTGCCTCGGTATGCAGCTTGCCGTGATCGAGTACGCTCGGCATGTGTGCGGTCTCACCGAGGCGAGCTCCGCCGAGTTTACGCCTCAGGGCTCCACAAACGTGATCGATCTCATGGAGTCGCAAAAGAGCGTGACCGACCTAGGGGGCACGATGCGCCTCGGGGCGTACGAGTGCCAGATTTTGGGCAAGCATGCGGGCAAGTCGACCAAGGCATTCCTGGCTTATGGGAAAGAAAAGATTAGTGAGCGGCATCGGCATCGCTTCGAGGTCTCAAATGTTTTACGGCCGAAGATCGAGGGACGGGATCTCATCGTTTCGGGAAAAAACATCGGGAAGGATTCGAAAACAGAGCTCGTCGAGATGATCGAATTGGCGGATCATCCTTGGTTTTTAGGGTGTCAGTTTCATCCGGAATTTTTATCGACTCCGCTGACTCCTCATCCGTTGTTTGCGGCGTTCATCAAGGCCGCGCGTGAACTGCGCAAGGGCGTGCAAGGCACGCTCCTGAGATGAGAACTTTGAATTCAATGACGCTGCTTGCCGGTCCCTGTGTGATTGAGGATGAGGGCCTGACCCTGGAGATCGCGCAGGAGCTGAAGCGCCAGCTGGCTGGTCTGCCCGTTCAGCTTTATTTCAAGGCATCGTTCGATAAGGCCAATCGAAGCTCGATCGAGGGTTTTAGGGGGCCTGGCTTGAAGGCGGGTTTAAAAATTCTCGAGAAGGTTCGGGGCGAGACGGGGCTTCCGCTTCTCACGGACTTTCATACTCCCGATCAGGCGGATGCGGTCGCTGCGGTCTGCGACTTCATTCAGATTCCTGCGTTTCTCTGCAGGCAGACTGATGTGGTGCTGGCCGGTGCGCAGGCGGCTCTTCGGCGCGGTCGTCGATTGAACATCAAGAAGGGGCAGTTTCTCGCCCCCTGGGACGCGCGCAACATTGTCGAAAAGGTCCATGAGGTGGTGAAGCAGGAGAAGATGAGTCCCGCCTCGGATTGGTTTTGCCTGACTGAACGCGGAGTCACGCACGGTTACAACACGCTGGTCGTCGACATGACCGCGATTCCGGTCATGAAGGGTTTTGGCGTGCCGGTGATCTATGATGCCACCCACTCGATCCAATCGCCGGGCGGGGGCGCCGGTGGCAAATCGACCGGTGGAAAGCGCGAATTTCTCGAGACTTTGGCGCGCTCCGCCTTCGCAGCTGGCGCCGATGGCCTGTTCATGGAGTGCCATCCCAACCCTGAAAAGGCCAAGAGCGACGGGCCGAATGCGTTCTACCTCGAACACGTCGGCGCGTTCGTGAAGCAGATTCTGGAACTGCGAAGCCTCATCGCCGCGATGCCGTTTCTCTTGCCGGAGGCGAAGCGCTCACTATAGTTGGAGCCGTTCGCCGATTCGTTCAGGACGAAGGACGGGCCATTCCCCTTTATTCCAGGTGGCGTTGGCGAGGATACGTTCGGCTCGCCCAACTAGCTCCTTTCGGGAGATGAGACCGAAGTATCGTCCGTCCGCGCTATTGTCCCGCGCATCGCCGAGAAACAGGTACTGATCCACCGGGATGTTGAAGGACTGTGCGCGTTGCGAGGAATAGCTCGCAAGATCCGGGTTTCTCTTGATCCAATGTTTTATGCCGTTGGGGAGCACCTCCTGAAAGAGGAAGGGCTCTTTCTCGGGGCGAATGGCTACCTTGGCCCCATTGATAGTCACCCAGCCGTCTTGGATCACCACCGTGTCTCCCGGCAGACCGATCAGACGCTTGATCAAGAGGCGGCCCTCCGTTTGCGGGTCGTTGAATACCACGACGTCCCCTCGTTCTGGGTCTGAGATCTTGGCGAGGACTTTCTGCATGAAGGGCACCCGAAGATCATAGGCCGCGTTGGTCACCCAGATCTGGTCGCCCACTTCAATGGTGGGCTCCATCGAGCCGCTCGGCACTCGCACCTGGCCGCCTAGGCTCGATCGAGCCGAAAGAACGACGAGAACGAATAGGGCGTTTTGAAGCAATGCGCGAATGGGAATCCTCTTCATGCTTGGAGTCTACTCGCGCGCGGTAAATTCGAGATGAGAACGCGATGAAATTTTCTTAATGGTGGAAACGAGGAGGCGGTCCCTTCAAAATCGAAATGACCGCCTCCGTAGCTTGATATCCGCGTGATTACTGGCGGGTAAACAGGCTCATGGCCTGGGCGGATCGATTGAGATTGAGTCGTCCTCCGCTGACGGTGACCCCGTTCAGTTCCGCGATGGGGTCGACCGATTGAAGAATGGCCTCTTTCAACGCCAGGGCCGCCGTCCCCGGATCCTGCCGGGTCATGCGATTGAAATTCTCGCTCGCCACGCTGTGAAGGAACGCGATCGCGCCCGCCACATGAGGAGTGGCCATCGACGTGCCGGTCATGGCCTGGGTGCCGCTATTCGGCACCGTCGAGATGATGGCCGTACCCGGAGCACCGAGGTCGACGTTGATCGCTCCATAGCCTGCTTGCGTGTACTTGCGATCTTGGTTGGTGGTGTTCGTCACCGCGACGATGTAGGGGCTCGAGCAGGCTGTAGGGACATCACCGCGCACGTCTACGTCGACGTTGTTGTTCGCCGTCGCTGCGGCCGACAGAATTCCCACCTTCCCCATGGCGTCGTAGAGATCGTTCCAGACCGGAAAGCTGCCTGAGGCGCAGTTTGCGTAGTCGACGCCGAAGCTGGAGTTGGTCGCGACGACGTTTGCTCCCTTCGTGTGGTTCGAATCCAGCCAGAGCTGCTTCTGTTTGAGCACGTATCCGTACGCGGCGGCAACCACTGAGGTCGTACCGCTGGCACCGGCTACGGCCATGATCTTCACGTTCCAGTTGACGCCGGCCACGTGGGCTCCGTTGTTCCCTCGCGCGCCGATGATTCCCGCCACGTGGGTGCCGTGACTGGCTGATGGAATCGTGCCGTTGTTGCTGAACGCGTTCCATCCGTTCACGTCGTCGACGTAGCCGTTGCCGTCGTCGTCGATCCCGTTGCCCGGGATCTCGCCGCTGTTGGTCCAGATGTTCGAGGCGAGATCAGGGTGCGTCAGGTCGACGCCACCATCGACCACCGCGACGACGATGTCATTCCCGTCACGATCACGTCCGCCCGTTCCGAGCTTCCACGCTTGGGTTGCCGAGATATCAGCCCGGTTCGAGCGATTAACGAGGCTCCAGAGCTCGCCGAAACGGGGTTCATTCGGAATAACCTCGTCAGCCTCGCGGAGCGAAATGAGATGGTCAGGTTGGGCGTAGAGCACGTCTTGCTGCTGACCGAGAATTTGTACGGCGTGGGGGACGGTTGTTTTCTTCGTGAGCTTGACGAGCCAGAGATTGAGCTCGGGGACGAGTGAGGTAGTTTCTTGGATAACCGCGGCTGCTGAGGAGGCCTTTAGGCCCTGAGTGGACGCGTTGCCTTTGAGTCGAACGATGATTTGGCCGTCTACATAAGAAGAAGTTTCGGCGAAAGCGTTGAGAGAGACAGAGAGAGAGACGAGTACAAGCCAGTTCCATCCATGGAATCGTGCTTTCATCTGGGGACCTCCGATTGTTTATTTACTTCGTATTTATGAAATCATAACAGGACTAGGGCCGCCGTCGAGTATGGGCAAAATAGGGCACGCCTGTTCGTCGCGCAGCGACTGAGTTTTGACGTTGTGGCGACAGGGGCGGCAGGCCTAGACTAGGTTAAATATGATTCATCTTCTCGAGACTGCGGATATCCAGAACCGACTTAAGCGAATCAAGTTGTTGGCCCTGGATGTCGACGGCGTGATGACCGACGGGCGTATTTTCTGGATGGAGCCTCAGGGCTGGACCAGATACTTTCACATCAAAGACGGCTACGGTCTCAAGATGCTGATGAAGGCGGGTGTTGAGGTGGCCATCATCAGCGGGGGGGATTCCAAAGATGTTCGGGTGCGGATGGAGTTCCTGAAGGTCAAGCATGTCTATCTGGGCGATGAAGACAAGACCAAGGCTCTGGCAAAGATCATTGCTTCGACTGGTTTCGATGTCGATGAGATCGCCTTCATGGGGGATGACCTTTTTGATATCCCCGTTTTGGAGCAGGTGGGGTTTAGCGCCACGGTTCCGCATGCGGTACCGGAGGTGATCGCGAAGGTGCATTACGTCACCCAGGCATCAGGCGGCTTCGGCGCGGTTCGAGAGATCGCCGACGCGATTCGGAAAGCGCGCTAGAGCACGATGTGCGTGTTCAAAAAGTGCGAGTGATCCTGTTCGAGAATGGCGTTGAAAAGAAGCTTGCCGTGAGCATCTTGCTTGGCCGCCACCATGGCCCGAATTGAAAACTGTCGTAGAGCATCTGTGACGCTCAAGGTTCCCTCGGCGGAACCTTTTCTTCCGGTGAAGGGGTAGACATCCGGACCCCGCTGGCACTGGGTGTTCAGGTTGATGCGGCACACCTGGTTGGATAGACCGTCGATCAGATTCCCGATGATAGCTGGGTCCTGCCCGAAAATACTGGCCTGCATGCCATAGGGCGAAGCCACGAGCGCCTCCTCGACGTCCGTGATGCGGTCGTAGACCGCGATGGGCACGACGGGTCCGAACTGTTCTTCTTGCGCGACCTTCATGTTCGGGGTGACGTCCGCGAGGACCGCGGGCGCGAAGAGACTTCCCGCGATCTGGGCGCCGCGTCCGGGATTGGCGAGCCTCGCCCCCTGCGAAACGGCATCCGCTACGTAAGCAGTCAGCTGCTTGTGCTTCTCCAAATCAGGAAGAGGAGTGATCGTCACTCCGGCTTCCCAGGGCATCCCGCACTTGAGCGCCTCGACTTTTGCGCTGAACTTTTCGATGAAGGATGCAGAGATGTCGCGGTGAACATAGATCATCTTCAGGGCTGTGCAGCGTTGGCCGTTGAACGAAAGCGAGCCCTTGATGCATTCGTCGACTGCGTTCTCGATTTGCGCATCCGCTAGGACGATGGCGGGATTCTTGGCGTCCAGGCCGAGGACGCTTCTGAAACGGTGGGGGTGAGGATGCGTAAGTTTGATCTGATTCGCGACCGGACTCGACCCGATGAAGGCGAGCACGTCGATTTTGCCCGATTGAATGGCCGGAGAGACGATCTGCCGTCCCGGTCCATTCACGATGTTCACGACGCCGGCAGGCACCGATTGGTGAAAGGGCTCGAGCAGGACGTCCCAGAACAGCTGGCCGAAGCGCGGCGCTTTGAGGACGATGCAATTTCCGAGAATCAGCGCCGGGATGAGCGTGGCGAAGGTCTCGTTGAAGGGGTAGTTGAACGGACCCATGCAGAGCACGACGCCGAGAGGCATCCGGCGAATTTGCGCCATGATGCCGCCTGAAAATTGGATGCCGGACGAATCTCGGTCGAGCTGCTTCACGGCCTCCACGGTGTCGTCGATGTAGAGGAGGGTACGATCCACCTCGGCGTAAGCGTCCGCCTGGGTTTTGGCAATCTCCCACATCAGGAGCTTGGCGAGGAGGTCGCGCTTTTCCGCGATCAAGTGCCGCAGCCGTACGACGGCGTTGATTCGTTCCTCCATTCGAGCCGTGGGCCAATCCCCTCGGCCCTTGTCCCAGGCTTTCGTCGCGGCATCGACCGCCTCCATGAACTGAGCTGAGTCGCAGTTCGGCGTCTCGCCGATCACCGGAAATTCGAGGCTTCCATCTGGGTTGCGAAATGCCAAGGGTGACTTGACCGGCTTCCTTGCGAAACCCTCGCCGCGGATTTTTCCGGCGATCAGGATGCGCCCCTGAATCGTCGGAATCCGCATCTCAGTAGGAACTTCTTGCCGGGTAGGAAATCGAATGAAGGGAGTGCTCACGCTCTCAGGGTAGAACGGTTTATACTGAAGCGATAGATCTATGAGCGTATTCAACCAAGATGTTCCGAAAGCGAAGAGTCGATGGGTGGTGAAGGCCGGTAGCAATATCGTGTGCACGGGCGGTCCGCTCTTGATCCGGTCCTGGATGCAGCAGCTGGCGCGTCTTCGGCTGGATCACTCCATCGAGGTGATTTGGGTCACCAGCGGGGCGATCGCTTCGGCGGTCGACCGCACGCGCTTTGCAAAGGTGAAACGCGATCTTTCAGACAAGCAGGCTCTGAGCGCGATCGGTCAGCCCATGGTGATGGATCTCTACAATCTTTCGCTGCAGGCGGTGGGGTTTCTGGGCGGCCAGGTACTGCTGACCGCTGATGATCTCGCCGATCGAAAACGGCGGGGTAACTTTCGTTCGACGATGGTGCGCCTGCTCGAGTGGGGCGCGGTGCCCATCCTGAACGAGAATGATGCGGTGGCGAACGAAGAAATTCGTTTCGGCGACAACGACTCGCTTTCGGCGAAGGTTGCGCGCGTGATGGACGCCGATCGTCTCGTCATCTTGACTGACGTGGAGGGCCTGTATGATTCAGACCCGCGCAAAAACCCGGGGGCTCGGCTCGTTCCTGCTTTGGCCCAGGTGAGCGCGAAGCTTCTCAGCGCGACCCAGCCGGTCGGGGGCACGCAGCGCGGGACGGGGGGGATGTACTCGAAGCTTTTGGCCGCGCGCGAGGCCGGAAAAAGCGGCATTCCAAGTTACCTGGTGAAGGGCGATACGCCTGGCGTGCTGGAGGCGCTCGCGGCGGAGAAGCCGATCGGGACTCGCATCGGGGGCAGGGGGTAGCTCGTGCGACATGTGGGATACTTCGAGCGGCTCAAGCAGGTGAGGGATGAGTACCGGAGGATCGCCGTTCTTCCGGCTGAGTTGAAGAACGAGGTGCTTCGCGAGCTGGCGCGGCTTTTGGTCGCGCGTAGCTCTGATCTTCTTGCCGCGAATGAGCACGATCTTCTTGCGTTGCCCGCCGATGCGTCGTCGGCCTTTCGAGACCGCTTGGCCTTGAACGAGAAGCGGGTTGAGCTGATGGCGGAAAGTTTGAGGCAGGTCGCCTTTTTGCCCGACCCGGTCGGTGAGGTCGTTGAGGAGAGAAGCCTCGCCAACGGCCTGCGGGTTCGGCGAATGCGATCCCCGCTCGGCGTGATTCTGATGATTTTCGAGTCGAGGCCGAACGTCGCGCTCGAGAGCTTCGCGCTCGCCTTCAAGGCGGGCAACGCGATTTGGCTTCGAGGGGGCAAGGAGTCGCGCGAGAGCGTGACCTTTCTGGTTCGCATGATTCAAGAGGCTCTCACGTCGAAGGGCGCTCCCGAGACGGCGGTCACTGGCGTGCTCGATCCCGACCGGGCTTTGGCTCGGGAGCTCCTGCAGCAGAAAAAATATTTCGATGTGGTCGTGCCCCGGGGGGGCGACGCGCTGATTGAGTTCGTCGTCGAGAACTCGAAAATCCCCATCGTGAAGAATGATCGGGGGATGTGCCACGTGTACCTCCACGCCGATGCCGACCTCGCCATGGCCGCTCGGATCGTGGAAAACGCCAAGACTCAGCGCCCGGGCGTCTGCAACGCCATGGAGACCCTCCTGGTTCACGCCTCGGCTGCTTCGACGGCACTTCCGCTGATTTTCGGGAAATTAAAATCGCAGTCGGTGGAGTGGTTCGCTTGCCCACGGTCGAAGGCCCTTCTTCCGGGCGAGCCATCGGTGGGCCTAGCCTCGCCGGTGAGTTTCGATACGGAGTATCTCGCGCTGAAGATGAACTGCAAGGTCGTGGACGACCTCGACGAGGCCATCACGCATATTGCCCAGCACGGTTCGGGTCATTCCGAAGCGATCATCACGGCATCAGAGGAGGTCGCGCGACGCTTTCAATCCGAGGTCGATGCCGCCGCCGTGTACTGGAACGCCTCGACTCGATTCACCGATGGCTTTGAATTGGGGCTCGGAGGCGAGCTCGGCATCAGCACGCAGAAGTTGCATGTGCGCGGCCCGGTCGGGCTGCGAGAGTTGACGAGCGTTCGCTGGGTTTTCGACGGAAATGGGCAGGTGCGAGAATGAAAATCGGAATCATTGGCATGGGCAAGATGGGCGAAGCGCTGGTCGAGGGGCTTCGGCACTCGAAAGAGCATCAAGATGTGCGCGTGGTCGCGACCACACGCAGCCGGGAGTCGGCGGAAGAAGTGAAGGAACGCCTCGGAATTGAATGCGGGATCGACAATCGCGCCCTGGTGAAGCAGTGCGACCTGATCGTTCTCGCCGTAAAGCCCTCTCAGGCGGAGAAGGTTCTCCGAGAAGTGGCGAAGGGCCTGGGCACGACGAAAACGGTGATCTCGATCTGCGCGGCCCTCACGACGGAGCAGCTCGAGAAATGGTCGGGCGGCAAGTGTACGGTGATTCGCGCGATGCCAAACACTCCCTGTCTGATTGGGCAAGGCATGACGGTGCTGACGCCGGGATCGAAGGCGTCCGCGAGACAGCTCGATGTTGCGGAGTCGATTTTCGCCGCAGTCGGGCGCACCACTCGGGTGGATGAGTCGTTGATGGATGGCGTGACGGGCCTCAGCGGTTGTGGCCCGGCGTACGTCTATCTCATCATCGAGGCCTTGAGCGAAGGCGGCGTGAAGGTGGGCCTGCCGCGCAAGACGGCCACTTTGCTCGCGGCGCAGACTCTGCTGGGCGCCGCGAAGATGGTGATTGATCGAGATGTTCATCCGGCGGCACTCAAGGACGAGGTCACCACTCCGGCTGGTTGCACGATCGACGGGCTGATGGCTCTCGAAGAGGGTAAGCTGCGCGTGACGCTGATCAAGGCGGTGTTGGCCGCGACGACGAAGAGCCGCCTCTTGCGCGAGGAGAGTTAGCGCGCTCTTCTTGGACGGAAGGTGAAGAAGCGTTAACTTCCGGGCTTGAAGTCGCTCGTTTTTTTTCGTCAAGTTGATGTTTGATCACCTTTGAGCGCTTGAGGTCGACCGTTCACTGGCTGCAAGCCGCTCCGTCCGCGCGCAGAACGCGGAGTAGGTCGAACCAGTAACCCATTCGCATCTGCCGCAGAAACATTTCGGTCTGCATGACGCCGACGTCGAGCTGGGCGAGGCGACCTTCCATGCGCGTGAAAAATTCCAGGAGGATGCTGTCGTGAAGGGGGGCATACCAGGCGTCGGGATTGCCCCGGATTTCCGCTTCCTGCTCGTCGCGGAAGGCGAGGGCGCGGTCGATCGAATCGAGAACCCAGGGCGCATCGACGGGCATGCGGTTGAGCCCCCGGGTGGCGAGGTTGGGTCCGGGGTCGTAGGTGGGGTCGCGGAGGAAGCGCATCGCTTCTTCGTGAAAGTAGGAACGACCGCGAGTGGCTTCTCTGGCCCGTCGATCGGCTTCGATGAGCTTCTCTTCGATGTCTTGAGGTGGCCAGATGAAATGAGAAAGATCAAAACCGGCCATGAGGAGGCGTGAACCGACGTAGATATGCGCGATCGCGCCTCGTGCTACGAAGTGCGGAAAAATGAAATCACCTAATGAAACGAGTGCCGTGCCCGCTTCCGTCTGAGCGACAAAGGTGAGGCCGCTGGCGCCGATCTGGATGCTTGCAGCGCCGAAGTAGGCTTCTGCGGCGACGAGGCCGCCCGAGATGACGGCGGCGACGGCGCCGATGATCGCGGAGCGATCGGCCATGGCGTAGCCGCCGAGGAGCCATTTCTCATCATTGATTCGACGCAGATGCCGGTCGTGGAGTTGCTGGAATTCACGATTCAAAATTCGCATCTGCGCGATCGTATATTGAATGCGCGATTCTCTTTCTTCGGCCGACAGCGCGCACTCGGTGTCGACCCGAGGGATGACCTCTAAATGAGGAATGGCCGCTGAAGAGGGCGCGATGGCGAGCAGGCTGCTGCCGAGCAGCGTGGCGGTCAGGAACGCAGCGATGAGGGAGGTGTGGGTTTTGTTCAATTGTAGATTCCACCGGAGATCTGTTGCCCCGAGCTCAGATGGAGCGAGCCCGTGACCATGACGTTCGATAGGGTTGAGCCAGGAGGAAGGGTGACGTCGCCTGAAAGCATGCTAGTGATGAGCCTTGAACCGGACTGCATCTTGAGTTGACCGGAGATCGTGGATGCCGTGATGTTGGCATCTTCTAAGCGTACGTCACCCATGAGGGTCGAGGAAATGATTTGGGTGACGCCTGAGGAGTGTAGGCTTCCAGTGATGTTTGAAAAGCGAATTTGGGTGACGCCGCGAAGGTCGATCTCTCCAGTTCCTCCGATCAGAGTCTGTTCGAGTATTTGCACCCGATCCGACAGAATCGCGGACGGGTTGCAGATGGAACTGTTCGACGAGATATAGACTGAGTCGGTGATTTGGGCTCGGTCATGAACCCAGCCTCCGATGGAGCGGTCCGGATTTCGATGTCGGTGAGTGGGTTGACCGGAGCACGGCCGAGGGGAGCCGGGAGCTTCTCCGCGGGGTGCGAGCGGCCTTCCATCGCAGGTCGCGCCCTGAGCGGAAACCATCATGCTCCCTGAGCATTCGTAGGTGACGCCGTTCACCGTGGCTCGGTTTTGCGACCAAGCGGCTCCGATCGGGAGAGCGATGAGACTGACGATCGTGATGTTCAGAGTCCATTTTTTTAAGTTCATCTGTGCCTTTCTAGAGTTGAGTTAGTGATGTGCGCTACTGCTGGGTGGAGATGATTCTGGCTCGATACCAGGGGCTTGTTCTTCCGAGTCAGAGCTTTGGAGGCGGCTGCGGCGCATACTGTGGCTTTCGTCTGTAGCGAGCGCAGCGATGACCTGCTGCCCGGTCTCGCGGGACGAGCAGCGCATGAGCAGCTCGATGTCGCTGGATGAGGGTTTGGCTCTCGCGGTTTCCGAAGCCATGGGCGGCGAGAGAAGGAAGGCGTCGAGCTCGGGAAGGGAGAGTCCGTTTCGTCGGCTCTGCTCGCGGATTCTGTTTCGCGCCTGCTGGCATTGCGTGCGAGTGGGGCGAGCGTCTCGGTGGGCGGAGAGCCTCTCAGCGGCGGGCGCGGTGGTTGACCCATCGGTTCGCGGGCCGACTGCGATGCGGACTCGAAATTCAGCGTCGTTGCGAACGGGCCGATTGAAGAGCAAGGCCCTGCGGGCCGAGTCGTAGCGATAGTCTTGCGCGCCCAAGAGTTGCCCGTCGACGTACACGCCCATGAGCTCGCCGTTCCGCAGGGCGGTGAGTTCAGGCGCGGAGAGGTAGTGACGCGAAGTAAAGTCGGGCTCGCTCAAAGCCTGGAGCCGCTCGGTCATGAGGTCGACCCAGTCTTCGCGCTCGGGGTGGATGATGCGTGCGCCTCTGCGATGCCAGGCGGCTTCGGATTTGACCATTGCCCGGATTTGACATTCGAGGCGTTGTACACGGTATGCTGGGTCGTCCTTCGCCCCTTCTTGAACACGTCTCCTCGAAGTACCGTACGATGTCTGGTGCTGTCGATTGACGTGCCTTTCTTCCCGTAGCCGATCTTCTGCCTGGTGTAGTCGCTGCTCTGCTGAAAAAGAAACGAGATTGAGCTCAGTGCGAGGACCTCTCGACGTCCCCAAGGAGCTGAACTCCGCGTCGGGATAAATTCGGTTTTCCCTATTATTGCCGCAGCGACGATCATCATAGCTACCGCTGGTGTAGGCTTCACAGATCGACCAAAATGAACTATCAGGCTCATCCGTGAGTGCGACAGCGAGTCGGTCGGCGTTGGGTCGAGCGGCGGTGAGCCCGTGCAGACGTAAGGACGAGAACATTCTTTCGAAACTGTCGGAACAGGTCGGTAAGGTGTGACTCAGCCAATCGCTGGCGCGTGAGGCCTCACCGGCCCGGAGTCGTAGAGGCCAGCAGGCAGTGGATGGATTCGGGTTGTCTGAAACCAGAACCACGTGGATATCGTGACCCATGCGCCCCGCTCGCGCCACGAGTTCAGGCACGCCCCGCTTGACCGATTCGATTGCGCCGGAACTATACATGGAGCTCGATCCATCGACCGCGAGGATCAAGTCCGTCTGGAAATTCTTTCTCTGCGAAAACTCGACCTCATGAATCTGTTCCCTCATGCTCTCGCACTGTCCGGTCGCCTCATTTTGAAACATTCCATCCATCGCGCCGAGCAGAACCTGATGGTTGCGCCACTGCGTATCGCACTGCCGAGGAGGCGAGAGGGCAGCCCCCTCCTCCTCGCGCAAGAATGCCAGTACGTTCTCGCAAGCGAGCGTGGCTTCCAGGTCTCGATCTGAAATGCAGGGATGCGTGCAGCGGTACAGCTCACGGTAGGCTTGCAGAGAGTTTTCTGCGTTGCCCTGCGAATGAACCACATGAAACTGGCTCAACTTCTCCGCGCATTCGCCTTCCGGGCGGAGGGCGAGATTGACCTGAATCCAATCCCCTTCGGCGGCTGTCCGGGCGCCGCTGACGAATTCGTCGTCGAAGCTGATGACGGAGGGAGCGTTGGAGGTCGTCCTTCTTCCGGTGGTGGGTGTCGAAGCGCTTGAATCTGATCGAGCGCGCAGAGGCATCTGGCGGGGGGACGCCTGGCGTGCGGAAGGGATGGGGTTCGCGGCGGCGTGAGAGGCAGAGGAAGAAACGGCGGAAGCAGGCGGGGCTGGTGCGAGGGGAAGATCTCTCGCTTCGATCCGTCTGAGTTGCGCCACGCACTGGGCAGAGGTGATCGGGCAGAACCAGATTCCCTCCGCAGTTTCAACGAGGGGGGTAGTGGCGCCGAGCAGGGGGTCCGCGACGGCGTCCGCCTCAGCGAATGACATAAACTGAGGGGTCTGCGCCCACGAGGAAGTAGCGGTGAGAAGGAGGCCCAGACTCCAGGTCAAGGGCCGCGCAAAAATGCGAATGTTGTGACTCATCTTCCTCTTGAAGAAGCAACTCCCGTGCCCGGCCGAGGGAGCTTTCCAAGCCCCAAGCTTAGGTGGCGAGTGTCTAAGGTTTAGACAGGTGTTGCGATCTCGGAACTGCGCGGGACGCCCGTCCCCATTCCGGCAATTTGATAATTCTCCCTTTGCTTCTGACTCGCCTTCTTGAGTCGAGGATAGAACGCCAGGGGGACTCGGACTTAGCGTCCATCCGCCAGGTGAAGGCAGATCAACTCATCGGAACTCACGCCCCTGGTGATGACGGTAACTCACGGTGGCGTGACGAGCAATTCTTCCGAGACCTTTTCAAGTCAGCTCGGCCAGCAACGCGCTGGCCGGACAAACCCAAATCCCGGAGGGAGTCACGTAGTCCTTTCTTTCCCTCGAACGAGACCTGATACGCCTTTGCCGCCGGAAACTTCGCCGCCAGATACTCGAGGTGAGCAGAAACCGGCCGGTCGGAGCGCTTGCACTCGACGAGCAGAACGGGCGCCTTCTTCAGCGTCACCACGAAATCCACCTCGCGGCCATCGCGGTCCCTGAAGTAACGCAGCTCATAGTCGAGCCCCTCCGCATCCACTCGCCAATAAACATCTTGAGAAGGTGAACCGCGACCAAATTCTCGAAACGCTGTCGAATTCGCGTTTCGAGCGGACGAATAAAGCCTTTCATGTCAATATATTACGGCATATAATACAATTTTCCGATTTGAATCTACAAATTGTGGCCAACGGTGATGAAACATCAACTTCCAGGCTTGAAGTGGGTCCTTTCTCTCCGTTAAGTTGATGTTTCATCACCGTTGGGGAGTTCGAGAGCTATCTCGCGGTCAGGTCCGCCGCTCTGTCCGCGCACAGGTCGCGCTGATTCGTCTACATTGTTATCAGGATGATCGGCGGGGTGCGGAACCAGAGCCCGTGCGAAACCACGTAACCGTGTTCCAAATCAGAAAGGGTCCGGTAAGGATTCCCGGAATTTACTTCATTAGATTTCCCTCATCCACTGACCCATCACCCGCTGGAAGCCCGCTTCGAGCGACGTCCCTGCGTGAAAAGCGCATTCCATATAGCCACCATAGATCACTGAGTTCACCGTGAATTCGAGGTCGAGATGATAGAACGTGTAGGCGCCCTCGTGCTCCTGGTGCCGGCTCAAGAGTTCGATGTACGTCGGGATGCCTGCCTCCGTGACCCTCAGAGACTGATTCGCGGGGACGAGCAATGAGGCGACGAGATGGTCGTTTTCTCCCTGTACCTTTTTTTCTATTGCAAGCGCGCACGCTTCACCGGCAGACAGATCGGCGACTTGCACGGTGAAGTCGTTCAAGTAGAAGAGCCCACTGGTTGGATTGATTTCCGAAACGACGGATGAGTTGCTCAATGCGATGATGGGCAACTGGCTCGCCGCCTCGAAGCTCGAAACATGCGCGCCATTCGCAGGAGTTTGCGCCTGGTAGGCTTCTCCCCCTGCGAAATAGAGAGGGTTAAAAGCGGCGCCGCCACCCTCGTCACCCTCTCCATCAACCTCGACGAGGTAGTTGCCGGGGACTTTGATTTCACGAACGGTTCGGAGGTCCTTGCCCGTCTCGATCGCGCTCGCTAAAGCAGGAATGAACAACACGACGAATAGTCCAGATAGATACTTCATTAGCGATGAACCTCCGAAGAAGGTAAAGTTCCAGCCTCGGCCAGGATGTAGAATCCGTATCCAAACCACCGCCGAACTACCGCTACAGCGATGCCGGGTTCGGTGCATCGAAGGCTCAGGCGTTTCCCAGTCTGGGAATTTCGCAGGATAAGTTCGATGTCCACATCACTCACTCCGCCAGGAATAGTGACCCCAGGAGTGGTGACCACTGTCCCTCTTGTCTCGTAAAAGGCGCCTTCACACTTGGGGCGATAGATCCCGTAGCTATCGGTGTGCGCGCCATTTCGATCGGAGGGATATGGAATCACCCCGTCGCTCCTCAGGTCATACACGCACTGATACGTTTCACGGATATACCTTTCACGGAATCGTATTTCAGGGTATTGGATCGTCTCTAAAACATATCCTCCATCGGATCCGGATGCGTCGAGTACGACGAAAGAATAGCCCGCAGCGATTTGTTGGCGTTCACCGTTATCGAGCTCGGGAGAAAGGGTGCAGCCTAGATCCTGGTATAGAAATGCCGTCAGTGTTGTTTCCCGATACCCAAAGCGAATAGGAGCAGCGAGCTTGAGTATCGACCCGATCGGAACATCGCGAAGGAGGAATCGGC
This sequence comes from uncultured Bacteriovoracaceae bacterium, assembly GCA_964363305.1. Classification (GTDB taxonomy): domain Bacteria; phylum Bdellovibrionota; class UBA1018; order UBA1018; family UBA1018; genus CAYIHX01. The sequence goes on along the minus strand of CAYIHX010000036.1, from coordinate 6,223 downwards.
GATCCACGTTTTCGGTGTGACCGGCAAAGGCTGCGGGAATCCCCCAGGTGAAGATCGTCCAGGAGAGGGCGAGAGAGCGAAGTTTCAACGTGTGCATCTTTTTCATAGAATGGGCGATTACGATAAATAATGCACCGAGTCAATCCTAGGGAGGGGCTTCTGAATATTCCCGTTTACTGTAAGAACTCTTCAGGCCCCGTCTATCGCGAGGTGTGCCCGGTGCTTTCAGCGACCGATAGAGGGTAGTCCGTGAGACATCCAGGGCGCGGTAGCTCCCGCTCGGTCGACTTCCCAAAGATCTTGCCCTTGGGCGCGCCAAGCTGAACCTGGGCATCCAGCACCGCTGAGTGCTCCTTGCCCAGGGCCGTGGCCAGATCCTTGTTCAGCTTTTCAAGCGTCGTGATGACCGCCATGTTCCCAGGATCTTCCCCTCTTCAACCCTCTGGGCTGCGGGGCATATTGGGCGTCTTCGCGTTGGCAAGGGTGTTGCAGTGCTCCTGCTTAGAACGACTCAAGAAAGGAACATCTATGAATACCATTCATTTGAAAATCTTCGTCCTCGCGGTTTTTTCCGTGGTGGGTCTCTACCCTGCTGGGCTCCTTCATGCCGACGAGACTTCGTCAGAGAAGGCAGCCGCCGTCGTCGACACCGCAAAGGTGAAAGCGAAGAAAGTCGGTAGGAGCATTCGGGATCAAACCTGCGAAACCTTCAATGGCAAGGCTGAGTGTGCAGGACAGAAGCTCGAGCACAAGGCGAAGAATGCGATCGATGAAACGCGAGCCAACCTGAAAGAAACAGGGAACAAGATCGACTGAGCGCCTTGAGCTGCTTTTGTTTGCGTCCAATCTCTACAACCCTCATCCACGAAAGAAAAATATGATTTATAAAAAAACGAAAATAGCATTCAGCATCCTTGCGACTGGCCTGGCCGTAACCGCTTGCGGGGAAAAAGCTCCGCACAACTTGGTCACCGCTTCCCAAAATGAGGCGCGCGCGCCGGCTCTTACGGAGAACTGGCGTTCAAACTGCGTCAAAAGTTCGCTTTTCGACGTGTCGATGCTGGTCGAATATGAGTTCGCGGGCGACGCCTTTATTGAAAGGTATCGGTACTTCAGCGAAAGCGATTGCCGCAACGATTCCGAGGCGGCGAACATCCGATACCTGGGCCGCTTCGAGGTGCTTGCCGCAGTGGAGCCCGGTGGAATTGACATGCGCTATGAAGAAGCGAAGATTCAAATCAAAAACGAGACGGGCCGAAAAATCGTCGATGCCGTCGATTTCTGTGGTCGGGAAGAATGGGCCATCGGTGATGAAATGGATTTGACGAATGCCGCGCGTGGCGTCACTTGCCCTATCAAGTCGGTTCAGCAGGGTCGGTTTGATCTCTTTAAAGTCGAAAACAAGACCCTCTACTTCGGCACGGGCTATCTCGAAGGTGACGCTGAAAACCCGGCTGATCGGCCCAGGAACTTGAAGATGGATCAGCCGTTCCGTGAAGTGGAATAAGCAGTTCGATCGGCAAAACAAAAAAGGGGGAATCGCTATGTCGGCACTCATGCAGGAAATGGTTCGAAAGGAAGATCTCATGCTTACAGAAACCAATGTGCAACATTTTCAGAAGATGCTGCGTAAGACTACAGGCTTTCGCGGCGGCTGATTCGCGACGTCGGACGCTCGAGGACGAGCGCGGCTATCTGGGCCATTAATCGGCCTGTCACCCTGGCCAGCCAATGGTTGGGGGACGTGAATGAACGATTGAGTGGGCTTCGGAAAAAAAGCGGAGAGGTCCACGAGACCGAGCTGGAAATTTCTCGCATGGAAGGCGAGGGCGGCGTGCCTCAACCGGGTCAGCCGAGTGTAGCGGCCGCGCCGCAGAGCTCGGCTGCAAACGATCTTCATCTGATCTAGGGTCCTTTCGGTCGCTCGGCCTATGGTAAACAAAATGGAGAAAAATGGAATGAAACTGATACCTCATCTGAAACTTATAGAAAATATTTCCGCTGCGCTTATAGTTGTGGGTTTTGCCGCCTGCAGTCATGGACCGGTGGTCAACGAATTCCCGGATACGGCAAGCGCCACTGAGGAAATTCATCGACTCGACTCGGATCTCCTCGCGGCCCGGATCAGCCAGTCCGATGTTCTTGCGCCAAGTTCTTTTGAGGAGGCTCAAGAAGCATTGGACAGGGCGAAGGCACGCCAGGACAAAAAACAGGACGCGAAGGCCGTGCTTCACGCTGTGGCCGTTGGCCGCTCCTATCTTGAGCGCGCCACTGAAGCTTCGAGCGCCGTGATTCAGAATATGGAAGAAGTAGTGGCCGCCCGCAAACAGGCCCTGAGCGTCGGAGCCCGATCTTCTTTTGCGAAGGAGCTTGAGTCCGCGGATGCTGATTTTCAAGACGTCACTTCCCGGATCGAGAAAAACGATACCAGCTCAGTCGAAAGGAATCGCCGAAAACTTCAAGCGGCTTATCTCAATCTGGAACTCAAGGCCATTACTCAGAACGCGTTGGGGCAGGCACGCGCGACGATGGAACAGGCCGATAAAGAAGGCGCCAAGGTCCATGCCGTCCGCAGCCTGGCTGAGACTGAAAAAAAGATCAAGGACACTGACGCTTACATCGTGGCCAATAGGCATGAGACCGATCAAATCCAAGCTAGGTCGATGGATGCCGAGCGGAGCGCGGATCATCTTTTGAAGATCACCCGCGATTCCAAAGCGAACAAGAAGACTTCGTCTGAAGACCTCGCGCTCAAGATTGAGAGTGGGCAGAATCAGGTGCTGGATGAACGCGCGCAGGTCGTCGACAAGGAAGCGGAGCTTTCCGACGAACGCAAGCGTGTCGACGTGCTGGCTGCCCAACGGAATAAGCTCGAATTGGCGCGTGATTTCGATCAGCGCTACGAGGCGGCCCGCGCTGAGTTCACCAGCGAAGAAGCCGAGGTCTATCGCCAGGGCGACACGTTGACGGTCCGGCTCAAGGGGCTGATTTTCCCAGTCGCCAAGTCTGAACTGAGAAGCGCCAACTACCCCTTGATGGCAAAGGTCCAGAAAGTGATCAAGGGTTTCGGCAAGAGCACGGTCAGTATCGAGGGCTATACCGACTCGGATGGCGGCAAGGCGATGAACGATAAGTTGTCGGCTGCCCGCGCTCAGGCGGTGAGCGCTTACCTCGTGGCCACCGCGACCATCGCTCAGGCTGACATCACGTCGGTTGGAAACGGTTATCAGAAGCCATTGGCTTCGAATAAGAGTTCGCATGGCAAGGGTCAGAACCGCCGCGTGGACGTAGTGATTACGCCACAAGCTCGATAAGGCGCCTTACGGAAGATTCAGAGAATGACAACGCGTGCCCTCCAAACCGGAAGGCATGCGTTGTCGTTTATGGGGCTAAACAGGCCAAAATAACCTGGCATGCATGTTGCTTTTCATAGGTTTGAATCGGTTCGATCAAGGGGGAATTCATGGAACGAAATTTTATGAACGATGCATATAATGGGGTGGCCAAAGTGCTGGATCACGCCTATCCCGCGATTGTCTGGCTTGCGTTGACTACATTGGCCTCGGATTTCATTTTTAGCTGAAAAATGTTGGGCGGAAATTTTATATCTGGAATCTGTAGCAAAAATTATTGCGATGGCATATATAGGCCTATGGCCGATATTCAATGCCGGGTCGCCTTGGCGGATGATGATGTTAGCTTCGCTGAGATGATCGTGGAGTATTACAAGCCGAGAAAAATCCAGATTGTTCATTTTTTGAAAGCGGAAGAGCTCCTTACTGTATTGCGGGGCAGCGTCGGCGAAGACCCGACTTTTGATCTGATTCTGACTGATTTGATGATGCCCGAGATGGACGGCATCGAGCTCACGCGGCAAATCAAGAGCATTCACCCGGACCTTCCCGTCATCGTGACCACGTCGAGTAGTGACGTAGCCTTGGCTATTCGGGCGATGGAGGTCGGAGTGATCGATTACATCATCAAACCAGTTCAGTTTTTGCACATGAACATGGTCTTGCAGCGGACGCTGCACTTTGCGCGGATCAAGCAGGAGAATGAGACCCTCAAGAAGAGGATCGTCCTCGATCAGATCGGATCTGAACTCATCGTAAAGAGCCCGGCGCTTCTCAGGGCGGTTGCTTTAGCTAAGCAAGTCGCGGGTAGCGACGCGACGGTTCTGCTGACGGGTGAAAGCGGAACAGGGAAAGAAGTCTTCGCGCGCCTCATTCATCGCTCGAGCAAACGCGCTGGCCAAGCGTTCATTCCCATCAATTGCTCAGCTATTCCGGAGAGCCTTATTGAGAGCGAGCTCTTTGGACACGCAAAGGGCTCTTTTACCGGAGCAGACGCGGCCCGAGTGGGGATTTTCGAGGAGGCGAACGGGGGGACGCTGTTTCTCGACGAGATTGGGGATATTCCGTTCCACCTGCAAGCCAAGCTCCTTCGTGCCATTCAAGAGCGAAAGGTCAAACGGGTGGGCGAAAACATCTATCGAGATATCGACGTTCGAATTGTCGCGGCGTCTCTCAGAAATTTGGCTGTTGAAGTCCAGCAGAAACGCTTTCGAGAGGATCTGTTTTACCGTCTGAACGTGATTCCCTTGCGTCTACCGAACTTGAGAGACCGCCAGGAAGACATTCTGCCTCTCGCCCACCATTTTCTCCTGATCTTCGCCTCTCGTTATTCGAAGGATTTGCGTGGGTTCTCAAAACAAGTGGCCGAATGGTTACTTGGCAACTCTTGGCCCGGAAATGTCCGTGAGCTGGAAAACGCCGTTGAGCGTGCGGCCGTGATGGCCCGAGGAAGCGTCATTCAACTTGAAGACATTCTTTTCGAGACTCTAGCGGTTCCAGGGCCGGTTGATAGCGCGGATATCTACATCGGTCCGGCAGGATTGACGAGCGTTCATCCTGAGGCGTTGGCAGCGTCACCGATGACCCTTGCGGAGTTGGAGCAGAAGCACATTCAGGAAGTTCTGATTCGCTGCGATGGCGTCAAGGAGCGCGCTGCTCGTTTGTTGGGCATCGACCGCAAGACCTTGTATCGCAAATTGCAGGATACTGTTTTCGACCAGACCCCCGAGGCGGGGTGACTCAGCGGCCGGGGCGAATTGTTTCAGGCTTTGGGTGAAATTGCCCGATTGACGAGACCGGCGAAGAGGGTGTGTTCGCTAATCGTCCGTATTTATTCATTTTGCTATCCATGGCCTGAAGCTTGCTCTGTAAATCATCAACAAGAGAAAACTAAGCAAATCGAGGAGGGTTTTATGAATAAGGATACGGTTCAAGGCAACTGGGTGGACCTCAAAGGAAAGATCAAAACCAAGTGGGCGAAGCTGACGGACAACGACATCGACGAAGCCAAGGGGAACATGGAGAGCATCGCCGGCAAGATTCAGAAGGTTTACGGTTATGCCAAGGAGAAGGCTGAACAAGAGTACAAGGATTTTAAGGCGTCGCTCTGAAGGGGGTGAGGTATGCTTGAGGCACTTGCTGTCATTATGATCGTGATGTGGCTTCTTGGGTTGGGTGCCGGCTACACATTGGGTGGGTTGGTGCATCTTCTGCTCGTGGTTGCGGTTATTTCCGTGATTATCCGGGTGATCCAGGGGCGAAAGATTCTCCGTTAAGGAAGAAAGATGAGGGCGTGGGCTGACCGACAGTCAACTGAACGGGGCCCGCTCTCTGAGGGATTTATGCAAAAAAAAGAGATGGTAGTGTTCGCGGCAGCCTGCATGGCCAGCTTGCTTCCGTTGTCGTCATTCGCCGAGGACGGTGTGAAGGGTGGCTCAACGACCCAGGAAAGCAAGGAAGGGGTGCGGGCCCGAGTTGCTTACTCGGACGTGGGGGTGACTCTTGGCTCGGCGTTTGGCACGAGTGATCGAACTAATTGGGGGCCGCAGGTTTCGATCTATGGCTCGGGCGTTCTCTTTGAGGGCCTTCATCTGGGGCCGGAGCTTGGCTATGCCGTGGAAGGCTACCGACATAAGGTGCTCGTGGACATCCGTCAGCAGCGAATATCCGGCCTCTTACGTCTTGAGTATCATCCGGGTGGGGACGTGGTGGTTCTGCAATGGTTGTCAGTCGGGATGAAAGCGGGAGCGGTTTATCAATACCGGACCGCTAATGTTCTGGGTATTGAGGCGTCCCGTGATGAGTGGGCATTTGGATTTGGCCCTATGGTTGGGTTCCACATCCCGATTATGCAGCGCTTCACTCTCGGG